>JBCFAO010000017.1:0-74459 GCA_038562165.1 Clostridiales bacterium | reverse complement strand
TTTTCTTTCAACTGTTCAGTTTTCAAGGATCGGCCCGTCTTTTTCGCGACGGCTTTTACATATTAGCAAATCCCTTCCTCGTTGTCAACACCTTTTTTTATCTTTTTTCGGCCCTTTTTTTTAACCGTTTTCTCCAACGAGGGAGGCGGTTCTTTTCGGTGCCCTAAAGATTCTGACTCGCCTTTTTTGTTCAAGTTATCTGCGCTTGCCTTGGCTTGATCAAAAAATTCTTCGTCACTGGCCTGGCCTTCATCCTGAGATTTGGGTTTCGGCACTATTCGATGTTTCCTGGAGGTTTGCCCCTTCTTGGGGGGGGCGGATTCTTATATTACCACCCTTCTTCTCCTTTTGCAACTACTTTTTTTGCTTTTTTTGAAAAAATTATAAAGCTTTGCAATATACCTTTATATTTTGTAAGGGATTAGGAGGATTAGACGGGGTGTCCGGCTTATCCGTTTCCGGAGGGCTGGGTTGCGGCAGGACCGGAAATTAAACAGACCGGCGGCGGCGATTTCATTAGTATTGGAAGAAAGCTTCCCGGCTTCTTAATGCTCCGGGGCTTGTCTCCAAAACTCTGCAGGCAATCGCCGCCTGTCCGGTCTCAGCTTTTTCTCACCGCTACTTTTTCTTTTCCGTTTCCTTATAAACCTGGCAATACAGCCGCCTCTATCTATATATTAGGAAGCTTACAGGAAGCTGTTCCAGGGGACTAACGGCACTATAATGGAAAAGATGAAAAATACCAGAATAACGATCACAACGCTTTTAATGAAACGCTCTCTTGTATTTTTAGACATTGGCCCAACCCCTTAAAGAAATATTGATAGGCCTATCATATCATAAAAAATGATATTGGGAAAGTTAAAGTGTCAGCATAGCCATGGAGTGTTTATGGAAAAATAGCCATTCAGCTTACTGCACAAAAATTGAGACAGTTCATTAAACGAAAAGAAGGATATACATAATCCAACAATGTCATTTAGTTTAGGCGCAAACAAAAACGGAAAGGGACAGAGCGGCCACCGATTGGGCAGCTTTTGTTCAATTTTTCCGGTTGTGTGTGGTTTCGGTCACCCGCCTGTGCAATTTTTGCGTTTGTACGTGATTTGCATGCTGGCTTAGAGGTAATTTAGCCAAATTCAGGCCGCTTCTGTGCAAATTTTGCGGTTGTGCGGTAATAACCCTTTTGCATTTCACATACAAACGCAATTTTTGCTCAACCGGCCCCGCCGATTTTCATACAAACGCAATTTTTGCACAGACGGGGGTCAGAGCCGGCAGCGCCGCAGCACCGTCACTACCCGGCGGGCGCCCCATGGTTCACCGCTCTTTTCTGGCCACTGAAAAAGTTGGTCAAGCCTGCCCGAATGTATAAAACTTAAACTTTTAAGTAGTTAGTCTGCCGGTAAGACGCCCTATTACATGGCTTTGCGCAGTTCTGCCAGCCTTTTTGTCAAAGCTTCAAAACCTTCTGCCGGATCGTCGATAGACAACACCGAGCTTTCAATAGGACAAATGCCGGTGCCGGTTCGGCCGGTGATCACATCCACGCAAAGACCGTACTGGCAGGGAATGTCTCTGGCTTCCAGGTACTCCCGTGCCGCCTTGCTCATGATTTCGCCATAGACAGATTTTGCACCGCCTAAAACTAAAATCATCGCCGCCGCTTTACCGATGATACGGTCCACCACGCAGCTTGCCGCCAGCTTTTCCTTTTCATATATAGTCAACAAGGGCGCCACACCTCTGCCGTCGGCAGTATATACAATGCTGCCTTCCTTGATAATTACGCAACTGGTCCCCTCTTCTTTGATCATCTTGCAGGCTTCCGTTAAAAGCTCCGGCTCCACACCCAGGATTCTTGCCTTTTCATCCATGTCGGCTCCCCTTTTCTCTTCCGCTAATTTATTTGTTTCCATTAATGAAAGCTTTTCCGTATCCCTTTGGGCAGTTTGAGCAGTTGTGACAACTTGCCCACTTTTCTCCACCGGCAAAGCCTTAGGAGTTCTTAAATATTTCTCCAGCCGTTTGACCAAAAAAGGCACCAGCAAAAGCTGGGCAATAATTCCCGGCAAGCCGGCAGCTAAGGCCGCCGTTACCGTCAAGGCCCGCAGGTTGCCGCCGCCGGCCAAAAACAAGGCCTGGAAGGCCAGAGCATAAAGGCCCCAGCCGCAAATCATGGCTAGAAGCAGCGAGGGATAGATAGGCAGCCGAAAATGGCGATAAGCCAAGCCGCCAACCAGAGCAAAGCCAATCAGTGTAGCCAGCATGATGGGCAGCATAGGATAGGCCGGCGGCATGCCCGTCAGCACAGAAGAGATTACCGGCGTAACAATAGCGCAAAGCACTCCGTATTTTGGCCCGCAAAGGAGGCCGCAAAGCAGGATGGGCAAATGCATAGGCAGCAAAACCGTGCCCGGCACCCCAAACATATGAGCAGTTGCGTAAGGCAAAACCAGCCCCAGAGCCGTCATCAAGGCCGCAGCCGTTAGTTGATGGGAAGAAGACCCGAGTTTGTTTTTCATGTTCGTTACACTCCTTCTTATCATAAAAAAAGATCAAGAATGCCCCCATGCTTGGGTGCCCTGATCCTTCATGGATCTTCTTCATCATCGTTTAGCGCTTATTCATTTATTCCAAATTATTAAATCCGGATCCATTCTTAGATATCTTGCAGAGCTGCAGCCCCGCTGTTTGCTTATTTACACTTTATACTCTCCGCCGCCGGCTGTCAATTCTATATATAACGACTCAGCAGAAAATTTTCAATTGTAAAGGCACGGCGATTGCCGCAGACGTCTCGTAATATTTGTGGTATGATGTTGACGGAGGGATGTCTGATGAAAATTGTGATTATCGATGGCCAGGGCGGCAAAATCGGCAGCCTGCTGGTAAGCAAAATCAAAGAAGCAGGTCTGGCGGTCCGGCTTTTTGCCATCGGCAGCAACAGCATTGCTACGGCCGCTATGCTGAAAGCCGGCGCCGACCACGGAGCCACCGGCGAAAATCCGGTGGTGATTAATTGCCGGGACGCCGACTTTATTATTGGCCCTATCGGCATCATTGCCGCCGACGCCCTGCTGGGAGAGATTACCCCTGCCATGGCCGCCGCCGTCAGCCAAAGTCCGGCACAAAAAATTTTGCTGCCTCTCAACCGCTGCAATCATTATATAGTAGGCGCCCAAGATCTGCCCGTTGCCCAAGCGGTGCCTTTGGCGGTAGACGTGCTTAAAGATCTGATGGCCAACAAGTCATAAGCCCTCATTTTCAATTTTATCTTCCATTATCAACTATTATTGTTAAAACAACCCCGCTATTGTTAAAACAACCCCCGGCGGACCGGTTTGGCGGTTGCCGGGGGTTTGCTTATTGCTTTAGCCGTTGATGCAAATGCTTGTAATACTTCATTAATACCGTAATACCGTTTATGACTGCCCCCTTGTTTACATTTCCGGCTCCAATAAGCCGTAATGGCCGTCATGGCGTCGGTATACCACATTGATGAACCCTGTCTCGGCATTATTGAAAGCAAAGAATGTATGGCCTACCATGTCCATCCGGGTAATCGCTTCATCCAAATGCATGGGCTTGGCGGAAAACTGCTTGATCCGGACTTTCAGCTCATCGTCGTCATCCCTGGCAGGAGACAAGCCTGCTAAAGTAGGAAGCTTCGTCACCGAGAGCCGTCCTTTTTTGGAGAATCTTTCTTTGCTGCGAACCAGTTGCTTTTCCAGTTTATCCGAGACTAAATCTATGGCTGTAAATAAATCTTCATCCTCTTCTTCTCCTCTTAGGATGAAGCCATTGACCGGTATCGTAATTTCAATTCTCTGCCTGTTTTTCTCTCCGATCAAAGTCGCTGTAGCTTCCACATCTTTGTCCAAAAGCCTGTCCAACTTACTGAGACGCTTTTCTACATACTCCTTGGCTTTTTCTGATGCTTGAAAATTCCTGGCGCGAATCTGGATCTTCATCTTAAAGTCACCTCCAAGTAAGTTCGCTTATGATTGCAACCGGCGAAAAACCAAAAGCCGGCCCAATCATGTGCATGAATATAATATTCCCTATTTTAAAGGAAATTCCTTCTCCAGCCTTAATTCTTCACTAAAAATTCAACTATTGAAATAAGATTTTGACAGTGTTATAATAATTAAGGACAATTGAACAGCGTAAGTCTTCAGGGCAGGGTGAAATTCCCGATCGGCGGTACAGTCCGCGAGCGCTTCCGGCGCAGAATTGGTGCAACTCCAATACCGACAGTTATAGTCTGGATGAAAGAAGATGTTGCCGACCGTAGGTTTGAGCGTTTTTTGTAACGCCTTCAAGCTGTCAGTTTAGCACCTGAATGACACAACGTTCAGGTGTTACTTTTATTTGCGAGGTGTTTGTATATGCCGTCCCGTACCAAAATGCTGGTCAATCTGGCCCTTCTCAGCGCAATCTCTTATGTGGTCATGGTTTTCGGCCGTATTCCCGTCGTCCTTTTCCTTAAGTATGAGGCAAAAGACGTGATCATCGCTATCGGCGGTTTCATCTATGGCCCCTTGGCGGCCCTTTCCATGGCTGTGGTGGTAGCCTTTATGGAAATGGTCACCGTCAGCGACACCGGTCCAATCGGCTTTGTCATGAATCTGCTGGCCTCCGCTTCCTTTGCCTGCACCGCCGCCTTCATTTATAAAAAGAAGCAAACCTTATCAGGGGCGATTACCGGGCTGATCAGCGGCGGTGTTTTGGCCACTGTCGTCATGATGCTGTGGAATTATCTGTTGACCCCTATTTTTATGGGGCTGGCCCGGGATGAGGTGGTCCCTTTGCTGCTGCCGGCTATTCTGCCCTTCAATCTGTTGAAAATGGGGCTGAACTGCACCCTCACTATACTGATTTACAAGCCGGTGGTCAGGGCTTTACGCAAAGCCAACCTAATCCCTCCCTCTACCGGCGGCCCCCAAGGGGAGAAAAAGCACACCGGCGTTTTACTGGTTGCCGCCGTCCTTCTGGCCACCTGCATATTGCTGGTTTTGGCCTTGCAAGGTGTCATTTAATTTTTAATTTTACAACCTTATTTAGCGTCTCGGGATAGTCCGGCCCGGCCTGTCCCGAGGCGCTTTTTTTGTATAAAAAAGGAGCCCTTACCGGGCTCCTGTTTGGTTTCTTTACTTTGTGCCTTAGGCCTTCATTACGTTGGCAGCCTGCAGCCCTTTAGGTCCTTCAACTATATCAAACTCGACAGTTTCACCTTCTTGAAGAGTCTTGAAGCCGTCCTGCTGAATAGCTGAGAAATGGACAAACACATCATTGCCATCTTCCCGTTCGATGAAACCGAAGCCTTTTTCCTTGTTAAACCACTTTACTTTGCCTTGCATGTTTTAATTCCTCCCAAAACATAATACGGAAATTGAAGACGGCGAAGGCCTTAAAAGCTTTCGCCGCAAGTCATCCATCAGAGTATAGCATCGGCAAATGAAAATGTCAAACGGGAATAACAGCAAAAAAATAGACAAAATTAGCAGTTTAATACTTTTCTATAATTGACATCTGCTGGAATTGTTCAACAAAATTGTCCTCTCCGGGAACACTCCTTTTTCAGATTATAAGCTTTATGCATAGATAGTTTTGTTGTGCAAAAGTGTGGATAATGTGGACAACTTTGTGAATAACTTGCCGTTCTTGAGAAAAATATGTGGAAAAATACTTCTTGACAAACAGCTTTTATAAAGATTATGTCCATGGATTACATGACTTTTTTACTCTTTGTTTAATGCGTATAAAAAAGCTGAAATTATTGAAAAAAGTCAGGTTTTATCGAGATTTTTTCCTTGTGAAAAACAGCAAAAACCTATAGAGCATCAGCTTATTTAAGTTTGATATCTTTTTTAGGTTTTTAATGGATATTTTATGCCAGAGCCGCTGCCGCCGGCAAAAGTTAATCCCCATATAGGGTTATAGCCTTGCTGCCGCAAAATTTGTCCACAGCTTTCTAAAGTGGCGCCGGTAGTGACTACGTCGTCCACAAGGATAACGGCTGAGTACCGTCTTTTGCCGCTGCGGGGACTTGCCGTTTTGATCCCAGCCTCGGCGCCAGCCCATTGAAAGACTTGGTCCAAAACCTGGCGGCGCTGTTTCTTGTCCAAACCTGCCTGCACCTGTCCCGGCAGAGGCCGCCAAAGGAGTTCTTGCACCGGCAGTTTCAGTTGGCGGCTGATAACCTCAGCCAAAAGGCGGCTTTGATTATATCCTCTGGCCGCTTCCTTTGCCTGATGCATAGGCACAGGTACTAAACAAAGTCCGGTATCCGTTGGCAGTTGACGGCCCCGGGCTTCCCAGGTTTTGGACATCAAAAAACCCATAGGCAGGGCCAGCTCCCGCCGCCCATTGTATTTGAAAGCCATCATCTGCTGCCGGTACAAACCGGTATAGGGTACTGCCGCACTTGTACTGTCCAGGCTGGCCATTTTGCCAATCTCCCGCCGGCCGCCGCAGGGACCCCGGCAAGGTTGGCCGCTATCGAAGCTGCCGCAGAAAGGGCAGATGACGGCATTCTGCCGGAGCCGCAGCCAATCAAGGAGGCATTGAGGACAAAGACCGGCAGAAAGCCTGTTTCCCAGAATGCGGCCACCGCAAAATAAGCAGTTGCGCACTTGGGGAAACAGGCTTTCCACCAGACTATGCTTGATGACATTGAAAGATAGATTGAAGGGCGAAGGAATCAGTTTCTTATCCATGGTTTAAATATTATCCAGAATATTACATTTCCCTTCCGGAATTCCGGCGATCCGGATGTTTATTTAAATTGCCGCCAGCTCCTGATATAGGAAGTCGTTCAATACTTTGATATAGGTACCCTTCATGCCTAAGGAACGGGCATCAATGACGCCGGCGCTTTCCAGCTTCCGCAGGGCGTTGACGATCACCGAACGGGTAAGGCGGTACTCCTCGGCCAGCTTGCTGGCTACCAAAAAGCCTTCGCTGCCGTCGATTTCATTAAAGATGTGTTTGACTGCTTCCAATTCCGAATAAGACAGCACCTCTAAGGCTAGCTGTACTACTGTTTTCTTTCTGGCGTCCAGTTCCAGCTTCTGCTCCAGATTTCTCTGAATCTGCATGGCCGCTACATTAGCTCCATACTCCGCCAACAACATATCGCCGCTTTCGAAGTTCTTTTCATCCCGAATATAGATCACGGTAGCAATCCTGCCGGAAGCTCCCAGAGCCGGCACTACCAGGCAGTAGCCCTCCCGGCCCTTTCTGGCTAAATTGGCCTCGGCCTTCATCTGATTATTAATCCATTCCAGAGCCTGGGGCTTCATTACCCCCTCTTTAACCTCTTCCGGCAGAATCTGGGTCTGGCTGAATTCACCTTCACCTGCTTGTCCCAGCAAATTACCTTTACCATCGAGAATATAGACTTGCGCCTCCGTCAGTATCCTCAGGGACTGGGCCAATTCCGTAAGGCTAATCATCTGACCTGCCGCTTTTTGCAGCAATTGATTTAAGCGTCTGGTTTTTTCCAATAAAATTTCAATCTCCATAGTCATATCTCCTTTTATTTTGATTATTTGTTCTTGTACACAGCATTCCCTTAAATTTCAAATATATACATTACCTGGAATATAACGTTGATAAATTTTTCAGACCGCTGCCTCAAATTGGTTTGAAAGACTAAATTTGAGACGGCCTCCTTTGTATTGCGCCACGTCTTGCTTCCACTTGAGCAAAAATGCAGGTTTGTTAATCTTTGTCTTCGGAAATGTGCAAAAATGCAGGTTGGTAGACACCCCTTAGAGCTATGGAGGCCCATAAAACGGGTAGAAAGATATGTTATGGCTGTATTTAGAGTCCTGTCAGAAATCAGTCCACTACCTAACTGGCAAAATTACTTAAAATTGCTTCTGGCAGGGTCTGCAAACTAAGACAAACCTGCATTTTTGCACAAAATTGAGCTTCGGACAAGCTTAGTACCCCTCCCTAGTAGGGAGGGGTACAGCCAAGCGCTCTATATTTGGGATATGCCAATAGATTTAATTTTGGGGGGAATTAGACTATAACCTATTGCCCCCCTTCAGGTTAACAATAAAAAATTGCGCAAAAAAACCGTACACCCCGGCTTCGAACCAAACCTTCCGGACGTTACCCAGGCAGCCGGCTCAAATCAGGCTGCCCTGCGGCACACAAAAGAGTTTGCTTACTGCTGCTTCCTTCCGGACCTGACAGGGTTCACAAATTTTTGTTGCGCAGGACCCAATCGTCAACGCTGCTTACCTGGGTCAGACTCCACAAGGCTGGCCCTGGGCCGGGGAACTCCACCCCGCTAAGGCGGTTTGCGGGTACAGGGCACCGCCAGCTCCCCATGTAGTACGGTACCGCTATTATCGCATACTTTCCCGGCAAAGACAATTCTTTTTATTTTCCATTACAGTAAGAGCATGAGTAAACATCTTGGTAAATAAGCAGGAGGTTTTACTCATGCTCTTGCCCGCATTTTTCATCCAATAACATTATCTTTCCATCTTGACTTTTTCCCCAACTGTGCATATTATATATATACAGTTAGTTACAGTTATATACGCAAGGGCCTTTCTGAATTGGCCCTAAGGCAAGCACAATAAGGAGGCCCTGATGTGAATCTTATTTTATCCAACAGCTCACCGGTTCCTTTATATGAGCAACTGGAGCAGCAACTGAAGACGGCCATCCACAGCGGCGAGCTGCAGCCGGGCCAGCCTTTGCCTTCCATTCGCAGCCTGGCCGCCTCTCTGGCCACCAGCATTATCACCGTTAAAAGAGCCTATGATGATTTAGAAAAAGAAGGTTATCTATTTACCACTCCCGGCAAAGGCACCTTTGTTTCTGTGGATGGAGTAGCTGCTTTAACGGAAAGTCATTTGCTTCAGCTGAAAGGAGAATTGGTGGAATTGCTTCGCTCTTTTGAAGATGCTGGCGTCACCAGGTCGGAGGTCTGCCGCCTGATCCGGGATCAAGAAGTCTAGCAAAAGCCCTAACAAAAAACCTACTAAGAAATTTAGCAAAATATTTAAAAGAAAGCAGGTATACATAATGACCAATGCCATTACCATAAGGGGTCTTGAAAAAGCCCTGGGCAATTTTCATTTATCCATTCCCAGTCTTAACATACCCCAGGGCTATGTCACCGGCTTTATCGGTGAGAATGGAGCCGGTAAAACCACTACTATCAAGCTGATGATGAACGGGCTATTTCCCGATGCCGGCAAGATTTCCTTGCTGGGTACGGACAGCCGGCAAAAAGACCAAAGCTTTAAACAGGAAATAGCCTATGTGGGAGACCGGTCCGGTTTTCTGCCCCAGGCCACGTTAGCCCAGATTCAAGCTATATACCGCGCCTTTTTTCCCAGTTGGGACCAGGAACGCTTTCAACGCCATATCCGCTATTTTGACCTGAATCTCAAAAAGCCTTACAAAAATCTCTCTAGCGGCCAGCAAAAGGTCTTTGCTCTTTGCCTGGCCCTGGCTCACCATCCCCGGCTTTTACTGATGGATGAACCCACCGCCAATCTGGACCCCCTGATCCGCCAGGAATTTCTGGATATTCTGCGGCAGGAGCTGGAGCAGGAGGGCGTCACCGTTTTCTTTTCCAGCCACATCACCTCGGATCTGGACAAAATCGCCGACTACATTCTTTTTATCCACAAAGGCAAGCTGATGATGGAGCTGACGCCAAAAGACCAGCTGATGGATACCCACCGCCTGGTTAAAGGAGACAGCAAAAATCTGACGGCTGCCTGCCGCAGCCTGCTGCTAAACATCCAGGACAACGGCTTTGGTTTTTCCGGTCTGACTACGGATTTTCCGGCCTTCCAAGCCTTGGCCGGCGACGCCTTTGTCTATGATCTGCCGGCCCTGGAGGATATTTTTATCAATTATATAAGAGGTGAGCAAAAATGAATCCTGTATTTTCTTTAGTAAAATCCGATTACATCAAGCTGCTGGCCTTAAAAAGAACTATGCTGCTCTTTGCCGTAGCCAGTCTGGTTTTCAGCGTCATCCCTATACTTTTTAGCGCCGGTATCATCATCAGCGTTTACGCCGCCGTTTTTTCGGTGCTCTCTTATGACCAGGCCTCCAGCGTCCATCATTTTTATTGCGCCCTGCCGGTAAACCGCAGTCAAATTTATAACTCCAGCTATCTCTTCGGCTTTAGCCTCCTGTTTTTTCTCAGCGCAGTTATGGGCCTTGTGGCCTGGCTATCCTCTTTTTTTACCCCGCCGGATTTTACTGCCGGGGGCCTGGCTATCAACATATTGCTGGGCATCGGCGTAGGGATTATCTATCTGTCGATAATGCTGCCCTTTAATCTCTGCCTGGGCACCCAAAAAGCCAGGATCGTCAATATCCTGTTTTACGTAGGCTTTTTCATCTTCACGATGAACCACAGAGATGTTCTGTTAGGCATCGCTCTTTATCTATCCGAGCTCCCCTTTTATCTGGCCTTTTTACCGGTTTTGCTGCTTTTGTTTCTTTTTTACTTCCTAGGTTTAATAATATATAATAAGAAGGAATTCAAAGAGGAAAGCTAACCGATAAATAATGAATTGGGGAGGCGCCATGGTTACTCTTGAGAAATTATATAATTCCCTCCATGAAAAAACGGTAAAGGACGTTCTCGATCCCCGGCAGCTCAATTGCCTGCTGGAGCCCGGCAATCTGCCGCCGGTGTGGCGCAAAGGCCCTTGTGACTGCGAAGAAGCGGACAATGCCAGACAGTCCGGAGAAAAAACAGGCAAGCAAGCGCCCTGTGAGGCAGTTTGCCCCTTTGACGCCATCAGCCGTGACGATGACAACAACGGCGTTATTGACGGCCAGCACTGCACCGGCTGCGGCCTCTGCCTCGAGGCCTGCGCCTGCCGGACCAGGCCTTCTGCCGCCGCTAGCCCCCGGTTTTCTCAGGAGCTTGACGAAGAATCTGCCGGAAAAGCGGACGCAGAACCTGCCGGCAGGTCTGCCGGAAAGCCTGTGGCTGGTTCTGCCGGTGAGTCTGCCGCCGCACAAGGCGCAGAACCGGACGCCGGGTTGATCAGAGAGCTAAGAAGCAATTTGGCTGCCCGCAAAGATTTATTTCCGGTATTGGAGCTTTTGCAGCAGCCCGCTCCCGTATATGCTTTAGTAGCGCCGGCCTTCATCGGCCAATTTGACGGAGATACCGATGAAGACAGCGCCGGGCGGCTGCGGGCGGCCTTCAAAAGTCTGGGCTTTGCCGGCATGGTGGAAGTGGCGCTTTTTGCCGATATCCTGACCCTCAAGGAAGCCTTGGAATTCGATGAAGCCATAAAAAATGAGGAGGATTACCTGCTCACCAGTTGTTGCTGTCCCGTTTGGCTGGCGATGATCCGCAAAAAATATGCTCATCTGATTTCCCATATCCCCCCTTCCGTCTCCCCTATGATCGCTGCCGGACGCACAATCAAGCAATTATTGCCGGAAGCCAAAACCGTTTTTGTAGGACCTTGCCTGGCCAAAAAGGCGGAAGCCCGGGAGCCGGATCTGGCGGGGGCTATCGATCATGTTCTCACTTTTAAGGAAACGGCGGAGCTTTTCCGGGAGGCAGAGATTATTCCTGCCGATTTTGCTCCGGATGCCAGGGAAAACACCTCCGCCGGCGGCAGAATCTACGCCGTCAGCGGCGGCGTCAGCCAAGCCGTCCGGGATACTCTAAGCCGGCTGCGGCCGGGAAGAAAAATCCCTTTAAAAGCAAAGCAAGCCGACGGTGTCGCCGGCTGCAAAGCATTGCTGGAAGAAGTACAACAAGGCCTCCAAGGGGCCAACTTTATTGAGGGCATGGGCTGCAACGGCGGCTGCGCCGGCGGCCCGGCAGTGTTGACCGCCAGGGACATCAGCCGGCCTTTAATCACAGCTTACAGCAAAGACGCTCCTTATGAAACTCCCGCCGACAACCCCTTTGTTCTGGAGCTTTTAGAAAATCTGGGCATCGCCACCGTAGAAAATCTTCGGGACCCTGACAATCTCTTCCACCGCAAGTTTTAGTTATCGTTTGATAAACTCCGCCCTGCCCTGCCGGTAGATCACATTACCTGCCATAGCCGGGTCGGCGGCAGGATAATCCTCCCGGAAATGAGCCCCCCGGCTTTCTTGCCGCAAAAGGGCCGAGTCCACAATGGCTTCTGCCGTCAGCAGCAGATTGCCAGCTTCCAGCCAAAGCCGCAGCGATGCGGGCCTTTGGCTTTTTAATTGTCCGGTCAGAGCCGCCACTACGGTTTTGGCCTCTTTAAGGGAAGCTTCACTTCTGATCAGGGAAGCCTTTTCCCACATGGTTTTGCGCAGGGCGGCAATGATTGGCCTGGTATCCTCTTGGCCCGGCTGCGGGCAGAAAGACTGAACTATCCGGGCAGCTTGTGAGGCCAGCTCTGCAGACCCTTCGGCCCCCGCCGCCTCATTCCCTGCCTTTTCTCTCACATATGCCGCAGCCGCCCGGCCGGCTCTGGCCCCAAAAACCGCACACTCCGTAAGAGCGCTGCCGGCAATACGGTTGGCGCCATGAAGGCCGCCGGTAACTTCGCCGCAACAATACAGGCCCGGCAGGCTGCTGCCGCCGTCAGCCTGCAGAGGAATACCCCCCATCATAAAATGGGCCACCGGCTTCATCAGGAATTGTTGGGTATGGTACTTCCGGGCCAAGTCATAAACGGCGCTGCACTCGTTTTTGATATATTCCTGATCGGCGCCGCTGATATCAAAAACCACTTCTTTTTGGGCAAACATTCGCCGGGCCAGCACATCCCGGTTCTCCTGCTCTTTTTTAGGAAAGCCGGCCATAAACCGCTCTCCTTTTTCATTGAGAAACACAGCCCCGTGATCAAAGACATCGGGAAAGATATTGGCTCTGCCTGGGCTGGCGATGCGGTAAGGATAAAACTGCACAAACTCCATGTCCTGCAGAGCAAGGCCCGCCCGCAAAGCCAGACCGTAACCGTCCCCGGTAAGGTCCCTGGTATTGCTGGTGTTTTCGTAGACGAACCCGGCGCCGCCGCTGGCCAGAATCACTGCCTTAGCCGGCTGCACATAGAACCGGCCTTCCTGCTCGGCCAGCACACCGCAAACAGCGCCATTCCTTGTTAACAGCTCCACCGCCATATACCCCGCTTCTTCCCTGACCCGGGGCCGGGAAAGCAGCAACTCCCGCATAGGCTCCGTCAGCCGGCGGCCGTATTTGGGCCGGCAGCAACTGAGATAGCGGTACATCTTGCCGTCTGATGCCGGCAGTTCCTTTGATTCCAAGGGCAGTCCCAGCTCTTCTAACCCCTTTAATGCCGCCGCTCCCTCGTCCATCAAAATCTCCAACAGGGCCGGATCGCCTACTCCCTGGCTGGAGGCCAGGAAGCTGCGGCCGTAATCCTCCCGTAAACCCGGCTCCTGAGGCGCATAACGGTGCACCGACAAGGCTACCAGGGAGGCTCCGGATAAACCTACCGGTTTTTTTGACAGCAGAACTACTTTGGCTTCAGGATTTGCGCCGCTGACAGCCAAAGCCGCCTCCATAGCCGCCAGGCCGCCGCCGATTATTGCCACATCTGCTTCCTGCAACAGGTTGATCATATCTGCCTCCCCCTTTTGTTTCCTTCTATTCTTTTAGTCTATATAACGAACAAACTCTGCCAGATCTTTGCGGGGCCTTTCCTGGGGCTCTTCATCGGCATAGCCTAAAGGCGTCACCGCCACAATCATATCGGCCGCCGGAATATCCAGCAGCTCTCTGATTTTGCCGGCGTCAAACATACCCAGCCAGCAGGTGCCTAAGCCCAGCTCTGCTGCTTTCAGCATCATCAGCGTCAGGGCAATGGAACAGTCGATAGGATTGGCAGCCTGGCCGCACATCATTGTCCGGTTGTTGGTTCCGCAAACCACCATGATTGCCGGCGCCCTGACAATCCATTGTTGCTTGGCAAATGCCTCTTCAAGCTGGTTGAGTATTCGGGGATTGCGCAAAAGGATGCAGTACCAGTTTTGGCTGTTTCTGGATGTAGGCGCCCGCCGGCCGGCTTCAATAATCTCCCGTATTTTCTCATCCTCTACGGGTTGGCTTTTGTATTGGCGAACACTTCTTCTGCTGTTAATAACTTGCGATAACTCCATAGGATTTCCCCCTTCATTATAATAAGGCAATTGAATAATCTGTTTTTATCTTACCCTATGGAGCTTTCCCTGTCTACCATTGTCTGCCTTTTCTATATTGCCCGGGAAATAGGCCGTTTGTTTTTCCTACAGGTGTGATATAATAAAGTTATGAGGAGTTATCACAAGACCATAGCCATAGTCCCCACTGAAAGGAGATTACACTATGATGAAAATTTTCGATTTGCATTGTGACACACTATTAAAGGGTACCTCTTTTGCCGGCAATACCGGGCACATTGATTTGGATCGCCTGCCGGCAAATTCCCAGTATTGTCAATGCTTTGCCATGTTCATCCACGACAGGTACAGGCTGGAGCTGGCTATTGAAGAAGGCGAGAAGCTTTACAGCAATTTTCAGCAAAATATGGAGGAGCTGCCGGACCGGATCTGTCAGGTCAGGACAACCAAAGATATCGACGAGGCATTTGCTGCCAATAAGGTGGCTGCCCTGCTGACCATCGAAAACTCTTCGATTTTTGCCGGCGACCTGGACCGCATCAATCTCATGGCTGAACGGGGCGTCCGCCTGGCCAGCCTCACCTGGAACGGCGCCAATGAACTGGCCGGCGGGGCCAGCGCCTATACCGAATGGGGTCTTACGGATTTCGGCAGGCAGGCTATTGGCCGCATGGAAGAGTTAGGCATTATTTTGGACGTATCCCACGCCAACGATAAATCCTTCTGGGAAACGGTAAACTTGGCCACTAAGCCTTTCATTGCCAGCCACTCCAATTGCCGCAGCGTCTGCAATCACCGGCGCAATCTCACCGACGACCAGATCCGGGAAATCGGACGTATGGGCGGTGTGATCGGGTTAAATTATTACATCAACTTCCTGAAGGAAGATGGCGAAGTGGCCGGCTGGGATGATTTGCTCCGCCATATAGACCGTATGCTGGAATTGGCCGGCGATAAAGTACCGGCTCTGGGCTCTGACTTTGACGGCGCCAAAACTCCGCCCTTCTTGCAGTCGGTGGCCGATGAGGCCGGTTTATATGACGCCATTTGCCGGTCCAGCTTGGGCAAAACTCTTGCCGACCGGATCTTCTTTGATAATGCCTACGAATTCTTCAAAAAATTCGATTAAGCTCCGCTGGCCCCCCATTGCCATCTTGACATTTACTGCAATTGGGTATTTAATTGGTGCAGGAACAACTAAATAGAAAAAACAATCGGTTGCCTTACAGGCATTAATAGGGAATGCGGTTAGAATCCGCAACAGCACACTTTACTGTAAAAGCTACGAAACACAGATTTAGCCACTGGAATTATTCCGGGAAGGCTTGTGGATTAGGTTTGAAGCTTTGAGTCAGGATATCTGCCGGTTGTTTCTCAAAAATCCTTTGGTGGTGAAGGGATTTCAGGCTGGCTTTTGCGTTCACCGGGGGTATTCTGACCCCCGGTTTTTTGTCTTAACGCCTATTTTATAGTCTTGCTGTGCCCTTTTGCCGCCGTACCTGCAAGGAGGTGGTCAAAGACTTTTCAGAAAGGCAACGAGACAATGATTTCTATTTCCCCACATCATCAATAGAATGAAACGCAAAAAGGAGAAAATTCATGAAACGTATTATACTTTCCCTCAGCATCTTGTTGTGCCTGGCCCTGCTTTTACCGGGCTGCGGCGCCGGCCAGCCTGCCGCCCCAACGGAGCCCCAGAGCTCTCAGCCCACCGGGGCCCCTGCCGGCAATGAAACCATCACCCTCACCGACAACATGGGCCGCCAGGTGGAGCTGCCCTATCCCGTAAAAACCGCCGTAGTGGCCAACCGGTACAACAGCGAATTGATCCGGGCCTGCGGCGCCATTGACCGGGTCATTGCCGTGGATACGAATACGGCCCAGGACCGGGATTATTGGGGTATGTTTGACCCCGACAACGTTATTGGCAAAGGCCAGACGGAGCTGAATTATGAAAAAATCGTAGAGCTGAATCCTCAGGTGCTGATTCTCCCCGACAACGGCAGCGTGACGGAGGCCGAAGAAAAATTAGGGCCCTTCGGCATCAAGGTATTTGTCATCTCCGGTTACGATACCGCTGATTTCAAAAATCAATGCAATAATATCGGCGTCATGTTTGGCGTCGAAGAATCTGCTCAAAAATTCTACAATTATTTTAATGATATTCAAGTTTATATCGAAACTCAGCTAAAGAATCAGCCTCAGCGCAGCATGTATCTGGAGACTACCACCAATTACTCCACGGTGGTTCCCGGCAATGCTTTTTACGGCATGAGCGTAGCCTCCCACGCTTACAACATCTTCAGCGAAAATATCGATACCATCAACGCCAGTGAAGTGGATCCCGAAGAAGTGATTGTGCGCAAGCCAGACTGCATTGTCAAACTGATCACCCCGGCTCAGGCCCTGCAGGGAACCGGCCTCTATCATCCCCCGGCAAAGCAGCAATTTATCGACACCGTTGCCGAAATCAAAAGCCGTCCGGGTTGGGATGAAATCCCTGCCGTAGAAAACAACAATATCTTCCTGATGACTCAGTTTAGCCACGGCGGCGCTTCCAAGCTGGTGGGTGCGGCTTACATCGCCAAATGGGTCTATCCTGATCTGCTGCCTGATTTGGACCCCGATGAAATCTTCCGGGCCTGGATGGAAGACTTCCAAGGTTTTGAAAACATTGAAGGCCATTTCTTTGCCGCCAAGAATCTTTCCTAAGCCATGAAAAAGCCCTTGCTTTCCCAACACCCCCTGGAACAAGAATATCGCAGGAGCAGCCGCAAAGCCGTGCTGCTTCTGCTGTTTTGCAGCCTGCTGGTTCTGGTATGCGGCCTTTGGTTCACGGCGGTGGGCACTGCCGACGCTACGCCCTCAGACATTTTCGGCGCTCTGCGGGGAGCTTTTTTCCATGGCGGCCGGCTGGAAAACGCCAACCAAAAAATTGTGCTGCTGCTGCGGCTGCCCCGTATCTGCCTGGCTATTTTATGCGGGGCCGGTTTATCGGTATCCGGCGCCGCCCTGCAAGGCGTCACCCGCAACCCCTTGGTAAGCCCCTTTACCGTAGGCATTTCCTCGGCGGCAGCTTTCGGCGCCTCCTTATCTATCGTTTATGGTGTGGGACCCCTGGGCGACACCAATACCGGCATTGTCATCAGCGCCTTCGCCTGGTCCCTGCTTTGTGCTGCCGGTGTATATTTTATCGCCAGCCGTGCAGGCATGAGCCCGGAATCGATTATTCTCACCGGCATTGCAACCAACTACCTTTTCAATGCCTGCGACAGCGTGGTGAAGTTCTTTGCCAACGATTATCAGTTGGCGGCAGCCGTGCAATGGCTGTTTGGCAGCCTAAACGGCGCAACCTGGCCCCAGGTTCTGGTGGTTCTGCTGTTTTCCCTGCCCTGCCTGGCCGGAATTTATAGCTTTGCCCAACCCCTTAATACTCTGGCAGGGGGCGATGATGATGTTTCCCGCAGCCTCGGCGTTTCTCCCGCTTTTGTTCGCATCGGCGTCGGCTTTTTATCTGTATTGCTCACCGCCTCCATCATCAGCTTTACCGGGGTGATTGGCTTCGTGGGCCTGGCCGGACCTCATATTGCCCGGCTGCTGATCGGCAGCGACCACCGTTTCTTGTTGCCCTTCTCGGCTCTCAGCGGCGCCCTTCTTGTGCTGACAGGCGATACTATTGGCCGGATCATTCTTTCCCCGGTCAATGTGCCGGTAGGAATTGTGGTTTCTTTTCTGGGCGTCCCCATTTTCATTCACTTGATCTTGAAAGAACGCCGGGAGGTGTCCTGATGTACCTGCAGATAAAAGACCTGAGTTTTTCTTATGGCGGAGCCGCAGTATTGAGCCATATTTCCTTCTCAGCGCCAAAGGGTCAAGTCGTAGGCCTTTTGGGACCTAACGGCGCAGGAAAAACCACCCTCCTCAAATGCGTGGGCTGCATGCTCCCCGTCAGGCAAGGGGATATCCTTCTTGATGATAAAAGCCTCTTGTCTTTGCCCCCCAAAAAACGGGCCCGCAAAATCGGCTATGTGCCCCAAAGCTCCGGCCGGAGCATGGCTTGCCGGGTAGTGGATATCATTATGATGGGCCGGATTCCTTATCTGCGCTTTCGTCCCAGCAACCAGGACCGGCAAATCGCTTTTGAAGCTATAGAGCGCTTGCACCTGGAGGCCTTGGCTTTCCGGCAATTCGACGGTCTTAGCGGCGGGGAGCGGCAGCGGGTACTGATGGCCCGGGCTATCGCCCAGCAGCCGGAACTGCTTTTGTTGGACGAGCCCACCAGCAATCTGGATATGAAGTATCAGCTTGAAACCATCCGCCTTGTGCGCAACTATGCCGCAGAAAAGCAAGTAACGACAGTGGTTTCTATCCATGATCTCAACCTGGCCTCTATCCTCTGCGATCAGGTGGTTTTGTTTAAAGACGGCGCCTCTTTCGCCCAAGGGAATAGTCAGCAGGTTTTTACGCCGGAAAACATCCGCCAAGTTTACGAGGTGGATGTGGATATCGCTGAATGGCAAGGCCGCAAGCAAGTTTTTTTCGCCCGATTGTAGGCAAAAGGGAGCGCCTCATTTGAGGCGCTCCCTTATCATTAAGCCGCTATGGTATTTAAAACATCCGGCTTAAAATAATCCGGCCGCCGGCGTGTATTCCTTACCCTGGGCCTGGGCCACCGGCTGGTAAGTCAGCTTGCCTTTATAAGTATTGAGCCCCAGCAGCAAGGCCGGGTCCTCCTTCATGGCCTGCTCCACTCCTTTGTTGGCGATCTGCAAAGCATAGGGCAAGGTGGAATTGGTCAAGGCAAAAGTGGAGGTGCGGGGCACGGCGCCGGGCATATTGGCCACGGAATAGTGAATCACCCCGTGCTTAATAAAATAAGGGTCCTCATGGGTGGTAATCCGGTCGATAGTTTCAATAGAACCGCCCTGGTCAATAGCCACGTCCACCAGCACGGAACCGGGCCGCATGGATTTGACCATTTCTTCTTTGACCAGCTTGGGGGCCCTGGCTCCCGGGATCAAGACGGCGCCCACCACCAGATCCGCTTCTTTGACGCATTTGGCAATATTATAATTGTTGGACATTAACGTAACAATCCTGCCCATAAACATGTCGTCCAAATAGGATAAACGGCTGGCGGACACATCCAGCACCGTCACTTGGGCCCCCAGGCCCACCGCCATTCTAATGGCGCTAAGGCCTACGTTGCCGCCGCCGATAACAACCACCTTGGCCGGCTCCACACCGGGAACCCCGCCCAAAAGGATGCCGGCGCCGCCCCAGTTTTTCTCCAGCAACCGGGCTCCTATCTGAATGGACATGCGGCCGGCCACTTCGCTCATGGGGGATAATAAGGGCAGGGCTTTATTCGGTAGCTGTACCGTTTCATAGGCTACGCCAATGACCTTCTGCTTCAGCAGAGCTTCCGTCTGCTCCGGGTCCGGCGCTAAGTGCAGATAGGCAAAAAGAATCTGGTTTTCTTTCAGCAAGCCGTATTCCGGGGCTAAGGGCTCCTTTACCTTAATGATCATGTCGGCGGCGCTATATATCTGCCGGGCATCGGCCCGTATTTCACCGCCGGCGGCCTCGTACTCCGCATCGGTAAAACCGGTCCCCAATCCCGCATTGCTTTCCAAATAGACTTTATGGCCGGCTTTTACGAAAGCATCCACTCCGGCAGGAGTTAAGCCCACCCGGTTTTCCTGGGCTTTGATTTCCTTTGGTACACCTATAATCATTTCCCTTATCTCCTTTCAACAAGTTAGTCTTTCCTTTTCAGCTCCGGCAATACGGAAAATTGGTTTTTGGTAGAGGACAATACCACCAGAGTACGGGTCAGAGATACGCCGGGTATAGACTTGATCTGATTGAGCAATTCTGTAAGGGTATCGGTGGAATTGGTTATCACCTTCAGCAAAAAGTCAAAATCGCCGGTGACGTAGCTGCATTCCATAATTTCCGGATTTTTGTTGATTTCGTCAATGAATTTGTCATTATGCTTTGGATGCTCCAAGCTCACCGAGATAAAAGCGCTAACATCCTTGCCGATTTTTTTGTGGTCCAAAACCACGGTATACTGCCGGATCACACCGGAAGTCTCCAGCTTCTTCATCCGCTCAATGACGGCGGAAACAGACATATTGACCCGCTCCCCAATTTCCGAAGCGTTTATTCTGGCATTTTCCTTTAGGCACTTAATGATATGAATGTCGATACGGTCAATACGAATCATTTACATCGCCTATCTTCCAAAATATTTTCTTTATAATAATACCTAATACAAAAAAAGTAAATAGAAAAAATTTATTACCGAAATATTTTTTGAAAAAACTTTTTTCTTGATAAAAAATGAGGTTCAGGATTTGTCGGCCTGCCTCATTTTTTGTCAAACTGCTATTAAGCTTACGTCCAGTTATTTCCCAGCCTTACGCCATCAATTCTATCAGGGTCAAATATCAAGGCCAACGGAAAACGATCTTCGGCTCTTCGCCGCCGGCCGCCGATATTTTGCCGGTTTCCATGGAGCAAACTGTGCCCAGAGGGATCGTAGACAGGGGAATGCAATGGCCGGATTTTACGTTGTAAATCACCGGCTTATTGTAGCCCGTAAAGAAATCCCGCAGCAACTCCTCCACAAGATAGCCGGGGTCCCGGGGGTTGCTTTGGCCTCCAAAATCCCCTACGATAACACCGGCTGCCTGATCCAGCTTGCCGCTGTATTTCAGATGATAAAGCATCCGGTCCACATGCCAGGTGGTTTCATCCACATCTTCGATAAACAGGATTCTCCCTTTGGTATTGATTTCGTAAGGCGTACCCAGCATGGAGCAGATCAGAGAGAGATTGCCTCCTGCAATGGTTCCCTCAGCCTGGCCGAAGCGCAAAGCTTTAAAAGGCTCCCCTTCGGGGTTTTTCAGTTCCAGGCTGCCTTTATTGCCCAAAGCCAGAGCCGCCTCGAAGGACTCCTTCGTAAATTCATCATAGTCCTCCAGCATATTGGCGGATACCATGGGACCGTGGAAAGTCACCAGCCCGGCTTGCTGGTTCAGAAACACATGAAAATTTGTGATATCGCTATAGCCCACAAATATTTTGGGATTAGAGCGGATTATTCTTAGATCCAGCTTATCCATGACCTGACAGCTGCCGTCGCCTCCCCGCAGGCAAAAAATAGCCTTTACTGCCGGATCGGCAAACATGGCGTTAATATCCGCCGCCCGGGCAGGCGCCGGACCGGCAAGATAGCCGTGGAGGGCACTGTAAATGCCGTTGCCTTCTTTGACTTTATATCCCCAGCTCTCCAAAAGAGCCTTGCAGGCTTCAACCCGGTCAGCCGGTACCGGGGAAGAAGGAGCAATCAAACCGATAGTGTCACCCAATTTTAGAGCCGGTGGAAATATCATAGAGCAAACCTTCCTTCCAAAGCTAAATATTGATCGAAGAGCAGACGGCTGACCCTGCCGCCGTAAACATAGGATTCATGGTTTTTGTGGTATTGCTTGTCGCTGAAGCCTTTGGTAAACAGGGCCAGGGCATAGCTGCCCCAGGGAGTGCCTACAATACCGCCGTCATTGCGGCAGGCGTTCATGGAGCCGCTTTTGGAAGCCAGATAAATGGGGCTCTCTTCACCGTAATTATCCTCATCAAAATAATAAGGGGGCAACAGATAGGTCAAGGCCGTATTGAACCGCTGCTGTTTAAATATCTCCAGCATTTGCCGGTCCCCTGGGGAACCCGTCAATTCCTCTGCAGCTAGCCGCTCAAAGAGGCGGCCGTAATCCCTTGGGGTAGTAGTGCCCAACCTGGCCCAGCCCCCTTCTCCCAGCTTGCAGTGGAGCCGGGTGCCGGTAAAGCCCATTGCGGCGATGGCTTCATTGATCTCGTCCAGCCCTATATAGTCTATGAGCATGTTGGTGGCAATATTATCACTAACGATAATCATCAGGGTAGCTAAATTTTTGACCGACAGGGCAGTGCCCAGTTCTAAAGCCCGCAGCAGGCCGCTGCCGTCAATAAAGTTTTCCCGGGTGTAGGCCAGCATATGATTCAGATCTTTTGTGCCCGCCGCCGCCTTTTGAAAGAGCACCGCCAAAATAAAAGATTTGATGGTGCTGGCCGTCTCAAAAGGCTCGTCGGCATTTATGACTACCACCCGGCCCCGCAAGTCCGAGGCATAGATACCCATAATTCCGCTGAAACTCATGATCTCCCGTTCTATCCGTTTTTCCAAAGCCATTTCGTGCCGCATGCTGTCTTGCATTCTTCTGCTCCCCTATTTATTCAATTCGCCTTAAAGCATCAAGAAGTCACCATATGGCAAGCTACCTGCCGGCCCTCTATGTTCCGCAACACCGGCACTTCCTGGCTGCAGCGCTCCACCGCCAAGGGGCAGCGGGTATGAAAACGGCATCCCGTGGGCGGCCTTACGGGGCTGGGCATTTCGCCGGTGAGAAAGGCTTTTTGTTCCTTGCGCAAATGGGGATTGGGCTTGGGCACCGCTTCCAGCAGAAACCTGGTATAAGGATGTTTCGGCTCCCGGAAAATCTCCTCCGTAGGTCCTACTTCACAGAGCTTGCCCAAAAACATAACACAGATCCGGTCGGAGATATAGCGAACCACGCTGAGATCATGGGAAATAAAAAGATAAGTAAGCCCCATTTCCTTTTGAAGATCATGGAGCAGATTGAGGATTTGAGCCTGGATGGAGACATCCAGGGCAGAGACGGGCTCGTCACAGACAATCAGACTGGGATTTAAGGCCAGGGCCCGGGCAATGCCGATACGCTGCCTTTGGCCGCCGGAAAACTGATGGGGATAGCGGTTGGTAAATTCCGGCCGGATACCCACCTTTTTCATCAGCTCCTTGACTCTGGCTTCCGTCTCTTTTTGGCTGCCATAGATCCGATGGGTATTCAGAGGCTCGGCAATAATTTGGGCCACGGTCATCCGGGGATTTAAGGAGGCATAAGGATCTTGAAAAATGATTTGCATCTTCTTACGCAGATGACGCAGCTCTTCCTCCCCCATCTCCGCCAGATCCCGGCCTTCAAAGCGCACGTTGCCGGCGGTGGGCTCCAAAAGCCGCAAAAACAGGCGGCCCATGGTGCTTTTGCCGCAGCCCGACTCCCCCACCATGGCCAGGGTTTCGCCTTCATAGATATTCAGACTTACATCGGTAACCGCATGAACCACCATCTGGCCCCGGCGGATATTGCCGGAAAGCTTGAACTCCTTTACCACATTTTCCGCTGCTGCCAAAACCTTGGCTCCATCATGATTTAATGTATTATTCATCGGCGCCGCCTCCTTGGTCCTTTTGATAAAGAAAGCAACGGACCTTATGGTTTTTACCGCAGTCATAAAGCTCCGGTTCCCTCTCCCGGCATTCCGGCATGGCGTATTCGCAGCGGGGAGAAAACCGGCAGCCCTTAGGCAGCCGCAGCAAATTAGGCACCATGCCTTTGATATTATATAGCCTTTGCTTTTCCTCTGTAGGTTTAGGTATGGAATTCAGCAACCCCTTGGTGTAGGGATGTTTTGTATGGTCAAAAAGCTCAAAGACCGGCGCTTGCTCCATCACCTTGCCGGCATACATAACGTAAACAAAGTCACAGATTTCCGCCACCACCCCCATGTTGTGGGTGATCAGCATAATAGAGGTATTGGACTTCTCCTCCAACCGCCGCATCAGATGGAGAATCTGAGCCTCGATGGTCACATCCAGGGCGGTAGTCGGCTCATCGGCAATCATCAGCTTGGGCTGGCAGACCATGGCCATAGCAATCATTACCCGCTGCCGCAGGCCGCCGGAAAGCTGATGGGGAAAAGAATTAAAACGCCGCTCCGCCTCGGGAATACCTACGGCCTTGAACATTTCAATGACCTGTTGGCGGGCCTCCTGCTTGCCTACATGCCGGTGGACAGTGATAGCTTCGCTAACCTGCCGTCCCACCGTATATACGGGATTCAGGGAGGTCATAGGTTCCTGAAAAATCACCGAAACCTTATTGCCCCGGATATCCCGCATTTCTTTGATGCTTTTGCCTACCAGTTCTTCGCCGTCCAGCATGATGCTGCCGCCGACGATCCGGCCCGGCCGGCTGACCAACTGCAAAATCGACATAGCCGTAACACTTTTGCCGCAGCCCGATTCCCCAACAATGCCCATAACCTGTTTTTCGGGAATACGAATGGTAACGCCGTCCACTGCCGGTACTACGCCCCTTTGGGTAAAAAAGTGAGTCTTTAAATCGGTGATGGTCAGCATTTCCTGACTCCCTGCCGCTGTATCTGCCGCCATATCCATTATCCTATCGGCTGCCCTGCCGGCTGCCAAATTCGTCATCATACTAATCGCCTCCTAATCCTTCAGATAGGGATCCAGGGCATCCCGGACACCGTCACCCAAGAAATTGAAGGCCAGCACAAAAACCAGAATAGCTACGCCGGGAGCGATGGCCAGCCAGGGATACTCAAACAAAAAGGGTTTGCAGCGAAAAACCATCAGACCCCAGCTTGTGGAAGGAGGCTGGGCCCCGATGCCGAGAAAGCTGAGGCTGGCCTCGTCCAAAATCGACTCCGGAATGTTGAGGGTCAGCAGGACGATTAAATTGGGCAGGCAGTTGGGTAGGATGTGGCGGAACATAATGGTGCTCTTTTTAACTCCTAAGGAGCGGGCAGCCTCCACAAACTCCTTTTCTTTCATGGCCAAGGTCTGAGCCCGGATTACCCGGGCCGTCCTGGCCCATTTGACGGCAGCCAGGGCAAGGAAGATGCTGATAATACCGCCTTTTAAAGTATAGGAAACCACCATGGCCAAAAGCAATGAAGGAAAGGCCAGCACCACATCGGCCAGCCGCATGATCACAAAATCGATCTTGCCGCCGTAAAACCCGGCAAACAGTCCCAAAACCGTACCGATAATCATGGCCACGCTGGTGGGAAAAAGGCCGATCATCACGGAAACCCTGGTGCCGTACAGCAGGCGGGTAAAATGATCCCGGCCCAGTTCGTCGCAGCCCAGGATATGCTCCCGGGAAGGAGGAGCCAGCCGGTCCTTCAGGGAGGTTTTGTTGGGCTCATAGGGCGTCAGAAAGGGGGCGAAGGCCGCCGCCAGACACATAAGAACAATAACTACAAATGAAGCTGCCGCCAATTTGTTTTTGCGCAGCATGGTTTTAATTCTGTCCCCCATGGTCTCGTTATCCAGAAGCTCCGCATCAATATCTTCTGCCGGCGGCAGGCCCAGATCCGGTGGGAGGTTTTGATCATTTAAAATAAGAATATCGCTGTTTTGCATGGTATCACCTACTCTACTCGGATTCTGGGATCAAGGAAGGCATACAGCAGATCCGCCACCATGTTGCCGATAATAATGATTGCAGTGATAAACAGGACGGAGCCCTGCAAAAGGGGCATATCCCTGGTTCCCATGGCGTCCACCGTAATCCGGCCCAGGCCGGGGATACCAAAAATACTTTCCGTCATCACGGCGCCGCCTAAAAGGCCGGCCACCTGCATAGCCATCATGGTTACCACCGGCAGCATGGCATTTTTTAGGGCGTGGCCTACCACCACCACCGTTTCTCCCAGGCCCTTGGCCCTGGCCGTACGGATATAATCATTCTTCATGACTTCAAGAAGGTTGGAGCGGGTGAGGCGGGCGATGGTCCCCGCCGACTGCCAGCCCAGGACGATAGCCGGCAAAACGTAGTACCGGAGGCTGTAATAGCCGGTTACCGGCAGCCAGCCTAGTTTAAAGGCAAAGAGGTACTGCATCAGCAGGCCGGCCCAGAAAACCGGCAGGGAAACTCCCATGAGGGAAAAGGACATGAAGGCCCTGTCCACCAGCGTGTTTTGCTTTACCGCCGATAAGATGCCGGCGGGAATGCCGATGAGCCAGGCCACCAAGGCTGCGTAGATAGCCAGCTTGATCGTATGGGGAAAGGCCTCCCGGATCATAGCCGATACATCCCGCTGCAGCTTGTAGGACATGCCGAAGTCTCCCCGCAGGGCATTAAGCACATATCTCCCAAATTGCACCAGGATGGGATCATTAAGGCCCATCCGTTCTCTGAAAACCTCGATAAGCTCCGGCTTGATATGTTCCCGCATCATGACGGTTACGGGATCTCCCGGCACCACATTAAGCAGAATAAACAGGATCAAGGATACTGCAATCAAGACCGGAAATGCTACCAGAATTCGTTTTATTATATATTTTGCCATATGATTGCTCCTGTTCAGACCGGGCAGCAAAGGAGCTGTCTCAGTTCAGGCCTCAGGCAGTGTTTATAGCCTTCAAAACCAACAGGCTATAAAGCATTTGAGGCGTTGGTGAGACAGCCCCTTCTACCCTGGCAAGGGTTGCGGCTGTTGGGCCTAGTTCACGATACGCAAGCCGTCGTAATAATACCAGCCGTCACTCCAGCCATTCCAGGCAGGCTTAAAGCCTTGAAGACGGTCGTTAACCAGGAATACATGTTGTACGCTGTACAGAGGAATCCAGGCAGCTTCCTCCTGGATAACTGCAATTTCCAAAGCTTGATATTCTTTTTCTCTGGCCGCCGGGTCTACGATAGCCCGGGCGTCCACAATCCGCTTGGACAGGGCCGGGTTATTGAAGTTGAAGGAACGCTTCACCGTGTTGCCGGGGGCGAAGAAGGTGTAAATGAAATTGTCCGGATCATTGTAGTCGGCAGACCAGCTGCTGGTGTAAGCGGGCAGCTTGCCTTCGGCTCTGGTGGCAAACCAGGTGGCGCTGTCCATGGAATCGATGGTAACCTTCAGACCGATATCCTCCAGCAGGGAAGCCAGCAGTTCCACCCTGGGCAGAGCTGAGGTGCTGGAACTGTCGTGGGCGATGGTCATCTCAAAACCATCGGGATAGCCGGCTTCGGCCAGCAAAGCCTTGGCTTTCTCCACATCATACGGGATTTCCGGCAGATTGGGATTGTAGCCCATAACGCCGGGCGGGAAAATGCCGTAGCGGGGAGTCCCCCGGCCGCCGTTGAGAGCGTCTACCAGGCCCTGACGGTCCATGGCCATCTGCAAAGCTTTTCTTACCCGCACATCATCGAAGGGCTTGATCTGCTGATTGAAGGTGAGATAGTAGATACCTACCCGGTCGCCGGCCACGATATTGTTGGCATATTTGGGACTGTTGGTGAAATACTCCAACTGGCTCAGGGCAAACTCGGTGTCAAAGACGTCCAGCTCCCCGGCTTCAAACATCATCCGCATGGTTTCAGCGTCGCTGATGATCTTCCAGGAGATGCCCTCCAGTTCCGGCTGCTTATCCCAATAGCCGTCGAAGCGTTTGACTAAAAGCTCGTCATTGAGCACCCATTTGTCGAAATAATAAGGGCCGGTGCCGATGGTCTTATCAGCCGCCAGACCAAAATCCGCGCCGGCGGCTTCCGTGGCTTCTTTGTCCAGAATGCCCATGGCCGGGGCTGCCATTGAGGCAATAAAGGGCCCGAAGGGCATTTTCAGCTTCACTTTGATGGTATAGTCGTCCAAAATGGTGACGCCGGATAACTCTTTGGTGGCGCCGGCCATAACCTCATCGGAGCCTACGATGGGATCCACGAAATCCTGGTTTTTGGCGCCGGTTTCCGGCCAGAGCATCCGCTCAAAGGTGTACTTGACATCTTCTGCCGTAAAATCATTGCCGTTGTGGAATTTAACGTCCTTCCTCAAATAGAAGGTGTACTCCAAAGCATCCTCGCTGATCTCCCATTTCTCAGCCAGACTGGGAATCAGCTCGGTTTTGCCGGGGCCGGTGGTGACAGCCTCAGCCAGCCGGTTGAAAATCATAAAATTGACGCAGAAAAACTCTGTGGTCTTCTGGGGGTCGCAAGTGTCCGGCTGCGGATTGGTGACCATCCTCATGATGTTTTCATAGCCGGGAGCCACTTTGGCAGGAATACCGGAAGCAGCCGGTTCGGTAGCTTCGGGAGTTGTAGCCGTGGTGGCCGGCGGTGTGGAAGCAGCGGGGCTGCCGCAGCCGGCAAAAGCCGCTAACACAAAGAGCACCGTCAAAAGTAATGCCAAGTTCCTTTTCTTCATTAAATTCCCTCCCTTTTCAAATGACATTGCTAAGAAATACAAAAGAATAACAATAGAATTTTTGGAACATTCCCCCTTGTTTTTTTATGATTCTCAATATTCTGCCTTTTGCTTAAGGCTGGTTTTGCCATTAATTTCTTTTTTTATTTTATTCGACGGGTCAAGAATAATCCCTTCCAAGAGGATTTATTGCCTTAATTTTTTCGTAATTTCTTTTGTACGCCATAAAAAATAAGGCGATTAAGGAGGAATAATGGAAAAGGGCTAATAGCACAAGGCGAAAGCTGCCGCCTTCGCCTTGTCAATCTTTATCCCAGCGGAGATTTATACTTTTGCTTTATTCAGCCAGTCGGGGAGGCCCTGATCTTCCTGCTCGCAATAAACGCAGCGATAGCGGGTGCCATTTTGCCCTTTGGTCAGCCGGAAAATATGCTCCACCCCTTCTTCTATGCTGGTGATACAGCGGGGGTTTTTGCAGCGGATTACATTACGGAGGATTTCCGGAGGCACCAGACGTTTCTTCTCAATAATCTTGCCCTCGTCAATGACGGCGATGGTGATGTTGGGATCAATATAGCCCAGGATATCAAGGTTGATATCCAGCGTACCTTCAATTTTAATGATATCCTTTTTGCCTAATTTATTGCTGCGGGCATTTTTGATAATGGCCACAGTACACTCCAGGCGGTCCAGATTCAGCAGTTGGTAAAGCCACATAGCGCTGCCGGCCTTAATATGATCGATAACAATGCCCCGTTCCAGGCTGTCAATACTGAGCATTTACCGCACCTCCTTCTGCAATGCCCCGGTTCTGGCCCCGGCAGCCACGGGACTGGCTAATTCCAGCAGCATCATGATCAGAGCCATCCGGACATAAACACCGTTTTGGGCTTGTTCAAAATAAGCGGCCCGGGGGTCCTCGTCTACGTCAATGGATATTTCGTTGACTCTGGGCAGGGGATGAAGGATAGCCATGCCCGGCTTGGCCGCCGCCAGCTTATCCGGGGTCAGGATATAGGTGTCCTTCAAGCGGACGTAGTCTTCTTCGTTGAAGAATCTTTCTTTCTGTACCCTGGTCATATAAAGGATATCCAACTGGTCCATGACCAATTCCATGTCTTCCGCTTCGACGAAGGGTACGCCTTTATCCCAAAGCACCTCTTCGATCACGTAATCCGGCACCCTCAACTCTTCCGGCGAGATCAGAATGAATTTGACGCCTTCGTAGCGGGCCAGGGATTTGATAAGGGAATGGACGGTGCGGCCGAATTTCAAATCGCCGCAAAGGCCGATGGTAATGTGCCCAAGCTGTTTGCGCCGCCGGCGGATAGTCATGAGATCCGTCAGGGTCTGAGTGGGATGCTGGTGACCGCCGTCACCGGCATTGATTACCGGTATCCGGGAATAGCGGGAGGCCCGCAGGGGAGCGCCTTCCTTGGGATGGCGCATGGCGCAGATGTCGGCGTAGCAGGAGACGGTGCGGATGGTGTCCGCCACGCTTTCCCCCTTGACCGCCGAACTGCTGTCTGCCGTGGCAAAGCCCAGGACATTGCCTCCCAAGTTTAGCATAGCCGCCTCAAAGCTCAGCCGGGTTCTGGTACTGGCCTCATAAAAAAGAGTAGCCAATGTCTTGCCTTGACAAACCTGGCGAAATGCCTGACGGTCTGCCGCAATCTCATCGGCTACATCTAATAGGGCCTCAATTTCTTCTACGGTAAAATCCAAGGGATCAATTAAATGCCGCATAAAAACCTCCTCATCTTTACAAGCTGCCGGCGAAAGGGTGAAGGTCCGGTAAACAGAGGCCCATACTCCATAAAAAACGCCTTGCCGGCTTCGGCAAAGCGTCTTAACTTTCGTGTAAATGAAACCGCCGAAGCATTTCTTTCTTAGTATAACCTCTGGCGGCGGATTTTGTCCAGAGGGTTATTTGTATACTTTTTGTAATGTTTTTAGTAAATAAAACAGCTCATTCTGCAGTGAATAGCTAACCAGCCTTAGCGAACGTTCGCAACCGGCTAAATTCCCTTAATTAAGAAGCTCTTTGATAAGATTTTGCCGGTGAGAAGTGAGCAGAGGCTGGTTGGCTATTCGCCTTACTCGTAACGCAGGGCTTCGATAGGATCGGCGTTGGCCGCCTTGGAGGCAGGATAAAAACCGAAGCCGATGCCCACGGCGGCAGAGAAGGCCACCGCCAAAAGAACGGTGCCGGGATTAACAACCACCGAAATATCCACTACCTTGCCCAAAACCAATACGGTGGCAAGCCCAATGGCCGTACCGATGATGCCGCCGGCGGCAGAAATGATGGCCGACTCCGTCAGAAATTGAAACTTAATATCCCAGGGCTGGGCCCCCAGGGCTTTGCGGATACCGATTTCCCTGGTCCGCTCCGTTACGGATACCAGCATGATGTTCATGATGCCGATACCGCCCACAAGCAGGGAAATAGCGGCTATAGCGCCTACAGCCAGGGAAAGGGAGCTCAGCACCATGTCTACCTGCTGCATTTCTTCCGCCACCGTATGCATCATGATTTCCTCGGGCTGGCGGTTCTTCATTCTGGCTACTACATTAGTCAGGCGGCGGTAGCCCGCCTCTTTATCCACATCATCGGCAAAATAAACATTAAGGTAAAAGGTCATATAATTATCTACATCCCGGATATAGGAGTAAGGCACATAAGCCGTAGGATTACCCAGAAGCATCATGGAAGCGGCGCTCATTTCTTTGCGGTACACGCCTACTACCGTCAGCTCCTGCCGCTCTCCCTCCACTTCCATTTCAATAACCTTGCCTATGCATTTGGCAGTACCAAATATTTCTAAAGCCGTCTTTTCCGGCAGCACAATGTGGGGGCGGCGGCCATTAATGTCGGCGTCATTGATCATCCGGCCTTCAATGATCGTTACATTCATGATATTTTCGAAATTCTTGGCTACTTCCTGCATTTCTACATTAATATCCAGAGTTTTTCTCTTAATCGTGCCGTTGCTCCAGCCATTTAGGTCCGTATAGGCCAAGTCGCCTGCCATAGCCTCCAGCACCTTATCCAAATCCTCAACGGTAAAATAATCGCTGTCCATATAAAAACCGTCTGCAGGACGAGTATAAATTATAGCCCTGTTAACGCCTACATCTTTGTACTGATCCGTCATGAAATTCCGCATGCTGTCGCCGATGGAAACGATGGTAATAACGGAGCTGATGCCGATAATCACCCCCAGCATAGTAAGGAGGGAGCGCATCTTATTGGCCCGGATAGCCTGCAGGGACATGAGGAAATTTTCCAGCAGCATCATCATAAATCACTCCCCCCTTTATGGCCGGCAAGACCGGCAGCCGGCCGGGCCGGCTCCTGGAGCAGATCGCTGATTAGCTGGCCGTCTTTAAAACGAACTACCCGGCCGCAGTAGGAGGCTATCTCTTCCTCGTGGGTAACCACCACCACCGTGACGCCTTCGCCGTTGAGAGCGCAAAACAGCTCCATGATCTCAAGGGAAGAGGCTGTATCCAGGTTGCCGGTGGGTTCGTCGGCCAGCAGCATCTGGGGCTGATTAACCAAGGCTCTGGCAATAGCCACCCTCTGCTTTTGGCCGCCGGAAAGCTCGTTGGGCAGATGGTCTCCCCGGTCGGCCAGGCCAACTCTGGCCAGCAGCTCCTCCGCCCGCCGGCGCCGTTCCGTTTTTGGCTGCCGGGCATAAACCATGGGCAGTTCCACGTTCTTCAGCGCCGTAGTCCGGGGAATTAAATTGAAAGACTGAAAGACGAAACCAATTTTTTTGTTGCGGACCGTGGCCAGCTCTTTTGGCTCCATAACGGATACGTCATCTTCCCCCAGGTAAAACTTCCCGGAAGTAGGCCGGTCCAGGCAGCCTAAAATATTCATCAGGGTGGATTTGCCGGAGCCGGACTGGCCCATAATGGCCACAAATTCTCCTTCATTGATGACGAGGTCCACATGCTTCAGGGCCTGGACCTGAATAGCACCGGTATCGTAAGTTTTACAAACATCCGCCAGACGGATTACCGCCTTACTCATGGCTTGCCTCCGTCTCCGCCTCCGCTGCCGCCCCTTCCGGCGCCGGCACCTGCATCCCCTCATGGAGATCGGGAGTGATTATGGTAACGATGGTATCGCCTTCGGCCAGCCGGTCGGAAAAAATTTCTGCCTGGAGGTCATTTTCCACCCCTAAGGTAACGTCAATCAGCTCCAGAATCCCGGCGGCAGTGACCCGGTAAACCTGCCAAGCCTCGCCGCCTTCGGCGTTCTCCGCCTCAACCAAAGCCTCTAAAGGCAGGATAAATGTATTTTCCGATTTGGCCAAATGGATGACAGCCTTGGCATTAATACCGGCAATTAATTGATCGCTTTCTTCTTTAATATCAATAATAGTAGGAATAATCCGTTCCGTACCGCCGCTTTTGCTTTCACCGGTGGGGGATATCCTGCTCACCTGGCCGGTTACGGCCTTACCGCCCAGGATATCCGCCGAAATAGTAGCTTCCTGTCCCACGGCTACTTCGCCGATATCGTATTCGCTGATTTGGACTTTCATCTGCAGCTTGGAAAGGTCCTCGATGACAAACATGGGACTTTTATTTTCCGTCTCGTCGGCAAAACGTCCCAGCCTTACATTAACCCGGGTAACGATGCCATCGATGGGGCTTTTAACCTGGGCTTGAGCCAGCTTATCCTCAGCCTCTGCCAGAGCTTTCTCCAAAATATTCAGTTGCTTATTTTGAGATGGTGAAAGCACCACATTGTCCTTGGACACGGAAAAAGCGGCAGCCTGGTTTTCCAAATCCTTTAAGCTGCTGGCGGCCGTTTCCAGCTCTTGCAAAGAAAGGCTGCCGGCCTCGTACAAGGCTTGGGACCGCTCATATTGCTTCTGGGCCGCCGCCAGCCCTTCTTTGATCTTGGCATACTGCCGCTGGCTTTCTTTCAACCCTTCCTGGTACTGAAAGCGGGTAAGCTCCAGTTGATCCCTGGCTTTTTCCACCGCCAGCAACAAATCCTTGTCGTCCAGCACCGCCAAAAGCTGATCCTTGGCTACCGGGTCCCCCTCTTCTACCTTCAGTTCCACCACCTCACAATGGAGGCTGGATACTACCTCCGCTTTATCCATGCCCTCCAAAGGCGCTTTCAGGGTAATGCTTTTCTCAATATCGCCCTTAGACAGCTTCATGGTGGCGATAGCCGGCAAAGCTGTACCGCCCCGCAATTGACCGCCGACAACCAAGATTAAGCAAAGGGCAACTGCCACCCCCCCCGCAATAAGCCATTTTTTCTTTTTACCTTTCATGCCGCTTCCCTCCAGATTATTTCTCAATCATTTTCTTCCTTTAATTTAAGCACATAACAATAACAAATAGAATAAAAAAACATTAAAAGAATCTTAAAAAATACGGTACTTTTTAATAATCAGAAGTATTCCTTGTATTCCTGTAGGTTTTGTGATTATAATTGACACTGTTAATTCAACAAATAAGGAGCGGGGACAAAAATGATCTACAGTAATGTTTTGGAGGCTATTGGCAATACTCCCGTCATTCGCCTTAACCGGCTGACCGGCGAAAACGATGCGGAGGTGCTGGTCAAGTTTGAAGGGGTCAATATTGGCGGCTCTATTAAAACCCGTACGGCCTTCAACATGATTCGGGAAGCGGAGCTGCGGGGCGATATTAAGCCGGATACCATCATCGTGGAGCCTACCAGCGGCAACCAGGGCATTGGCTTAGCTCTTGTGGGAGCGGTAAGGGGTTACAAAACGATTATTATTATGCCGGATTCCGTCAGCGAAGAGCGCCGTAAGCTGGTAAAAAGCTACGGAGCCCAGGTCATCGTCGTCAAAGACAACTGCGATATTGGCGAATGTATCGATAATTGCCTGAAAACCGCCCTGCAGCTAAAGGCAGAAAACCCCAAGGTTTACGTGCCTCAGCAATTTATCAATCCTGATAACCCCGCTGTTCACCGGCTGCAAACGGGACGGGAAATTCTGGAGCAGGTGAATAAGCCCATCCACGGCTTTTGCTCCGGCATTGGCACCGGCGGCTGCATTAGCGGCATCGGCCAGGTTTTACGCCAGAGCAATCCCGATATCCTGATTTGGGCTTTGGAGCCGGAAAACGCCGCTATCCTTTCCGGCGGCAAGATCAGCACCCATCTGCAGATGGGCATCGGCGACGGCTTGATCCCCCACAATCTCGACACGAAAATCTACGACGAAGTGGTGGTCATTACCGACGAGGAGGCCATTCAGACTTCCAGGGACCTGGTCCGGCTGGAAGGGTTGATGTGCGGCATTTCCAGCGGCACCAACGTAGTCGCCGCTTTAAAAATGGCCAAAATATTGGGCAAAGGCAAAACGGTTATTACCCTGCTGCCGGATACCGGCGAGCGCTATTTCAGCACGCCCTTATTTGATTAAGAACAGATCTGCCGCTTTACTCGATACTTTTTGATGATTGCTTTTTGATGGCTCGATAGGAAGAATAAGCAGGCTGCCTCTCTTTGGTTTGGAAACCAGGAGGGCAGCCTTTTTCTTTAGCGCTTTAGTTTCCGATAACGGGCTTATTTCCCGGGCAATACGAGGGCGGGTCCTCACAAATTTGCAATTTTACACACCTTGCCCTTGCCCGCGGCTCTCTTTTTCTATGGACAGTTTTACCGGAAACAATATATAATAGCAGGGACAGGGATATGCAGTTCATATTAACCCAACATTATTAAATTTTTTGCTTCCCTCCGGCAATGGCTCTTGAAAAGCGGAGGATACTTAAAAGCGAAGGTGATATGATGCTCCTAACTACACTATGGCTGGACCCTCAAGGCAAGCTGCCTATGTACCGCCAATTGATCACATTAATTAAAAAGGCTATGCAGGAAGGGGATTTGGTTTCCGGTCAAAAGCTGCCTTCTATCCGCAGTCTGGCTAAAGCTTTGGGCGTCAGCCGCATCACGGTGGAAATCGCCTATAGCCAGCTCTTAGAAGAGGGCTTCTTAATCAGCAAGCCGAAGCAAGGCTATTATGCCGCTGATTTACGGGACATCCAGGGCCGTCTCCCCCTGTTCGCTGAGGCGAAAGAGGCGGCAACCCCGGCCAATGAGCCGCCGGCGGTCCGTTATAATTTTCGCAGCTACGGGGTGGAAAACGACAGCTTCAATATGTCCGTATGGCGCCGCTACCTTCATAATGCCTTGAAACAGCCGGAATTGCTGACCTCCTACGGTCCCTATCAAGGCGAACCCCGGCTGCTTTATACTTTGGCCAAATATAGCGACGAGGCCCGGGATGTCCGCTGCAGTCCTCAGCAAATCGTAGTGGGAGCCGGCACCCAAAGCCTGCTCCACATCCTCTGCGGCATTCTGGAAGTTTACAATAGCAACTTGACCACCATCGGCATTCAGGCCCCCGGCTTTTTTCAGGCGGAACAGATTTTTCGGGACCACCATTACCAAATCCGCTCCTTCTCTTTAGCGGAGCTGGAGGATGAACAAGCCCGGCTGCCGGAGCTAATCTGCATAAACCCTTCCAATCCCTACCGGGGGGAAGCGGTAACGGCAACCCAGCGCCTTAATCTGCTGGGCCGGGCGGTGCAGCAAGGCGCCTTGCTGCTGGAAGACGATTATATTGGCGAATTCCGCTATCTGTTGCGGCCCTTGCCTTCTTTGCAAAGCCTTGACCGGGGCGAAAGCGTCATTTATCTCGGCTCCTTTTCCCGCACCATGCTGCCTTCTCTGCGGATTAGCTACATGGTGTTGCCCCACTGTCTTCTGCCGGCCTACCGGGAGATAGGCTCTCGCTACAACCAAACGGCCTCCGGTATGGAGCAGCTTGCTTTGGCGGATTTTATTGCCGACGGCCATTTAAACCGCCACATTCGGCGGCTGCGGCGCATCTATGATCTAAAAAGCCAACATTTGCGGCAGGCCCTGGCTCATCATTTTCCCCAAGGCCTTACGGTGCCGTCTTACGAAAGCGGCCTCCGCCTCCTTTTGCTGGCAGCCAGCAAAGAAAACGCCCAGAGCCTGGCGGACCGGGCCCTGGACGAAGGCGTAGCGCTTATTCCTTTATCGGAAACCATAGAGAACAAAAAAGATCCCAGCCGTCCCTTGCGGCAATTAATGCTTTCTTATGCGGCTATTCCGGAAAAAGATATTCTTCCGGCTGTAGAAACCTTGAAAAATGCTTGGGAGCCAGTGCTTTAGCCGCTGCCGGCCTCCATGGGGCTTTTATTGTTCCGTATCTAAAAACTGCTGATAATCACCGGCTTCTAAAAGAGTCTCGTGATCAGTGATCTCCGACACCTCGATCATCCATGCCTCATAAGGGTTTTTGGTAATCCGGTTCGGATCCGTCAACAAATCCATATTTACTTTAGTGATCCGGCCGCTGACCGGGCAGTAAACATCAGAATCAGCCCGGGCCGAAGCCAACTCCGCAAAGGCCTCCCCCGCTTCGATTTCCTCTTCGTCTGCCGGCAGGGTGATATAAACCAGATCGCCCAATAGCTTCTGGCCATGGTGGGTGATGCCGATCAGGGCTTGATGATCATTTAAAAAACGTACCCATTCATGAGATTTGGTAAATTGATAATCTCTCAGGGAATCCAATTCTTCCACTGTTTTTCTTCCTCCTATCGCCAAAGAAAATTGACGGATAGCACTATTCTTCCCCTTTTTCGCCTTTTTATGAAACTTAAGCATGATATAGCCGGGTTTACTCAAATTTCTGCCCATTTCACAAGACTTCCACCTTGCCGCCCAAACTCCGGTAGTCCTGCCAAAAGTCGGGATAGCTGTCTTCTGCCGCCAGGGGTTGTTCCAGTACCGCCGGCTTTTCACTCAAAGAAGCGGCTAAAGCCAGCATTAAAGCTATACGGTAATCGCCCCGGGAGCTTACCGTAGCGCCGCCGGTAAGTTTCGCTACCCCCTCTACCAACAGGCCCTCTTCCTTCACTTCTATCCTGGCTCCCAGCTTATTTAATTCTTCCGCTATAGCCAAAAGCAATGTCCTTTCTTCCGGCTCCTTTAATGCTTTTTTCCATTCCTTTGCCGGCGGCCCCTGTATCCGGGTGCTGCCCGGCGTCAGGGCTGCCAAAAGGGTTAAAGGCGGCAGCAAGTCCGGCCATAAGCGGCAATCAATGATAATTTCCCCGGCTATTGGGGCAGCGGCGGCGGTATTAGCCACAGCCGGGCCGGTCTGCTCATTTTGCTCCCCGCCAAAGCTCACTCCCCCATTGGGTCCTTGGCGGGGCTTTTTCCCTTGCCTGGCCAGCAAATCCAGAATCACTCTGTTTTCCTGCAAAGAACCGCCGGGCAGCCCCTGAACCTCGATTTCCTGGCCTAAAGCTGCCGCTGCAAGATAATAAGCAGCTAGTCCGTAATCCCTTTCAATAATAAATTTTCTGCTTTGGTAACGTTGTCGGCCGGGCACGAAAAACTCCCGCTCTCCCTGGCAGTTTACCTGGCAGCCGAACTCCGCCATCAGCCGCAGAGTCATAGTCAGCTCCTGCCGGCAGGCCGGCTCCTCACTGAGACAGACCTGAGAATCGCCTTTTAACAGGGGCAAGGCCAACAATAAGCCGCTGAGAAACGAGGGGCTTACCTGGGGCGGCAGTACAAACCGCCCCGGCACAAGCTGCCCCAGGGCCTGCACCTCTATATCCAGCTTGTCCTGCCGGCTATCCGCCTGCCGCCGGAATACGGCGGCCTGGCCGCCAAAAGCTTTCTCATAAGGTTCCAAATCAAGTCCGGCCCAAGCGCCTTCACCGGTAAAGCGCCCGCCGCCGCTGCGCACTAACGCTAAGGGCAAAAGCAAATCAAAAGCAGCCTGGTATTGGCCGCAAGGGATCAGAGGCTTGTCCGCAAGATTATCCTTTTGGCTGGCGCCCCTTTGATTCCCATCCCTTTGCTCACTACCGCCGCCGGCTTCATCGGCCCTGGCGTTAAACTTAGCTGCCCAGCGCTGCCTGTCATCACTGCGCCGGCAGCCGATGATCTCGAGGCGGTCCCCGTCTTTCTGCCATAAAGCCCCTAAAGCTTTTACTCCGCCTAAAATTATTTGCAGCTCCCGGGCCAAACCGCCGCCGATGGTCAAGCCGGAAGCCCCGGCGCCCCAGGCGGCGCAGATGATGGCCCGGCAAGCCAGGCTTAAAGCTGCCGGCGGCGCAACCTGCCCTTTTAACTTAGCCGGATAAATCCGATATTTCTCCTCCATGGCAATCTCCTTTTCCCTTTTATGGTTCAGCAAAGCCTTGCTTTGATTTTGCAATCATGGTAGCATAAAGTCAATAGTAGGAAACCGTTACACAAAACAACGGGCAAATTATATAAAAAGGGGGCTCTATCTTGAAATTACTTTGTTTTTCCGCCGGGGACCAAAATCATTTGGGGTTGAAGCTGACTGATGGCGTTTTGGACTTGACCGACGCCGGTTATCCCCGGGATCTAAGGAGCACCATCGAAAACTTTGAGGCCGCTAAGAAAGAAATAGACGCAATCAGCCGGCACAACACCTTGCCTCTATTAGATGAAGAAAGCCTCAGCTATCTGCCGCCGGCCTCCCCGGTGAGCAAAATTCTTTGTGTAGGCCAGAATTACAAAGCCCATGTGGAAGAAATGCATAAAAGCCTGGCCATGAATTATCCTCCGGAACCGGTATTGTTTTCTAAGTTTAATAATGCCCTGACGGGCCACCGCTCTGCCGTTAAACTGTCCGCCAATGCTCATTGCTATGATTATGAGGCTGAGCTGGTCATCATCATGGGCAAAGGCGGCATAGATATTGCCGGGGATAAGGCGAAGGATTATATTTTCGGCTATACCTGCGGCAACGATCTTTCCGCCCGGGAAGCTCAGAAGAAAACCTCCCAGTGGCTAATCGGCAAAAGCCTCCCCGGCTTTGCTCCCGTCGGGCCCTGGGTAGTTACCGCCGATGAAATCGACCCCTGCAATTTAGACATCTCCTGCCGCCGCGGTGAAGAGCTGGTACAAAGCAGCAATACCAGCCGGATGATTTTTGACGTCTACACCATCGTCAGCTACGCCTCCAAGTATATCCGGCTGGAGCCGGGAGACCTTATTTTTACCGGTACGCCGGCAGGGGTTATTTTCGGTAAGGAAAAGGACCAACAAAATTGGCTTACCGCCGGCGAAGAAGTCACCGTTACCATTGAGAACATCGGCAGCCTGACCATTAAGCTCGTTTAGTACTCTGTAACCTCTAAAAGTTGTCACAAAGCACTGGCTTTGAGCAAACCGGGGAAATCCTTCAGGCACAGATTCAAATCCACGGGACCGTTGATTCCCGGCACCCGGCCCTTGGAACTATGCTGCCATAAATCAAAATTGCCTTGATATCCGGGTTGGCTCCCCCATTGAGCCAGCCACAGGGTATAAGGCAATTTTTTCATGTCCAGGTGGCAGTTTAGCCATTCTACATTGGCGTAAATGCCCACAAAATAACCGGCTGCTTCTACCCGGCAGCAAAAGGCTTCGGCAATTGAAGTAGCTTCCTCCCTCGTCAAAGAAGCTTGAGAAGGGTCTTCCAAGTCATAATACACCGGCATAGAAAAACGAAGGCCTTTTATGGTATCCAGGAAAAAAGCGGCTTCCTGACGAGCCTGTTCCACGGTTTTAGCATAGCTGTAATGATAAGCGCCTACATGCAGGCCTGCCTTTTGAGCGCCTTGATAATTGCGGTAAAAAAAAGGGTCCACCTGGTGAGCCTCCCGGCCCCAGGAAGACCGGACGATAGCAAACTCCATGCCGGCAGCCGCCACCTTATCCCACTGGATTTCCCTTTGATACTTGCTTACATCTATTCCTTTCATGCCGCCTGCCTTCCCTTCTGCCCTTGCTGCCAATCCTTTTCTTGTTTGCCCCGATTATTTGCCGTTTCCTGCATATGTATGCGCCGGAGGGCAAAAAAGTGACGGCATGGAGAAAGGCCAGGATGCAGGGCGGAAAAATGGCAGGTAATGACCTCACTTGATGCCGTAAAGCTTCATTTTGCGGTAAAGGGAAGCCTGACTGATGCCCAGCGCCCTGGCGCATTCCAGCTTTTCCTCCAAGCTGGTTTTGCCGGCCAGCATCGTCTGAAGAATGCCTTTTTCGTACTCGGCTAGCTGGCCCGCCAGCGTAGTATCGGCTTCTTTTCTCGTCTCGCCATAAACCCCCAGGTTCTCCGGCAGATCGGACAAGCCGATAATGGGCGTCCGGGCCATATTGACCATATATTCCACAGCGTTTTCAAGCTGGCGGATATTGCCGGGCCAATCATAACGCTCCATTGCCCGCAGCACCTCCAGCGAAAATTGATGCTTGGCTCCCCCCAGCAGGTGGTCATGCTTCTCCAAAAAAAACTGGGCCAGCAGAGGAATATCCCGCCGCCGTTTCCTTAAAGGCGGCAGCGTCAAGGGGATCACATGGAGCCTGTAATACAGCTCTTCCCGAAACTCGCCGTTTTTTACCATCTTGCCTAAATCTTTATTGGTAGCGGCAATAATCCGCACATTCAAGGGCAGCGGCGTTAAACCGCCCAGCCGGTCAATGGTCCTTTCCTGCAATACCCGCAGGAGCTTGGGCTGCATGCCGTAAGGCAGATCGCCTATCTCATCCAGAAATAAAGTGCCCTCCTGAGCCATCTCAAATTTTCCCGGTTTTCCCTTTGGCCCGGCGCCGGTAAAAGCGCCTTTTTCGTAGCCAAAAAGCTCGCTTTCCAGCAGATGCTCCGGGATACCGGCACAATTGACGGCGATAAAAGGTTTGCTGCTGCGGCTGCCGGCACTATGGATAGCCCGGGCCAGCAGTTCCTTGCCGGTGCCGCTTTCGCCGGTAATCAAAATGTTGGCATTGCCTGCCGCAGCTTTTTGAGCCTTTTCCAACAGGGCTAAAAAATTAGGCTGATCACCCACCAAATGCTGAAAAGCGTGCTTATCGCTAAAGGAGCTGATGGCCTCTTCAAACTGCTGGGCCAACAGCCTGTTTTTTGTCAGCAGCTCCAATTTGCTTTGCAGCAGGCTGGACATATTACCTAAAAAACCCAGCCACTTTTCACCGTTTTCCTCCATCCTTTTTTGCTGCTCTTTCGTAAAGGCAATCAGGCCCATAACCCCTACCGCCTCGTTGCCTACGACGATGGGGTAAGCCAAAGTGGCCAGTTCCTGGCAATATTCCTTCTCTTCACATTCCTGGCAAGCAAAAGACTCTCTGTTATCCAGAATGATCTTGGGTACCTTTTCCACCATAATCTGCCGGTAAAAGGAACCGTGAGGTATGGGCAAGCCCAGGCGGTGGCGGTAGCGGCCGGTGCCGCCCACCCGCAGGCAGTTTTGATCCACGATAGTCGTGTCAATTTCCAAAGCCTGGCCGATGGCTTCCGCCGTCTGCTCGATATAGGCCTTTGCTTCCTCCACCAATTGCATGTTTGCCGCCCCCTTGTCATCCCTTGGATATTATTTGCCGATCCCTGCCCCATATCCGTCTCTTATTTATACTATCCCTTATCCCTGTCTCTTAATTTAAACCGCTTTTTTCTGCAATATACCGATCATGGTTCGGTCCAGATTAGGCATGCCTTCCTGGCACAGGATAACCAGATTAGCCACAATGCCCTTTAGGCCCTGGGCCACAATGCCCTCCTGAGGCCCTACTTCCGTGCCCCCCAAGGCAAGAAAGGCCGCCAACACCGATTCGCAGGCCGAAGAGGTCAGCTTCAAGGCACAGCCATCCTTGGCGCCATCGCAGATCATCCCGGCCAGATTCGCCATCATATTTCTGGCAGCTCCTTCGATTTGGGCCAGACTGCCTCCCATCATCCAGGCTACTGCCGCCGATACGCCCAAACCTGCGGCAATGGCGCAGCCGCAGATGGGGGCCAGTTTGCCGATATGCTGTTTGACGTAGGCTGTGGTCAGATTACCCAAGGCCAGGCCCCGTAAAAATCTTTCCTTGGACAAGGACTTTTCTTCAGCCACAATAGCAATGGGCAGGGATACCAAAATTCCTTGATTGCCGCTGCCCGTAGTGCTCATTACCGGCAAGGGCAGCCCTCCCATCCGGCCGTCGCAGGCCGCCGCCACCTCAATGCGTATCTTGGTGATCAGATCATTAGCCAATACCTGATGCTTCATCAGCTCCTGAAGGCGGTGCCCCAAGCCCAGGCCTGCCGGATGCTCCAGCTCTGCCTTAGCCATATTGCGGTTCATAATAGCGCTTTCTTCCAAAAACGCCAATTCCTCTATGGGGATTTGCTCTATAGCTTCCACCAGCTCCCCCATCTCCCTGCCCAACAATGAGCAAGCAGCGGTTTTTGCAGTCCCACTTCTTCCGGGCCCCCGCTCCTCATTTGGCTGGCTGCAGCGGCCGTCGAAAAGGGCTTTAACCAAATTGGTATGGTTATCTTCCGTCCAAGTCTCGGCTGCATGTTCAGCCGTTTTGGCCGTAACATGAATATAAAAGGGCGATGCAGCTTCACATACCGCCTGCACCTTTACTTTATGCCCGGCAATCAGCTCTTGGGCCCCGGCAATTTCTTCTGCCGTAAGGCTCTCAAAAAGCAGCAGCTCTTTCTTGCTGTCGGCCAGTACGGCCCCAAGGGCTGCCGAAAGCTCCAGCCCGGCTCTTCCTGTACCGGGGATGGTAACGGCATAAGCGTTTTTATAAATATTGCCGGAAAGCTCCACTTCAAGAGAAGTTAATTTATTCGCGGCCTCCTCAATGCCTGTCCACTGCTGCAAAACCTCCATAGTTCTGGCTACGGCCAGAGCAATGGCTGCCGGCTCGGTACAGCCTACCGCAGGCTTCAGTTCCTGACGCAATAAAGCCAAACAGCCCTCACTAAAGCTTTTCTTGATATCCTGGCTCATTTGTTTGCTCCTTTCTGCCACCGCCCGGGCGGCACTGCAGAAATATATAGCAATTTTTGTGCCAAGACCACGCCTTCTTATTTCCTTACATTTTAGTATCAATAATGAAAAAAAGCCAGCCTTTTTTATCTTCGATGATAAAATATTTATCAGTAATGATAAAAAAGGCTGGCCAAGATTATGTTCTGGGGAACGGGGCTTGCTCCTAAGCGATGAGCCGATGTTGGTAAACTGAAGGAATCAGGGATCACTGCCACGAGGGTGGGGGCTGGGAGCTGAGTGCTTAAAATCGAAGGTGTGGTTTGTGCTCTGGCGGAAGCCTTTGGTGCAAAATTGCAAGTTTGTACTCTGACGGCACCCCCAAATGTGCAAAATTGCAAGTTTGTTTCCAAGGTCGTGGCATTTTGAGCAAAATTGCAGGTTTGTTATCTTTAAATCACTACTTAGGAAGCCTATTTAGCCTGAGAACCCTGTTTTCAGGCTAAATCACCTATTACAAACTTGCAATTTTGCTCAGTTAGCCGGTGCGAATGGCGACAAACTTGCAATTTTGCTCAGTCACCCCCACGACGGTCAGTGCCCAACTTGCCGGACTTTTTCAGTGCTCTCAATTGTGCGTTCATTTTGGGGGCTTCCCATGGGCATTCCCCATCTTCCTTTCTATACCAATATGCCTTGCTGCAGCAAAATCACCTTTTTCGCACCTAAATAACCATTATATTGAGCCTGAACATAATCCTGCTGGGCCGTAAGCAGGTTTTTTTCTGCCGTCCTCATTTCATTTAATGTGATGGCCCCCATATTCATTTTCATTTGGGCCGTCATGTAATCCCGCTGGGCCTGATCCCGCTTTTCTTTGGCCTTCTCCAAAGCCTCATCCAGCCCCTTAAATTCCTTCACGGCGCTTTCCACCGTTCTCGTCAAGGTTTGCTTCGTCTCTTTCAAAGCCAGATCCTTGGCGGCGCCGCTGGCTGCCAGCTTTTCCGCCTGGCTGGTTTGGCCCCGGTTCTCATAGCTCTCGATTTTTTTGCTGAGCTCATCCACTTCCCGTTGGGCCTGTTTTAAAGAGAGGGAGTTTTTCAAAGCCTCCGCCAGCACGTCCTCCTCGTCAAACTCTTTAGCATACTGGCCAAAATCCGGGGGGTTAGCCAGCTTGAACTCCACCTCATCCGCCAAGTTCAAATATTCCCTCATGGTATTTTTGTTGTCTTTCAAAGTGGTCTTTAAATTTTCCAAAGCATCTTTGGCACTATCCCACTGGGTCTTGGCGCTTTGCAGTTGGCTTTGGCTATAGGCGCCAAAAGCGCTTTTAACCTTGGCCAGCTCATATTCGGCATTCAGCCTTTGCACTTCCTTTTCCTGAATCTCTATCTGCACCTCCCCCTGAAGAATATCCAGATACAGCTTTTGGGCCTGATAAGCTACTTTAGGCTTTAGCTTTTCCAGTGCCTCCTCCGCATCCAGATAAGAGTTGTAGGCGCTTTCGTAACTGTCCTGCAAGCTGTATAAAGAACTTTCGGAAATGCCGGAACTGGGGTTATTGTAATATTGATAGACTTGGGACTGATAATTAGAAAGCTGGGAATCTTTTGATTGCTCAGCCTGATCCAAAGAGGCCTTCTGGCGGGTAATATCGCTGCCGTTATTTTGAGCGATAGCCCCTACCTCGGCAAAAGTGTAGGTTCTGATCTGACCGCCGCTTTCTTGTCCGCCGCCGCTATCGGCCAATAAGGCGCCGCCTAAGGGCCGGCTGGCAGCATCCGGCGCAAGCCGGTTAAGCTTATCCGGCTCTAAAGGCAGGGTGGTCAGCAGCAAACTCAACGCCAGAAATATACCGGCCTGCTGTACCCCTTTACTGCTTTTATTGCTTCTATTATCCTTATTGCCTCTATCGCTTTTCTCCATTTCTCTATGCCTCCTTTGCAGGTTTATTGGTATCGCAAGGCTTCAATCGGATTAAGGCTAGCCGCCTTATTTGCCGGATACACTCCAAAAATGATGCCGATGGCCGCGGAGAAACCGAAAGCAATGGCAACTACGGTAAAGGAAACATTGCCGTTGAGACTCTCCACCAAAGCGCCGGCGGCTTTCGTTATGCCTATGCCCAGGGCTACTCCGATGAGGCCGCCTACGCAGCTTAGAACGATGGACTCCACCAGGAACTGGCTCAGAATATGGCGTTTCTTGGCGCCGATGGCTTTACGGATGCCGATCTCCCTGGTTCGCTCCGTTACGGAAACCAGCATGATATTCATGATACCGATACCCCCTACCACCAGGGAAATACCGGCTATGCCCCCTACCAGCACCGCCATCATAGCGGTAGTCTCTTGTAAAGTGGACAGCAGCTCCGTCTGATCGAAAATATTGTAGTAATCCTCACTGCCGTATTTGTCCAACAGTTCCCCTTCCAAAAAAGCTTTTACTTCTTCCACCTGTTCTGCCGTACTTACTCCGATATTGACCTGGCTGATCCGGCTTTCCTTTAACAGCCGCTGAGCCGTGGTATAGGGAATAAAAACCCGGGTATCGTTAGAACCCGTCATGCTGGAACCGGCGCTTTCCATAACGCCCACCACTTTGAAATTATTGCCGCTGATCTTGATATTTTGGCCCAGGGGCTCCTGCCCTTCATAAAGGGTTTCGGCAATTTCCGAGCCGATAAGGGCTACCTGGGTACGGCCTTCCATATCCATATCCGCCAAACTGCGGCCCGTAGCCAGCTTCAGGGAATTCATCTGCAGGTAGTCGTCGGTAGTCCCGATGAGATTGGCGCTGGTGCTCTCTGTACCTGCTTTCACCTCCTGGCTGGAATTGATTACGGGGGCCAGGTATTGGACGCCCTCTTCTTCTCTCCATTTATTCATTTCCGCCTGAGTGAGGCTGCCCTCATTGCCCCGGCCCCGGATGTTCACCGTAAGCAAATTGGAGCCCATACTGGAAATTCTGTCGGTAATCGATTGGGTGGTGCCCGTGGCCAGCGAAACCAAGACGATAACCGCCGCCACGCCGATAATAATACCCAGCATGGTGAGAATGGAGCGCAGCTTATTGCCGGCAATGCCGCTGAAGCCCATTTTTAACGCTTGCAATAAATTCACCTTTGAATCACCTTCTCATCAGATAAGATATTGCCATCGTATATAGCAATTTTTCTTTGGGCTTCATTGGCCTGATCCTGGTTATGGGTGATCAGTATAATGGTGTGGCCTTGCTGATGGAGCCTATGCATCAAGTCCGTTACCTCTCTGCCGGACTTGCTGTCCAGATTGCCGATGGGCTCATCGGCCAGCAAAATCGGGGGGCTGCCGGCCAGAGCCCGGGCAATGGCCACCCGCTGCTGCTGACCTCCCGACAGCTCGGCGGGCTTATGTCCCGATCTGTCCGCAAGCCCTACTTTTTCTAAAGCCTCAAGGGCATGCCGCCGCCGCTGGTCGGCAGGGATGTTGCGGTAAAGCAGGGGCAGCTCCACGTTTTCCAGGGCAGTCAATTTCGGCAGCAGATTAAAGCCCTGAAAAATGAAGCCGATTTTTTCATTGCGAATGGCCGCCTGTTGATCGCCGCTCAGATCCGATACATCCTTGCCGTCCAGCTTGTAGCTGCCGGCTGTGGGAACATCCAGGCAGCCGATGAGGTTCATCAGCGTGGACTTGCCGGAACCGGAAGGCCCGATGATAGCCACAAACTCTCCTTCTGCCACCTCCAGGGAAACATCCTTCAAAGCGTAGAGCTCCTCTTTACCCATTTGATAAACCTTGCTGATATTTTTCATTTCCAGAAGGCTCATGTTTTACCCTCCTTTCAGCGAATGCCGCCGCCACCGGGCCTGGGGCCCGAGGTAGTGACCGTTACGGCGCCCATGCCGCCGCCGGGCCCCATCATCATGAAGTTTTGCCCCGTGCTATTGGTGGCGGCGGTACCGGTCACCTCGACAATTTGGCCTTCCTCCAAGCCGGAAAGGATTTCAACATGAGTATCGTTGATGATGCCAGTCTCCACAATGACGGCCCGCTCCGGCAACTGCAAGGACCGCTGCTGGCCGCCGGCTGCCCCGGCTTGCCCGCTGCTGGCAGGGCTCTCACTGCTGGTGGGTTGCTCACTGCTGGCAGGGCTCTCACTGCTGGCAGGTTGCTCGTTGCTGGCAGGTTGCTCGTTGCTGGCAGGTTGCTCGCCGCTGATGGGCTGCTCTCCGTCACCGGATTGCTTCCCGCCGCCGTTCATCTTCGGCGTTTCAGGCCCGTTACTGCTCTGCCCATTGCCGCTGCTTTGTCCGCTGCTGCTGCTTTGCTCTTCAACAGGTTTTTCCCGGATCATGACAGCTCCTGATCCGGAGTCTCCTGCCCCTGGGCCTCCCGCCCCGGCAGTGCCTGCCCCATTGCTTCCCGGATTGCTTTGATCCGCCGCCAGGATCACATATTTAACTCCCCTGACCGTATGAACGGCATTAATGGGTACCATCAAGGTGTCCTCAGACTGATCCACCACGATTTCCAGGCTGGTGGTCATGCCCACTTTAAGTCCATCCCATTCTGCCACTTCGATCAGCACCCAATAATAGGCTACGTTGCCGGAACTGGAGCCTTCCTGGGCAATTCTGGCCACCCGTCCGGTATATGTTTTATCGGGCAAAGCGTCGGCCACCACTTTGACCTCCTGGCCCTCCTCCACCTTAGCGATATCCAGCTCGTCTACATTAAAGACGATTTGCATCCTTTCCCCATCTACCACCTTGCCCAGGCTTTCATTGGCCGTCAGGCTGTCCCCCACTTGCAGGAAGGTATTTTTAGGGCCGGAACCGTCGGCTGCCGCGTAATATATACCGTCAAAATCTGCTGTCAATGTGGTTTTCTTTTGTTTGAGCTGAGCCATGGCCACCTGCATTTCCGAATTGGCCTCGGAAATCTGCGACTCCAGATTGGTGCTGCTGATTCTATACATCAAAGTACCGGCTTTGACGATTTCTCCTTCCGTCACGTTTAATTCATCAAGATAGCCGTCGGCAGGCACTTTAATCAATGTTTCGCTGTTTGGTTTAAGCATTACCACCGCCTGGCTGCCTAAATCCTGATTATAAGCCTGGCCATAGGTCTCCCCTGCTATGCGCTGGCCTTTATCCAGCTCCAGCGTAAAGGTCAGATATTCCATGCCGTTGCTGCTGGCGGCAGTAGGCTGGCCGGCCAGGGTACCGTTTACCGTATTGCCGTATTCCAGCAAAGATACCTGGACTCTCTGGCCCGCACCCCAGGCCGCACCGTCCTCGGCCGGAACCTGCAAAGTCATGGAGCTGATATCCAGCAATGATAATAATGAACTGTTTTTTGTCAGTTTCTCTCCTGCCTTGGCCCCAACAGAAGTGATCAGATAGTCCTTATCCGCTTGGCGCTGTAATTCTTCCCGGGCGGCATAATACTCTTCCAGCTGGTACTGATATTGGGACAGGGCCTGCTGGGAGGATTCCACTTCGGGGCAATCCAGTACAAAAAGCAGATCGCCTTTTGCCACCTTTTGTCCGTCTTCCACATGAACCTCCAGCAAGGTGGAAGCCCCGGGAGCGGCAAGGCTCTGCTCTCTGGAAGTGGCTACGGAGCCGCTGCCGGTAACCATAGAGCTGATGCTGCCCCGAATTACGCTGCTGGTTCTCACAGCGCCGGCAGGGGCGGCAGCCACCGCCGTATTCCCCTTATACAAAAATTTATAACTCCCTGCTGCCGCTGCCGCCAATACTAAAATCACCAGTAACCACTGCCACTTTTTCTTCACTGCCATGCCAATGCCTCCTATAAAATTTATCTCTGCCGGTCAAGCATGAATTCCGCTATTTCCAGTTTAGACCTTTTATGTGAAGAGGATGTGAAAGCACTGTGAATAAGCTGCAAAAGGACTGTGGCAAAGTTGAACCCCAACAGGCCGCTCTCCCCCACTGGCGAAGTAAAACTCTCTCCACCGCAAAAAAGACTGCCGCAAAAAAATCTGCGGCAGCCCTTTTTATTAAGGAGGGTTGGGGTTTTACTGGATTTCAATTCTCTTTTTGTAGTCGATTTGAGGTTTTTTGGGGATCACAACGGTCAGCACGCCATCATTCAGCTTAGCTTCCACCCCTTCATTATCGGCGTCAGCCAGGTATACGGAACGCTGCATGGAGGACTGCCTTCTTTCCCTGTGGATGTAACCTTTCTTCTCCTCTTCGATCTCTTCACTGCGGATAACGGCAATAGTCAGCCTGCCTTCATTAAGCTCCAGATTGACTTCCTCTTTCTTCACGCCCGGCAAATCCGCTTCTATCGTGTAAGCACCTTCATTTTCCTTGACGTCCACTTTAAATGTATCACTCAGCAGGCTCCTTCTCGACAGCCAAGTGTCATTAAAGAAGTCGTCCATCATGTTGAACAACCTGTCCGTGGAAAGATCTCCCCTTCTGTTGAATGGAATAAGCCCAGTCATGTTAACAACTCCTTCGCCTTTTATTTTAGCACTCTATGACTTCGAGTGCTAATTTCTGTTTTCATTATATCATATAGTCAAAGATAGTCAATATCAAATTTACTTGTTTTTTGAATTTTTTTCTTGTGTTATTGACTGAATTATGCTACATTTCCTCTAAACGATAGAGTTGACGGCTTTTATTTTAAAGGGGGTACCGATTATGTCAGCCAGCGGTTTCAATGATCCTTCCCAAAAATACAGCCCTTGTATACCGGCAGACCTGCCGGGCCGCACCTGGCCTTCCCAAACCATCAGCCAGGCCCCCCTCTGGTGCAGCCTAGATCTAAGCGATGGCAGCCAAGCCTTACCCATTGCCATGAGTCTGGAGGAAAAGGTGGATCTCTTTCATCTCCTTACCAAAATTGGCTTTAAGGAAATTGAGGTAGGTTCTCCCGGAGCAGACCCTTCGGATCATGCCTTTTTGCGCCATCTGATCGATCAGCAGTTGATTCCCGCCGATGTTGCCTTACAGGTAACAAGCCCCTGCACGGAAAGCTTGATTGTCAAAACCTATCAGGCTATCGCAGGAGCCCCCCGGGTGATTTTCCATTTTAGCGGCAACATCAATCCTTCACCCTGGGAACCGGGCGATAGCGGCGGTCAAGAGGCTATCCTGGCTGCAGCCAGGGCCTGTGCCGGTCAGATTCATGGCCTGGGCCGGGAAGCCCGGCAAAAAGGGCTGAAGCTGACCTATGCTTATTCTTTGGAAGGCTTCACCGAGGCGGAGCCGGCCTTTGCTTTGCGTATTGCGGAAGAGGTGCTGGACGTTCTTGAAGCTGAGGCGGTCCAGCCCGTTATCCTCGGCCTGCCGGCCACCGTTGAAAGGTGCACGCCCAATCATTATGCGGATCAAATCGAGGGGTTCTGCCAAAACATCCGCAACCGCAACCGCTTTATCCTTAGCGTTCGCCCTTCCAATGACCGGGGCTCGGCGGTGGCTGCCGCCGAACTGGCTATGCTGGCCGGAGCTGAGCGCATAGAAGGTTCTTTATTTGGCAACGGGCCCCGGGCCGGCAACGCCGACCTGATGACCCTGTCTCTTAATCTTTATAGCCAAGGCATCAATCCCGGTTTAGATTTCAGCGATATCAACAACCTGCGGCAGGTCTATCAAAAAGCCGCCCATCTGCCGGTAAGCCCCCGTCATCCATATGCCGGCGAACTGGTCTATACCGCTTTTACCGGCGCTCAGCAGGAAGCTATTCTCAACGCCCTCAGCCAACGCAAAAAACGGCGGCTGACCGGCTGGCAAGTGCCCTATTTGCCTCTGGATCCCGCCGATGTAGGCCGGCAATACGAACCCATCCTCCGTATCAACAGTCATTCCGCCCGGGCCAGCGCCGGCTTTATTCTGGAAAACCTTTTTGGCTATAAAATTCCAAAAGCTATGCTGCCGGAATTGGGCCAGATGATCAGGGACAGGGCTGACAGAGATGATCTGGAAATCAACGGCGAGACCCTGCTGGCGATTTTCTCCGAGGAATTTGTCCGGCCCCAGGGGCCCTATGAGCTGAAATCCTTCCGTACCGCTTATCTCAACGAGGCCGACGAAGAAGACAATGAAGTCCATTTCAGCGGCATCATCAACTATAATGGAGAAGCCAAAGAGGCAGAGGGCAAGGGCAACGGGCCGATTGACGCTCTCTACGACGCTCTGAAAACCCTGGGCGCCGCCGACTACGACTTCCTTTCTTATGACCAGCATGCCTTAAGCAGCGGCTCCGATTCCCGGGCCGTGGCTTACATCCAGTTAAGGGATAAACAGGGCCGCAGCCGTTTTGGCGCCGGCACCTCCCGGGATATCCGGAAGGCTTCCCTGCGGGCCCTGATTTCCGCCGTCAACCGCATGAGCAGGATTCAAGACTAGGAGGCTCTGCATCCTCCTGCCAGGCTTTACGCAGGATACAAATAGGCGTCTGCTCGGCGCCTTGGCCCAGGGGGTTGTCCCCAAACACTTCTTTACAGAAATCAATATCAATCTCATCGGGATGAGAACGGCCCAGAACCTCTACGCCCAGATCATTGGCGTCAATAATTACAATCTTTGCGCCAATATGGGCGGCCAGTTCTTTAGCCGCTTCATTGGGCCGGCTGGGGGCCAGCTTGGCATAGCGGTTATATGGCGGTATGGTATAATCGCAAGGGCCGTCAATGGCCCGGGCTTGCTCTCCCAAAATTCGATAAAATACGCCGTGAATGCCAAACAGTTTGGTGACAGCGGAGCACACTGCCGCAAAAAGGATTTTTAGCAAGCCAATTTCCCGGATGGCCAGTTCCATGGTGCAAGGCATGCCCAGCCCAATGCCGTGGGCGGATTTCTGGACAAATGAGGACAGAATCTTAGCCCACCGGCCCGGCTTAATTTCCTCCACAGGAAAAGCCCGGCCTTGGGTGATGGCTACTATTTTCTCGCTGATAAATACATAATCGCCCGGCTGCAAATAGGGCGCAAGGTAATGATCCAGCACCGGCCGCAAAGAATCCGAGGCCATAATTACATGGGTTTTAACCGGATAGCGTGCAAATACGCCATAATTAGTGGTGATGTTTAAACTCTTGCCATGGTTGGGTACAAAAGGCATTGGGGAATCCTCCCCGGCATAACGCATCATAAAAAACTCCTTTCCTGACACTTGGATTGTAGCGGGAAAGGAGTTTGTATGTTTTATGATTAAAGGGTTGCTTTCTTAAGAATTTATTGAGAAAACATAGAGAACTTGTACAAATTAAAGCTTGGGCAGCATAACGGTAAATACCGTCTGATTTTTATGGCTCACGGCCGTTATTGTGCCGCCGTGCAATGCCACAATATCCCTGGCAATGGCAAGACCAAGCCCCGCATTGCCTGTGGCCGTTTGCCGGGCGTCATCCAGGCGGTAGAATTTTTCAAATATGGTATCCAATTCGCTTCGGGGAATTGCTCCCTCATTCTTAAAATGGATCACCGTATTTTCCGTATCCAGCTCTCCGCTAATCTCAATTACGCTTCCCGCCTCACTATAAGCAATGGCATTTTTGAAGATGTTGTTAAAAACTCTGGCCAGCTTATCCGAATCGGCGTATACCGTTAATTCTTCCGGAATATTGATGGCCGCAGTTTTCCCGTTTTTAGAAAGCTGGGGATAAGCTTCATCCACAATCTGTTCCATCATATAGCTTAGGTTAATGCTCTTTTTCTGCAGCGGCACATCCTGGAGATTGTACCGGGTTATTTCAAAGAATTCGCTTACCAGGCATTCCAGACGCTGGGCCTTGGTTAATGCGATTTGAATATATTTCTGCCTCTGGTCTGCCGGCAACTGGGGGCTTTCATCCAAGAGGCTTAAATAGCCGATAACCGAGGTAAGGGGCGTCTTTATGTCATGAGCCAGATAAACCACCAGGTCATTTTTGCGTTTTTCCGCCTCTCGTTTAGCTTCGGCGCTGCGGATCAGCTGATCATTTACCTTGTTGAGCTGAGCTGACACAAAACCCAGCTCCGGGGACATCACAATTTGTCTTTTCTCCCCGCCGGCCAGGGCATTGACGCCGCCGATAATCTCATCAAAGTATTTCATGAACCAGGATAACAGCAGCCGAATCAGCAGCAGAAAAAAAATAATCATTGTGCCCAGAATAATATAGTCGATATTTTGCCGCACAGTATCATAGTATATATATTTTGCAGCGTCCCAGTCCACTTGATAAAATCTGACAATCCCTTTTGTTATCATATTGCCGATATAGCCCCGCCCCAGAGACCGGATCAGCAGAATAGCTACGCAAGAAAAAAAAGCAAGCAAGAGCACTTGCCCAAAGACTTTGCGTATCAGTTTGTAATAAGGCTTTCGCCACAGTTTTTTATCCTTCAATTTTGTAGCCTACCCCCCATACTGTTTTGATATATTTGGGGTGCGTCCCGCTGTCGCCCAGCTTTTCCCGCAGATGCCGGATATGAGTGGTGATCGTATTGCTGTTCTTCGTAAAATATTCGTTGCCCCAAATCTTATAAAAGAGAGCTTCCGAGCTTACGACTTTACCCTTTTCTTCACAGAGGATTCTTAAAATGGTAAACTCCGTGGGCGTAAGGGGAATCAGCCTTTCATCGAGAGTACATTGGTGAGTGCTTACGTTAATCTCCAGCCCGCCCTGTACCAATACATGGTCGCATACCGGGGAAGAGGAATTATATTTTTTATATCTGCGCAGTTGAGCCTTTACCCGGGCAACCAGCTCAAGGGGCTTAAAGGGTTTGGTAATATAATCGTCGGCGCCCAGAGTAAGGCCCGTTATTTTATCCGTTTCTTCTTCCTTAGCCGTCAGCATAATAATTGGGAAAGCATGCTTCTCTCTTATTTTTTGGCAAAAGTTAAAGCCACTGCCATCAGGCAGCATTACATCTAAAATGGCCAGATCGATCCTTTGGGTATCTATGGACTGCTGAGCATCCTTTATGCAGTAAAACTTGAGCACCTGATAATTCTCATTGCACAGATACACCTCAATTAAATCAGCAATTTCGCGCTCATCATCCACAACAAGAACGGTATTGGTCATTGCCTCTACCACCTTCCGATAAGATAATCATCTCTATTTTACATAATATACGGGTATTTTTTATGACTTCTTACTGGACAAATTCTTAAGATTTTCATAAGGCCTTGTAAAAACGCCGCCCAACTTAGGGCGGCTGTCTTTGCATCACTATAATTCCAAATTCATGCCGGTGGCCAAATAGCGTATTTGCTCGCCCATGTCCTCCTGCAGTAAAGCAAAGGCTGCTTCGCCGGTACAATGGCAAGTGTAAAAGAGCGTATCTTTCTCCTTTAGCTCGGCAGCAATCCGGCGGATCAGGCTTTCTTCTTCGTTGATCATGGTAATGGGATTGAATAAATGGAAGCCGCCGATGACCAGGTCCAACTTCTGTTCCACTAATGCCCGGGCTTTTTCCAGAATATTGACGATGCCGCAATGAGCGCAGCCCACCAACAAAATATGCTTGCCTTTTTCGCTAATGATCAGATTTTGTTCGTGCTCAAACCGGTCCGGGCCATAATCCCCTTCTCCACGGTCCTCATACAGAAAGTCATTGGAAACAGACAGCAGCCGCTGCCTTGGCACATCGGAGAATAAAAGCAAGCCTTCATCGATCTTATGAAGGGAGTCCGTAAAGATAATCCGCTCATTGTCCTCCAGATTTGGATCCAGGCCCGCTAGTTTCAACTCCCCTCCTTCTGCGATAAGATGAGGCAGAAAAGCCCTCTTTCTGATATAGATTTTGGCCCGGTCATTATTAGCCAAAAAGGCGGCTAAACCGCCGCCGTGATCCTGATGGCCATGGGAAATAATCAGGGTATCCACTGCGGCAATATCGACGCCCAACTTTTGGGCATTTTCCAAAAAGGACTGATCCTTACCCAAATCAAAAAGGATTTTGTGGCCAAGGGCTTCAATATATAAGCTGAGACCGTGGCTTGGGGAATACTCCGGTGATATAGTGCGGTTTTCCACTAAGGCAATCAGTTTCATTCTAACGCTCTCTTTCTCCAAGCATTGGATTATATAGGCATTTTTCTTTAGAATACAGCCCTTGCTTCCTGCCGTCAAGGCAGTATACTATAGCTATATCTTGCCGTAAAGCCTGACGGACTATAGGTGAAAGAAGGAATGCTTACATGGCCTATACTATTCATTGTGCCTACTTTAGCCCCACCCATGCCACAGAAAAAATCGTTGAAACGGTCACTGGGGAAATCATGGGCCTGCTCCCCCAGCCCTCAAAAGGCCAGGTGATCAATCTCACCCCACCCTCGGGCCGCAAGCCCATAGCTGCCTTTGGCCAGGAGGACCTGCTGATTCTGGGAGCGCCGGTCTATGCCGGCAGGATACCCGCTATATTGCAGCCTTTTCTCAGCAGCTTAAAGGGCCGCAATACCCCTGCAATAATAGTCTCTGTCTACGGCAACCGCCATTATGAGGACAGTCTGCTGGAAATGCAGGATATTCTGCAGGAGGCCGGCTTTATTGCCATAGCTGCCGGGGCTTTTATCGGCGAGCATTCTTATTCTCGTCTGGCCGCTGCCGGACGGCCCGATAGCCGGGATTTACAGCTAGCCGGAGTATTGGCCGCCAAAGCGGCCCAAAAGCTGCAGGGCAGCGTCTTCCAGCCGATTAAGCTTCCGGGCAATTATCCTTACCGCACCGGCATGGCGGCGGCTCCCCGCTCCCCCAAGACAAAAGCTGGTTGTACCGCTTGCCTGCTCTGTGCCGGTCTTTGTCCCAGCGGCGCCATCTCTTTTGAGGACCCTCGCCTGGCTGACAAGGCTGTTTGCATTAGCTGCTGCGCTTGCGTCAAGGCTTGTCCTCAGGAGGCCAAATATTTTGACGATGAAGGGCTCTTGCAGCGCAAAACTTTAATTGAAAGCAATTTTCTGGAGCGCCGGGAGCCGGAACTGTTTTGCTGAAGCGTTATAAACAACCGGCGGCAGCTTTTAGCTGCCTTTCTTTTTTGGCTCTCATCCAGGCCTGTTGGCATTATTTTTGCATGAGAAAAATAATAAGACCTTTTTAGGCTTTATTTTCCCATAACTAAGGCAGGAGGAAGCAACCTCGTTATTATGATGAATTCTACTAAACCCCCTCTTTTTTTCTGGTTAGCCATTTTTCTTGCTGTTGCCGGCGGCGCTTTATATCTCTGGAGCCCTGCCCTGCTTACCCGTGAGCCGTTGCCGCCGGCGGATAGCCCGCCTTTATTTCAAGAGGAGTTGATCCCTTACGACCTATTATCCGACGTGCAAGAGGAGTATTCCATCAATATAAAGAGCCAGCTTTCCGAAGATGAGATTTATCAGCCGGCCATGGCCCTTTGTGTCATGGTAGAAAAATATGCCGATGAGATGAATTGCCATTTTCAGCAATCAGGCCAGCATCAAGGCCAGCTAGAGCTGATTTCCGAAGCTCTTTTAATCGATCAGGTCAGCCAGTCAGGCATTTACGGTACTGTTTTAAAAAATCAAAAGCAGATTGTAACTCCTTTATATGCTCTGGCTTTCCAATGTGTGGTGCGAAAAAGCTCCGGTATCCGCAGGTTATCGGAGCTATCCAATAAAAAGGTGGCCGTAGGGGCCCTTAACAGCGAGGAAGAGCTGCTGACCCGCCGGCTATTGCAGGCTCATGGTATCGACTATAGCTTTTTTGAGCCCGTCTATATAGGCTTGACTGCCGCTGTTAAGGCAATGGAAGCAGGGCTCATCGACTGCATCGCCACCCACGCTGCTTTGCCCAGCCAGCCTATCGCTCAAATGGCCGCAAACTTTGACATTGTTTTGCTGCCCTTGGAAAATGTACAGCTAATTGACGGTATAGAGAGCTTTTTACCGGGATACAAAATGATCACTGTTCCCTCCCAGACCTATAAAGGCATGGACCGCTACATTCTGACGGCAGCCACTAAAGTAATACTGGCGGCGGAAAGGGAAACGAAGCTGGTCATTACTTATGAGCTGACGAAAGCCCTTTATGACCATATGGCAGAATATAAATCCGTATTTTTTATTGATCAGGAAATCAAGGGTAATCAATTGAACGACAAATACCCTCTTTCTTTTCATCAGGGGGCTGTCAAATATTATTGGGAAAGGGATCTCATATGGAATTGAAAAAAAAGTTCCCTGCTCTTTTTCTGGTTTGTTTTATGCTGCTTTGTACCGGTTCCGCACTTGAAGCAGCCCCCTTTGAACAGGAAAACCAAAGCATCAGGGTAGGCGTAGATATCAATATGCCGCCTTATTCCTATGTGGACGACAACGGCATGATTAAAGGCTTTAACGTGGATCTCGTCCGGGCCGTAGCCATTGAAATCGGTATGGATATTGAGCTTTATGCCCAAACCGCCGCCGATTTGAACAACAATCTGCTCTCCCGGGGCCTTGACGCTATTGTCAGCAACCGGGACCATAGTCCAAGCCTGCTGGCCTCCAAAGAGCTGATTGAAAGTCAGGATACTATCTTCGTCCGGGAGGACAATCAATATATTTCCGACTTGGAAGGCTTTTGGAGCAGTCCCGTGGCCATTAATACCCAGAGCCTTACCCCTCTTATCGGCACTTATCTGGATAAATATCCTCTGGAAAGCCCCAAAATCGTCATGAGCCAAGAGCATGGCTTCCTCCTGCTGATGAATAAGGAAGTGGATTCTTATATCGGCAACAAAAGCGCCGGCATGTACCTGATTCAGAAATGGAATCAGGAAGATTACATTAAAGCTGTGGGCGAGCCCTTCAATATAAGCTCTTACGCCTTTTACACCAATGCCGCCGATAAAACTCTGATGAGCCAGCTCAACAACGGCTTAGAGGCGGTTTTCAGCAATAAAAGCTATGAAAAGATTTACGAAAAATGGTTCGGTGAAAGTATAGCTTCTTATAACCGGAAGATCAGAAGCTATTTCTTGGCCATTGCCCTTGTGGCTATACTGGCCTTATTAATCATGGCTTTAGCCCTTAAATGGCGAACCACTTTAAAAAAGGAAGTGGAACGCCGGACAGAAGAGCTAAATAAGGCTTATAGTAAAGAGCGCCAGCTTCAGGAAGAGCTGACAAAGGTGGACAGGATGAAATCCCTGGATCTTTTAGTCTCCGAGTTCGTCCATGAGATACGGACGCCCCTGACTTCCATCAAGACCATGGCGGAGCTTTTGCCCAATAAAATCAACAATGCGGATTTCCGCCGCAATATGACGGAAATCGTCACCATGGAGGTAAGCCGCCTGGACAACATGGTATCTTCTTTATCGGAATATGCCAGGCCAAAACCGGCCAATCCTTCCTCTTTTGACATCAAAGTCCTGCTGGATAGCGTTTTATTGCTGTTGCTGCGCAAATGCAATGAAAAAAGGGTGGCCTTGGATATCAATATGCCGGCAGGCTGTCTGGTCTGCGGCGACAGCATGGAGCTGATGCAGGTTTTTATCAATCTGATCCTCAACAGCCTGGAATCCATACAAGACGGCGGCGCCATCGCCATTGGCAGCCATAAGACCGCCGAAGGCCATATAGCCGTAACCATCAGCGATAACGGTCCGGGTATCCCTGAAGAATATATGGAAAAAATAACGGAGCCCTTTTTTACTACCCGCCGCTCAGGCACCGGTTTAGGTCTTTATATTTGCCGCCGCCTTTTGGAAAAAAACCAGGGCCGGTTGATCTTAGAAAGCCAGATAGGCATCGGCACCAAGGCAACGGTAATTTTGTCCTGAACATTTCCCTGTCCGCCCTATAGTGTCCACCGTTATACGCATAAAGGAGAGCCTCATGAGCAATGTCCTGATTATTGACGACGAAAAAAATATTTGTGTATCCCTGTCTTACGCTCTGGAGGATGAGCACAAAGTTCATTGGGTTCTGACGCCGGATGAAGCGTTTCATTATCTGGAGAATCAGCCCGTAGACCTTGTTTTGCTGGATTTAAAACTAGGCTGTCACGACGGCATCCAGGTGCTAAAGCAGCTCAAGCACCGGCATTCTCATATTCCGGTGATCATCATGACAGGCTTCGGCAGTATCGATTCCTCGGTGGAAGCCGTAAAAGCAGGGGCTTACCATTACGTCAGCAAGCCTATTGTAATGGATGAGCTGAAAAACCTGATGGGTCATGCTTTGGAAAATGCCGGGCTCAATAAACAAGTGGCTCATTTAAACCAATTGCTGAAGGTCCAAAACGGCAGCAGTGAAATTATCGGCAGATCTGCCGCCATGGAGCCGGTTTTCACCATGATTGATAAAGTAAAAAATATCAACTCCACTATTTTAATTTTAGGAGAAAGCGGTACCGGCAAAGATTTAGTGGCGAAAGCCATCCATTATAGCAGCAACCGTCAAAAGTACCATTATGAAGCCGTCAATTGTACGGCTATTCCTTTCAACCTCTTGGAAAGTGAATTCTTCGGCCATAAAAAAGGGGCTTTTACCGGCGCCGACAGCGACCGCAAGGGTAAGTTTGAGCTTTGCCATAAAGGCACCTTGTTTTTGGATGAAATCGGCGATATGGATCTATCCCTTCAGGCTAAGCTATTGCGGGTAATGCAGGATAAGGCCATTACCCCCGTAGGCTCAAACCAGTCTGTACTGGTGGATGTGCGGCTCATTGCCGCCACAAACAAAGATTTAAAAAAGGCTGTGGAGCAAGGCGCCTTCCGGGAGGACTTATATTACCGCCTGGATGTGATCACCATCAAGGTTCCTCCTCTGCGGCAGCGCAAAGAGGATATCCCCTTTTTGCTCCAATATTTCATCAAAAAATACAACCGGCAATTCGGCAAGCAGATTACCGGCGCCCACCGGGATGTGTTGTTTTTGCTGGAGCGCTATGATTTCCCTGGCAACGTCAGGGAGTTGGAAAATATAGCGGAACGGGCGGTGGCTTTATCCGAAGGGCCGGTGCTGACTTTGGCGGATCTGCCCCCATTGGAAGCCAGTATGTCTGCCGCCGCCGGTTCCGCCGCCGGCACTTTGCCTCCAGGGGCCCTGGCCGGCCGCCGCCTTGATGATATTGAGCGTCAGGCTATATTAGATACCTTGCGTTCTACAGCAGGCAGCAGAAAAAAAGCTGCTGCCCTTCTGGGTATTACCGAGCGTACACTTCGTAATAAGCTAAAAGAATACCATTGATTATTTGCCAGGGAAATTTTTTCTCTTTAAGGGGAAATTTTTTCCCAAAGGAGGTCCTCATCCTGAAGATAAAAACCTTACTCTGTGGTGTTATTGATATTTGGCACAAAAGATGCATATCAAAGAAAATTGTCGGCAGCCTGCTGTTGACGGCCAGCCTTTTAACGAGCGCCGCCTGTTCCCTGCAAAACAGGAGTACTCCGCCTTTAGAGGAAGGAAATGTGCCCCGGATCCAGCCCATTACCTTTGCCTCCGGCTCCGTCAATGGCCTTTGGGTCTCTATTGCCGCCGCTATAGCCGAAAAATCCAATCAGTATTTCCAGGGTTATCCCATTACCGCCACTACCGGCGGCGCCATCGCCAATCCTTATTTGCTGCAAAACGGTCAAGCGGCCATTGGCTTGTCCCAGGGTTTCCTTCTGGAAAAAGCCCAGGCCGGACTGGCGCCCTATGAGGGCGTGCTGGACAGCATTCAAGGCATTGCTTCTTTGGAAACCACCGTGCTTTATCTGATTACCGATAAACAAAGTCCGGCCGGTACACTGGAAGATCTGATGGCAAACGGCGGCAAAGCCCGTTTAGGCGTCCTGCCCCGTACGGACAGCAGTTACTTGATATTGCAATATGTCTTGGCGGGATGCGGCCTAAATGATGCCGGGGATTTGCAGGAACCGGGCACCGACATTTATTTTGCCGAAGGCGGCTCCTTATTTAAGGCTTATAACGATCTTTACTTTGATCTGCTGGTCATTAATAAGGCTTTGCCCGACGCCGCTCTTTCGGAGTTGTTATCTAAGCGGGAATCGGTGCTTTTAAGCTTGAAGCCGGATACAATCCGGTCCCTTACCGAAAAGCACGGCTGGAGTCCGGTAACTATCCCTGCCGGCACCTACCCGGGTCAGGAGGAGGATGTTCTCACCATAGGAATCAAAACTTTACTGATCGTTCATCAAGACCTGCCGGAGGAAGTCGCTTATTATTTGACAAAATCCGTTTATGAAAACAAGGCCTTTTATGAGATCATCCACGATTCCTACAAAAAAGTAAATGTTAACGATTTCCCTAATGACTTGGTGGTGCCGTTGCACCCGGGAGCCCGGCGCTATTACGAAGAAATTGGCCTGCTGGCAAAATCCGCCGGAGATGAGGAGGATGCATTATGAAAAAAGCTCTCGTCTTATTGCTGCCTTTTTTCCTCTTTCTAACGGCAAGCTGCGGTCAAAGCTCTTTGCGCAGCCCAAAGGAACCATCTTTTCCGGAAAGGCCGCCGGAGATGGTCATCGTTTGGTCCGCCGGCGGCGGCTCCGATTTAGCGGCCAGGCTCATCGGCGATTACGCCTCCAGGGAATTGGGCCAACCTTTTATCTACAGCAACATCACCGGCGCCAACGGTGATAAAGGCTGGCAGCAGGCAGTAACGGCGAACCCCGACGGTTACACCATAGCGAACCTGACCTTCGATATCCTCACTAACCAGGCCATGGGCCAAACCAATGTAAAATATACGGATTTTGAATTGATCTGCCAGTTTACCGTCCAGCCCATCGGTGTTTTTGTACCGGCGGCAAGCCCCTACCAAACCCTGGACGATCTTCTGGCGGCAGCCACCAAAGAGCCTAATACCATAACCATGGCCACCACTCCTTTGGGCGGTTTCTTCCATCAGGCCATAACCTTGCTGGAAAACGCCTCGGATCAGGCCCGCTTTGATGTGGTTCCCTACAAAGGCTCGGCGGAGATCATTGCCGCTTTAGTCGTCGGCAAAACTGACGCCGCGATCCAAACCCTCACCGGCATGGAGCAGTATATGACGGATAACGGCTTGCGGCTTTTAGCGGTTCTGACGGAAGACCGCCTGGCCAATTTCCCCCAGGTGCCTACGGCCAGGGAGTTGGGTTACGATGTCGTTTACAAAAGCTGGCGGGGCTTCGGCGTTCCCAAAGATACTCCCGAGGATGTCCGGCAAATTTTAGTACAGGCCTTCGAACAGGCTTTCAATCATCCGGAATTTCAAGAAAAGGCTAAAAAAGCCAAACTGGATCTGGTTTACCTGGGCCCTGAGGATTTCAAAGAGGCCTTGGACCAACAATATCCTTTTGTGGAAACCACATTAAAGCAGTTAGGATTTGTTAAATAATAAAAAGCATTCATACGATTTTTTTGATTGATGGAAGGAGCAAATCCATGAAAAACCTGAAAAAAATCTTAGCCATTATCTTAATTTGCTTACTCTCTTTTGCTTTAGCAGCCTGCGGCAGTCAGCCTGCCCAAAATAATCCGCCGGCTCAATCCGGCACACAGCCCGCAGCATCCGCCCCTGCCTATCCTACCAAACCCATGGAAATGATTATCGTCTGGAGCGCCGGCGGCGGTTCCGATCTGGCCGCCCGGTTAATGGGCGATTACGCCGCTAAAGAGTTGGGCCAATCCTTCGTCTATCAAAATGTCACCGGCGCCAACGGCGCTATCGGCTGGGATCAGGCGGCCAATTCCCCTGCCGACGGCTATACCGTAGCCAACCTCACCTTCGATGTGCTGACTAACCAGGCTATGGGACAAACCCCCATAAAATATGATGATTTTGATCTGATTATGCAGTTCACCACCCAGCCCGTCGGCGTCTTCGTCCCCGGCGACAGCCCTTATCAGACCCTGGATGAACTTTTGGCGGCTGCCAAAGAAAAACCGGAAACCCTGCAAATGGGCACTACTCCTTTGGGCGGTTTCTTCCATCAAGCCGCCGGCCTTTTGGAAGCCTCTGCCGATGGAGCCAAGTTCAAATATCTTCCCTTTAAGGGCAGCGCCGAAATCATTGCCGCTTTGTCCGGCAAGCATGTAGACGCCGGCATCCAGACCCTTACCGGTATGGAGCAGCACGTGGAAAACGGTTCCATCCGGGTACTGGCTATCCTTGCCGAAGAAAGATCCCAGCTCTTCCCCAATACTCCTACAGCCAAAGAGCTGGGTTATGATGTGGCTTGGGAAAGCTGGCGGGGCTTCGCCGTTCCCAAAGGTACGCCGGAAGAGGTAAGAGCCATTCTGGAGGATGCCTTCAAAAAAGCCTATGATAATCCGGAATTCCAGCAAAAAGCCAAAGAGGCCGGCCTGGATTTGTACTATCGGGGGGCCGCTGATTTCAAAACCATGCTGGATGAACAATATCCCAATGTGGAAGCTGTTTTGAAGCAATTGGAATTTATTAAATAAATAGAAGGTCTGCGGGCCGGCTGCCCCGGCGTTCCAACGGGCCGCCGTACCTCCCTCTCGGCGGCCGGCCCTTTGTCCAGAAAGGAATACTGCTATGAAAGCCGATTTATTCGCCGGTATCAGCGGCCTCTTCTTGTCCATCGTAGTTTGGCTGGTTTCTGCCTCATTTCCCGTCTTTGCCGTCAGCAAAGCCGGTCCGGCTTATTATCCCCGGACCATTGCTTTAATTTTCGCTTTGACCTGCTTAGGCTTGATTTATGAAAGCCTGAAGAAAAAAGAAATTGGCAATCCCATGACCCGCTACCTCTGGCTGCGGCTAGCCACTATCGTAGGCATATTGGTTGTTTATTACTTTGGCATAAGAATTTTGGGCTATTTTTCTTCCACCTTTTTGGCCGGGATAGCTTTAGCCATGTATGTATTTCAAAAGTTCACCGCCAAAAACCTGCTGGTCAGCACCGCTAACGCCGCTATAATCTGCATCATTATTTATTTTATCTTTACTATATTGCTGAAAGCTCCGTTGCCGAAGGGGATCTTATTTTAGGAGTGGATAACATGGAATTGGTTATTAATGCTATTGTGACTATTTTTCAACCAATCAACTTTTCCCTTACGCTTTTAGGGGTGTTGATCGGTACTTTATTTGGGGCCATTCCCGGCCTGACCGCCACTTTGGCCATCGCCTTACTGTCCCCGTTGACCTTCAATATGGACCCTATCTCCTCCATGCTGCTGCTTTTGGGCATCTATGCCGGCGGTATGTATGGCGGCAGCATTACCGCCATCACCATCCGGGCCCCCGGCGCTCCGGCTAATGCGGCTGTGGTAGATGACGGCTATGCTCTGACCCTGCAAGGCAAGGGCGGCGTGGCCATCGGCATATCCAACGTGGCCGGCGTTGTAGGCGGTCTTTTTAGCTGTATCGCCATGATTTTTTTATCGCCTTTGCTGGCTAAATTCGCTTTGATGTTCGGGCCTGCCGAATATTTCTCCGTTACCCTTTTCGGCCTTACCGCCGTGTTTGCCGTCAGCGGCAAGTCTTTTGTCAAAGGCGTCTTTTCGGCGCTCTTAGGCCTTTTACTAGCTACCGTGGGCTATGATCCCATCCTGCCCTTCAGCCGCTTCAATTTCGGCGTAGGCTCTTTATCCAGGGGACTTTCTTTCCTGCCGGCGGTCATCGGAATGTTTGCTTTTGCCGAGGTAATACGGCTGGTTTTGGAATATAAAGAAGAGAATCAACAAATAGTAAAAGTGGATAGGGTTGTTCCCAATCTCCAGGAATTCAAAGAAAGCCTCCGCTTCATGATCCGGGGCGGTTTTATCGGCGTCCTTATCGGCATCCTGCCGGGGGCCGGCGGCACCATTGCCTCCTATGTGGCTTACGGCGACGTCCGCCGCAATGCCCGGCATCCGGAACTGGTAGGCAAAGGTTCCCTGGAAGCTATCGCCGGCCCGGAATCAGCCAACAACGCCGTCTCCGGCGGCGCCATGATCCCCATGCTGACCTTGGGCATACCGGGGGATTCCGTAACCGCCGTGCTGCTGGGAGCTATGATGATCCAGGGTATTCAGCCCGGTCCCCTGCTATTTAAAAACCATTTGGACGTGGTTTATCCCATTTTTGCCGGTATGATTCTCTCTAATCTGGCTTTACTTTTTATCGGCATGATCGTGGTAAAGCCGATTTCCCGGATTGCTCTGATCAAAAAGCCGCTGCTGATCAGCTTTCTGATGATCTTCGGCGTCATCGGCTCCTTTGCTTCTTCCAACAGCATTTTTGACGTTCTCGTAGCCATTTGTTTTGGTGTGCTGGGCTTCTTTATGGACCGCTTCGATTTTCCCATTGCTCCTACGGTGCTGGCCATGATTCTGGGGCCTCTGCTGGAAAACTCCTTGCGCCAGGCTATGATCACCTCCAACGGCAGCCCCCTGATCTTCTTTACTAAACCGATCAGCGTAATTTTCCTGACTATCGCCGCGATTACCAGCCTTTCCATGATCTATAGGGAAAGAAAACAGGCTAAGCCGCTGCCCAGCGGTTTTTAACCAGCGGGTTTTAAGAAAAAGTTTCTGTTATAAAAAAACGGTAGAGATTCGCACATTTCAAAATGTACGGATTTTCTACCGTTTTTAATATGACTAAATTGATTTGATTAACCCGTTTTACTGTCCGCCCGTTCAAGTCCCCTTTAATGCAATAAAAATGACTGGTTACTCTTTATCCAGTCATTCTCTAGTGGGCAATGAGGGACTTGAACCCCCGACCCCATGCATGTGAGGCATGTACTCTAACCAGCTGAGCTAATTGCCCTTGTGGTAAAGAAAGAAAATGGCGGAGCCGACGAGAGTCGAACTCGCGATCTCCTGCGTGACAGGCAGGCATGTTAGGCCACTACACCACGGCTCCGCATCATTTGACAAAACATATTCTAACCGAAAACGACTATGGTTGTCAATGATAAAATCGCAACTTTACAACTTTAGTTCAACTTAAATCCATTTTTCTTAAATTTCTTTAAATTTGCAAACAAATCCCCCTACAAGTGCCAATGTAATTTATTAAAGAAAAGTGGCCTTGACCTGAGAGTGTCTGCAGGGTCCAATAGTTTCCTGAGATAAAATTGCACAAATCAGCGCCGTCGCCAAAAAAAGGCACAGAATCACCTCCGGGATTAATCGGGAATAACTGCCCTGCCCGCTTTCGTTTTTTGGCTCTTGAAACTAATGGATGGAATGAAATTTACTGCCTGCCGGCTATATCGGCAACCACCTTCAGAAATCGCCAGATATCCCCTTCGTCATGATAATGCATGGGAGATACGCGAAGCAGCCAATCCAGACCGTAATCCTTTAATATATCACCGCAGTAAATACTATCTTGCTGCCGCAGGGAGAGAAAGACCTGGGCGCCCAGAAAGCTGTTCAATGCCTCATTACAGGATAAGGCCGGCAGAGAAAAGCTGACAATCAGATCCCGCTTTGAAAGATCCGGATGATCAAAATAAAGAAGAACTCCGGGGATGTTCCGTAATCCGGCTATTGCCCCTTGCCCCACCGAACCCTCAAGGCCGTCCAGCAGAAGCCTGAGAAGCTGTCTTTCATGAAGCTCCACCCGTTGTAAGCCTTGCCGGATCATCTCTCTATCCTTTTGCGGCGGCTCTCCTGAAGAAAATTGCCGGCCCAGCCAAAGAAAATAGTCTCCTACAGGCCCCATCAATGCAAAAGAAAGAGGATCCTGACTGCCCAACTCCCAGGAAGGAACTCCCTGGCCAAGGAGACAGTCCCGGCTGGCTCTGCTTAGCCTGGGAGAACACCAGGCCAGACCGCTGCCTCGGGCGCTGAAAATTTTATAGGGGGCCATAATCAAGGCATCGGCTGGAAAAGATGACAGATTCACCGGTCCGTGAGGAATCTTCTGAACCCCATCAATGATAATAGCAATCTCCGGATTAATCTGCCGGGCCTGTTTGGCAATTTCCGCTATAGGCAATACGGCCCCCGTAGTATTTGAAGTATAGGTCATCACCAGAAGACCGGTATTGGGATCCAGGCAATTAAGAATATCTGCCGGAGCTATGCTATGCAGAACCGGATCAAAAGGTACGATAATAGCATCTTTGCCATATAAGGCAGCGGCCCGCTTCACCCCATCAATGGCAGCGGGATGATCCAAGGCAGTAACCAGCAGCCTATTTCCGGAAGATAGACGGGTTCCCGCTTCAATTAAGGAAAATAAAAGCCGGGAGGCAGAAAGATCTTGAATGATTGCACCCGGCGGAGCATCCAAAAGCTCCGCCAGGCGAATCTTGCCGTATTCTACGGCATCCCTGAGCAGCCGGGCTTGAGAGCCCTGGCCGGAGGGATAGTCAGGAATACCGCAGAGTTGTTGCTGTAAGGTCAAAACATCCCGAAGGCGTAAAGCGCCGGCGGCATTGTTAAAAAACAGCCGCTCGCTGTACTCCAAGCCTTGAAAACGGCGTCGAATTTTTTGCTGTAAGCTTAAGCCGAAAAGATTGGTTACACTCATACTGTTTGTTCCTCGCTGATCAATTCATTTACAATGCATTGCTTATGCTCTGTTTTTGCCTGCGATACTGTATAAGCAGTAAAGCCGCTCCTATCCCCAATCCGGCAACTGTTTTAATGGGCTCAACATAATTGATGCGGGCATCGACACAGCTGAAAAATAAGAGCAGCGAAGCTGCAAAGCAACCCAGACGCATCCAGGGGGGCGTAGCGGCAGACTGGAGAAAGCCTTCTATACCGGCTACAAACATATAGATAGCGGCGGTTCCAATGACAAAAGTCATCAGTATTTGGGGTATTGTACCAGAAATCAGCGGTGAGAATAAGAAAAACATGGGTAAAAAGTAAAACGAAGAGCCCATCTTCAATGATTGAAAGCCGGTAAGCATTGGGTCGGCATCAGCTACGCCGGCAGCTACAAAGGCGGTGATACAAACAGGAGGCGTCAAGCCTGCCACCTGGGAAAACCAAAAGATGACCAAGTGGGCTTCCAGGGGCTTAATGCCAAAATTGGCCAATGCCGGTGCGCAAAGGGTGGCTAATATAATATAGCAGGTGGCAGAAGGTAAACCGCAGCCGATAATGTAGGACATTACCAGCATAATTAGAATGATCGGCATCAGCATACCGCCGGACAAGTACATAATGATTGAAGTAGACTTTATCATCAGGCCTGTTTTGGAGATTAATCCAATGATAATTGATGCGCAGGCCACCACATTGATAATGGAGGTCATGCTGATGGCACAGTTTTCCATGGCCAGAAAAAATCTTTTAACCGTAAGGCGGGTATCTTTCCGAAACAGAGTCACCAATAGAATCAATAAGGTACAGACAGAACCGCTCATAAACGGGGTATAACGTTTGTAAAGCATCCAGGTCAACACTGCAATGGGAATCAATAGGGGCAAGGCTTTCCATAAAGCCTGCCTTTTAGAGGGCAGCTCTTCTCTTGGAATGCCTTTCATCTTTTTCTTTTTGGCCATACAATCGACGAAAAGCCAAACAGTACAATAAAACATTAAAGCCGGTAAAAAAGAATATTTGACTATGTCAAAATAAGCATAGCCGATATTATCGGCGATCAGAAAAGCCACGGTGCCCATTACCGGCGGCGTAATCTGTCCCCCGGAAGAAGCTACCGCTTCTACCGCCCCTGCTTCATGAGGTTTAAATCCCATTTTCTTCATCATAGGAATTGTCAACGTACCGGTGGTAACTACATTGGCTACGGAGCTTCCTGAGATCATACCCATAGCGCCGCTGGAAACTACCGCCACCTTAGCCGGGCCGCCGGCAGAGCGACCGGCCACAGCTAAGGCCAAATCCATAAAAAGCCGGTCGGCGCCGGTGGCGGAAAGCAAAGTGCCGAAAGAAACGAAAACAAACAGCACACTGGCACATAAGGAGGTTAAAGAGCCAAAAAGTCCTTCCGTAGTCAGATACACCACATCAATAAACTTACTGGTTGTAAAGCCTCTATGCTGCAGCATAGCAGGCATGTAGTTGCCCAGAAAGGCATAAAAGATAAAGATCAGAACAATAATGCAAATCGGTAAGCCAACGGTGCGGCGGGCCCCTTCCAAAACCATCAGGACTAAAGCAAAACCCACCAGTTTATCCATTAGCATTACCTCACTGTAGTAAGGGATCCGGGTAATGAACCGTTGGTTGTTTGTGAGGGTCCAGAACAAGCAAATAAAGCAGAGTACAATTAACAGCAAATCCAAAGGATCAGGTTGGTCCTGCCGGGATCCCCGAAAGCCGGGAATCCACAGAAAGGTAAGGGCTAACAGTATACATAATGTTGTGCCGATTTGGATCATAGGCAAAAACACGCCATTGAACGAAGTATAAAAAACCATAGCTGTTAAGCCTGCACCCAGGACAAAAGCTAAATAGCGGTAAAATCCGGTTAACTGCCGTTTGGAATTGGTCTTGCGGATTTCCTCTTCTATATTTTGAGGGTTTTTATATTTATCAAAAAACTTTTTTATTCTATTAACTACGCCCATAGCTTCCTCCTGTCCAATTTAGCAGCTAGCACTCTGTGCCCTCTAAAAGTTTACATCTGCTTAGCACTAGACTATAGCAGTCCCATTTCCTGCCAATATTTTAAGGCGCCGGGGTGCATATCTACTACAGTGCCTTTGCACATTTCCTTGCGGTCGAAAGCTTTATACTGAGCTTGCACCGTTTCCAGATAAGCCTTTTCTTCATAGCAAACCTTAGCCAGTACATAAGCCAATTCTTCAGGGACATCGGCCCGGACGGTTAATACTGATTTAAAGCCGATACTGGTTATCTCTTCGGCTTGCAAGGGATAGGTTTCGGCAGGAATCGTCATAGGGGACCAGCCGTACTTTTCCACTAAGGAATTGAGAACCTGCTCATCCAGGCCCAGAATCTTTGAATCTCGTCCGGTCAGCATCTCTTTTGTGGCAGCATCCGGGATGGCTTTATTGATAACGATCATGTTGAAATGGCGGTCGGCATAAGCGTCATAAAGAGCCGTGCCTTCAGCTACATAAACGGAGGATCCGGACTCCTGAATTTCTTCAAAACTTTTTAGACCATATTCCTCCAAAGTCATAACAGCGGCAATCGAGGATGCGGCAGAAGGAGGCATAACGCCCACTTTCATCTTTGTACCGGACTCAATCAACTCGCCTAGCGTATCGTAGGGGCAGGAGGCGTCTACAATGAAATACAGGGCGGTGCTGTCCAGAGAGGCAATTCCCTTGAGCTGGTCGGAGGCTGCATCGTAAGGTTCCTCTCCCGCCAGCAGCTTATTGAGAAACAATCCTTGGGTCAGGCCCACTTGGGCTTCTCCGGATACCATAACTACCGGATTAGCTACAGCGCCGCCGGTAGTAGCAGTGATCGGAAAACCTTCAAAATAAGCATTGGCTTTATCTGCAATAGCAGCAGCCACCATGGACCAGCCTCCATTGGCAGGACCGGCTACAAATTCCTGAACATCCAACTTACCGGGTTGCTCCGGAGACGGCATCGTATTTTCTGGTCCTCCGGCAGCAGGCTCTGTTTCATTACCCGTTGGAGCGGGAGCATTAGGGCTTGAGCCGCCGCAGCCGGCAAGCAGCCCCAAACAAATCAGGATGATAAGAACCAAAAACGCCGTCTTTTTTAACAGATGAGTCCTCAACATATTATTTCCTCCTATCTTTTATGTCTAATTCAAAAGGTGACGAAATCCCTTTTGCCAAGGCAGCCTCCGCCAGCATCGCGGCAATTTGTCTGCTTACGCCCACACCTTTTTCCCGGTTGGCAGCTTTACGATTGGCTTCCATCTGACCGGGATAATAGACGGCTTCATAGCCCTCAGCCGGCGGAGTAGCATTTACCAAGGAAACGAACTCCTCTGCCCGAATTTGATAGTCAGAGGGCTGGCACAGAGCATCCAAACGGAAGGCTAAAAGAATCCAATTGAATTCCAAAGGCTGGCCCAGCAAACCATAACAGAGCAACTCATTAATCATGGCTAAGCCGGAGCCTTTGGAACCTGCCGAGGGCAGCATAACGCCGCCGTCAAAAAAATCTTGGGGGTTAAGGGAAGGATGGCCCTGCTTATCTAAGATTTGACCGGGAGGCAGAAGGCTGCCTTTTCGCTGAGCTAAACGAATTTTGCCGCCGGCTGATGCGGAAGTGGCAAAATCCGCTGAAAGGGGAATACCTTCCAGGGCCGGCAGAGCCAAGGCCAAAGGATTGGTGCTCATTACCCCTTTTTTACCGCCGAAAGGTGCAACAGTTTTAAATTTGCGATGGCCGCCGCCGCCAAAAATTTGCCCAAAACAATTGGCCTCAGCAAATCTCTCGGCGTAAACGCCAATACGGCCGGTATGGCCCACGCCTTTAACGCCGGCTAAAGCCATAGGTTGGTCTTGTAAAGCAAGGATCATAGCCTTTACGGTTTCTTCCATGGCGGTGATCCCAAAGCCTTGATTACCCTCCACCAGAAAAACGCCGGGCTTCATTACGCTGATGACGGGTGTGGCGGCTCCCTTTACCTTACCGGAAATCATAAATTGAACGTATTCATAAAATCTCATGGCACCGTGGGCTTCAACGCCTTTTAAATCATTATCCACCAAATGAGCGGCAATTATTTTGGCGTTTGGAGCAGAAGCGCCATAGGCTTGCAGCAAAGCCTCCCCAAAAGAGGTCAGGGCTTCGGCAGACAGATAAATCATTTTTTTACCGGCACCCCCTTTCTGGCCGCAATGGTATTAATTGTGTCGAGACTTTCTTGAGCCGCAATGGCTAAAGGCAGCTTTTCTTCAATGTCCGCGATATCCGGCAGCTGGCGGCAAACATCCTCTAAGGCCCAGGGAGGAATAATACAAATGCCGTCCTCATCACCTACCAGAATGTCTCCCGGATTTACCCTGGCGCCGCAGGCATCTACGGGTACGTTGTAGGCCACACATTGAATTTCTTCGGCATAGGGCTTAGTTCCTGATCCCAAACAATAGACGGGCATCAATTGGCCGGCTAATTCCTTTTTGTCCCGAATACAGCCGTCCACCACCATGCCGCCCAGACCCTGAGTCATCATCATTTGTCCCACATTGCCGCCTGTAACCCAGCAAAGAGAGCCCAGGGAAGCAAATAACAAAATGGAACCGGCCGGGGTTTTGCGGACTAAATCAAAAGTTCCCAGCCCCTTTACCTCATAGCCTGCTTGCTTCGGAATATAGGCAATTGTGATGGCGGGCCCTACCATATTGGCGGCCAATTCTTTTTGCAGGCAGCAAAGCCCCTTGAAATAACCGCTAACACCTAACCTGCGCATGGAATCACAGATATTGCCGGTGGGAGTATGGCGCAGCAGCTCAAAAAGCTCCTCCTGCCGCATATGATTCATTTCCTCTCCTCCTTTGCGTTATGATAAAGCTTTCTAATGCATATTCCATGCCCGCAAATAAAAATAAAGAAAATAAGGTATTTGTTCCAAAATTACAAAAAATACAGAAAATATTTCCGGATTACTTCGGAATTATTTTCTGTATCCCGTAAAACTGATAATAGGAACTTATGACTAGCCTTGCAGGCGGTACTGCTCTAATTTATTGCGGAGAGTGCGGTCGGTAATACCCAGCAGTTGGGCAGCCTTTGTCCGGTTATTGCCGGTAAACGCCAAGGTCTCCATGATCGTTTGCTTTTCGATATCGGCAAGGCGGCAACCCGCCAATTCCCGGGAAAGGTTGGTGGCCATTTCCTGGCTGAGGCTGGGCAGGTCCGAAAATCGAATCAAGCTCCCCTCCGCTAAAGCAATACCCCGGACAATCAAATTTTCCAGCTCCCGCACATTACCGCGCAGGGGTGATTGCTCAATAGCCCTTAAGGCGGCCCCTTCAATGCCTCTAACATCTTTGTTAAACTCTGCATTATATTTATTTAAGAAATGCTGGATCAATAAAGGAATGTCCTCCCGGCGCTGCCGCAAAGCCGGGCTATGCAGGGTGATTACACTGAGCCGGTAATAAAGGTCTTCTCTGAAGGCGCCTTCTTCCATAGCCTTTTTCAAATCTTTATTGGTAGCAGCAATCAAACGGACATCAACCTGGATTTTTTCATTGCTGCCCACAGGGCTGATTTCTTTTTCCTGGAGCACCCGCAGCAGCTTAGCCTGAACGTTGATATCCATATCGCCGATTTCATCCAAAAACAGGGTACCGCCGCTGCAGATTTCAAATTTTCCTTTACGGCTGCTATCCGCCCCGGTGAAGGAGCCTTTTTTATGCCCGAAGAACTCACTTTCCAAAAGTGGTATTGGGATGGCCGAGCAATTAACGGCTTCAAAAGGTCCGTTGCTGCGATTGCTGCTATAGTGGATAGTTCGGGCAATTATTTCCTTGCCGGTACCGCTTTCGCCAGTGATCAGCACTGTCGTATTGATATCCTTGATTTTATCGATCAGCTTCAGCAAATCCTTAATCACCGGAGAATTACCGATGATGGCCGCCTGAACCTTTTGGGCATTGAGCCGGCAGTTTAAATCTTTGACTTGATTTTGCAAATGGATATGCTCCAAGGCTTTGGCAATTAAATTTCGCAGCTCATCCATTTCAATAGGTTTGGCAATATAGTGGAAGGCCCCGGCTTTAAGGGCTTCTACAGAGCTTTTAATACTGCTGTAGCCGGTCATGATGATTACCGGCAGCGAAGGATAAATTTCCAGGATCTGCTTCAGCACCTCTATACCGTTGTGGCGGCCGATACGCAAGTCAAGTAAAACAAGATCCGGCGGCTCTTCTTTAATCATGGCCAGACCCTCTTGGGCATCCTGGCTCCAGCGAATAGAGTAGAGTTTATCAAGGGCAAGACTTAGGGTAACGCAGATATGCTTATCATCATCTATGATAAAAAGATTATCCATCTCCGTTGTCCCCCTCTCTTTCTTTGCCAATCAAGATGATTTCAATACGGGTGCCTTTAGGTTCTCTTTGCTTCACTTGAATAGAACCGCTATTAGCAATGGCCAATTGGTTGCAGATGTATAAACCCAGACCGGTACCGGACTGCCGTGTAGTAAAAAAGGGTTCAAAAATCCGCTCCAGATTGGCCGCCGCAATACCTTCTCCGTCATCTTCAACTAGGATAATTGCCATTCCCTTATCCTGGCGGGCCAAGAGGCGGATAGTTCCCGGCTCATTAAAGGCATCGATAGAGTTATTGATCAGATTGATTAAAATCTGAATTAAGTGCATCTTATCAACGTAAATCAATAATCCCTCAGGAATGAAGCATTCCAGTTCAATGCCTTTGGCCGCCAAGCGGGAAGACAGCAAGAGCTGAAGATTATTGACTAAAGGCAACAACTCACAATAGTCCATTTGATTAGGCCGGGGGTTGGCATAATTCTCTAAAGCTCCTACCATTTTGTCCGTGTCAAGTTGTTGTAGGAGAAGAAATAAAAATGGGCGACAAAATGGAGGTAGAGATAGAATGGTGCCTTCAACAAAGAGCATTCAGCGGGAAAAGGAGTAGACGGCAGAAAAA
>JBCFAO010000016.1:0-77174 GCA_038562165.1 Clostridiales bacterium | reverse complement strand
ACATAGCCAAGAGATATGAGGCGCTGCACTCAAGTTACTGAACCGCCGTATGCCGAACGGCACGTACGGTGGTGTGAGAGGTCGGCTGCCCGACTAATGGGCAGCCTCCTACTCGATTAGGAGGTTGGCTATGATATTGCAGCAATTCTTTTCGGAAAATCCTAAGGTCGCTCTTGGTTTCTCCGGCGGGGTGGATTCTTCCTATTTGCTTTATGCCGGTATTCGCTGCGGCGCCCAGGTGAAGGCCTACTTTGTTAAATCTGTTTTTCAGCCGGCTTTTGAGCTGGAGGATGCCCAAAGGCTGGCCGCCCAGCTTGGCGCCGGTTTTGAGGTGATCGAGGCCGATATCCTGACTGACCGGCAAGTGGCAGGCAATCCCGCCAACCGCTGTTATTGGTGCAAGCAGGTGGTCTTTAATGCCCTCAAGGACCGGGCCCGGGCGGCGGGATACGAAACCATCATCGACGGCAGCAACGCCTCTGACCGGGCAGACGACAGGCCGGGTATGCAGGCCTTAGCTGAGCTGGGAGTAAAATCTCCCCTGCGGGAGTACGGGCTTACCAAAGGGGAGATACGCCGTTTGTCCAAAGAGGCTGATCTATTTACCTGGAATAAGCCCTCCTATGCCTGCCTTGCCACCAGGATTCCCACAGGCCGTCTGATCACAGCCCAGCTGCTGCAGCGTGTTGAAAGGGCAGAGGAGGCGTTGTTTGCTTTGGGCTTTAGCGATTTGCGGGTGCGGCTTTTAGAGGAAAGCGCCAGAATCCAACTGCCGGCCAGCCAGATGGCAGCGGCCCTTGAGCAACGCCAAGAAATTTTAGCGGCCATAAAGCCATATTTTGCTTCAGTCTTGCTGGATCTGGAGGAAAGAAAGGGGGAGTTACAATAGGCAGTAAAAACGCACTGGCGATTTTAAAAGAAGTGGAAGCGGGGAGGATAACGCCGGAGGAGGGCCTGCTGCAACTGCGCATGGAGCCTTTTGAGGATTTGGGCTATGCCAAGCTTGACCACCATCGGGAGCTGCGGCAGGGTGTGGCGGAGGTTATCTATGGCGCCGGCAAAACCCCGGAGCAAATAGCGGGTATAGCGGCTGCCATGAAAGCCAAAGGTCAGGAAACCATATTGATTACCCGCCTGTCTCCCGCCGCCGCCGCTGAATTGAAGGATTCCCTGGAATTTTGCTATCATGAAATGGCCCGAATCGGTATTGCCGGCCCTATCCCCCAGCCAAAAGCCAGCGGTAAAATTGTGGTGGCTACCGGCGGCACCAGCGATATGCCGGTGGCCGAAGAGGCTGCATTGACGGCGGAGGTTTTGGGCAACGAAGTGGTCCGGCTATATGATGTGGGGGTAGCGGGAATCCACCGCTTGTTTGCGCATATGGAGGATATCATGGCGGCCAGAGTAATTATCGCCATTGCCGGCATGGAAGGGGCTCTGGCCAGCGTAATCGGCGGCTTGGCTAATTGCCCTGTCATCGGCGTGCCTACCAGCGTAGGCTACGGCGCTTCTTTTCAAGGTTTATCCGCTTTACTGTCCATGCTTAATTCCTGTGCCAGCGGAGTCAGTGTAGTTAATATTGACAATGGTTTTGGCGCCGGCTACCTAGCCAGCATGATCAATCAGCTATAGCATCAGGAGGGAATAGGATGAAAACCCTATATATTGAATGTAACATGGGGGCCGCCGGAGATATGCTGATGGCGGCGCTGCTGGAGCTTCATGAGGACCGGTCAGGTTTTTTGCAGCGGCTTAATGAGGCGGGTATTCCGGGGGTGCGGGTGACGGCAGACTCCGCTCTTAAATGCGGCATCACCGGCACCCACATATCCGTCAGCATAAACGGCCAGGTAGAAGGGGCCGGCCACTGCCACAGCCATAGCCACGACCACGACCACAGTCACGGCCACGACCACGACCATGGTCATGGCCACGCTCACGAGCATAGCCACAGCCATGACCACGACCACGGCCACAGCCACGCTCACGTTCACAGCCATGATCACGATCACAGCCACGGTCACGATCACGGCGGCCATCAGCATCATTCCCACAGCAGTATGCAGCATATTGAGCATTTGATTAATGGCTTAAAAGTGTCGGAAAAGGTAAAAAATGATGCTTTAACCGTTTACCGGCTGATTGCCGAGGCGGAAAGCCATGCCCACAATGTGCCTGTAACGGATATACATTTTCATGAGGTAGGCGCCATGGATGCAGTAGCCGATATTATCGGCGTCTGTATGCTGATGGAGGATTTAGCTCCGGAGCTGGTTCTGGCCTCGCCTGTCCATGTGGGCAGCGGCCAGGTTCGTTGCGCCCATGGTATTCTGCCCGTTCCGGCGCCGGCCACAGCCCATATTCTGAAAGGGGTGCCTATTTACGGCGGCCAGGTTAACGGCGAATTATGCACGCCGACGGGAGCGGCTTTGCTGAAGCATTTTGCCGCCGGTTTCGGCGATATGCCGGTAATGACCCTGCAAAAAACCGGCTATGGTATGGGAACTAAGGACTTTACAAGGGCCAATTGTGTTCGGGCCTTTCTTGGCCATAAGGGCAGCGGCCATGAAGAAATAGCGGAATTGATCTGCAATATCGATGATATGACACCGGAAGCTATCGCTTTTGCCCAGCAGCTCCTGATGGAGGAAGGGGCGCTGGATGTTTATACAATCCCAACCGGCATGAAAAAGGGCAGGCCCGGTATTCTTTTTACCTGTATGTGCAGGCAAAGCCAGATAGAGAAGTTCGTTTCCCTGATCTTCAAGCACACCACCACCTTAGGACTTAGAGAGACTGTTAGCCGCAGGCATTCCCTGGAGCGGGAAGAGCAAGTCATGGCAACGCCTTACGGCCCGGTGCGGATGAAAAAGGCCAGCGGTTACGGCGTTGCAAGAATGAAGGCTGAATATGAGGATATGGCTAAAATAGCCCGGGAAAACCAACTTTCTCTGGCAGAGGTTGGTTTGCTTTTAAAGTAAAGGAGGAAGCGCAATGAACATGAACTATTGGGAAAAAGCCAAGGCCTTTCACGGCCACGAATGTCCCGGGTTAGCCATCGGTGTTAAGGCCTGTGCGGCGGCTATAGAAAAAATGGGTATCAGTCCGGCTTTTGATGAAGAGATAGTTTGCATCACCGAAAATGACGCTTGCGGTGTGGATGCTGTTCAGGCTCTGATGAGCTGCACCATAGGCAAAGGCAATCTAATTTATAAAGGTACCGGCAAGCAGGCTTTTACCTTTATCCGCCGGGATACGGGGGAAGCCATGCGATTTTATCTTAAAGCGAAAAACAATGGAAGGTCGCGGTCCCAGTATCAGGATTATCTGCTTAATGCACCGGTGGATGAGATTTTTGATTGCAGAAGCGTAGACGTTAAGCTGCCGGAGCAAGCCAGGCTTTTTTCTTCCGTAGCTTGTGAGGTCTGCGGTGAGGCGGCGCCGGAGCATAAAATCCGCTTGCAGCAGGGTAAAACCGTGTGTTTGGATTGTTTTCAGGAATATAGCCGGGGTTGGTAGCTAATTTAAATATTTGAGGTGAGAATACAGTGAGAAAAGCATTTGCATTGATCCTGACATTGATAATGATTATGGGCCTGGCTGCTTGCGGAACGCCGGCCGGTCAAAGCGGAAGCACAACGCCCTCTGCTAATGGCAGCGCGCCGCCGGATAGCAATGCCTCTGATGGTACAGAGGAAACCAGAATAGTCACCGATGTGTGGGGCCGGGAGGTTGAAATTCCGGCAAAAGTGGAATCAATTATCTGCTTGGGTTCCGGCGCGCCGCGTTTAGCCGCATATCTTAACGTAATGGATATGCTTGTGGGGGCGGAGGATTATATAAAGGATGGCGTTAATGTTCGGAGAGACTACAATCCCATTTATCACGCACAGCTAATGAAATTGCCTTTTGTCGGCTCCGGCGGCGGCAGCGGTCAAAACAATGGATATCCGGAGGAAATCATCAAGGTTGCCCCCGACGTTATTCTTGCCGGTTTTGATTTGGAAGCTGCCGATGAACTTCAGAAGCAAACGGGTATTCCGGTTGTTTCGGTACGTCATACAACAGGTTTGGCTCCTGAGAGTTTTTATCAAGCCATGAGGGTTTTTGCGGAAGTAGTCGGGGCCCGGGAACGCTGCGAAATGCTCCTTGGTTATGTGGATACAATGCTGAAGGATTTGAATACCCGCACAGCCAATGTTCCGGAAAGTGAAAAACTGAAAGCATATGCCGGCGCCGTTACCTGGAACGGCAGGCGCGGCTTTGCCGGAACCTATTCTGATTTCGGTATATTTAATGGGATTAACGCAATTAATGCCGCCAAAAATGAAAGCATTGAGGGTTTTTACGAGGCTGATTTTGAAGCCATATTGACATGGGATCCCGATGTTATTTTCCTCGATCCGGGCAATATGGACCTGGTAAATGAAGAGTATAAAACCAATCCTGACTTTTTTAATTCGCTGCGGGCGGTGAAGGAAGGAGAGGTCTATTCCATGCCTTCCTTCAACAATGCAGGCACCAATTTTACCTATGCGTTTATGGATGCCTACTATGCAGGAATTGTTTTGTTCCCCCAGCAGTTTGCCGACGTTGACATAGCTGTAAAGTCCGCCGAAATATTAACTGCCTTTCTTGGACAGGACACCTACGACATCATGGCTGAGGCTGGTCTTTATTATGGCAGCATTAAAATAGGCGGATAAAGAATATGGGGGTCAGGCATTTGCAAATTGAGATTAACGATTACAACCGATATATCGGCAGGAAATGGTTGTTTTTGATTTTTCTTCTCGCCCTCTTGCTTATCACTGCATTGATATCTATTTCTGTAGGGTCATCAGGAATTTCTGTAAATGAGGTTCTGCGTGTTCTGCTTGGCGGCGGGGAGCCGTCAAGCAGAACGATCATATGGAATGTTCGTATGCCCCGCATTGCCACGGGCGTGGGAGCCGGTATGGCTCTTTCTATGGCAGGTTCTGTCATGCAGAACATACTTCGGAACCCCCTTGCTTCGGCCTCGACTCTGGGAGTGTCTCAGGGCGCTTCCTTCGGAGCGGCGCTGGCTATAATCTATTTTCAGGCAGGAGTGCAGATCAGCAACGCATCCAGCGCAAATATTACGATCACGAATCCATATACAGTGGTGGTTTGCGCGTTTCTGGGAGGGATTTGTACAACCGTCCTCATTCTGCTGTTGTCTTGCGTAAGCGGCGTGTCGCCGTCTGCTATGATACTTGCGGGCGTCGCCATAAGCGCAATGTTCACCGGGGCGACGACGCTCCTTCAATATTTCAGCGATGATAATATGGTTGCTTCCGTTGTATACTGGACCTTTGGAAATCTCGGCAGGGCAGGTTGGAAAGAAATATCGCTTATATTTATTCTTGGCACGGCGGCGTTCCTATATTTTTCATTGAATCGCTGGAATTATAATGCAATGGAAAGCGGAACCAATACGGCGAAAAGCCTTGGCGTAAATGCCGACCGGCTGATTCTTGTCAGCATGACAGTATCCACACTTATTTCTGCAACGGCCATAGCCTTCACCGGAACGATAAACTTCATCGGATTGATTGCACCTCATATTGTCCGGCGATTTGTGGGAAATGATTATCGCTTTCTTATACCATGTTCGGCCTTGATGGGCGCAGTGATAATGCTTGCCGCAGATATAGCGTCACGAATGATTAAAGCCCCGGCTATCTTGCCCATAGGTGCACTGACTTCATTTCTCGGGGCGCCGCTGTTCCTGTATATGATAATAAAAAAAGGAAAGACGGCACAATGATTAAAATCAAAAACATTTCTTTTTCTTATGGACAAAGGGAGATTTTAAAAGACATTAGCTTTGATGTGCAGCCCGGTGAATGTGTGGGGGTTTTGGGCAATAACGGCGCAGGAAAAAGTACGCTGATTACCTGCCTGAACAAGATACGCGCCCCGAAAACAGGGACGGTCTATATCGGCAATCAGGATGTCTTGAAAATGGGCCGGCTGGAGACAGCCCGGCATATCTCTTACGTGGCCCAGAAAAATGAGATCAGTCAGATGACGGTGTTCGATACCGTGCTGCTGGGGCGAAAGCCCTATATCAAATGGGCGGTGTCTCAGGAAGATATTGATTTGTGTGATAAAATAATCCGGCAGGTTGGGCTGGCAGAGTATAAGCTGCGATATGTTAACGAGCTTTCCGGCGGCGAGCTGCAAAAAGTGATGCTGGCCAGGGCCTTTGTCCAGGAACCGAAACTTTTGCTGCTGGATGAGCCCACAAGCAATCTCGATCCCAAAAACCAGTATGAGATGCTGGCCATGGTGCAGCATATAGTGGGGCAGCGAAATATCAGCGCTCTCATTGTCATCCATGATTTGAGTCTTGCCTTGCGCTATTGCAATAAGTTCTTATTCATCCGGGAAGGAGAGGTGTTTCGCTATGGCGACGCCTCCGTTATTACCAGGGAGACAATTTCGGCTGTTTATGGAATAGACTCTATGGTCACAGAGATTGATGGACAAAAAGTCGTTTTAATTCGCTAAACAGCGAACACTCCCAGCCGGCTAAATTTCCTCCTGCTCTTAACGGGTTTGAAATTATGGGGACTGTTGTCCAACGCCTTCATTTTTGTTAGAATACGAAGTGGAGGCGGTTTTTTTGTTTGCGCAGCGATTAGATTTTCTGATGAGGCTTACCAATACAAAGAGCAGCAGCCTGGGCCGGGTTTTGTATCTGGATATTTCTACGATCAGCCGCTTGCGTTCAGGCAAAAGAGAGCTGCCGAAAGGCCAGGACTTTATCAAAGCCATGAGCCTTTATTTCGCCGGAAAAATTAAAGAAGAACTTCAAAGAAAGGGGGCTGCCGCCGTTATTTGCCCCGGTAAAGAGTGGCCTTTGGAAACGGCCCGGGCCGCTGAACTGATCCATGATTTTTTGGTGGGGGGTACTGGACCGGCAAAGGAGATTTAGCCGGCTAATAATGAGAGACAGGCAGGTGTGATGATGTTTCGGAAGCTGGTGGCGATAGAGCCGCTGAATTTTACGGATGCATATAAAGAGAAATTGAAGGATTTTGCAGACCGGACTGAGTTTTATGGCGACAGGCCCGGGGATAATGAGGAGATCATCGGCAGAATCGGCGACGCCGACGGGGTGCTGGTCAGCTACACCACCCCTATCGATAAAGAAGTTATCGCCGCCTGCCCCAATATTCGTTATATAGGGATGTGCTGCAGCCTCTATTCCCCGGAAAGCGCCAATGTGGATATTCGTTTTGCCGCCCAGCGCAATATTACGGTACTGGGAGTACGGGATTACGGCGATGAAGGCGTCGTAGAGTACGTTGTCAGCGAACTGGTTCGTTTGCTCCATGGCTTTGGGCCCCGGATGTGGCGGCAAGAGCCGGTGGAACTGACGGGCCTGGCTGTAGGCATAGTGGGCATGGGCAGGACGGGAACGATGATCGCCAAGGGCCTTAGCTTTTTTGGCGCCGATATTTATTACTATAGCCGCAGCCGCAAAGAAGAACTGGAACAGGCCCATGGCTATACGTATCTGGCTCTGGATGAGCTGCTGGCCAAAAGCGATATTCTCTGTACCTGCCTCAACAAAAACGTAGTTTTATTGGGGGCGCGGGAATTTAAGCTATTTGGCAACGGCAAAATACTGGTGAACACCTCCATCGGACCCTCCCATGAAATGGGAGCCCTGGAGGCCTGGCTGCAAGCCCCCGGCAACTACGTCTTAAGCGACACGGCTGCCGCCATCGATCCGTCGGGCCGGATTTTGGATTTGCCCAATACCCTCTGTGTCCAAAAGTCTGCAGGGGTGACTGCCCAGGCCCGGGAGAGACTGGGACAAAAGGTCATCGACAATATCAAGAGCTTTTTTTCTGAACAAGGGGTCATGGGCCGGAGATAGAGTAGATTCTTTTATTCCGGTATGATAAAATTCCTTGCAGAAGTAAATAGATAAGGAGCTTGGGGACCATGAAAACAGGAGCCCTGATTATTACCGGCGGCGACACGGATAGAGAAAAAGTCTTTGAACCCTTGCAGAAAATTGGCGGCACTTCGATTTTGCGGCGGCTGATTACCATTTTTCACTTGGCCGGCATCGACACTATCGTCGTGATGATAGCGGAGGACCAGCGCAAAAAACTGGAGAAAGAGGCGGCCCGTTTAGGCGTTGTTTTTTTGACGGTAGAAGGCGATAGCAAGGAAATGTTTGACTACGTTAAAACAGGCCTGGCCTATCTGAAAGAAACTTGCAGCCAGGTCTTTGTGACGCCTGTGGATGTGACCCTTTTTTCCAGCGATACGCTGAAGGAGTTGTTGACCTATGACCGTAAGCTGGTGGTCCCCGTATGGCAGGGCAAGAAAGGCCATCCTTTGCTGATTGCTCAAGACGTCATTCCCTCGATTCTACAGTATAAAGGAAACCGGGGATTGGCCGGCGCCGTTAAAGAAAGCGAGTACAAGCTCACCCTGGCGGAGGTGAAGGATCCGGGGGTTGTGCTGAAATTTGACCAGGCCGTCGAGAATCAGGATATTCTGGCTAATCACGAGTTAAACCGCTGGCGGCCGGTAACCAGGCTGCAAATCGCCAAAGAGACAGTTTTTTTGGGCCCGGGAGTCCGGCAGTTGCTCCAGCTTATCGGCAATACCGATTCTGTCCAATTGGCCTGCCGCCAGATGGGTGTGTCTTATAGCAAGGCTTGGAAAATGCTAAACACTCTTGAAGAGCAACTAGGCTATGAGGTAGTTGTACGCAGACAGGGCGGCCGCTATGGAGGGGAGACCAGCCTAAGCGAAAAAGGCCGGCAGTTGCTAGGGTGGTTTATCTCTTTAGAAAAGGAATGTGATGCTGCCGTAAAAGAAATTTTTTCCCGTAATTTACTAAAGCTAATGGATAGTCAGAAATAAAGATATCAATTGGGAGTGAGAAAAATGAAGCGGGAAAAATTGTCTTCCAGAATTGGCTTTATTTTGTTGTCGGCGGGCTGCGCCATCGGCCTGGGTAATGTTTGGCGTTTCCCTTATATTACCGGCCTTTATGGCGGCGCCCTCTTTGTCTTAATCTATTTAGTGTTTTTAGTTATTTGCGGCATTCCCATTATGACCATGGAATTTTCCGTAGGCCGGGCCAGCCAAAGAAGTATAGCTACTTCCTTTCATGAGTTGGAGCCTCGTGGTTCCAAGTGGCATATATATAGCTGGCTGGGTATGGCCGGTAATTATTTGTTGATGATGTTTTATACGACCATTGCCGGCTGGATATTGTATTATTTATTTTATTCGCTGCAAGGAGCTTTTGTGGGCTTATCTCCGGAGTCCATCGGCATGTTTTTTGACACCCATGTCTCCAGCGCTTTCAATTGCGTGACCGGTATGGTATTGGTATGCCTTATGGGTTTTGGTATCTGTGCCGTAGGTCTGAGAGACGGCGTGGAGAAGATCACAAAGATCATGATGAGCTGTCTGTTTGTCGTATTGGTTCTATTGGTAATCCGTTCAGTCACCCTGCCGGGAGCAGGGGCGGGCCTGCGTTTTTACCTTATGCCTAATTTGGATGCTGTCAAAGAGCATGGTCTTTGGAATATCATCTATGCCGCCATGGGACAAGCCTTTTTTACCTTGAGCCTGGGCATCGGCAGCATGGCTATTTTCGGCAGCTATATTGATAAGGAATACCGCCTTACGGGCGAAAGTCTCAATGTGACGATTTTGGATACTTTTGTAGCCATTATGTCCGGCCTGGTGATCTTTCCCGCTTGTTATGCTTTTGGCGTTAATCCCGGTTCCGGTCCCGGCCTTGTCTTCGTCACTTTGCCCAATATCTTTAATCAAATGCCCTTGAGCCGTTTGTGGGGAGCTTTATTCTTCACTTTCATGTTTTTTGCAGCTTTGTCCACTGTGGTGGCTGTTTTTGAAAATATTATTTCCTTTGCCATTGATAAAACCGGCTGTTCCCGCAAAAAATCTACGCTGATTAATCTGGCGGCAATGATTGTCTTATCCCTGCCCTGCGCTTTGGGGTTCAATGTGCTCAGCCATATTAATCCCTTGGGCCCCGGCACTCTGATCCTTGACCTTGAGGATTTTATTGTGTCCAATAACCTGCTGCCCTTGGGTTCCTTGATTTATCTGATGTTTTGCGTCAGCAAAAAAGGCTGGGGCTGGGAAAACTTTTTGCAGGAAGCCGACAGCGGCCGGGGCCTTTCTTTTCCCCGGGTGATTAAGCCTTATTTGACTTATTTGTTGCCCATTATTATGCTGGTGGTTTTTGCAGCCGGTTATTTCTATATGTTTTTTACGAAATAAACCATAAAACGTTATATTTGCCGGTTCTCTGGCCATAATAGCCTTGGGTGATGAAAATGAAAATAGGGATTCCCAAGGCTTTTCTTTATTATCGTTACAGGGAATTATGGCAAACATTTTTTCAGGAAATCGGCTGTGAAATTGTTACCAGCCAGGATACCAACAAGGCTATGCTGCTGGCGGGAGCAAAGGACTCCATTGATGAAAGCTGCCTGCCGGCAAAAATTTACTTAGGTCACGTCCGGTCCTTAATCGGCCGCTGTGACCATATTTTTGTGCCCCGCTTTGAGAACTTCGGCAAAAATGACGTGATGTGCGACCGCTTTATGGGGTTGTACGATATTGTCCGCAATGTTTACCCCGAAGCCAGTCTTATTGGCTTTGATCTGGCATCAACAGAGCATAAAAGCCAATGGCAGGCTTATCTGGGCTTGGGCAAAACCCTGGGCAAAGGCGCTGTCGATATCTTATTGGCCTTGCGCAGGGCCAGGCTGGCTCAGGAAGCAGCAGATAAAAAGCGGCAGGAGCAGCAAACAGGGCTTTTTCAGGAAAAAGGCATCAAGATTCTCCTGGCTGCCCAGCCTTATTTGATCCATGATCCCTATGTGGGCCAACCTTTGGCGGCTATGATCAGGGAGCAGGGAGCTATCCCCCTATACTCGGACCACTGCTGCCGCCGCCGGTGCCGCCAGCAGGCGCTGGAGATCTGCGGCAATTTGTACTGGATAATGAATAAGGAATCCGTAGGGGCTATAGCCATGCACCGTCATCAGGTGGATGGCATAATTCTGTTGGCCGCTTATCCTTGCGGTTCCGATGCTTTAGTCAATGAGCTGGTTCTTCGCAAGATCAAGGATGTGCCTGTGATCCAGATTATCCTGGACGAGCAGCAAAGCCAGGCGGGGCTGGCCACCAGGCTGGAAAGCTTTATCGATATATTAAAAGAGCGGAGGCGGGCAACAGCATGAGCAAAACAGAGCGGAAAGCAAAAGAGCTGGTTTTCAGCTTCCCCCACATGGGGGACTACCATGTGCCGATTGCCCGGCTTTTGGAGAACATGTTTCCGGCAGGGCGGGTCCTGGTACCGCCTCCCATTACCAAGAAAACCATCGAATTAGGCAGCCGGTATAGCCCGGATTTTATTTGCGCTCCTTTCAAATTTAATGTAGGAAATTATATTGAAGCCTTGGAAAAAGGCGCTAATGTTTTGATTCAGACCGGTTTAGGCTGCCGCTTTGGCTACTTTGGCGAAGTTCAGGAGCGGATTTTGCAGGACTTGGGTTACGAGTTTCAATTCTTTAGCCTGGCCCGGGAAAATGCCAAGGTTAAAAATGCTTATCAGGGATTTCGGCGGCTGGGTTCTCCTCATTCGCCGGCCAAATTCCTTTCTTATGTATTGATTGCCGCTGAAAGCATCAGAATCATGGACCACTTCGCTTTTATCATGAGGGAGCGGGCCGGCTTTGCTTTACGGCCCGGCAGCTTTGAATATTTATATGGCTGTATGCTGGAAGAGTTAAGGCGGGTTTCCACGTTAAGAGAGCTGATTGCCATTCGCCGTCAATATACGGATAGCTTCAGCAAAGTGGAAGTGCGGCGTCCTCCCGGCCTGCTGCGGGTAGGCATTGTGGGAGAGCTTTATACCTTAATGGAGCCTTACAGCAACTTATTTATTGAAAAGGAATTAGCGAAGCACAATATTATGGTCAGCCGGAAGATGAGCGCTACCTTTCTTTTATTTGGCAAAAACAGCAGAAAATCTTTAAAAGATACGGGCAAATATATGAAATATTGGCCTGGAGCCAATGCTACGGATAGCGTTGCTCAAAGCCGGCACTACGGCCGGCTGGGCTACGACGGCATCATTCATATGAAATCCTACGGCTGCACGCCGGAAATCAATGCTATGCCGGTCTTGCACAATCTGGGCAAGGACTACAATATTCCCATTTTGTACCTGAGTTTTGATGGCCAGACCAACGAAACAGGCGTCCAGACAAGGCTGGAAGCCTTTGTGGATATGCTGGAGATGAGGAGGAAAACACTTGAAAAAGATAGCTTATCTAGGGATGGACATCGGTTCCATTTCGACAAAGGGAGTCGTTCTTGATCAGGCTCATCAAGTTATTGCCGAAGAATACATTTGGACAGAGGGTAATCCCATTGCAGCAGTAAAGAGCCTTCTGGGTTCATTGAAGGAAAGTTTGGGCAAGCTGAATGAAGACGTGGAAGTATGTGCCGTGGGGACTACCGGCTCCGCCCGCAAGCTGGCGGGAGTGATGCTGGGAGCCGACGCCGTCAAAAACGAGATAACTGCCCATGGCGTAGGAACCCTTTCCCGCTATCCTGATGCCAGGACTATTTTTGAAATTGGCGGCCAGGATGCCAAGCTGATCCTGATCAACAACGGCGTTATCGTGGATTATGCTATGAATACGCTATGTGCCGCCGGGACAGGGGCTTTTCTGTCTTCTCAGGCCAAGCGGCTGGGTATTGCGGTAGAAGAAATGGGGGATATGGCTCTCCGTTCATTGACACCGGCCAAAATAGCGGCCCGTTGTACGGTTTTCGCGGAATCCGATATGGTGCATAAAGCCCAATCCGGCTATCGCAAGGAGGATTTGGTGGCCGGCCTCTGCGCGGCAGTTGTCACCAATTACTTGAATAACTTGGGTAAAGGCAAGGCCATTCAACCGCCTGTTGTGTTTCAAGGCGGCGTCAGCAAAAATCCGGCTGTGGCCAGAGCCTTTGAAAAGGAAACGGGCTTTCCGGTGATTGTGGATAAAGATTCTCACCTCATGGGGGCTATCGGTGCCGCCATTTTAGCCCAAAGAGCCGCTGCCGGCAAGGTCTTCGACTTCCGGGCTGCCGAAAGAACCTTCAGTACCAGGGCTTATGAATGCGGCGGCTGCGCCAACCAGTGCGAAGTGGTCTGTTTCTATCAGGACGGTGTTTTATTGGATACCTGGGGCAACCGCTGCCCTAATTACGACAGGAAAAAGGCGGCACTGGTCAGCTAAGAACTAACTTGTAATTCCTCTTTTCTCCAGGTTTTCCCTCCGGATTTTCACATAGGCTTTAAGTTTTGATGAAGGCGGTCAATCATCCATGATAAACGGCTATCCCGGAAATTCTAAAATTTCACTCACAATAGTTGCCTCCTTATATATACGGGAGGATGCTGTGTAAGCATCCTCCCGTAGTGCTCTTTCTACTTCTTCATAACAGGCGCCTGCAGTTCAGTTTCCAATTTTTCCGGGTCGCTTACATCATCCGGCGAGGTGATGACATGACCGCGAAGGGGGCCTGCAAAGCAATACCCATTGTCCTCCATCCACCGGGCCAGCTTCTCGGTAGCCGCGTCATAGCCGCCATCAAAAGGTCCGGTGAAGCGCAGCGTTGCGGCAAGAGGGATTTCATCGTATTCTTTGTAGACGAACTGGCCGCTGCTTGTGCCAAGGGTATCAACGGGAATGGCAATCTCCACATCAGGATCGCTCTCCTTGTATTCCTCGTCGAAGTAGGTGGAATAGCCGTCGCTGTGGCAGGCAATTTGATTTTCGCCCATGTATTTGCTCAGTTTCTCCCACAGGATGCCCTCCTGATTGTACTGGGGGATGGTGCCGCGCAGGGACAGCACCTTCACGGCGGGAATTCTCTTCAGTTCAACCTCATAAATCATAATCGTACGCTCCTTTCGCATTGTGTCACTCATTTCCAGCAGCCGGGCAAGTCTTTGCTGCTCTGCTGTAATGACTGACTGTACAGAATCTGCCTTGGCGTGCAAAACCTTGTTCATGTAGGCAAAGTCATTCATCCGTGGCAGAATATCGCCCATCTCATCAATGGAAAAGCCCAAATCCCGCAGCAGCACAATATTTTTTGCAAGGGGAATCTGTTCGGCGCTGTACTGCCGGTAGCCGGTGAATTTATCAATCCCGGCGGGATACAGCAGTCCGCATTTCTCATAGTGCCGGAGCATCCTGGGTGATATACGCACAAGATGAGAAAACTCGCTTATTTTGAACAAGAGCGCACCTCCTTTCGTTGTTGCAATCCGGTTTGCAGATTCATCGTAAGCCTTGACACAATGTTAAAGTCAAGAGGCACTTTTCAGCCAACTCGTTCGGATCGTTTAAACCAGATAGGCGCAGATATCCAGAACCACGTTGCCGGCTTCATCCGGCACAGTGAAGCGGGGGCAGTTGTACCGCTCAAAGAACCAGCCGGTTTCCGCGTAGTTCCATCCTTGTTCCTTCAACGCCGCCATGGATAGGTCTGAGGCCTCCATGCCGTAGAGCTCTCCCGTTTTGTCGCTGCCGTAAAGCCAGCAGACGCCGACTTCACCGGCAGGGATCTCCACCCAGTCAAAACCCGCAGGCACCTCTGCATCGAGTGCGCGGAACATGCCGATCCAGTATTCAAAGTCGTCGCCGTTCTCACCGATCATGCGCATAGCGCCCAGATAATCGTTGCCCAATCCGGGGAGGCCGGGGCATTTGCTGAGAAGATCAAACCAGCCCTCCCGGAAGCTCTGCTGCCAATAGCGTGCGAAGGTACCAGTCTCGTCCCGGTCATTGTTTGTCAGGCGCTTGCCGATCAGTTTTACCTGGGGTACGCTTTCCTTGTACACCTTTTTGATTTCCATATTTACCTCCCCGTTTCTATTTGTTTTATTTAACCTTTTCCGGTTCACCTACTCCCGCAAAGGCAACAAAGTCTATGAAGATGATGACGATGCCGCCGCTGCGGTGGAGGCGGAAATCGCTGCTATCACGGCGGCTTGCTGTGCTATCATAATATTGGTGATACTGGTCGAAAGCGTTGCCGTCAATACCCCGTCTTTTATACTCTCGGCATAATCGCCCGCTACGATTGATGCCGCAAAAAGCAGCAGCTCCTGTGTTGTGACCGACAGCACACCAAATCCTTTCTGCGCTCTCAAGGTATTCTGGGCTGTACCGATGTCACGGACAATCCTGTCAATCTCCACCGGCAGCAGGGCGAGGATTCCCAAGACCGGCAGGGTATAAGCTTTATCCAACTTGATTCTCCGCATCCGAAGATCATTCCGCAGACTAAGAAGGCGGTCCGTAGCGCTATCATCCGAATTTCCGAGGACCAGCACCTGCGCTAAAGCCTGAACACTGTTTTTACTGGAAAACTCGCCTTTTAATCGGCTGTAAAGCTGCTCAATGCGCGCCGCTCCCTCCGTCACCTCCAAATCCGTAAGCCCTAACATAGCCGCAAAGATATAATCATCCTGCCCGGTATAAAAGAAATGACGGGCTTTCATACCATCGTAAAAGCTTCGCGCGCGGGTTACAACATTCTCATAATCGGAAGCGTCGGCTTGCACCGCAACCTGATAGGCGGCAACCACAAGAAAGTCGGAAGCGCGGAACTTTACGCCTTTCAATAAGTCATATACCTTCAGCGTTTCGCTAAATATCTGCTGGGGATTAGGGGACAACGAGAGCAGCGCCGCTATACATAACGCCATATTTCCCCGAAAGGCAGAAAAGGCGCCGGTGTTCTGCTTCATCAAAGCGTGGCACTGTCGAATAGCTTCACAGTCAACCCTTCTACCCTCCTGCGCATACAGAAGCGCTGCCAGCCGCTTTGTCAGGGTGTTTTGCCAAGTGAATTCTTTTTTGATGATTTGCGCATTATCCGCAAAAAGTTCCAACCTGCTTTTTCCTGTGTATTCCATGTAAACAAGGCCTCCATAAATTTTAATTTGCCTATTTCACACCATGCTTATGATGTCCGTTTAAATATCAAAATCTTCGGATTTGAAGTTGCTATAAACCCGTCCCTTTGTTGCTGTAAACCGCAGTACGCAATAATCCGAGTCCGTACTAAAATATCTCAGGACTTTTTTGCTCTTTACCACGCAGATGTTTTACAGGATGGACATTCTTCCCTATGTACGCAAAGCGTTTTACCGCAGGCGGGACAACGATACTATTCCTTCTGCTGTCGCAGAAATGCCTGTACGCCATGCTCGCTGAGGAACGCCAGGTTCTCCATCATGCTCATATGGTATTTCTCTCTGTATCGTTTGTCTAGATCCTTCAGACGGCGGCAGGGCGAATCGCAGGGGGCGCAGGTCTCCCAACCCTTTTGCGCACGTTTTTCACACATCACAATTTTGCAATTGGTACAGGATTTCGGCTTACCTTCATCGGGCCCCCGGCAACCCAAACATTTTCCTTTCGGGCGGATATACCCATAGCGCAAACGGCAATTCATGCCGCAGGGCGCGATCAACGCCTCTTTCATATTATCACCAGATTTCTTGAGGGTTCTGCAATTACTCTTATTTAATTCTATATCTATCAGGCTTTTCCTTGTCTTTGAAGAGCTGGACATTGTCTGCGCGGTGAAAATGTTCAAGCTGAGCCGGCTTCAATACAGTCCCAATATGCCGGGTGTGGCAAAATACTTGTCCTTGGATTCCGAGCAGATTACATCCTTAAACTCAAATGCGGATACCGCATTCTTTAGTATGGCCGCCTGAGCGGAAAGCTCTTCGCTGGATGCAGAGCTTTCTTCTGCCGTGGCCGCATTGGTCTGCACAACAGCGGATATCTGCTCCATACCCATTGTAATCTGTGTAATGGCGGCAGCCTGGCCTTGAACGTCGTCCGCAATGCTCTCCATGATTCTCAGCATGCCAGTAATTTCCCCGGATGCATATTCCGTTGAAACCCGTGTTTCCTGCGCAAGCCTCAGTCCTTCGTCCACTTCCCGCATGGAGCGCGCGATGAGCTCCGCCGTTTTCTTTGCGGATTGGGCCGATTGTCCGGCCAAATTCCGCACCTCTTCGGCGACAACGGCAAAGCCTTTGCCCGCCGTACCGGCGCGTGCCGCTTCAATCGCCGCATTCAGCGCCAGGATATTGGTCTGCTGTGCGATATCCTGGATGGTATCGGCAATCCCATTGATTTGGTTCGAGCTGTCCTTGATCCGTTCCATAGACGCAAGCAGCCGTTCCATCTTCTCTTGTCCTTCTCCAGCTCCGGCTGCGGTTTTTGCCACACTTTCGGAGGCCTGCTTGATACTTTCTGTGATGTGGCTTACTTCCTCGGATACTGTGGCAATAGACGCCGAAAGCTCCTGGACCGAAGCGGCTTGCTCCGTGGCCCCGGAGGCAAGGGACTGGGCGGCATCAGAGATTTGGGCAGCTCCCGAATTGACCATGTCGGCCGACGTGCTTATGTTGGATAAGGCATGTGCCGTACCCAAATATGCCTGCTGTAAAGACTCCTGAATCGGGGTAAAATCCCCCGCATAGTGATGCGCAAAATGTGTCGTCAGATCCCCCTTTGCCATATTTCCCATATGGCATATAAGATCCTCGACAATTCCCCGAATGGTTAAAATCAGAGTTTCGGTGGCTTGCGTCAGCGTTTGCAGCTCGTCCCTGTCTTTTGTAACCGGTACCGGCGGCGTATGGGCATCCCCCGCCGCAAGCTGCTCAAGGCGTTTTGCGACGCCGGCCAGCGGGCCGGTCAACCGTTTGAGGCCAAAGAAGGCGATCAAAACACCGATGATAGCATTACCGAAGCTGACCGCCAGCAGTATGGCCTGGGCGGTCGCTTCCTGCTTATGAAATGCCGCCTCGGCCTGCTCGATGTCTTCCGCGTAATTTCCTGTGTTGATGTACCAGCCGTAGGGCTCAAACTTCAGAGTATAGATCCTTTTCTGAAAGAGCCCTTCCTGTCCCGGTTTTTTCGTGTAATAATCGGTATAACCGCCACCGGATTGGTTGCCTGCGGTAATAATATTGCGAACGTAATAGTTCCCTTCCTGGTCTGTAAGGCCGTAGCGCTGTGTACCTTCAATTTCCGGATCCATGTGGACGACACAGGCGCCATCCTCTGTGTATGCCCAGAAATAGCCGTCGCCATTATAGCGGGTATCGCGGATTATTTTTTCTGCAGATTCCAGTGCTTCTTGCTTGGTGATTTCCCCACTCAGATACCTTTGATGGTTCACATTCAAAACGCCGATCATGCTTTCTGCCACAGCTTTGATTTTGCTGTCGTAATCCTGCCGCTTTGCTGAAATCGCCAGGCTATAGGCCCTGTCCATGTTGCTATAGGATATTATCGAAGATAGCAGAATAGTTCCAACCAGTAAAATGCCGATAAACAGAGCTAACTTTTCTTTTAACTGGAATTTGAATTTTATTTTTGCCATTATTATGACCATTCCTTTCGCTATGCTCAAGGCACAAAAAGTGATGAAACGACCTGTGACTGAGCAAAGAATCGAGAAATTTGTTACACTGGTCAGTGAGGATACAGGCACACTACAGAGCACGTGGAGGTGAGTGGGCCCAGTATGTTTACTGACCGTATTGTTATGTGTGCCGGCTGCTCATTCAAGCACAAATAAGTGTGCCTGGGATTTTGTCCCCTAGCGAGCACGTAAACTTATCTTTGTAAAGACGCTACTCGTTTTTTGCTGAGCCGCCAGTCACTGTTTGTCTCCTCACCATTTTATCGAGGAGGATGTGAAGATGACCTTAAAGATTGTCTATCCCGTTTGTTGCGGCATTGACGTCCACAAATCCTTTGTCGTGGCTTGTATCGCAGCAACCAATGACAAAGGGATTACCACCTACCAAAAACGCCGCTTTTCTACCTTCACCAAAGATTTGCGCTTGCTGGCTCTTTGGTTAGCAGATCATCAGTGTACCAACGTCTGCATGGAGTCCACCGGTAAGTATTGGATTCCTGTGTTCAATATCCTGGAGTCTTCCTGCTGTGTTGTCTTAACTCACCCCAAGTACGTCAAGGCGATTCGGGGAAAGAAAACGGATGCCAAAGATGCTAAATGGATCGCCGATCTTTTTAAGCATGGATTAGTTTCCGGCAGCTTTATTCCGCCGCTGCCCATTCGCCAGCTTCGGGATCTCATGCGTTACCGGGTTAAGCTTACCAGTTATTCTGCCGGCGAAAAAAACCGCGCCCAAAACTGCCTTACCGTTTCCAATATTCAACTCGACCATGTTTTCTCCGATGTCTTTGGCAAAAGCGCCTCCGCTCTTACCGAGCAGATTGTTTCCCATTTAGGCGGCTCCTTTGATGTGACTCCTTTTGTCGATGGCAGGGCGAAAACCCCTGTCGAGATCATTCAAAAAGCTGTGGATGGCGTGATGCACCCCGAACAGGCTGAAAAGCTGAAGATTATCCGCTGCCACCTGGACAATCTTTCTCTTTGCCGGGCTGAGCTGGATTCCCTTGTTCTTTGTCTTGCTGAACAATTCCGTCCCCAATATGAACTGGTCATGACCGTACCGGGTATCCAACTGCTTTCTGCTATCGCCATTCTCTCTGAAATTGGCGTGGATATGTCCGTGTTTCCTACGGCCAAGCATCTCTGTTCCTGGGCTGGTCTTACGCCGCAAAACAATGAAAGTGCCGGCAAAAAGAAAACCACTCGCATCAACCGGGCCGGGGCTTACATCAAACCCCTTTTCGTTCAGTGTGCCAATGCTGTCATTCGTTCAGACAAGCACCCTGAAATTAAAAAGCGTTATCTTTCACTGAAAAAGCGCCGGGGCCACAAGAAAGCTCTGATTGCCATTTGCAGGAGGCTCTTGACTGCGATCTATGCCATCCTCAAAAAAGCTGAGCCTTACAATCCTGCCCTTTACCAAAAAGCTGAGACCTTGCCTTCGCACCGGGAACTATCCCTTGAAGAAGCCATTGCCTTTGTTCAGCGCCAAGGCTTTACTGTAGCTATTCCTGCCACTACCTCTTGACCCACAGGCTCTCTTAAATTTTTTTACCCGCCTGAGGGTTTATTTGGGGTGTCCTTCTTTTTTCTCACCGTTTTAGTTGTGTGTTTCAAACTTATAACCTCCATTTCATTTAGTTATAGTTTACTAAGTATTCCCTTTACTATCAATAATAATTATTTCATGTAAGAAAACTGCCGCCGTCTTGACGGATTCTATGTTTCACTCTAAAATAGTAATTCAGAATAAGCTTATTATAATGGAATTCAGGAGAAAAAGAATGCGATTCACCAAAATAACTTTTATTGCTGCTGTAATAATTTCTTTATTGGTCAATCCCGGTGTTTCCTACGGAGCCGCCACTGCTTACAAAAACGAGGCGGTAAATGGCGTCAATCTCAGATATGTAACGGTGGATATGAGTAATGAGGGCATTCGCCCGGTGATTTTGAACGCTCAGAATAAAATTACGGAGACGGAGCCTTTGGCCGCCATGGCCCAAAAGGTGGGAGCCGTGGCCGCTATTAATGGAACGTATTTTGAAGCTTATGAAGGTGTGCCTATTCCTTGGGGGACGATCATTAAGGAGGGCAAAGTTATTCACATCAGCCAAAGCGGCGCGGTAGTCGGCATTACGGCAGCCGGCAAATTGCTGGTTGACCGGCTGACCTTTGATTTTGCCGGTTATATTAATGGCCAATACCGGGCCATTCCCTGGCGGATCAATCACCCCAGTGTGGAGGACGATGCCATTACCATATTCACACCGGAATATGGTGCTGCTGTAACCCTGGCCTCCGGAGCTAAGGCCGCAATCGTCGGCAAAAATGGCCTGGTTACCCAGATTGCCACAGCGGATTTTGATGTGCCCGGCGGCGGCTTTGCCATTGCCTACAATCCTGCCGTGGCTTATCTGGTGGGGGAGCGGTACAAAGTAGGGGATCATGTTACGTATGATGTGACGATTAACACCACTTTTACCAGCGCCAAAGACTGGCAGGATGTAACCGTTGCCTTGGGGGCGGGGCCCAGCCTGATTATCAATGGGGTAATCACCGCCGAGGGCCAAAAGGAAGGCTTTGTCGAAGAGAAAATCAATAGCTTGAGCACAGCCAGGTCTTTTATCGGCGCAACGGCAGAGGGCAAAATAATCATCGGCAATATGGCTTCCGCCACCGTAAGCAAAGCCGCCGAGGTTTGCCAAAGCTTAGGCCTGGTAAACGCCATGTGCCTGGATGGCGGCGGTTCTACCGCTCTTTATTATCCGGCCAATAAGGTATCTTACGCCGGGCGCAATGTGAATAACGGCTTGGCCTTTCTCCAGGCCAATGTGGCAAATCAGCTTTACGCAAAGCCTTCTGCCTCTAAGGTTTATGTGAATGGCAGCAGTGTGGTTTTTACCGCTTATAATATCAACGACAATAATTATTTTAAGCTGCGGGATTTGGCCTGGGCCCTGAAGGGCAGCGGCAAGCAGTTTGATGTGGGCTGGGACCAGGCGTCCAACTCCATAATTCTCTATAGCAATCAGGCTTATGAGACAATGGGCGGGGAAATCCCTGCTCAGCCCGGCCAAGCCAGCCAAGGGGCTATACCGGCCAAGAAGACAAGCTCAAAAATACTGGCGGCGGATAAAGCGATTGCCTTTGACGCCTACAATATAAACGGCAATAATTTCTTCAAGCTGCGGGATATTGCCGAATTGCTTGATTTTGAGCTGACCTGGGATGCCGCTGCCGGCGCTATTCGGATTGACACAGCTAAACCTTATCTGCGCTAGCCAGACGTAAAAATAAATTTTTAAAAAGTAGTTTTTTCGGTAATTAAGGCCTCCTTTATTTCGTTATCTATAATAGATGACAAAATGAAGGAGGCTTTTTGCAGGCCGAGAGGAAATCTGGCGGATAAGCAGATTTATTTGGTTATTATTAACAAAATTACCCTTGAAATTTTCTTGAACAGGAATAGAATGGAGATATGGGAAGATGAACGGGAAGGAGGGGCCAGCGAATGTTAACTTTCTTCAATCGCAAAGAAGTGCTTTTAACATTTGATCTCGACCACCTGTCAAAGGCCAGAAGCAAATTAAAACAAAATGATATTGAATATTACGTTAAAGTAGTAAACACCAATAGCGGCACTTGGGGATTTTTTGGCGCTTCCCGGCGGGCCTCCCTGGGTACGCTTGGACAAAAGATAAACTATACTTACGAGTACCATCTATATGTTCATAAAAAAGATTTCGATGAGGCAGCGTATGTAATCCGCAGTATATAGAAGAGGGAGTGATGGCCGGATCACAACTTCTATTTTTGAACAGTTAGCCTTAGAAAACGGAAATAAACCTGCCCCCTCTTCGTTTTACTCCTAAACTAAATGCCATTGCCAGAGGAGGTTTGCGTTTTGTTAAAAAGAATGGCCTGGTTATTACCCTATTGCGTTAGCCTTATTGCTGCAGCCTTTACTCTGTATGTATCTTCTTTTTATTTAGGACTAGATGGCCATTGCCGGGATGCGGGCTTGGTTTTGGAGGGATGGCCGTCAAACGGCTTATGGATTGGCTTTTTTCTATCCATTGCTAGTCTGCCGGTTTTAGCTTTCGGCCTTCTTGCCAATAAGAAAAAACTAGTGATTATGTTGACGCTGCCCCTGATTATCGCTCTCGGTCTTTTTACGGCAAAGGCCGCAAAAATTCATGAAAATTTTTATTTAAATCATGAATCATTTCAGCCTCGAATCTCGTCTATTACTTTAGAAGAAGTTTTGGATAAGACTGAGCGGATACAAATAGCCCAATATATCTATATCGGCAGTGAGGACTGCCGGGAATGTGCAGAGGTTTACCCGCAGTTGGCCAATCTGTCCCGCCTTTATCAGCGGATTATCTATTCTTATGATTTGACCGTTGACCGCCAAAGCCGCCCCGGTAAAACAAATGAGCTTTTGGATAAAGTGGGAGTTAGCACTGTTCCCAGCCTGGTCAAAGTAGAAAACGGGGAGATCACAGTGGCAGACGGCGGGCCGGCATTGCTAATTCAGCTGGAAGAATGGTTAAATACAACCACTTATTCGGATTTATCCTGTTTTCAAAATCTTTCAAAACCCAGGCCAAAAATCATCCGTTTTGCATTAGCCATGGCTTCGTTATATTGATTCAGCCTATACTTACTGGAATCTGTATCCTGGGCTATTCCGGACTGTTCTGAACTATTCTGCCCATGGGGTCTGGTTGTTCAAAATTGCAGGTTCGTCGCCGTGTATTATGAAAATCAGGGGAGTTAGGCTAATAAGGAGGTTGCTAGAATGATGATAAAAAGGTGTATAAGTTTTTTTCTCCTAAGCTTGCTGCTTTCATTTGGCTTTCCTGTATATGCCGCCGCCGGTCATCCTCAGCTTGAACATGATGCCTACGGCAGCCCCGCAGAGCCGCCGCCTTCTTATGCCTTCAAAGATGATCCTGCTTTTTTTCTTGACGATACTATAAAGTACAGCCATGAGCTGGACAGGGATTTCCGGCCCGATGTGACGGTTTATTTATCGGCTGTGCTGCAGCAAGCCGGTCAAGGATTTTCCTTTTCCAATAGTGCGATTTCCAAAATAGCGGAGGATAAGAGCCATTATTATCTGGTTCTAAGCAGTAAGGGTGACAGGGAATTTCAGGCTATACTGCAGAGAGACAAAAAGGATATTACTGCTTTTCGCCTGATTGCCGAGGGAGAGATTCTCGATTTTCGTATAGTCCACAACCAGCTATGGACAATGATGAAAAACGGCGAAACTATAACAGTTTATGTGAACGACGGCCATAACATAAGCGGCGATATAACCGCCGGGTCAAGCCTGCAATTGGCGCCGAATACTACCTATGTCTGGGGCGAAAATCACCTGCTCTATGTTAAAGCCACTGAGGGTAATACTTTATATACTTGGGATGGACAAGCAGAGGCTGCCTATAGGGCCGATTTCCCGATAGAGAGTTTTGCGGAGAACCAAAATTGCCTTTATATTGCCGATACAAAGGGCCAGGTTTTCATGTTTAACGGCAGGGATACCCTAACAGGCCAAGACAGGGTGGACCCGGTGGATTACAGCTATACTGAAATTGTTATGAACCAAAAGGTCAATGCTTTATCCTTTGATGGAAGTCTGACCTGCCCTTCCGGGCAAGGGTCCCGGAGGTTTCTGGATAGCGCCAATAATAACTGGTACTTCAATTTAGGGAATAGCCAATTTTCACATGCGAATATCAGTGACGGAGCCGTTGAGGTGCTGGCTGCAGGTACAAGCATTTATTATGACCTTTCTAAGGAGCCTTTATCTTGCCCGGGCATAAAACTATGCTTTAACGGCCTGCAAGTCGCTTCTGAGGTGAAACCATACATCAGAGCGGGGTATGTACTGGTGCCTGTTCGCGGTATTGCAGCCCTATTGGATGCTGAGCTGCACTGGGAAAATGATAAAAAAGTGTCTTTTTTGCAGCAGGGTAAAAGGATGACTTTAGAAATCGGCAGTGAAACCGCATGGGTTAATGATGCGGCCTTTACTTCAGCGGTAGCGCCGGAAATTAAAGATGGACGGACCATGGTGCCTTTGCGCCTGGTCAGCGAAGCTTTGCATTTTGCTGTGACTTGGGACCCGGCGGAGCAAACCGCCCATATATCACCAAGAATTGCAGAAATAATGCCGGAGAACGAAAGCTGATAGAGCAAAAGAAGGCCGTCCCTCCTGAATCCTTGCAGATCCATTGCGGGACGGCCCCCCTTAAAGGGAAACGGCAAATTTATTATTTGAGGTCTTTGAGGATTTCCCGGAAGTCGGCAATGATATCTTCAGGATCTTCCAAGCCTACGGAAATTCGCACCAGGCCTTCGGAAATACCGGCCTCTGCCAGCTCATCGGCAGTATAGGTGGAATGGGTCATGGTGGCGGGATGCTCCACTAAAGTCTCGGCATCGCCCAGGCTGACGGCGATGGTAGCCAGACTCAACCGGTTCAGGCATTTGGCAGTGGTTTCCTTGTCGGCTTTCAGCTCGATGGCCACCATGCCGCCAAAAAGCCGCATCTGCTTTTTCGCTGTTTCATGGCCGTTAAAGCTTTCCAGGCCGGGATAATAAACCTTGGCCACCGCCGGATGGCTTTCAAAGAACCGGGCCAGCTTCATGGCGTTGCTGCAATGGCGCTCCATACGAATATCCAGGGTTTTTAAGCCGCGGGCCATCAAGAAGGCATTGAAAGGAGCCATGACTGCGCCGGTAACATCCTTTAAGCCAAACATCCGGCACTCCAGCAGGTAATCGGCCTTGCCTATAATGACGCCGGCAATAACGTCGCCGTGGCCGTTGAGATACTTGGTAGCGCTATGGACTACCACATCGGCGCCTAAGGTCAAGGGCCGGGTCAGATAGGGAGTGGCGAAGGTGTTGTCTACGATTACCCGGATTGCCGGATTGTATTCGTGGGCAGCCTGGGCTACTTTGGCAATGTCCAGGATTTTCAGGGTGGGATTGCAGGGAGTCTCAAAATAAACCACTTTTGTATTTGGCTTCAGATGTTTTTTCAGATTCTCTGCGTCCGTGAGATCCGTCAGTGTTACCTCTACGCCATAACGCTCCATGCCGTGGTTCAACAAGGCATAGGTGCAGCCATACAACGTTTCGTCAGCCAGAATATGATCGCCGGTCCGTACCGCCGTCCACAGGGCGGTGGCGATGGCGCCCATGCCGGAAGCGGTGGCCAGGGCAGCTTCGCCTTCTTCCAGAGCCGCCATTTTTTCCTCCAGCATGATCAGAGAGGGGTTGGAGAGACGGGAATAAATGTACCCGTTTTCTTGACCGGCAAAGCGGGCGCCGCCCTGCTCCACGCTGTCAAAGCTAAAGGTAGCGGTCTGATAAATAGGCATGCACAAAGCGCCGTTTTCATCACGTTTTGCTCCGGCATGGATTTGTTTTGTTGCAAAGCCGCTGTTGTTTAAATGATTCATTCCTACCATCCTTTCTACTTGTCTCCTCCGGATGCAAAAGCCGTCAGGAGAATGATTGAAAAAAGTGAGAATTCAATTTATAATAGAATCAAGTTATGCCTAACCTTTCCTTACTTCAAGCTTATCACTTCCTGCCGCAAAGTGTTACGACAGGTTTTTGACTGCTGGTTAGCAGTTTTTCCGATAACTGAAAACCGGAATGCCCTTAGAGAGAAAGGAAGGAAAACCATGACCTTTCAGCAATTGCTTTATTTGGTGGAGATCTTTAGATGCGGTTCCATAAATAAAGCCGCCCAAAACCTTTTTATTTCTCAGTCCAGCATCTCAAGCTCCATCAAAGATTTGGAGGATGAGCTGGGCGTTTGCTTTTTTGAACGCCATAACCGGGGTGTGGCGTTTACTGAGGAAGGCAAGGAGTTTCTGAATTATGCTCAACTGCTGCTGGAACAGAAGCAGCATGTGGAAAGCATGTATAAGAAGAAAAATGTGGCTCCGCCTTCTTACCTTAGCGTATCCACTCAACGCTACCCTTTTACGGAAGATGCTTTTATCCGTCTGCTGCAGCGTATTGATAAGCCGAATTTTTCTTTTGGCTTAAAAGAATCCTCTATGGATACAGTTATCAACGACGTATACGAGCACCGGGCTGATATCGGCGTCATCTTTTTATCCAATTTGACCGAAAAAATGCTGGAGCGGATTTTAGAAACTAAGGGCATTCTATTTCAGGAGCTTCATTGTGTTACGCCTTGTGTTTTTGTAAGGCGGGATCACCCTTTGGCCTGTCTGGCCAGCGTCTCCGCCGAAGACCTGGGCGACTATCCTTACCTGAGTTTTGAGCATGGCCAAAGTGCTGCTCTTGACTTTTCCGAGGAGGTACAGCTTCTCACCTTCAAAAGATCCAGCCGTACCATCAGGGTAAATAGCCGAGCGGCGGCGGTAAATATCATTGCCAGCACCGATGCCATTACTACCGGCAGCGGTCTTTTGGTCAGCGGCCTGATGGATACCCGTATGATTTCCATCCCTCTGGAGGGCAACGATTGTATGCGGTTGGGCTGGATCCATCTGAAGAATGCCAAACTGTCGCCAGAAGCCTTGGAATTTGTAGAGCTGCTGAAACAATGTATCAGTGAATCCATAGTTTATACGGAAAGGGTAAGAAACCAGTTCATTAAAGAAGAGACTTGATTTATGGCAGCTGGTCCGCCAGAAGAAGCTGAAGCATCCTGTGGGCCGGATCTAAAACCGGTATTTTGGTTGCTTTCTCCAATTCTTCTTTAAGATAGGGGAAATGGGTACAGCCTAAGAGGATGGCCTCCACATTATTGAGTTCAAAAAACCGGCAAAGGGTGGCCAGAGCGAATTCCGCCATTAAAGCCGGGGGTTGCTTCCTGCTTTCTATCCCATTTACCAGAGGCAGCAGGGCGATCCCGAATATATCCAAATCCGGATTGACTGCCGAGCAAGTCTTCTCAATGCCTGCCAAGCCCTGGCTATTGGCAGCTATTACGCCCAGCCTCCTGTATTCTGTCCCTAAAATCCGATAAACATCCAGAGGGGTCAGAATTTTGATATCCTCCTGCCGGCTCAAGGAAGGCATATCCACTGCTCCGCTCAAGGAATTGCAATAGACTACGACGGCGCTTATGCCTTCCTTTTTTATCTCCCGCAGTATTTTGCTGATCACTCTTTCTTTTTCTTCGCTGGGGCCCAACTGAAACTTGGCCTGCTCCCGGGAGGAGCAAGAAACGGGATAAGCTTTTACTTGCAGCCCTTGCCGAACCAGATAATCCACGCCCATTTGCGTATCTACGGGGGTGCCGGCCATTACTCCGACTACTTGGTTATTCATTATCGGCTCCTTCGGAACGAGCCGGGCAGAACCTGCGTCCGGTACTGCCCGGCTTTTTTTGCATTTATATCGCTTGATTTTGCATCTAGCTTTCCAGTGAAGCGGCTGCCGCTGCCGCTGCTTTCTTGGCGGCTACGCCGGATTCAGCCACATCGTACTCCCAGTTCCAGGGGTCTTTTTTGATGACGCGATGGGCAAAGGGGAAGAAAATGGACAGGATAGCCATGACGGCCAGAAGCTGTTGATACCAGAGGAAGGGGATGACCTGCATAGGACTGGCGGCGCCGCCGGTCAGGCTGCCTACCACAAGAAGCTGGGCGCCGTAAGGAATAATACCCTGCCAGATGCAGGAGAAGATATCCAGCAACGAAGCGCTTTGCCGGGGATCGATTTTATACTCCCGGGAAATATCCTTGGCGATAGAGCCGCTGATGATGATGGCCACCGTGTTGTTGGCTACGGCTACGTCGGCCACGGAGACCAAAGCGGCAATGCCTACCTGGGCGGATTTCTGACCCCGCATCAGCTTCTGCACCTTCTCAATGAGCCAGTTAATGCCGCCGTAATGGGTGGTTAAAGCAGCCAAACCGCCGCAGAAGAGGGAAAGGAAAAATACTTCATTCATGCTGGTGAAACCGTTCCAGGTGGACTGGGCAAAAGTCATCAGAGTCAGCTCGCCGCCGATCATACCAATAATGCCGGCGGAGAAAATACCGATGGTCAAAACCAGGAAAACATTCATTCCTGCCAAAGCCAGGCCTAAAACCAGGATATAGGGGAGCACCTTGATAAGATCGAAGTGCAAATCTTCAAGGGGTACCGCTACTTCGGGAGCGCCGAAGATCAGCAGCAGTACGACGGTTAATAAAGCTGCCGGCAGGGCGATTATGAAATTGACCTTGAATTTGTCGCGAAGCTCACAGCCCTGGGTACGGGTGGCGGCAATGGTGGTATCGGAAATCATGGACAGGTTGTCGCCAAACATAGCTCCGCCTACAACTGCGGCAGCTACTAAAGGCAGACTGAGGCCGGCCTTGGTTGATACACCCAAAGCGATGGGGATCAAAGCGCTGATGGTCCCCATGGACGTACCGGTAGCTACACCCAGGAAAGAAGCGATAATGAAAATACCGGCGGTGATGAACTGGGTGGGAATCAGGTAAAGGCCCAAATTTACGGTGGCGTCCACGCCGCCCATAGCCCCGGCTACGGTAGAAAAGGCTCCGGCCAAAATGTAGATCATCAGCATGATCAAGATGTTTTCTTCGCCGGCGCCCTTGGCGAAGACAGCGAATTTTTCGTCGATGGAACCTTTATGCATGATAAAGGCGAGGATTACGGCGATAAAGATTGCTACTACAGAAGGGAATTGATAAAAGGCCATTTCGACGCCCTTGGCTTGCATAAAAAGCCCTGCGCCCATATAAATAATGATAAAAACTAAAAATGGAATAAGTGCCAGACCGTTGACCTTTTGGTTAGATTCCTTTTTGCTTAACATGGATCATCCTCCTTTTTTGATCACCTGCGCCGCAATAATGGATGATTCTGAAAAATTGCAGCACCAAGCGATGAGTTACTTCAGAGTCTCACCGATTTTTTGCAAAATATTATTATAACGGACAATAAATTGTATCAACTCCCTTCTTTTGTATTGACAATTCTGAATAAATTTTACCACAATTATCTGACAAATGGAAATGCAAATCCACAATAATCCACTATCTGTTTTTCCTATAACGAAATTTTTTAAATGAAAAAGGAGCTCTTCCCGGACCTTCTCAGGTTCATTCTGAGCTCCTTTTTGTAAGCGCTTTCAGACCGGCAGTATGGGAAAGCGTATGTGTTGCTAATCGCTTGTAATCGCGAGAGATTACCACCGGCTTACTGTCTGTAATTGCTTAGGAAATCCCCCAGCCGGTTGATGACGTCGGCTAATTCCTCCACTTTGGGCAGGTAAGTCAGCCGGAAATGATCGGGTTCAGTCCAGTTATAAGCCGCTCCTTCAGTAATCAACACATGCTTGGCCTTGAGAAAATCCAAAACCAATTTCTTGTCGTCTTTAAGGTTGAACTTTTGCCGGTCCAGCTTGGGGAAAATATATAAGGCGGCTTTGGGCTTGACGGCGCTGACGCCGGGGATGGCGTTGAGCATCCGGTAAGCGCATTCCCGCTGCTCGTAAAGGCGGCCGCCGGGTAAAAGCAGATGGTCTGAACAAGCCGGATCCTCCAGAGCAGATTTGATTACAGCTTGAGATAACACGTTGGAACAAAGGCGGAGGGAGGCCATTACGGTCAGGCCCTCCCGGTAGCCGGCAGTCTGAGCCCTGTCGCCGCTTAGCACCATCCAGCCGCAGCGAAAGCCGCAGATCTGATGGGATTTGGACAGGCCGTTGTAAGTAATCATCGGCAGATCCGGGGCCAGGGAAGCGGTGGAGGTGTGTTCCAGGCCGTCCATTACCAGCCGGTCATAAATTTCGTCGGAAAGCACCAGCAGGTTATGCTGTCTGGCCAGTTCCAGCATCTCTTTCAACAAGTCGTTGGAATAAAGAGCGCCGGTGGGGTTGTTGGGGTTGATGATAACCAAGGCTTTGGTACGGCTGGTGATTTTTCTCCGCATATCTTGCATGTCCGGCATCCAATCCGCTTTTTCATCGCAGAGGTAATGGACGACTTTACCGCCGGTCAGAGTAACAGCCGCCGACCAAAGGGGATAATCCGGCGTGGGAATCAAAACCTCGTCTCCCGGATTGAGCAAAGCCTGCATGGACATCATGATTAATTCGCTGACGCCGTTGCCGGTGTACACGTCTTCCGGTTCAATGCCTGTAATGCCCTTTTTGGCAGAATAACTGACGATTGCCTCCCGGGCTTCCCGCAGACCCTTGGAAGTAGAATAAGCATAAGAAAGCTGCAGGCTGTTCATTAAATCCTCTACTACATATTTCGGCGGTTCAAAGCCGAATAAACCGGGATTGCCGGTATGGAGCTTAACAATCTCTATGCCTTGCTCTTCCATGCGTTCTGCCTCTTCAGAGATGGGCCCCCGGATATCGTAATGGACTTGCTCCATTTTTTTGGCTTTTTCGATTAGCATATTGATTGACTCCTTTCAAAATAAAAAACGCCCTAAGTCTTTTGACTTAGGGCGAAAATCTCCGCGGTACCACCTAATTTCGGAAAGCCAAGCTTTCCGCGCTCATCAGGCACAAACATGCCTTACCGCTGTAACGTGCGGTCACGATGGAGCCTACTGGGCAGCAATGCCTTTGGGTCCATGGCTCAGAAATGGCTTCCTCATTTCTTACTCGAAGATTCGCACCAACCATCTTCTCTCTGTGCTTTCCGAAATAAGTACTCGTTTTCCTCATAGCCATATTTATTATGTTTGAAATTTTACACCGGGAAAACCCTATTTGTCAATACGTTTTTTGTGGATATAAAACTTTTCTTGCCCCTCTCCTCAGCCTTGTCTTGTCACCAGGGTATTTTTTCGCTATAATTCTAGATGGGACGACGTACTCCCGGCGAGATTATTCCATAAAATACACAAAGGAGGGAAAAACAGTGGACCCAAGCGACAGATGTATAAAAGCGGACGCCGATGATCACCCGTGCCGGCAAATGTTTGCTATGGCCGTTGTTTTTCTTCCCAAAAGATAACGGCATAGCTGATTTGACCAGCACCCGGCCCAGACAGGCAAAGCTTGACTTTGCTTGACTGATTCGTATGATCGGACCGCAATGCAGATGTTTGCTGATGCTTTGGTTCCGGCAGATTCGTTCTGCGGCAGATTTGTTCTGCACCGGATTTGCTCTGCACCAAAGTCGTTTGACATCTGCTTTTTGCGGTTATGTCTGTTTTTATGCTCCTGATTTTGAAAAGGAGGCCATAAAAATGGCAAAAAAGAAAAATAGAGCCGAGATTATAGGGGGGTGCCGTTATGGAAATGGAAAAAGAGTTATTTGAGGAATTGACGGCACTGGCGGCAAACAAGGAATACCGGGCCCTCAAGGAGAAGCTGTCCGAGCTGAACAAGGCCGATGCCGCCGAGTTCTTAGAAAGCCTGCCGCCAAAGCAGTTGCCGGTGGTTTTTCGGACATTACATAAAGAATTTGCGGCGGAGCTGTTTTCCTATTTAGCTCAGGAAACCCAGGAGCAATTGATTACAACCATTACGGACAAGGAAGCCTCGGCCATCATCGACGAGCTTTATGTAGATGACGCCGTAGACGTGCTGGAAGAGTTGCCGGCCAATGTGGTAAAGAAGCTGCTTCAGCATACCTCCCCGGAGACCAGGCGCCTGATCAATCAATTTTTGAACTATCCCGAGGCTTCAGCCGGCAGCATTATGACGGCGGAGTTCGTTCACCTTAAAAAGGAAATGACAGTAAATCAGGCCTTTGAGCGCATTCGCCAAGTGGGCCTGGACAGCGAAACGGTTTATACCTGTTATGTCACCGACGCCAATCGGCGTCTGGAAGGAGTAACTACCGTCCGCCGTCTATTTTTGGCGGATTTGGACACGCTAATCGGGGAGATTATGGACGACGACGTAATTTTTGTCCATACCTACGATGACCGGGAAGAAGCGGCCAGGATTATCAGCAGATACGATTTCCTCTCTCTGCCGGTGGTGGACCAGGAAAACCGCCTGGTAGGCATTATCACCATTGACGACGTTATGGACGTTATCCAGGAAGAAAACACCGAGGACTTCGAAAGAATGGCGGCTATGCTGCCTTCCCAGCGGCCTTATCTGAAAACCGGCGTCTGGGAGCTGGCGAAAAACCGTATTCTTTGGCTTTTGGTGCTGATGATTTCCGCCATGATCACAGGCAGCGTATTGGGCCACTATCAGAATCTCATCCAGTTTATGCCTATTTTAGTCACCTTCATCCCCATGCTGACGGGAACCGGCGGTAATGCCGGCTCCCAGAGCGCCACCATGGTTATCCGCGGCATGGCCTTGGATGAGATTGAAGGCAAGGATATGGGCCGGGTGTTTTGGAAAGAGCTGCGGGTCAGCTTGCTGGTAGGTACAGCTTTAGCCTTAGTTAACTGCATCCGGCTGATGATTACTTATCCCGGTGAACCCATGGTTTATATCATCGTCTCCGTCAGCCTTGTGTTGACGGTAGCTTTGGCCAAGACCATCGGCGGCGTGCTGCCTATTGTGGCCAAGCTGTGCAAAGCGGATCCGGCGATTATGGCTTCACCTTTAATTACCACTATTGTTGATGCAGTGTCCTTGATTGTCTATTTTTCTATTTCGCTCAAAATATTGGGCGTATGACAAGGCTATAGTAGCTAGGCGGCGGCAGCCCGACGGGCCGCTGGGCTACAGGGCCGCTGGGCTACAGGGCCGCAGGGATGCAGGACTGCAGGGGACGGCAACACATTACGGCAGCGGAAGGGCCACTGCGCACAGGGCTGTGGTGGCGGTAGGAGGCGCAGCAACTGCTAAGCCCCCACTGCGATAAAGGCTGCTTCAATCGGTGCGGCCGCTCTAATCGACGCCGGTTGCTCAAAAATGCAGGTTTGTTGCTGTTCACTGGGGCTAACTGCTCAAAAATGCAAGTTTGTTACTGTTTGCTGAGGCTGTCTGCTCAAAATTTCAAGCTACAACTGTCCCAATACTGCTTTTTCGCTGTATTTAGGGTCAAAGGTGGCATGATCCCCTATTTTCAAAGAGTCTGTACACTACAAACCTGCAATTTTGCACAGTTAGCATCTGCAAATGCTAACAAACCTGCAATTTTGCACAAAATGCCTGGACAGCCGCTATAAACTGAGGGCACTGAAAAAGTCATAGAATTCATGGTATAATTTTGGTAATAAATCAGTAGGAAAGAAAGTGGAATTGATGCTAAGGAATGGAACCCAGCTTCAGCTATCCGAATATGCGGGAATTTATGATCTGGTTATCCCCCCGGATCATTTTCTGAGAAAGATAAAGGAAAACGTAGAGTTCAGCTTTGTCAATCCCATGCTGAAAGAGCAATACTGCGAGCATTTCGGTCGGCCAGCAAAAGAGCCGGAAATGATGTTCAAAATCCTTTTCTTAAAACGGCTCTACGATCTTTCCGATGAAGTGCTGGTTAGAGACCTTAGCTATAACATGGCCTACAAATATTTTGTGGGACTTCAGCCGGAAGAAGGAACGATTGACCCGAGTTTGTTGACGAAATTCAGAAAGACACGGATCAATGAAGATATCCTGGAAGAAATGCTGGGAGAAACGATCCAGCAAGCTATCGAGAAGGACTTGATCAAGTCCCAGTCCGTCATCGTAGATTCTACTCACACTCACAGCAAGGCAAACCGGGAGACACCAACTCAAGTATTGAGAAGATTAGCAAAGGCTCTGCGAAAGGAAGTCTACAAAACGCAACCGGAGCTGGCCAAATATTTTCCGGAGAAGCCCTTGGAAACCGCAGAAGTTGAGGAAGAAATCCGTTATACCAAAGCGTTGGCAGAGGTTCTTGAAGGGCGGCTGGAAAGCAAAACTACCTGGAAGCTGAGGGATAGTATAGCGAAAATGTTGGAGGGTGACCAGATCAAAAACATTCAATCCGGCTATGACCCGGAGGCAAAGACAGGCCATAAAAGTAAAGACAGCAGTTTCTTCGGCTACAAAAACCATCTCGCCATGACCGATGAACGGCTGATCACCGCTATTGAGGTCACCCCTGGTCAGGAACCGGATACCACTAGACTGCAAAGCCTGATTGAAAAAACGGTAAAAAACGGGGTGAAGGTTGAGGAGGTCATTGGAGACAAAGCCTATTCCAGCAAAAGCAATATTGAGTACTGTGAAGAGCGGGACATCAAACTCATCTCCCGTTTAAGTGCAGCGGTGACCAACGGACACCCCAGAGACAAGGGGTTCATCTACAATAAAGACGCCGGTACAATGCAGTGTCCGCAAGGTCATTTAGCGATACGTTGTGAGATCCGGAAACATAAAAACGGTAGTCAGTATTATATCTACTGGTTCAGTGTGAAAACCTGCAAGAAATGCCCGTGCTATGGAACCTGTTGCCAAACCGGAGCCAAAAGGAAATCCTATTGTCTTAAGATTTCCGGCGAAACCCACCAAAGGCAATATGCTTTTGAGCAAACGGAATATTTTAAAAAACGGCTAAAGGAACGCTACAAGATCGAGGCAAAAAACGCCGAGTTGAAACAAGTGCATGGTCTTACTCGCTGCAAGTATGTGGGCTTATTTGGTATGCAAATCCAAATGTACTTCACGGCATTTGTGGCCAATGTAAAGAGGATTATCCGATTAAAGGAACTAGCAGCAGCGCACTGAGCGCTTTTTCTTCTTCAACTTTCACCAAATGGTTCTTCCTCTTTCGGCGAATTGAGGAGAAGTAAACCTTTTGTCTCATAAAAGTGGTGCTTTTTCAGTGCCCTCCTATAAACTTGCAATTTTGAGCAGTTGGGGTTCCGAAGATAGGGATTGCTGCAGGAATTGGCTGAGCGACAAGGGCGATAGGCCCCAACTGGCACCAAGATGCTGGCTGGAGCCCGGGTCAATTGTACAAAAATGGAGATTTTGTGAACTTAATAGGAATTACTCCTGGCCCAAAAGGCGAATTAGAGGCAAATCTGCTCAAAAATTGCAGTTGTGCGCAATAAATCTCCATAATAATTCAATTTTTGTACAATCCGTCCTCCTCCAAATATCTGAATATCTGAATACGGAAGGTGAAATGTGAATTCTTATAAAATCATTGTGACTGCTCCTAGCGGCGTCGAAGGCTTGCTGCGCAAAGAAATGAACCGGCTGGGCTATACCGAGGGGCTGACGGTGGGCAAAGGCGGCGTCACCTTTAGCGGCGGCCCTGTGGATTTAGTCCGCTGCAATACCTTGATCCGCCAGGGCGAGCGGGTGCTGGTGGAAGTGGGAAGTTTTCCGGCGGTGACCTTTGAGGAGCTGTTTCAAGGTACCAAAGCCCTGCCTTGGGAGGAGTGGCTGGATGTGGAGGCTGCCTTTCCCGTAGCCGGCAAGTCCCTGAAATCCCAACTCTTTAGCGTGTCCGATTGCCAGGCTATCATTAAAAAGGCTATTGTGCAGAGGTTGCAAGAGAAGTACAAAAAAGTGACTTGGTTTGCGGAAACCGGCCCTGTCTACCAGGTGGAGTTCCGAATTACCCAGGATCAGGTGACGATCATGCTGGATACCTCCGGCGATGGCCTGCATAAAAGAGGCTGGCGCAAGCTGTCGGCTCAGGCGCCTTTGAAGGAAACCACTGCTGCAGTAATGTTGACCCTCAGCAATTGGCGGCCCCACCAATTATTGATCGATCCCTTTTGCGGTTCCGGCACCATTTTGATCGAAGGGGCGTTGAAGGCTTTGGGCGTAGCGCCGGGCCTCAACCGCAGCTTTGCCTGCGAAAAATGGCCCCAGGTACCGGCGGCTTTATGGCGGCAGGTTCGGGAGGAAGCCCGGGAAAATGAGGCCCGCTGGCAGCAGGAAAAAAGCGCCGAGCTGGCGGAAATGCGGCTGGAAGGCTATGATATTGACGCCAATGCCATATCCATGGCCCGTTACCATGCCAAGCTGGCAGGGGTGGACAAGTATATTCATTTTCAGCAGCGGGATATCAAGGATTTCCGCTCCTCCAAGAAATATGGGGCTGTTATTACCAATCCCGTTTATGGCCAGCGGATGGGGGATGACCAGGAAGCGGCAGCCCTGTACCGGACTATGGGGCAGGTATTGGCGCCTTTGGATACCTGGTCTTTTTATGTGCTGACCTCTCATCCGGGTTTTGAAGAGGCTTTTGGCCGCAAGGCTACGAAAAACACGAAGCTGTACAATGGCCGGCTGGAGTGCCGCCTTTATCAATATCACGGGCCCAGGCCGCCCCGGCGGGAGAGCGCTGTGGAAGAGGGCCAGGAAAGCTAAGGAAGTTAAGAAAGCCGCGAAAAATGATAGATTTTAGCTATACGGAGAAGTGTCTGGTACTGGATTTAGAAGGTTCAGGAGGGGCACTTCTCTTCCGTTTTGATGCCGGTCAAAAGCGATTCTTTCGAGGCACTGTGGCCCTATGGTGGATAGCGACTTCGCAGATTCAAGCTTCAGCCTTTGCAAAACCTGCGGTTATTCAATCCTACGGATACAATTCGCTATCCGTAGATATTTAGCGCGCGAATGTTCTGCTATCCGAAATGTTGGAGCGCAGATGTTCTATCAACGTAAAACTGGAGGCTTTGAGCAGTTAGACCTGGCAAATAAACATAAAACCTCAAATTTGTACATTTCAGCCGCTAAGGGGTTACTGCCCCCACGACAGTCAGCTTGCTCCGTCTTTTTCAGTACTTTCGGTTTTCGTCCAATTTTGTTCAAAATTTCCATTTATATGCCGATATTGAGATTGTATTTTTCATACAGCCGCAATTTTTGCTCATTTGGATTTGACCGGATTGGTAAACTTAACTACAATTGAATTTTTTGCATCAAAGTCCCGGAGAGCAATGCTGCCGGGCTTTTTTATAATAAAAAATTACCTGAATCTGCCTTAATTTTATCCCATAAGATTGCCGCATCTGGATACAATACCAATTGTGACATCAGGATCAAAAAAATAAAATGGAGGGATAAAACTATGGCAGTTGCGGTTCAAGCTATCTTGCTGGTGATGCTTTTTATGGTGCTTTTTTACGCCATTACCCGGCAGCCGTCTGGCGCCAGAACAGCGTCGGCGGTACCGAAAACATATAAGAAAGAAACTGAAAAAATGGCAAAGCTGAGAAATATTGCCCTCAGCATTCCTTTGGCGGAAAAAACCAGACCCGGTCATTTTACGGAAGTGGTGGGTCAGGAAGATGGAATAAAAGCTCTGCGGGCGGCCTTGTGCGGCCCCAATCCTCAGCATGTGATTCTTTACGGGCCTCCGGGCATCGGCAAGACCACGGCGGCCCGGCTGGTGATGGCTGAGGCTAAGAAAAATCCTTTGTCTCCCTTTCGAAAAGATGCTTGCTTTATTGAGGTGGACGGTTCAACCTGCCGTTTTGATGAGCGGGGTATTGCCGATCCGTTGATTGGTTCCGTTCATGATCCTATTTATCAGGGCGCCGGCTCCATGGGGGCTGCCGGCATACCTCAGCCGAAACCGGGGGCGGTGACGAAAGCCCATGGCGGCGTACTGTTTATCGACGAAATAGGCGAGCTTCATCCTATTCAATTAAATAAGCTGCTGAAGATCATGGAAGACCGCAAGGTAATACTGGAAAGCGCTTATTATTCCGCTGACGATACCAATATACCCATGCACATCCATGATATCTTTCAAAACGGCCTGCCCGCCGATTTTCGCCTGATCGGCGCCACCACCCGGCGGCCGGAGCAATTGCCGGCGGCCTTGCGCTCCCGTTGTATCGAAATCTACTTTAAAGGCTTGTCACCGGTGCAAATCCGCCGTATTGCTTTGGAGGCTGCCGGCAAACTGGAACTGGCTTTGGAGCCGGAAGCCCTGATGGTGGTGGGCCGCTATGCCAACAACGGGCGGGAATCGGTGAACATGATTCAGATGGCGGCAGGTCTTCTGGAGGCCGGCCAGGAGCGGATTTTGCGCCGGCAGGATCTGGAATGGGTGTTGCGTTCCGGCCATTACGAACCCCGGCCGGAAAACCAGGTGCCGGCTCTGCCCCGTTTAGGCAGAAGCAATGGTCTGGCTGTTTATGGGGCTAATTTGGGTATGCTGCTGGAAATCGAGGCCGATCTCTTGCCTGCCGCCGGCGGCAAAGGCAGGGTAGAGGTTACCGGTATTGTGGAAGAAGAAGAGATGGGACAGGGCAGCGGCCATACTATGCGGCGTAAAAGCATGGCCCTTTGCTCCGTCAATACGGTGTTGGCCGTATTGCGCCGTTTTTTGGAACAGGATTTCAGCCAGTGGGATGTCTATATTAACTTTCCCGGCGGTTTCCCTGTAGACGGACCCTCGGCAGGCATAGCTATGGCGGCGGCTGTTTATTCCGCTACTACCAAAACCATGCTGGACAACCGCTTAGCCATGACAGGAGAGATTTCTCTCTGGGGTGAGGTGAAGCCCGTAGGCGGGGTCCGGGCCAAAATCGATGCCGCCGCTCAGGCCGGAGCTACCAGGGTGCTGATCCCTAAAGATAATTGGCAAAAGGAATACGAAGGCAGGAAAGATATCCAGGTTATTGCCGTGGATAATATCAAACAAGTTTTGAAATTGGCGGTTCTCAGCCAACAGATAGCTATGCTGCCTGTTAAAGAGGAAGAAGAAGACGGCCTGGCCCGGGGGCTGGAGGAGGCTGCAAAGCTGCGTTCAGAGCTGATTGCCAAGCAAAGGGAAGGGGAGCAGCCGGAACAGGCGGTAATGAAACAGCCCTGCAAACAGGAAGCTACTATATAGATGCAAATCATTGCCAGCAAACGCCGTCTATGATATATTTACAATGTTAATTTGAATGAAGGTGATAAAATTATGGAAGCTTACGCTGACGAAAAGATATATGAGCTGCCTTTGCTGCCTTTGCGGGGAATCATTGTTTACCCCGGCATGATGATGCATTTGGACGTAGGCAGGGAGAAATCTATTAAAGCTTTGGAAGCAGCGATGATGAGCCGCAATCAGATTCTGCTTTTGGCCCAGAAAGACAGCGACCAGGACGATCCCGGCATCGATGATTTGCACAGGATAGGTACCGTAGCGGATATCAAGCAGATGCTGAAGCTGCCCGGCGGTACGGTAAGGGTGCTGGTGGAAGGCGCAGCCAGGGCGGCTTTAAAGGAATTGACGGCGCAAACCAGCTTCATGGAGGCCGTTTTTACTTTTGTGGAGGATCAGGATGAAAGCAGCTTGATCATGGAGGCCGCTGCCCGGACTTTGACGGAGCAGTTTGAGAAATACGTCCGCCTCAGCAAAAAAGTGACGCCGGAATCGGTGGCGGCAATCACCTCCATCGAAGATCCAGGCCGGCTTTGCGATTTTGTGGCCTCCCATGTCAATTTAAAATTGCCGGAGCGCCAAAAAATATTAGAGACTTTATCGGTAGCCCACCGGGTGCATTTGCTCACCGGTATTCTGGGCCGGGAATTAGAGATATTGGATATCGAGCGGAAAATCAGCGCTCAGGTTAAGCAACAACTGGATAAAAATCAAAAAGAATATTATTTGCGGGAGCAGGTCAAAGCCATTCAAAAAGAGCTGGGCGAGAAGGAAGACCGGCTGGCGGAGGCTGAGGAATACCGTAAGAAGTTGAAAGAAGCCGGTATGCCCGAAGAGGGGCTGGAGAAAGCCCTCAAAGAAGTGGAACGTTTGGAAAAGATGCCCCCCATGGTGGCGGAGGCTACGGTTGTCCGCAATTATCTGGATTGGTTGCTGATGATTCCCTGGCAGCAGGAGACCGAGGATAATCTGGACATTTTGCTGGCCGAAAAGATTCTGGCCGAAGATCATTACGGTTTGGAAAAGCCCAAGGAGCGGATATTGGAATATCTGGCTGTCCGTAAGCTGACCAACACCATCAAAGGACCCATCCTTTGCCTGGTGGGGCCGCCGGGAGTGGGCAAAACCTCCCTGGCCAAATCCGTAGCCCGGGCTTTAGGCCGGAAATTTGTCCGCATGTCTTTGGGCGGCGTCCGCGATGAAGCGGAGATTCGGGGACATCGCCGGACTTATGTTGGGGCTTTACCGGGCCGGGTAATTCAGGGCCTGCGTACCGCCGGCACGAAAAATCCCGTTTTTTTGCTGGACGAAGTAGATAAAATGAGCATGGATTTCCGGGGCGATCCTTCTTCGGCTCTGCTGGAAGTTCTGGACCCGGAACAAAACTCCACCTTCAGCGATCATTTCATTGAAATACCCGTTGATCTGTCCAAGGTACTGTTTATTGTTACGGCCAATGTGGCTTACAATATCCCCGCCCCTCTGCTGGACCGGATGGAGCTGATCACTCTGGCCGGCTATACGGAGGAAGAGAAGCTGGAAATCGCCAGGCGCTATCTGGTGCCCAAGCAGATGAAAGAAAATGGCCTGAAAAAAAACCAGATGAAAATCGGCGATGAGGAGTTGAAAACCGTCATCTCCAACTATACCCGGGAAGCCGGTATCCGGAGCTTGGAGCGGGAAATAGCCCGCATTTGCCGGAAATCCGCCCGGCAGGTGGCCGACGGTACGAAACGCTCCGTTACGGTAAATGCTAAAGTTTTGCGGCAGTATTTGGGCATACCCCGCTACCGCCACCGGGATTCCCAGGAAGGCAACCTGCTGGGGGCCGCCAACGGCCTGGCCTGGACGGCTGTAGGAGGCGAGGTTCTCCATATCGAAGTCAGCCTGATGAAAGGCACCGGCAAGCTGATCCTTACGGGCAAGCTGGGAGACGTGATGAAGGAATCGGCTCAGGCCGGCTATAGCTTTATCCGCTCCCGGGCGGCCAAACTGGGCATCGACGAAAATTTCTATAAGGATATGGACGTTCATATTCATATACCGGAGGGAGCCATCCCCAAAGACGGCCCTTCCGCCGGCATTACCATGGCCACAGCTATGGCTTCGGCCCTTTCCGAGCAGCTGGTGGACGCCGATATCGCTATGACCGGTGAGATCACCCTGCGGGGCCGGGTGCTGCCCGTAGGCGGCATCAAGGAGAAAATCCTGGCGGCCCACCGGGCGGGCTGCAAAATCATTATTTTACCGAAAGAAAATGAGAAAGATCTTGAAGATATTCCGGATAATGTCCGCGAATCCCTAAAATTTCACTTGGTGGAAACCATGGATGAAGTTTTGGAGAAGGCGCTGGTGAAATCATGATTATACGGCAAGCGGATATATTTGCCACGGCGGTGGGGCCGGACCAGTACCCCGCCGCCGGCAAGCCGGAAATTGCTTTGGCCGGCAGATCTAATGTAGGCAAGTCATCGCTGATCAATGCGTTTCTCAACAGAAAAAACCTGGCCCGCACCAGCAGTACGCCGGGCAAAACCCAAACCCTGAATTTCTATGAGATCAATCAGGAATGGTTTTTTGTGGACTTGCCGGGGTACGGCTACGCCAAGACTTCAAAGGAAGACAGGGCCCGCTGGGGTCGCTTTATTGAGCGGTATTTGACGGACCGCAAAGAGATAGCCGGAATTATTCAATTGGTGGACTTGCGCCACCCGCCCATGAGCTCCGACCAGACCATGATGGAATGGCTGCTTCATTATGATTTCCCTCTTTTGGTGGTGGGAAACAAGGCGGACAAGCTGTCCCGGGGCCAATGGCCCAAGCAGATCAAACAGATTCGTCAGGGTTTGTCCTTGCCGGCCGGGGTGCCGGTTATTGCCTTTTCTTCAATTAACGGACAAGGCAAAGAGGAGTTGACGGCCTGGCTTGAAGAAAGACTTGGGGCGGCTGCGGCAGCAAAGACAGAACCTATGCAATCCTGTGATTAAAATATACATATTTTAATCTGGCAATTAAGAATTGCCACTGCGCCAAAGGTGCAGGCGGAATTGCAGATGAGTATAACAGCAATCCGGCCGAAACCGGTAATAGATCAAAAGCAAAGAATAGGGGGAATTCCAGCGTGGAAGAAGAAAACAAAAACCTGTCTACCGTTTATGATCCCAAGCAAGTGGAGGACCGTTGGTACCAAAGCTGGCGGGAAAAAGGCTATTTTAAGGGGCCGAAGGCAACAAAATCCGCCGACGGCGCCTTTCCCGATAAAAGCCCTAAAGGTCCCTTTTCTATTGTGATGCCGCCCCCCAATGTCACCGGTTCTTTGCATTTGGGCCATGCTATCGATAATACCATGCAGGATATTTTAACCCGTTTTCGCCGGATGCAAGGCTATGACACCCTGTGGCTGCCGGGTACCGATCATGCGGGTATAGCCACCCAGGCTAAGGTGGAAGAGGCCCTGGCTCAGGAAGGGGTAAGCAAATACGATCTGGGCCGGGAAAAGTTTTTGGAGCAGGTCTGGGAATGGAAAGATAAATACCACAGCCGTATTGTCAAACAGTTGGGGACTTTAGGCTGTAGCTGCGATTGGGACAGGGAAAGATTTACCTTGGACGAAGGCTGTTCCAAAGCTGTTCAGGAGGTTTTTGCCGCGTTATATGAAAAAGGCCTGATTTATCAGGGCAATTATTTAATCAACTGGTGCCCCAAATGCCAAACCACCATTTCCGACATCGAGGTGGAGCATGAGGATGAGGGGGGCCATCTTTGGCATATTCGTTACCCCGTAAAGGATGAGCCCGGCCGTTATCTGGTAGTGGCTACCACCAGGCCGGAAACCATGCTGGGGGACACTGCGGTAGCCGTTCATCCCGAGGATCCCCGCTATGCAGGCCTGGTGGGCAAAACCGTGATCCTGCCGCTGATGGATAAGGAAATCCCCATTATTGCCGATACTATGGTTGATTTGGAATTCGGTACCGGGGCGGTGAAGATTACGCCGGCTCATGATATCAATGATTTTGAGACGGGTCTGCGCCATGGTTTAGAGCAGATTGCCGTCATGGACAAAGAGGCTAAAATGAACGGCCTGGCCGGCAAGTATGAAGGCTTGGACCGGTATGAAGCAAGGAAGCAGATTGTGGCCGACCTGGAGACATTGGGTCTTTTGGAAAAAATCGAGGAACACCAGCACGCCGTAGGCCATTGCTACCGCTGCGATACCACAGTGGAGCCTATGATTTCCAAGCAGTGGTTCGTCAAAATGAAACCCCTGGCGGAGCCGGCCTTGCAGGCGGTACAGGATGGCCGCATCCGGTTCGTGCCCGCCAGATTCAGCAAGGTTTACACCAATTGGATGGAAAATGTGCGGGATTGGTGCATCAGCCGTCAGCTTTGGTGGGGGCACCGTATTCCCGTCTGGTATTGTCAAGATTGCGGCCAGGTGATCTGCTCCAAGGAAGGGGCTCCTGCGGCCTGCCCCAAGTGCGGCAGCCATAAATTGGTGCAGGATCCCGATGTGCTGGATACTTGGTTCAGCTCCGGCTTATGGCCTTTTTCCACCATGGGCTGGCCGGAAAACACCGAGGATTTGAATTACTATTACCCCACCTCTGTACTGGTTACCGGCCGGGACATCATCTTTTTCTGGGTGGCCAGAATGGCTTTCCTGGGTCTGGAGTTTATGGGCAAGCAGCCTTTTCATGATGTGCTGATTCACGGTCTGATTCTGGATGCCCAAGGCCGTAAGATGAGCAAATCGCTGGGCAACGGTATTGATCCCATTGAGATCATTGAAGCTTACGGTGCAGATACCCTGCGCTTTACTCTAGTTACCGGCAATACCCCGGGCAATGATCTGCGCTTCCAAAAGGAGCGCCTGGAAGGCACGAAGAATTTCTGCAATAAAATTTGGAATGCCAGCCGTTTTGCCCTGATGCATCTGGCGGATTATGACGAAAATGCCGGCGGCGCCGAGTCGGATTTGGCCGAGCCGGATTTGGCCGACCGCTGGATTATCAGCCGCTACAACCGCACGGCTCTTGAGGTGACCCAAGCCCTGGAGGAATATGATCTGGGCGTGGCGGCCCAGCGTATTTACGAATTCCTTTGGGATGAGTTCTGCGACTGGTATATCGAATTGATCAAGCCCCGCCTCTACGGCAAGGAGTCGGCAGCCAGCCGCCGCCGGGCGCAAAAGACTTTGGCGGAGACATTAAGAGGTACTCTATCTCTGCTCCATCCTTTTATGCCCTTTATCACCGAGGAGCTGTGGCAGCATTTGCCTCACCAAGGGGAAACGATTATGCTGACGGCCTGGCCGGCAGGGGAGCCGGCTTTGCTGAATGAGGACGCCGAGGCGGCTATGGCCCTGGTGATGGAAGCGGTGAAGGCCGTCCGCAACCTGAGAAGTCAGTTCAACGTGGGCCCCGGCAAGAAAGCGGATCTGATCATGCTTGCCGGCGACGGCGAGACGAAGACCTTGCTGGCAAGCTGCCGCAGTTATATGGCCAACCTGGCCTCGGCTGAAAATATTACCTTGGGTGACCTTAGCGATGAGAAGCCCGGCCAGGCGGTGACGGCCTTGGTGCGGGGTATTGAGATTTATTTGCCTTTGGCCGGCCTGGTGGATATGCAGGCCGAAAAAGCCCGGCTCCAGAAGGAAGGGGACAAAGTCAAAGGCGAAATCAAGGCTTTGGAGGGCAAGCTGGGCAATGAAGGCTTCCGGGCCAAGGCTCCAGCAGAAGTGATAGCCAAGGAAGAAGAGAAGCTGGCCGACGCCCGCTACCGTTTGCAAGCTTTGGAAGCCCGGCTGGGGATTTTCGGAAATTAAAGGGCGATGATTGAAGGATGATGATTGAAGGATGATGATTGAAGGATGATGATTAAGGGATGGATGAAGGGAAATCTATGGATAACGCAGATATGACCAGTACGAATGAGACGGATAAGATGAATGCAATAGATAAAACGGATAGGATGAAGGCTCTGGACAAAGTCTCTCAGCCCACTTTTGAGGAGGCCCTGGAACGGGTCTCTTCTTTTGGTATTGAGCCGGGGCTGGCCGTTATTTTGGAGCTCCTCCGGCAGTTGGGCAATCCTCAGGCAGACCTGGCCGTCATTCATGTGGCCGGCACCAACGGCAAAGGCTCCGTTTGCTCCATGCTGGAGAGCTGCCTGCGGGAGGCCGGTTTGCGCACCGGGCTCTATACCTCTCCCCACCTGATTTCCTATAACGAACGCTTTCGGGTCAACGGCGCCATGATCAGCGATCAAGAGCTTTTGGCCCTTCTGGCGGAAACGGAGGCGGCGGCCCAGCGAACGGCGGCAGTTCTTGACCGGCGGGCTACCCAGTTTGAGATACTGACGGCTATGGCCTTCCTCTGGTTTTGCCGCCAAAAGGTGGATGTGTTGGTCCTGGAGACAGGTATGGGCGGACGCTATGATGCCACCAATGTGATTCCCCGGCCCCTCATGACCGTTATCACCAATATTTCTCTGGATCATGAAAGCTTTCTGGGCAATACCACCGCCGCAATTGCCGGCGAAAAGGCCGGCATCATCAAAGCCGGCACCCCGCTGGTAACGGCTTGCGACGACCCGGCAGCTTTGGCGGTGATTTGCCGGGAATTTGCGAAAGTACAGGAAGCCGCAAGCACGCCGGAAGCCGCAAAGGTGTCGGGAACCGCAAGCACGCCGGAAAAGGCAAGCACGCCGGGAGTGGTAAGCGTGCCGGAAGCAGTGAAGGCGCCGGGAGTGGTAAGCGTGTCGGAAGCAGTGAAGGCGTCGGGAGTGGTAAGCGTGTCGGGTGCTGCAAAAGCGGAGCAGGAGAGGGCAGAAGCCCAGGGAACTGCGCAGGCGGAGCAAGCAGGGGCGGCTGCCCTTGCCTTGTCTCAGGTTTGGCAAGAATGTAGCTGGCATACAAAAAGCCTGGGTCTCACAGGCCAAGAAGTGACCTTGACCACGCCCGTGGGAACGTATGAAAAGCTTTATCTGCCTCTGGCCGGTCAGCACCAATGCGTCAATTTGGCTTGCGTGGTGCGGGCTTGGGAGATATTGGCCGGAACCGGCGCTTTTGAGCAAAGGGCAGTGCCGGAAGAGGCAACGCCGCAAGAGACGGTGCCGCAAGAGGCAATGCCGGAAGAGGCAACGCCGCAAGAGGCAGTACTGCAAGGGGCAGTGCCGGAAAAAGCAGCCCTGAGGCCAAGCCGGCAGAAGGCAATTCTGACGGAAGATGCTTTGCGCCGTGGTTTGCAAAAGGTTAGCTGGCCTTGCCGCCTGGAACTGGTCCAGGAGCATCCCCAAGTGGTGCTGGACGGCTCCCACAATCCCGACGGCCTGCATCAATTAGCGGCCTGGCTGCAAGAAAACCGCCGGGATTACGAAAAAGTAATATTAGTCATGGGCATGGTGGAAGACAAGGACCGGCTTAAGGCTGCTTCCTATTTAGATGCGTTGGTCAGCAGTGTCATTATTACCAAACCCTTATCCGCCAGAGCCGGCCATTGGCAGGAGTTGGCCCGGGGCTTTACCGGCGCCGCCGGCAGGGTGGATTATATTGAAGATTGTCGTCAGGCTCTGGAAGAGGCCATAGTCCAGGCGGGGGAAAAAGACCTGGTTTTATGCACCGGCTCCTTTTATTTGGTAGGCGAATTAAGGAAGAAGTGGACTGAGTAAACTTAGCTCAGAAACAGGTACGACATTCGTGGTGCTAGGGCATTCCGAGTTTCAACTGCTGATTTCGGCCGGCTGTTCAAAGTTGCAGGTTTAGCGGTCATTTGTGGCTAGCTAACTGAGCAAAATTGCAGGTTTGTCTTCGTTCGCTTGGGCTAACTGAGCAAAAATGCAGGTTTGTTAAGGTAGCGGCACCGCTATTTGACTGTATTTAGGGGCAGAAGTAAAAGCGCCCACTATTTAAAGGAAATGATCCGCTTTAAACCTGAAAATTTGAGCAAAATGATGTGATCGGCGTTACAAACTTGCATTTTTGCTCAAAAAATCAATATGCGCTTTTTCGAGATTGTTTGACATTTTTCGCAAGCCGCCAAGCCGCCCCAAGCTGGCAAGCCGCCAAACCTCCCCAAACTGGCAAAGCCGCCAAGCCGCCCCAAGCTGGCAAGCCGCCAAACCTCCCCAAACTGGCAAGCCGCCAAGCCGCCAAGCCTTCAAAGCCGGAAAACGGAAAGCGGAAAGCGGAATTTTAATTTACCATTACTATGGGGACATGTTTTAAGCCTTTGCCTCATAATCTGTATCAGGCAGTTTTGCCGGTAACGGAGGCATAAAGCATGAGGCGTAGAAATAAAAAGGGGCAGATGTTCCTGCTCTTATTAGCGACCGTATTATTGCTGGCAGCACTGAGCCAATTGCTGCCGGCATTGCAAAAAGAGGAAATCCAAAGCAACCCTTTGTTGCTTTTTTCCACCGATGGCCGCAACGGCCCGGCGGCAGAAGGAGGCAACGAAAATCCGTCTGCCTCTGCCTCTGAAAGTGGCGCCGCTTCTTATGAGGTGGAATTGGACCAATTAACGTATTATACTGTGGAAGTGGCCGGTAAGGGAGAGGAAGAGCCTTCCTACTTTGCCGGTTTCAGCAATGGAGAAAAAGCCCTGGCTTCTTGGCTGGCTGCCGCTTCATCTGCCGGCAGAGAGGGCAAGCTGGTACAGAAAAGCTTTCCCGAAGGCCGGCTGCAGCGCCCCGGAGAAGTACCCTCCTATTTGTCGGAATTGATGCTGCTATGCAACCAGCAGATCCGGCATTTGCGGCGGGGAGCCGATTTTTTCGGCAGCTCCTGGGAGGAAATCGAAACCCAAAATACCACCTGGAAACGGTTGGATTTGCTGCTGGAAGAAGGCAGAGAGTGCCGCCGCCAAATGGCAGGGTTGGGGGCTTATTATCAATCCTTGAAAGATATTCAAGCCTTTGGCAGCCTGGAAACCGGCTGGGCTCAATGGATCGAGAGGCTTGAAGAGCTAAAGCAGAACAAGGACGGCCGCTCCTTTTGGCTGGCCCAGCAGCAGGCTCTGGCCGTTGTAAATCTATGGCGTCAGTTATTGTGGGATGTTGGTTTTGTATGATATAATCAGGTAATCAAAAGTAATTACCAGTACAAAAGGAATTACCAATACATTAGATAAAATGCCGGGGAAGAGGTGTAAACTTGAAAGCAGAGCGGATTCCGGAAGCGACGGTTACTCGATTATCCGTCTACTCCAGACACCTTCAGCAGTTGGAGAACAATGGCATAGCCAGGGTATCCTCCCAGGAAATTGCTGAGTTGGTTGATGGTTCTTCTGCCCAAGTGCGAAAGGACTTGGCCTATTTTGGCGAATTTGGCACCAGAGGGGTAGGGTATGATGTCCGTTTGTTAAACCGCAATCTCATGAAGATATTGGGATTGGAAAAAGGCCGCACCGCCATAATTGTAGGTGCAGGACGGCTGGGCAAGGCCCTTACTCTGTATAACGGGTTTGAACAGCGGGGCTTCAACATTATGGGGATATTCGATAAAGACATGAGCAAAGTAGGAGGACAGGTGGGCAAGCTGACGGTTTCTCCCATGTATAAACTGGATGAGTTCGTTAAAAGCAACAATATCCAAATTGGCGTGATTACTGTACCGGGTTTTGCCGCCCAAGAGACAGTGGACATGTTGACCCGGGCAGGTGTTAAAGCTGTTTTGAATTTTGCCCCTGTATCCGTGGTGGTGCCGCCGGATATCCGCTGCCGCAATGTGGATTTGGCGGTAAATATGGAAGTGCTCAGTTTTTATATGGGTATCGAGGAAAGCAAGGAAGCCAAAAAATCCGGGGCAAAGAAGAATTAATAAAACCAAACATCATTAGGAAACAAGGAACTTTCTTTAGGCCGAAAGGAATGAGAACACATATGAAGCTAAGCGAAGTTCAGAGATTATTAAATGCCACCTGCCTAAACTCTTGTGCCCAGGAGGATAAGGAGGTATCCCGGGCCTGTGCCGCTGACCTCCTCAGCGATGTGCTGGCCTTTACGGAGACAAATACGGTTTTGCTCACCGGTCTGATTCATGGCCAGGTCATCCGTACGGCGGAGATGCTGGATCTGGCGGCGGTGGTGGTGGTAAGGGGCAAATCTCCTTCGGAAGACATGCTGGCCATTGCCACCGAAAAAGGCATACCGCTCTTTGGCACCGACTACAATATGTATACGGCTGTTGGCAAGCTATATCAGGCTGGCCTGCGGGGGATGGAGGAATAGTATGCTGGCTGGTGAAGCAGCCCGGCTCATGGGTATGGAACTGCTGTTGCCGGATATGGCTGATCAGCCTATGGAGATCAAGGGCTGTTATATCGGGGATCTGCTGAGCAATGTTATGGGCAAAGCCGCCGGGGGCCAGCTTTGGCTTACGGTAATAACGAATATCAACATCGTGGCAGTGGCTCAATTATTGGGCCTTTCCGGCATAGTGCTTCTGGAGGGCCACCAGCCGGCAGCAGGGGTGCTGGAGCGGGCCCGGACCGAGGGCATCCCGGTTTTTTCCGCAGAGGGGACGGCTTATGAACTGGCTAAAAAGTTTCAGAAATTGGAGCTTCTTCAGTCATGAGAGAATGGGCCATCGATTTGCATATGCATACACCCCTGTCACCCTGCGGTCAAGACAGCATGCTGCCGGAGCCGGTGATTCAGCGTTGCCTGGATTTTGGCCTGGATGTTATCGCTATCACCGATCACAACTCCAGCGCTAACGTCAGGCCTTTTTGGGAAGAGGGCAAAGCAAAAGGCTTAATTGTTGTTCCGGGTATGGAGCTGCAGACCCAGGAGGATATTCATGTGGTCTGTTTGTTCGATACCATTGAGGCGTTGGAAGCTTTTGAAGGAATCCTCCGGCCCTTTATGGCCGACAAAAAAAACGACAGCCGTTTTTTGGGCCATCAATGGCAGCTTTCCCGTCAAGGAGAAAGGATAGGAGAAGAAGAGAGGATGCTTCTTGCTTCTATGAATATCAGCATAGATGATGCCATTGCTTTCACTCACCGCTGCGGCGGCCTTTGCATCGCTGCCCATGTGGACAGGCCGGCTTTCAGCGTTACCGCTGCTTTGGGCATTATTCCGGATTATTTACCCTTTGACGGCATTGAACTCACCCGTCATTTGCCCCGGGACGAAAAATTGCTGGAGCGGATTCAGCAGCTAGGTTACCGGTATGTGACGGCCTGCGACGCCCATGCCCTGGAACAGATCGGGCAGATACACTGCATCGCCTATCTGGAACAGTGGTCCCTGGCGGAACTGGCCCTGGCGATGAAAGGCCAGGCGGGCAGAGACATCGTAGTATCCAGATAACGAGAGGAAACGTAATATGCGGGAATTAGCCCTTCATATTTTGGATATCGTGCAAAACTCCGTGGTTGCAGGCGCCGGTATTATTACTATCACCATTGAGGATGACAGTTCAAAAGACCGTTTGGCCTTTTCCATAACCGACGACGGCAAGGGCATGGATGAGGAGACCATAGCCAAAGTCACGGACCCTTTTTATACCACCCGTACCACCCGCAAGGTAGGTCTGGGGCTGCCCATGCTGAAGGAGACTGCCCTTTCCTGCGGCGGCAGCTTTGCCATTGACTCCCGGCCCGGTGAAGGTACTGTGGTTAGCGCTTCTTACCAAAGGAGCCACATCGACCGACCGCCCCTGGGGGATATGGCCTCTACAATGCTGGCTATTTTGCTGGGCAATGAAGAGATCAATATCCGCTATTCCCATAGACGGGATCAGCAGGTTTTCGTTTTCGAGTCCGGGGAGATGAAGGAAGTCCTGGATGGCCTTTCCTTTCAAAATCCGGAGGTTTACCAATGGCTGAAGGAGTTTTTGACGGAAGGGGAAAAAAGTGTAGATGGCGAGATATAATGGAAGCAGAAATCCCTGGCTTTTGGTGGCGCTGTTAATTGCCTGCGGTGTTATCGGCGGCTTTATCGGTATCCTGCTGGAGCCTGTTGCTCCCTGGGCCGGCAAGATACTGATTTCTTTAGGGTCCTCTTCTTTTACCTTGGATTTGATGGTGTTGTCCATTACCTTGGGAGCGGCTTTGCATCTGAATTTATGTTCGATTCTTGGCTTTATTATAGCAATTATGATATTTTTTAGGGTTTGACCGCAGGTCTGGACAGAAACCATCGAATCGTGGTAGAATATACAAAAATTACCAAACGATCGAGGGTTAAAGCATGATAAACTTAATTTTAGCTTCAGCATCTCCCCGGCGCCAGCAATTGTTGGCTTTATTAGGGGTAGATTTTACGGTGAAGCCCAGTCCTATTGATGAGAAAACGCTTGTTCTTTCCGGCAGTCCTGCCAGGCAGGTTATGGATTCGGCCAGAGCCAAAGCGGAGGCTGTGGCCTTGAGGGAGAAAGATAGCTGGATATTGGCCGCAGATACCATAGTATGCATTGATGGGCAGATTCTGGGCAAGCCCGGCCACCGGGAAGAGGGCCGCCGGATGCTGGGCCTGCTTGCCGGCAGGAGCCATCAGGTGTTTACCGGTATTTGCCTTTTTCACCAGGGAAAGTCCTGTCCGCCGCCGGCCTATGAGGAGACCAGGGTTTGGATGGCGCCTCTTTCCCGGGAGCAGATAGAGGCTTACCTGGATAGCGGCGAGCCTATGGATAAGGCAGGAGCTTACGGGATACAAGGCTTTGGCGGCTCCCTGATCCCCAGGATTGAGGGGTGCTATTTTAATGTAATGGGGCTGCCGCTATACCGTACTGCCCAGTTGCTGGCACAGGCGGGCATTAAGACAGGAGAGGCTAATGGATAAGGCTGCTGCCAAAAGCAATGGCCTGGGCCTAAAGCAAATGCCTGTCTACCAGCGGCCCCGGGAGCGCCTCTTGGCCTTTGGCCCCGGCCGTTTGACCAATCAGGAGCTTTTGGCTATACTGATCGGCTCCGGCAGTGGTGAAGAATCGGCTCTAACCTTAGCCCAGCGGCTTTTGCAGGCTGAGGGGGGCAGATTTATTCTGGAAGCGGAGGCTGGTGAGCTCAAGGAGATTAAGGGCATTGGGGAGGCCAAGGCCTGCCGGATCAAGGCGGCCATGGAGCTGTCCCGCCGGTTGCTTTATTTTTCGGCTGAGAGCCGCCCGTCTATTGAGGGGCCTAAAGACGCTGCCGATCTGCTGCAGAGCGAGATCGGTTTTTTAGACAGGGAGGCTGTCCGGGTCATCAATCTTAATTCGGCCAACCAGGTTATTGCTGTGGACAGCGTATCTCTAGGCGGCCTCAATTCAGCGCCGGCCCATCCCCGGGAAGTGTTTAAGCCGCCGCTGAAGCGCAGCGCCGCCGGCATTATTCTGCTCCATAATCATCCCAGCGGCGATTTAAGGCCCAGCCAGCGGGATATCGAAGAAACCCGGCGATTGGCTGCGGCCGGCGAGCTTTTAGGCATCCGCCTTTATGATCATATTATTTTGTCCCATGGTCAATACCACAGTATGCTGGAGTCCGGCAAGATGGCGGCTATTACCGCCGAAATTCAAAATCCTATGCGAAAAGGAAAGAAAAAATGAAGCGCAAAGGAGCTCTTTGGGCTATTGCGGTCACTTTGGCAGTGATCCTTCTGCTTTACCTGATGCAAAGCACAGGCTGGCAGCATCCGGATATGGTGGGGGCTGGCAAGCCTCTGCGGGAGTTGGCCTGGCCGGTACAAAAAGCCGTTAGCGTTATCGGCGACGGCCTGGGCGGTTTTTTTGGCTATTTTAAAGATAACCGCTTATTGCGTCAGGAAAATGAAGCGTTAAAGGAATCTCTGGCTGCCGCGGAATATTGGATTCAGCAAATGCAGGAGCTGCAGGAGGAAAACCGCCGCCTTGGCGCATTGCTGGACTATAAGGCCACCCACAGCCGGACCTTTAATCTGGTGACGGCTCAGGTGATCGGCAGAGATACGGACAACTGGAATCAAACAGTGGTTCTGGATAAAGGCACCACATCGGGTTTGGCCTGCGAGATGGCAGTAATAGCTCCTGCCGGTATGGTGGGCCGCATTGTAGCGGTAACGCCTCACACAGCGGAGGTGCTGCTTTTGATTGACCGGGAAAGCGCCGTGGGAGCCAGAATATCGGAAACCCGTTTTTCTCCCGGCATGGTCACCGGCACCGGGCAGGATGATTTGCTGGAAATGCTTCGGCTGGATCATGCTGCAGAGATATCCCCGGGCCAGAGGGTCATTACCTCAGGCTACGGCAGTATATTTCCCAAAGGCTTAATGGTGGGTGTAGTTGAGGAAGTTGTAGCGGATTCCAATGGTTTGACCAAACGGGCTACCGTCCGGCCGGCAGTGGATTTTCGGCGGCTGGAGGAGGTTATGATTATCCGGTCGGTAAACGCAGACGAGGAGCCGGTATTGCCGGAAGGCCAGGAATTTAGCATGCAGCCGGAAGGCAGCCAAAAATAAATTCCATGTGTACACAAGGGCGGCAGCTTTTTAGGGAGATGTGAGAGACATGTATAATTTGATGCTGGCAGGCATCACCTTTGCCGGACTGGTGCTCAGGAGTATTTTCCCCCGGGCTTTAGGGCTGGCCTGGGCTACACCGGATTTTCCTCTTTTGCTGGTAGTGTTCAACGCCATGTTCCGGGGCCCGGTTTACGGCGCCGTCACCGGCTTTCTGATAGGCTTGGCCGAGGATCTGTTTTTTGGCCGGTTTGTTGGTCTCAACGCTTTGGCAAAATGTGTGGTAGGCTTTTTGGCCGGTTCTTTGGCCAAAAGCATATTCAAAGAAAACATCTGGGTACCGATTATTAATGTTTTAGCGGGCTCTATTCTCAGCCTGGTTCTGGTATTTATTATGGGGCATTTGGCGGGGGCCCGCTGGTATTTGGCCAATGTTTTTTATCAAGGCTTGTTTGAGGTGCTATTTAACGTGTGCCTGGTCCCCTTTTTATACGGGCCCTTTTTTCACTTGGCCGATAAACAGTTGCACCTTCAGGAGGAAAACTAACTCATGTCTATCGGATCTCCTCTCTGGGAAGAGAGCAAAGAAAGGAAGCAGACGCGAAAGCGGCTATTATTATACGGAGCCCTGGTTACCGCCATTTTTTTTGTGCTGGTAAGCCGGCTTTTTTGGCTGCAAGTGATGCAGGAAGAGATTTTTCTCAACAAAGCCATCAGTCAGTCCACCCGCTGGATTACGGAAAAGGCTTCCCGGGGAGAGATTATGGATCACCGGGGCAATGTACTGGTTTCCAACCGGCCTGTTTATAATCTGACGTTAAATTATCTGGGCCTGAAAGATCAGGATATTACCCAGGTAGTGGAAGGGCTGGTCAGTGTTTTAGGGGATCCGGACATTACGGTTGAGGCGGTGCAAGACAGCATAGACGCCCAGGCCAGCCGCCTTTATGAGCCTATCGTCATCAAGAGGGATATTCCCCTGGAAACGGTGATCCGTTTGGAGGAGCGGCGCTGGCAGCTGCCGGGTATATTAATTGAAACCAGCCCTCAGCGCTATTATCCTTACGGTGGCCTCATGAGCCATGTTTTAGGTTATGTCCATCCCATTAAAGAAGAAATCGATCAGCCAGGTTATGAAAACCATGGCCTGGGCGATCTGGTGGGCAAGACCGGGGTGGAAAAAAGCTACGAGTTTGATCTTAAAGGCACCAACGGCTTCCGGGAGGTAACGGTTAATGCCAGAAATCATCCTCTGCAGGAAGTGTCCAATCTTCCTTCCGTATCCGGCAACAGCCTGTGGCTTACCATGGATTTAGAGCTGCAAAAGGTTTTGGAGGAGAGCTTCGACAGCGTGCTGGCTGCCGTGGCCGAAAACTACCCCAAGGCCCAAGCGGGAGCGGCGATAGTCTTGGATGTCAATACCGGCGGTGTTTTAGCCTCCGTAAGCCGCCCTATTATGTATCCCGAGGATTTCAACGGCAACCCTTTAACCCAGGAGCAGGCGGACTATTATTTTAACCAACAGCCGGCAGCTTTGTACAACCGGGCTATTCAGGGCAGCTACGTACCCGGATCTACCTTTAAACCCATTACCGGTATGGCGGCTTTAGCTTCCGGCAATATTACGCCGGAAACCCGCATTACATGCACCGGTTCTTACTGGTTTAAGCCTTATATCAAATGTACGGGTGTTCATGGTTCACTGAATTATTATCAGGCTATGGCTAAAAGCTGCAACGTCTATTTTCAGGAGGCTGCCCGCCGGGCCGGCATCGGCATGATCGGCAAAATCGGCCACGAATTCAATATGGACGCCAAAACCGGATTGGACCTGCCTTTTGAAGGAGCGGGACTTTTGCCCAGCTTGAATTGGCAAACCATCGAATTCGGCCGGCGCTCCGACGTTATCAATAAAGATATCGACAAGCAACTGGCGGATTTAGCGGCCACTTACCAGCCTTTGATCAGTCAGGCGGAAACGGAACAAGAAAAAAAGAGCCTGGAAAGGGAATTGCGCAGCAAAGTCAATACCCTGGAGGCCCGGCGCCGGGAAAGGCTGAATGCCGATACGATCTGGCGTGAAGCCGATACCTTTAATACCGGCATCGGCCAGGGATATAATCAGTATACAATTATTGAACTGGCTGCTTATACGGCCGCCATTGCCAATGGCGGCACCTATTATACGCCTTATGTGGTGGACAAAATCTACAACCCCGACGGTTCTCTTAAGTATCAGCATGAGCCGGAGAGCCGCAAGGTAGATGTGGAACAGTGGATACTGGATGCCACGAAGGAGGCCCTGACCACGGTAAGCAGACCGGGAGGCACGGCCTACAGTGCGTTTGCGGGCCTGGCCCCGGGCATCGGCGGCGGCGCCAAGACAGGTACGGCCCAGCCTGGCCGGGTAGGATACAGTAAAAACAAGGACTTTGACGGCCTGTTTATTTGTTTTGCGCCGGCAGAAAATCCTCAGATTGCTTTTGCTTGCGTCATCGAACACGGTCACAGCGGTTCCGGCTCCGCCGGCAGGGTGGCCAAAGCCGTATTGGAATATTACTTCAGCGAAAAACCGCAAGAGGAGCTGCCGGAAGAACCGGCGGCACAACCCGCGGCACAACCGGGAGAAGGGCCGGGAGAACAATAGGTCAATGCAGAGTAAAATAAAAACAATTATCAAAAATATAGATTATACGCTGCTGGTTTTCCTGCTGCTGATTCTTTGCGCCGGTTTTTTGGTGTTGGATAGCGCCAGCGTTGCCGCCTCTGCCAGATACGGCATCAACTATGTGTTGCTGCAGGCTACAGCCGCCGCTATGGGCTTTGTGCTGATTTTTTGCCTGCAGGCCATGGATTTAAGCCGTCTGCTAAATGTTGAGCGGACCCTATACATCCTGATGAACCTGATGCTTTTGGCGGTCTTGTTTTTTGGGGTATCCGCCAAGGGTACTCAGGGGTGGATTGAGCTGGGGCCTCTTCGTTTTCAGCCGGCGGAGCCGGCAAAGATCATGCTGATCTTTTGCATGGCAAAATATCTGGCAGCCAAAAAAGGCCAGCTTAAAACCTGGGGACAGATGCTGCCCGCCTTCATTTACGGCGGAATACCCCTGCTTTTGGTGCTGGCCCAGCCGGATCTGGGCACTGCACTGGTGTTTGTGGCTATCCTGTTTGGCATGCTTTTGGCGGCTGGAGGCTCCCTCTGGAAGCTGGGCCTGCTTTTCGGCGGCGGGCTGGGAGCCGTTATCCTGTGGATATATGGCCATCTCAATTGGGGCTGGTGGTTGCCTTTACAGGAATACCAGCTCATGCGGCTGGTGGTTTTCATCAATCCGGAATATGATCCCCGCAATTGGGGCTGGAATGTAATTCAAGCTCAGATTACCGTGGGCTCCGGCGGCCTGTGGGGTCAGGGCTGGGGCCAAGGGTCCCAGACTGCCAGCGGCTATCTGCCGGAGCAATGGACAGACTTCATCTTTTGTGTGCTGGGGGAAGAATTTGGTTTTGTAGGTTGTTTCGTGGTGCTGGTTCTGTTTTTTGCCTTGCTGCTGCGCTGCCTGACCATTGCCGGTCGCTCCAAGGACCTCTTTGGCGCCCTTCTGGTATCCGGCGTGGTTTCCCTGTTGGTATTTCATATTCTGCAAAATGTGGGAATGGCCGTGGGCATCATGCCCATTACCGGCATCCCCCTGCCTTTTGTCAGCTATGGACGCAGCGCTCTTTTAGCCAACATGATCGCTATGGGTATGGTTATCAACGTCGGTGTTTATAAGGATCCTCTGATGTTTTAGGTTATCAAGAGGCATTATCATCAAGAGGTATAACGAAACGTTATAACAGCACTTTGCATTACAAGCGTTTTAAGACTTTTTCAAGGGTGCATAAAAAAAATATAAAGAAGAAAAATATTTTATTTTTGGGGTAGTATCTTGCAAGAAAAAGGGTTAGAATATGTACATAAAGAAAAAAAAGAAGAATCAGGAGTATACAGGATGTTGCCAGAACGTGACCAGCAGGAGTATGCAGCACTGCAGATCATTGCCCAAAGCATTTCTCCTGTGGGCTCCGGTTATCTGAGCAGGGAGATGGCCCGGGGTGGTGTTGCTGTCAGCGAAGCCACAGCAGGCAGGATTTTGAATCGTTTTGATCAGTCCGGTCTTACCACAAAAATAGGCTTTCAAGGCCGCACCCTCACCGAAGAAGGGTACAGCAGGTTAAAGGATCTGGAAAGCAGGGCTGCCAGAAACCAGCAAGGAGAAGAGTTTTTCAGCGTTCTCGGCAGCCAGTCAAAAGAGAGACTCGTTGATATACTCATTGCCCGTAAGGCTATTGAGCGGGAGTTGGCCAGGCTGGCGGCCATTCATGCTACCAAGGAAGAGATTCAGGAGATGTGGGCCGTCCAAAAAATCCAGTATGAGACTTTTTCCCGGGATATGGAGGCCGCTGAGCAAGATGTGCAGTTCCACCGTTTGATCGCCAAGGCCGCCCGAAATCCTGTTCTTTACTCGGCCATTGAGATGATCCGGCAAGACGGTCAATTGACTCCGGTGCTGGAGTATATCAGAAAAACCGTTCACAGCATTATCTCTTATGATCATGCCCAGATCATTCGGGCCATTGAAAACCGGGATCCCCGCTTAGCGGAAGAAGCCATGGTTAAGCACCTTGAAAGCCTGATCCACGACGTCAATAAATATTGGCATCATGTGGAGGAGAATTAGGGAATACGTCGAATAGCCCTATTATGGTTTGAAAAAATAGCGAAATATTTTTTAACTAATTTTTTTATACAACACTGCTCATCAATGATGAGTGATAAGGAAGGAAGATGATCATGGAGACCTGCTTAAAAAAGGTTATGGACGCAGTAGATATCGAAACCTTCTTTGTCTGCAAGGACGAGGAGGAGGGCCGGGAATTGGCCTTAGCGTTATTGGAAAAGTTCGGTCTGAAAGATACGGACATTGTCTTCATTGAGCATTCCGGCCCCGGAGCCAGAGTCAGAGCCAGAGGCTATTTGTACCGGGCCGGCGATCAATATGCTTGGCTGGAAGGAGAAAACTAATTATGAATAAGGATAAAAAAGTTTTATTGGCTCCTCTTGATCCCGTCCATGATATCGGCTTGAAAATAATGAACAGGGCCCTTAAAGAAAACGGTTATGAAACTGTTCTTTTACCGCCGGACTATCAGCCGGAGGAGATTTTAAAGGCTGCTTTGGATAATGAAGTAGGAGCGGTTTTGATCAGCCGTACCTTGGGCTATGGCGTAGCGGAACTGTTATCGAAGTTTATCGACCAGGCAGAGGCCGTAGGTTTGCGGGAAAAAGTAAAAATCGCCATCGGCGGCATGGGTATCCGGGTGGAGTTAGCCCAGGAGTTGGGCTATGACGCCGGTTTTGGCCCCGGTACCGTACCGGAGCAGGTTATTGCCTTTATTGAAGAGCGGGAACCTGTATTGGATTTGTCCGGCGCCATCAAGGCCAAAAAGGATATTACCACAGGCTATGACTACGCTTATGCCAATAAGAGAATCGAAGAACTTTTGGATCAGATTGCCGAAAAAACCATGGCCTGGGCTGCAGATAAAACCACTTCGGCCATTCAGCGGGCCGAGCTGCGCCGCCAGATGATTGATTTGCCTGAAGGCCCCGAAAGAGAAGAAGCCTACAAGCAGTATGTCCAGCTTTCCGATGAAAAAATCCGCAATTTCTATGAGAATGGCACCATGCCTCCTTACACCCGGCCTTTGGCTCCCCAGGAGATGGCGGACCTGGAAAAATACGTGGAAACCACCAAAAGCCAGATGCGGATGAAGAAGCTTCAAAAAACGGACAAGAATCCCACTGTATTTATCCAATACGGCACCGGCTGTCCTTTCATGGATATTGCCCATGCTAAGGTGGGCGAGTCCTGGGGCGCCGACGGCGTCGTCCATTTTGACCCATCCTGGAATGCCAGAGCCGAAGGCTTTTTGGAAGGCGTTCTGACCCACGAGCAGGATGGTACCATCATTACCTGGGAAAACTTACAGAAAATCAAAGAATCCTTGGAGCCCTCCACCCTTTGGCAGGTTCGGGCCCACCGGGGTTTGAATACTCCTGAAACCGTGCTTCTGGCCGGTAAAGCAGGGGCTGATATGACGAAGATCAATGTGGCCTACGGTTCCCTGGGCGGCGGCACCGATCCTGCCCGGCTGACCGTGGATGCTATTCAGTGCATGAAATATGCCAAAGAATTCGCAATGCCCTTCGACGTTGTCACCAACGAAGAACTTTGCGGCGTACCGGCGGCAAAAGCTTTTGCCGGCATGCTGACCACCGCCCATATTGCTATTAAAATGGGATGCCGTCCCGTGTTGCAGCCCTTGTTCGTCTACTCTCCCGAAGTCATGATCACCGGCGAGATGGAAGACAACTACGTGGATTTCAATGCCGGCAAGATCATGGCTTTGCGGAGCATCATCAACGCTCCTATCTGGCCCGGCGCTCCCATCGGTTTCTTGACACAGACAGAGGATAGGGTACAATCCTCCCTGTCCACGGCTATGCACGGCGCCCTCGCTTCCTCCTTGGGTGTTGAAGCCATCTCGATTGCTTCTTCCGACGAAGCTTATTCCGGCGGTCCTATTGCCGGGCCTTCCCGAATCGATACCCTTACGGCCCTGAAAGAAAGCTTCCGCTTCTTTGGCAGCGCGTCCATCAATCCTACGGAGCAAGCCGCCGTTATTGCCGAGAAGATTGTCGATGGCATCATTGATACCCTGGAGAAAGCTTTGGAATACGAGACCTTCCCTGTGGCTTTATATGCCGGCGTATACGGCAGCACCGCAGAAGGCGCTTATCCCGGCCGGGGCGGCAAAGGTACCGTCGCAACAAAATAATTTCAACAAAATAATTCTGGTTAAATAAGTAAAGACTACAGGTATGTTATGGTTGTCGTCCGACGTGTAGTCGGTGAACAATAAATATTTTTAATTAAAAGGAGTGGATTCCAATGGCAAAGTTTCAGTACAAAACTCAGATGTACCAACACCTGTACGCCAACATCAAGAACATTTATGCTGAATGTGCAGAAGAAGCCAAGAAGATCGGCATTGCTGATAAATTGGCTCAGTTAAAGGCAGAAGGTCGCGGCACCTTCGGTTTGACCGGTGGTGTTTCCGGCTGCCCCGCCCCCCTGCGTGATGACGTTCTCGAATACACCCACAAAGAAGCTAAGTCCGTTAAAGGCTTAGCCGGTTATGTTGAAGAAATCCGCTACATGGTAAAAGATTACTATGGCGCCGACTATGATGCTTGCCCTACCGCCACTTGCGAAGCCGGCATCAACGTTTGCTACACCAGCATGTTTATGCCTCCCGTTCTGGGCGCAGGCGATTCCTACCGTGCCCGTTATATTGCTCCTTACGAGAAGCATTTCCATCATCAAGGTGGCTATGGCCGTCCCTTCCCCCCCAAGTACAAGGACATCATTGCTAACAGAGGCTGTACTGCCGGCGAACTGGGTATGCAAGGTAAGAGACAGCCTAACCTGGACGTTCTCGTAACCAAGCTGAAGGGTGCTGACTACAGCAACCACGGTATCCAATACTTCCCCGCAGTGCAGTTGACCGGTGTCAAGGGTGAAGAGAACAGAGCCGTATTTGAAGAAATGGCTGCCCGTCATGCCAATATGCTGAGCGGTATTACTTCTATCGGTTATGACACACCTGGTTATGGCTACGGCGACAAGGATGCGGAAGGTACCCCCATTCTGCAGAAGGTCCTGGCTGATGTAGCTCATCAATACGATGTTCCTTACGTTGTTGACGCTGCATGGTGCCTGCCTTTCGTTGGCCATGACATCCGTAAGACTGATGCTGATGCCATCGTTTACTCCTTGGACAAGGCTTCCGCTTCTTCCATCTGCGGCATGATCATCGGTAAAGAAGAGATCATGGTTAATGCTCGCCGGGCTATGGGCTTTGCCGGCAACCGTTACGGTTCCTTGAGCTCCTATGGTAAGGCTGTCAGCGTTGGTTTCGATCCCGGTAAAGAAGGCCTCTGTGGCGCTATCGCTGCAATGCGCGTTCTGAAGGACAAACCCGAAATCATGACCAAGCCTGTTGATGCCATGTACGATGTCATCGTTGATGAATTCAAAAAAGGTATGGATCCCGAATTGCTGAAGGGCATCACCTTCACCAAGACCTACGGCTCCTGCGCTGTTGAAATCAACTACGAAGGCACCTGGAAAGATGGCAAGATGGGTATTCCCATCTTCTCCATTGAGGATATGTACGGCGGCACCAATATCTTCCAGGAAGGTATCGGCGCTATGGGCATGATCCCCACCATTGCTTATGACGGCAACATTTATGTTTCCACCGGCCTGAACACCCTGGATGACCAAGGTGCTCTGATCGAAGAGAACATGAGACTTGCTATCAAAGGCTTGATTGCTCTGATCAACGTCACTGTGAAATACGCCGGTATCTTAGACTAAGACTTAGTCTGCAAAAAGATATGGCATAAGTAAAAAAACCGGAACGCGGCTTTTAGGAGCCGGGTTCCGGTTTTTCTTTAAGTTGGAGGCGTTGACGGCGGGGACTGTGCTTAAAATTTCCCGGGGATATGGGAGCCGAGGCAACTGTGCTCAAAAAACGAAGTTGTGCGACGGATTATCGGGCAGTTTGCCAGCCTAGGGGCACTGCCATAAGCAGGGCCGGCCCTGGCCTCGCGCTGGCTCACGCTGCCTCGCGTTATCACCGCCGTAAATACGCATCAGCGGACGTTGGTGATGCGGCCTCCCTGGTTATTGCGACGGTGTCTGAGCCACATGATCAAAAGAGCAAGGACGATGGCGCCGCCGCTGACCAACTGGGCTACCCGCCAATTGCCCAGCATCAGGCTGTCGGTGCGTAAGCCCTCAATGACCAAGCGGCCGGCAGAATACAAGGCGATATACATCAAAGCCACGTCGCCGGTAACTAAACCCCGGCGGCGGCGGTACCAGAGCAGAAAGATAAAGATCAGCACATTCCAGATGGACTCATAGAGAAAAGTGGGATGGCGGTAGGCGCCGTCAATAAACATGGCCCAGGGGATTTTTTCAGGGCTTACTTCATAGCCGTAAGCCTCCTGGTTGAAGAAATTGCCCCAGCGGCCGATGGCCTGGCCAATAACTAAGGAAGGAGCTGCTATGTCCAGGGTCTTCCAGATACCAAAACGGTAATGAGTGCCCATAATGATAAAAACCAGGGCGCCGGCAATGATACCGCCATGGATAGCCAGGCCGCCCTCCCAGGTGGCGATAATTTCCGCCGGATGGGCGCTGTAATATGACCAGTTAAATGCCACATAATAAAGCCTGGCTCCTATTATAGCCGCCGGCAGCACAGCCAAAGACATGTTAAAGAAATGGTCCGGGTTAAGGTCCTGCCGTTTCGTTTCCCGGCAGGCTAGAAATATACCTAAAGCCATTCCTATAACAATCATTACGCCATACCATCTTATTATAAATGGCCCCCAGGCAAAAAGGATCGGATCCGGCATCAGATTTGGTAAACCTCCTCAGGCGTCATAAATTCCATATTGCATTTCTTGATAATCTCTATACCCTTGGCATTGTCATTGAGGCGCAGGATAACCATGGCTTGATTGCCGCATTTGCCCAAAAAAGCATACATATATTCTACGGAAATGCCTTCTTTCTCCAACTGGTCCAGGGCATCGGCCAAGCCGCCGGGACGGTCGTCCACCTTGATGCCTACCACATCGGTGATGCTGACCAAAAATCCCCGGGCTTTCAATCTTTCCTCAGCCAGATCAGGATTATCCACAATCAGGCGCAATACACCAAAATCCGTGGTATCGGCTATGGATAAAGCCCGGATATTGATGTCCTCCTGAGCCATGACCCGGCAGACGTGAGCCAGACGGCCAGGCTTGTTCTCCAAAAATAACGATACTTGTTTAAGCATAGTTTCCCTCCTTATATTATGCTTGGGTTTTAGCCCTGCTATGCGAAAATAGCCGATATTGAACCGGCATTAAATCTCCCGTTTATCGATAACCCGCTTGCTCTTGCCTTCGAAACGGGGCACCCGGCCAGGCTCTACCAGCCGGATATCGGCGCTGATGCCCAAAACGGAATCAATGCGGCGGCGAACCCGGGCCTCCAGCTTGGATAAGCCGGTGACCGTATCGGAGAATAAGGCAGGAGAGAGCTCTACCTCGATGGTCAGCTTATCCAAAGTACCTTCCCGCTCCACAATCAACTGGTAATGGGGAGCTGCTTCACCAAACTCAAGCAGCACAGATTCCACTTGGGTGGGGAAGACATTGACGCCCCGGATAATCAGCATATCGTCGGTACGGCCGGTGATCTTGTCCATGCGTACCAAAGTACGGCCGCAATCGCAGGGCTCCCGGTGCAGCGTGGTGATATCCCGGGTGCGGTAACGCAAGAGGGGGAAAGCTTCTTTGGTGAAGGTGGTAAAAACCAGTTCGCCTTTTTCGCCTTCGGGAAGAACTTCTTCCGTAGCCGGGTCAATAATTTCCGGATAAAAATGATCTTCGTGAATATGGAGGCCCTTTCTGGCGTCGCAGTCGTTGGCTACGCCGGGACCCATAATTTCCGACAGGCCATAAATGTCGTAGGCCTTGATCTGCCAGTGATCCTCGATTTGCTTGCGCATTCTTTCGGACCAAGGCTCGGCGCCGAAAACACCGTATTTGATTTTAAACCGGCTGCGGTCCATGCCGGATTGCTCCAGAACCTCAGCCATATGCATAGCATAGGAAGGTGTGCAGCCTAATAAAGTAGTGCCGAAGTCTTCCATCAGCATAAGCTGTTTTTCGGTATTGCCGCCGCTCATGGGAATGACGGAAGCGCCAATGCGCTCGGCGCCGCCGTGAAGGCCAAGGCCGCCGGTAAAAAGGCCGTAGCCATAGGCCACCTGCACTACGCCTTGACGGTCCGTATTGGCCATGTACAGACAGCGGGCGGTAACCTCAGCCCAATTGTCCAGGTCCTTGCGGCTGTAACCGACCACTGTGGGTTTGCCGGTGGTGCCGGAAGAGGCATGAACCCTGACCACTTCGGACATAGGTACGGCAAAAATGCCAAAGGGATAATTATCCCGCAGATCCTGCTTTGTCGTAAAAGGCAGCTTGCCCAAGTCTGACAAATGGCGGATGTCGCCGGGCATAAAGCCTACCTCCTGCAGCTTTTTGCGATAAAAGGGCACATTGTAATAAATTCTGTCTACCATTTCTTGAAGCCGCCGTAATTGCAGGGCTTCCATGTCCTCTCTGCTCATGCACTCAATATGCTGATTCCAGATCATTACTTCAACCTCCTGAGTATTGCCTTTAATAATATTGGAAAATTAAATCCGTATAATAACCGCTTTGCGTTATTATACCATACAAGAATTAATCTTGATATGACCCAGGAAGAAAAAATCCCTTTGTTTATCGCCAGGTTTACCGTCAGGTTTATCACCAGGTTTACCGCCAGCCGGGGAACCAGCGGTCCAGATCGTCAAAAGAGGCCATGTAGGTAAGGACTTGACGGGCGCAATCCAAGAGGGGAAACATGAGAACGGCGCCGGTACCTTCGCCCAGGCGCATTCCCATGTGAAGAGGGGGCAGAGGGCGTTCGGCTTCCTGGTCCGGGGGGCTTATATTTAATCCTAAAGCCCGGGCGGCTAAGCCGGCTCCTTTTTCGGCGGAGTGGTGGGAGAGGATCATGAACTCTTTGACTGCCGGCTGCAAACGGACGGCGCATAAAGCGGCAACCAGGGAGATAAAACCGTCCAATACCACCGGTATCCGGCGGTGGCCGCAAGCCAGGTACAGGCCGGTCATGGCGGCGATATCAAGACCGCCTATTTTAGACAGGATGCCGATAACGTCATCCGGATCCGGCTGATTAACGGCCAAAGCTTTTGCTACGGCGGCTACTTTGCGGTCCAGCGCTTGTCCCAGAGAGCCGCTGCCTATGCCGGTAACTTCCTGGGCGGTGGCTCCGGTTAGAGCGGCCAAAATGGCGGCGCTGGTAGCTGTGTTGCCTAAGCCGATCTCCCCGGCAGATAAAACACTAATGCCTTCGTCAATTAAGCTTTCCGCTTCCTCAATGCCAATGGCCATAGCCAGGCAGACCTGTTCTCTTGTAAGGGCGGGGCCTTGTGTAATATTGCCTGTGCCTTGGGGGCAGATGATCCGGTCAACTACCCGGATAGACTCTTGCTGCCGGCCGGCAGATAAATCCGCTTCCGGAATGCAGAGCCCTTGCTTATAGCCGCCTTTTAATCCAAGGTTGATGATCTTTACCTGAGCTCCCAACGCAGTGGCCAGAAGGGAACCGCCCCCCTTGCCTACGGCCATGATCTCTGCCACCAGACGGCTGATTTGCTGGGGATATTTATTGAAGCCCTCATCAAAAACGCCATTGTCGGCACAGAAGATTACATCAGCCTTTTTCTCAATACGATAATCCAGCTTTTCAAATATTCCGGCCATTACAGCGGCCAAATCTTCCAGAACTCCCAGAGAGCCTAAAGGTTTTACTTTGTTCTCCAATATCTCTCTGGCTTCCGCTTCCGTTTCCCGGTGGCGGGGCCGGATTTTAGCCACATAATCAAGAATGTCTTGTTCGTTCATGGATTTTCCTTTCCGCTGCTTGCAACAGTTTTCTTAGATTTTGCCGATTATTTGGCTTTTTTGTATTATAACGCATTATAACCCATCAGAAGCAAGTTTAAAAGGTAAACTTGCTTCGTAAAATTTCGAGTGTAGAAATTTTACTTACCTTTGTTCGTTTCAACGAGGCGGGTAATATTTGAATACGGCCCCAGCCACAGGCGGTTACTGCCCTGCCCCTCCGCGCTACCCTGCCACTGGCCGCACTGCCGCCCTAACTTGCACAACCCCCATAAACCGCTTCCGCTTAACTTAATACAGCGTGCAGCCCGGCCATCCCTTCTCACCGGGGAGGCCCTGCTCCGGGGCCTGTCCACATTTTCAGCTTCCGTGGGGGCTGTGGTTCTTTCCTGAGCAAAAGTTGAATATACATGCTTTAGAAAAGCAAGGAAAGGGGATAGGCAAATGAAAAAAATCCTGGCCATCATATTGGTATGTTTGCTGGGAATGCAGCTTTTAGGCGGCTGTGGCATAACGGAAAAAGTAGGACAGCTAAGGGCGGCCTTCCGGGATAAGGAGGATACCGCTCAGACGGGAGATGCCGAAGGGCCGGAAGCAAACAACGGTGAAAATGCCGGCTTGCCGGAAGTAGTGATTCTGCCTGACGGCACCTCAACAGTTGCCGGCGGCGAGGAAAACGGCAGTGCCCAGACCGCAGCCCCCTTGGGGGAAGCAAAATCGGTAATTCTTTACTTTACGGATCAGGATGGGGAAAACTTGATTGCGGAAGAACGTCAGATAGCCAAAGTAGAGGGGATTGCCAGAGCTTCCATCGAAGCTTTATTGGAAGGCCCCGTCAACGCCGACCTGCAATCGGCTTTGCCGGAAGGAACCCGGCTTCTGGATATCAATATTACGAAGGACGGCTTAGCCATTGTGGACTTTAGCGGCGACTTGTCGGAGAATTTGAAAGACAGCAATAAGAAAGAAAAAACAGCCATATATGCTATCGTCAATACGCTGACGGAATTTCCCACGGTAAAAAAAGTGGAGATTCGTATCGACGGCAAAAAAATCAACACTATTTCAGGCAAAGTCAAACTGGATCAGGACTTGTTCAGGGATGAAAGCCTGGTTAAGAAGTAACGAGAAAGCCGGATATGTCCCCCGCCTCCCCAGATAGGGGATCCTGCTATTTTTTCAGGCGGGGGGCATATCCCCGCCTCGTTGAAACCCATGCAGGTAAGAAAAATTTCTACAAGCGAAATATTTCTACTGAGGCGTTATAATACCCAGGCCGGCAAAGTAAGCTTTGTTGTGCAAATAACTGGGATCCTGAGGTTTAAACTCACCCGCTTTCTCATTATGGAAGCGGGCTTTTTCGTTGTTGCCCATTCTGGCATAGCAGAGGCAGAGCTGGATGTGAGGCAAATAGCCGTAAGCGTCAGGGGAGACGAAAGCTCCGGATTGATCTTGACGGCGGCAGGCAAGAGCCTGTTCGTACCAAAAAATAGCCCTGTCATAGTTTTGGCGGTTTAAAAAATGTTTGCCGATTTCGCAGCAGACCTCGGCCCGGGGCAGGTCAAAGCAGAAGGATTGCAGAAGGGCCCTTAAGGCCAGATGGGGCTTATTAAGAGGATAATAACAATAAGCCAGGAAGCGGCAGCCTTCAATCAGGTTTTCCCGCCAGCCCAGTCCGTTGTCCGCATAGGCCTGGAGCAGAGCGGCGCCTTCCTCATAGCGGCCGTGATAATAAAGCTCCCTACCATAATAAAAGGTTTCCCGGGGGTTTAGCTTTTCGCCGGCAGCGATCTGTTTTTCAAAAATCTGCAGGTTGCGCCGGGGATCTGAGGGGCGGAGCTTTTTGTGGACAACCTTTAGTTCCGAATAGATTATTTTGCCGAAGCCTTCGATGGCTTCATGGACGGCTCCTTTCCAGAGAGCCAGCGGGCAATTGCGTAAAATCCTTTCCCGGAAAAAAGCGAAAGAGGGATTGCCCTGCTGATCAAAAGCCGTAACGTACTTCATCATAACCACGTCCACATCTGCCGGCATATTTTGTTTTAACGCCAAAAGCCCTGCCCGGTCTTCCGGCAGCAGAATATCGTCGGCATCCAGCCACATGCAGTACTGCATGGTAGCTTTGGCAAAAGAAAAATTCCTGGCAGCGGCAAAATTGTCGATCCAGGGAAAGTCGAAGACCTTGTCCGTATATTGGCTGGCGATTTCCTTGGTTTTGTCATCGCTGCCGGTATCGACGATGATGATCTCATCAAAAAGGCTCTCTACGCTATCCAGGCAGCGGCCCAGTACGTCCTCTTCATTTTTTACGATCATGCATAAGCTGAAGGTGGTCATGGCTTTCCCTCCTTGTTTTATCAACATCAGCATATGCGGCTATTTGAGAAAAAGGAACTATGCTTCCTGATTTCATTTCCCGGGGAATATAGCGAAAACAAAAAAATTCTGTTATAATTGGTTGACTATTGCGGAAAATAGCCTGATGGACAGGTGCTTTGTAACCTCAAAAATTGTCGCAAAGTACTAAAGGAGGAGAATAAGATGAGGCTTGTATCATGGAATGTCAATGGATTCAGAGCAGTGATGAATAAGGATTTTATGAAGATCTTTGAAGAGCTGGACGCGGATATCTTTTGCCTGCAGGAAACGAAGCTTCAGGCCGGCCAGCATGAGGTAGATCTGGAAGGTTATCATGAATATTGGAATTATGCCGAGAAAAAAGGCTATTCCGGTACGGCAATTTTTACGAAGGAAGCCCCTATGGGCATGGCCTTCGGTATCGGCCAGGAGGCCCATGATAAAGAGGGCAGGGTGATTACCCTGGAATATCCCGGATTTTTTATGGTTACCTGCTATACGCCTAATTCCCAGGATGGTCTGGCCCGGCTGGATTACCGGATGGAATGGGATGATGCTTTCCGGAAATACCTGGTGGATTTAAAAGCGAAGAAGCCGGTGGTAGTATGCGGTGATTTGAATGTGGCCCACCAGGAAATCGATTTGAAAAACCCCAAGCAGAACCGGCAGAACGCTGGCTTTACCGATGAAGAAAGGGCCCAATTCGGCCGCTTGCTGGAGGCCGGCTTTGCCGACACCTTCCGCCGGCTGTATCCTGACGCTACCGAGGCCTATAGCTGGTGGTCCTACCGCTTCCAGGCCAGGCAGCGCAATGCCGGGTGGCGTATCGACTATTTCCTGGTGTCGGAGGATTTGATACCTCAAGTCAAAGACAGCCGAATTCTGGCGGAAATCATGGGCAGCGATCATTGTCCGGTTTTGTTGGAATTGGATACAAAATAGAAACATCGATCCATATAATGAGGCTTATACTCCGTTATAATGTAGTTAAAACCAGGAATGGTTTCATAAAACTACCAGTCCGGTTTACAATCTGTTCAGGCTTTTTGCCTTGTTTTGTCTAATTACTGCGATATATAATAGGTGACGTACTAAAAAGGTACAAAAATAATCGGTCAGGAAGCCGGGAATGAGGGAAAAAAGCGAAAATTTTATGAAAAAGAGTAAAATCAAATTCACTATTCTTATCATGCTTTGCCTGATGCTTACCTTGTCCTCCGCCGCCCCCCTGGGGGCCCGGGTAGTCACCGTAGAAAAAGACCAGGTCAACGTAAGGCAAGGAGCCAGCACAACGACGGAGATTATCGGCAAGGTCAACAAAAACATGATGTTTGGCTGGTACGGCGCTGAGGAGAATTGGACGCAGATTAAGTTGGATGATGGCAAACTGGGCTATATCCGCAATGATTTGCTGCAGGGTTATGATGAAGTTACCGTTACCGGTTCCACTGTCCGCATCCGTAAAAGCCCTTCTTTGGAAGGGGAGATCATGGGACAGGCAGGCAGAGGAGAGAGCCTGGCCGCTCTGGATTATCAGCAGGGCTGGTTCAAGGTTCAGTACGGACAGGATACGGGCTGGATTTCCGGCGACTATGTGAAGCTGGGGACAGCGGTGGTTCTGACTTCTTCCCAAACGGCAGAACAAGAAAGTCCGGGTCAAGCTCACAACATGGATTCCGTCACTGTTAGTACCGGCAATCCGGGGGGCATCCTCAGCGGTAAAATTATTACGCTGGATCCCGGCCATGGCGTCCGTTCCGACGGCGGCCCCGTAGACCCCGGAGCCAAAGGTGTGAATCTGGGGATTTGGGAGAAAGACGTTAATCTGGATGTAGCCTTTAAATTGAAGGCTATTTTGGAGGAAATGGGTGCTACCGTATGGATGACCCATACCGGCGCAACCAGCCTGAACCTCTATGGCCGGGCGGCGGTGGCCAATGATAATGGCTCCCATATCTTTGTCAGCATTCATGCCAACGCCTCAACTTCTCCACAGCATAGCGGTCATTCGGTGTATTATTACGCACCGGCAAGCAATCCCCGCTTCAGCGGCCGCCGGGAGTTGACCAAGGCTTTAGCCCAATTTGTCCAGGACAGTTTGGTCAATATTTGCGGCCGGGCAAATTTGGGGATCATAGAAAGCAATTTTGTGGTGGTCCGGGAAACCAATTGCCCTTCTATATTGGTAGAAACCGCCTTTTTATCCAATGCCGAGGAGGAGCAGCTGCTGGCTCAGGGAGAATTCCGGCAAAAGCTGGCCACGGCGGTGGCCCAGGGCATTAAGAAGTACTTCGGCGTTGAATAAACATTTGACAAGGCAAGAGAATAGGTAGTAAGATTTATAAGGGGCTGTTAAGGCCCCTTAGCTTTCATTTATGAGGAAAAATTGGGAAGGGAAGGATGAAAATGCCTGGAATTTTTATGGAATATGCCGTACTGGGTTATATTTTTATATTCTTAGCCAGGATTTGTGATGTATCCTTACAGACCTTGCGCATGATACTAGTGGTGCGGGGAGAAAGGCTAAAGGCTGCCTGCATCGGATTTTTTGAAGTGCTCATCTATGTGGTAGCATTGAATGTGATTTTTGACAACCTTGATAATATCGGCAATTTGCTGGCCTATGCTTTTGGCTTTGCTACCGGCAATTATGTCGGCGGCATTGTGGAGGAGAGGCTGGCCATCGGCATCCAGTTTATTCAATTGATTACCAAAAAGGAGCCTCTGAAGCTGGCGGAGATTTTGCGGGAGCAGGGCTATGGCGTTACCGTAGTGGAAGGCTCCGGACGCTCCGGTCCTCAGTTTGTGCTGCAGGTGCTGCTGGAAAGAAGGCACGCTAAGGAATTTTCCAAAGCGGTATCCGAGTGGGATCAAAGCGTTTTCATGATTGTTACCGACGCCAAAAAATATCATGGCGGTATAATGTTTAAGCATAAAAAACCTGCGGCGGCGCTGGCCAGGAAAGGGAAGTGAGGCTATGGTTATAGATATCACTACTGCCGAAACCCAGCATATGGCGGCCTCTGCGAAAAACAGCCCCATAGGGCTGTTTGATTCCGGTGTAGGCGGCCTGTCGGTGCTGCGGGTTTTGGAGCAGCGGCTGCCGGCGGAAAACTACATCTATTTCGGGGACACGGCCAGGGTGCCTTACGGCGACCGCAGTCCCCAGGAGGTCAGGGATTTTACGGTGGAAATCGGCAGCTGGCTTCAGGATCAGGGCTGCAAGATGATACTGATTGCCTGTAATACGGCTACGCTGCTGGGCATGGAGGCCTTGGCGGCAGCGGCTAAAGTACCGGTTTACGGTATGGTGGAAGCGGCCTTGGCAGGAGCCATGGCTGGAGGCCAGAATGCTGCAGGCCTTTGGCCCCTGGGGCTGATTGCCACCCGGGGTACGGTGGAAAGCGGCGGCTACCAGGCGGCTGTGGCGGCTAAAGCGCCCGGACAGCCTTTTTATGCTCAGTCTTGCCCTGATTTCGTGCCTTTGATCGAAAAGGGTATCCTTACAGGACCTGAAGTAGAGCAGGCTGTGGAAAAGTATTTAAAACCATTGAAGGAAAAAGGTGTGGCCACGTTGATCCTGGGCTGTACTCATTATCCTTTTCTTGCTCCGGCTATTGCCGCCTACCTGGGGGAGAACGTCAGGCTGGTGGATCCTGCCCGCCAATTGGCAATAATGGTAGAGGATTATTTAAAAGACCGGGGCTTGCTTAATGACGGCGCTACAACAGGCTTCAGGGAGTTTTATTGCAGCGGCGGCAGCGAGGCTTTTAAAGCCCAGGGCAGCAATCTTTTGGGCCGCCCTTTAAAAGAGATAAGGAAGCAGGTGTTCTGATGCGGGTAGACGGCAGGGATAACCGGCAGTTGCGGCCGGTAAAGATGACGAAAGGCTATATTCAATGGCCGGAAGGCTCCGTTCTGATTGAAATAGGAGATACCCGGGTATTGTGCAATGCCACTGTGGAGGACAGAGTTCCTTCCTTTTTGAAAGGTAGCGGCAGAGGCTGGGTTACTGCCGAATATTCCATGCTGCCCCGGGCCACCCAGACCCGTACCGGCAGGGAAGTCAACTCTGGCAAACCTTCAGGACGAACCAGCGAAATTCAGCGCCTCATCGGCCGGGCTTTGCGCTCTGTGGTGGATATGAATAAGCTGGGGGAGCGCACTATCTTGCTGGATTGCGATGTTCTCCAGGCTGACGGCGGAACCAGGACCGCAGCCATTACCGGGGCTTTTGTGGCTCTTGGCTTGGCCCTGCGTAAAATGCAGCGGGAGGGCCTTTTGGATTCGCTTCCTTTAAAAGACTGGCTGGCGGCGGTAAGCGTAGGCAAGGTGGCGGGAATCGGCTCTTGCCTGGATTTGGCTTACGATGAGGACAGCGTCGCTTTAGTGGATATGAATGTGGTAATGACCGGCAGCGGCGGCTTGGTGGAGATACAAGGTACTGCCGAAGGCATGACTTTCAGCCGGGAAGAACTGGATGTCTTTTTAGATCTGGCTAAGGAAGGCATTGACCAATTGATCCTTTGCCAAAAAGAGCAGTTAGGAGCGGATTTTATTTGAAGGAGTCCGCCGTCTCAACAGTTAAGGATTTAGGCCCTAAGGGTTTTGGGGCAAAGCGTTTATTGGTGGCCACAGGCAATGCCGGCAAGGTGGAAGAGCTAAACCGGCTGCTGGCAGACGGAGACTGGCAAGTTATCAGCCTGAAAGATTTGGCCTTATTGTGGCAGAAGGAAGAGCTGGGCGGCCTGCCGCCTCTGACAGGCCCTCGGGAGTCGGTTGAGGCGGAGCTTGGCCGGCGCTATGCCCAATTAGAAGAAAAAATGGCGGAAACCGGCGCCACTTTTGAGGAAAATGCCATAATCAAAGCTAAGGGAGCGGCGGAGTTTACCGGGCTCCTTACTTTGGCTGATGATTCCGGTCTGGAAGTGGATTATCTGGGAGGCGCACCCGGCGTTTATTCCGCCCGTTATGCCGGACCCGGCAAAGATGCCCAAGCTTGCAATGAGCTGTTGCTGCAAAACATGAAGGCAGCAGGGGCGGGCCAGCGTAAAGCCCGATTTAAAGCGGCGGTGGCTCTGGCTTCACCCGGGGGTGAGCTTTATATTACCGAAGGTGTTTGCGAAGGCAGCATAGGTTTTGCCCCTCAAGGCGGGGGCGGCTTTGGCTACGATCCTTTATTTGTATTACCCGGCGGCACGAAGACCATGGCTCAACTGACCATGGCAGAAAAAAATCAGATCAGCCACCGGGGTCAGGCATTAAGAAAAATCCTGCCCATATTGACGGGTCTGCTGGCAAAAAACTATTCACAAAAGGGAGCTTTGGATTTATAATGAATTAATTAATAAGTAATGATAATCAATAATAATTGATCAATACTACATAAAGGTAAAAACGCTATGTTTTTCTCTAAACAAAAAGCTAATCCGGATGAATCTGTTCTTAGTGATATTCTGGATTCCCAGGATATCGATATTGTGATTACCAGCAGTAAGGATTGCAAGGTTCTTTTAATGAATGCTGCCGCTAAGAGCCATCTGGATGAAGGTATGTCAGTATTAAACTGCAGGAATGGCTACTCTTATCTTTTCCCTGACCTCTGCAGGAATTGCCCTAATGAGTATCCTGAGGATAGGGAAGGGCCTGTTACCTATGAGGTGCAGGATGAAGAGGGGCGCTACTTTTCTGTTCGCTATAATTCAATCAAATGGCTGGACGGCAAGCCGGCTACCATTATGTTTTTGCGGGATATCAATGAAGAACGTACGGCTAAGGAAAAACTGTACAATTTAGCTTATATCGACCAGCTTACCGGCGTACCCAACCGGCAAAAGCTCAAAGAAGACTTTGAAGCCATTGTGAAAAAAATTGCCGATACGGAATTAGTAGGCGTTGTAACCATTTTTGATCTGGATAATTTTAAGGCCATCAACGACACCTATGGCCATAGCACCGGCGACGTTATGCTGAAGCGGCTGACGGATCATTTGGAGGGCGATTCGGCATTTAAAGGTCATCTCTACCGGCTGGGCGGCGACGAGTTTGTTTTGTTCTATGCCGAGCCCTCGGAGAAATTTACTACGCAAGGGGAATGCTATACCTATTATAAAAAGCTGCTGCAGGGCGCTTTGCTGTCTTATACTATGCCCAATATTGAAGCCTCCTGCACCATCAGTATGGGAGTGGCTTTCTTTCCCTGGCATGGGGAGACCTTCTCCGAGCTTTTGCGAAAAGCGGATATTGCCCTTTATAAAGCCAAAGGAGCCGGCCGCAACCAGATTGCTTATTTCGAGGATCATTATGATACCGCCAAAAAGTTTAAGGATTTGTATATCAATATCCAGCCTATTTTGCTGGATGATGGTCGCACCTACGGTTACGAGCTGGTGGATCAGAGCAATGACGGCAAAGAAGATGACGATTCCCTCAATCTTAACGAATTCGACCGTACCATGGAAGCTTTGGGCCTTGACGACCTGGAAAGCGATACCCTTTATTTTATTTCCTATTCCAATCAGCTGCTAAACCAATCGGTGATGAGAAATTTGCCGAAAAACAAGTTTATTATTCAGATCCGTCTTACGGATGAATGTACGGATAAAGATCTGGAGCGGTACAAAAAACTGCGGGCTTTTGGCTACTCCTTGGCTTTGGCGGGCCTCAATAAGCTCAATGCCATACCCCAGCTAGTCAGCCTGGCTTATTACTGCAAATTTGATCCCCGGGAGAAAGACGAGGTTTTCCGGCGCAATCTGATTGCCCAGCACCCTTCAAAAAAATTCATCGCCACTAATGTGGATACCGCAGCCCAATTTGAAACTGCCAAGGGCCAGGGCTATGCATTATATCAGGGTTTCTTTTTCAACCGGCCCAACATAGTCAAGAAGACAAAGCAAATCGATCCTTTACGGGTCAATTATTTGCGGCTGCTTAAGCTTACCAGTACCGAAGACTACGTTGACTTTCAGGAGATCAGCGCCGTCATTGCATCGGATGTGGCCCTGACTTATAAGCTGCTGCGGCTGCTCAATTCGGCGGCAGTGGGGCTGCGCAATCCTATTTCCTCCATTCCTATGGCCGTGGCCTATTTGGGAGAAGTCAGCCTGAAAAAATGGATTGCCATGCTGGCCTTGCGGGGAGTGGCTTCTGATAAACCCTTGGAGTTAATTCGTCTTTCCCTGATCAGAGCCCAATTTGGCGAGCATTTGGCTCCTCTTTGCCGGCCCAGGCGCAACGCCAAGCACGTGTTTTTGCTGGGCTTGCTTTCTCTTTTGGATATCGCTTTAGAAAAAACTAAGGAAGAAGTCTTTGAGGAAATTACGGTGGCCGATGAAATTCGGGATTCTTTGCTTACTCCTGACGGCCCCTATTCCGATATGGTCAGGTTTTTTGCCAATTACGAGTATGCAAACTGGGATGAAGTGGCAGCCTTTGCTACCAAAAACGGTTTAACAGACCGGCAAATTAATAATGCCTATATTGCGGCAGTGAAATGGTACAATGATTTACTTAATGTGAAGGAATAAGGCCTTGACAAGAGGTAAGTTTAGTTGGTAAAATGATTGACGTGTCCTTGAGAAAAAGAGGATAAGTTAGTTGTTCAGTGCTCATAGCTCAGCTGGATAGAGCAACGGCCTTCTAAGCCGTCGGTCCGGGGTTCGAATCCCTGTGGGCACGCCATTATGGTGGATGTGGCGAAGTGGTTAACGCACCGGATTGTGGCTCCGGCACTCGGGGGTTCAAGTCCCCTCATTCACCCTCAATCTACGTATATGTATCCAGGCTTTGGCGCTAAGTGCTCAGGAGGGTCTCCAAGGGGGACTTGAACGGGCGGACTTAGGAAGCAGCAAAGCCGATCTATGGGAGGGTTTGCCCGCCCCGGCGTGATAGCGAGCAGCCGGGCCACGAAGCCAGGATATGGCAAGCGGCGCAAGTCCCCTCATTCACCCTTTTTTGTTGGGGCGTCGCCAAGCGGTAAGGCACGGGACTTTGACTCCCGCATTCGAAGGTTCGATTCCTTCCGCCCCAGCCATTTTTTATTTTACGGCTAATTTATATGCGGGCATGGCGGAATTGGCAGACGCGCTGGATTTAGGTTCCAGTACCGCAAGGTGTGAAGGTTCAAGTCCTTTTGCCCGCACTGTAGAAAAAAGTGAAGCACCGTAAGGGATTCAGATCCCTGCGGTGCTCTTGTTTTTCAGGCGTGATAATCTGGAGAAAAACAAAACGTGCCCAAAACGTGCCCGGCTCAGGCTTTTTTTCTTTTTCGCAAGGTGGATTTCATATCTCCTAACTTCCCGCAAAATTAAACCATACAGCGAAAAAAGTCAATAAAACCGGAAAATAATAATAATTAGTGTGTACAAATGCCTTTAATGTATGGTATAATTAAACCATACGTCTGGAGG
>JBCFAO010000015.1:0-77347 GCA_038562165.1 Clostridiales bacterium | reverse complement strand
GACGAAGAAACAAAGGGACATCCTCCTTGCTTGCGGTTTTGCCGCTGAGGATATCCCTGCCTGGCTTTCTACTTTGCCTGGCCTTGGTTGTATGGTGTAATTTTGCGGGAAGTTAGGATGCTATGTGGGATAGCTTTCCTGGAATCGCAAGGTTGATAGACAGAAAGCACCAAATTATTGCCTCTAATAAAAAGGCGGAAGATGCTGGCTTTATTACGGGATGCTGTTGCGCAAAGGTAGGAAAACCGGAAATACACAAAGGCTGCCTGGCACACAGAATGTTTCAGACAATGGAAGCTCAGTTGGATTGTCCCTCTGAAGGCAAAGTGAGAGGCTGGGTTCCAGTTCAAGATCATGATGATTTATCTGTCCATTTTACTTTGATTGTTCCTGAAAAGTAACCTCCGGTTTATCGGCCACCGATTGGGCAGCTTTTGTTCAATTTTTACGGTTGTATGCGGTTTCGGGCGCCCGCCTGTGCAATTTTTTCGTTTGGACATGATTTGCATGCTGGCTCAGAGGTAATTTAGCAAAATTCAGGCTGATTCTATGCAATTCTTGCGGTTGTGCGGTAATAGCCTCTTTGCATTTCACATACAAACGCAATTTTTGCTCACCCGGCCCCGCCAAATTTCATACAACCGCAAATTTGCACAGGCGGGGTCAGAGTCGGCAGCGCCGCAGCACCGTCGCTGCCCGGCGGGCGCCCCAGTTAATCAGTTAGATGCCGCCAGACGGTTGATGTAAAACAAGGTTACAATTGAGACAAGAACGAGGGCAGCATTTGCGGCAATGGTTCCCGCCCAAGTCATAGTCAGGGTGCCAAAGATGGGGGATGCCGCATTGAACATGGTGTGAAATAACACGCACATAAACACACGGCCCTTTCCTGATATTCTGTAGATTGCCCCGTAGAAAAACCGAAAGGCAATCAGTTGCATTGCAAACATCCAAAAGTCAATAAGTCCCTCATAGTGATTCGTTCCAGGAATGAAGAAAAGAGGGATATGCCATAAAATCCAAATGACTCCAACAGAAACAGAAGATAAAACAAAACCATATTTTTTTTCAAGTTCTGGCTGCAATACATACATCCAGCCGGCTTCCTCCAAGCCGCCGATAATCAGATTGCCGGGCAGGGCCAGGAAGAACGTATGAAATGGAAGCACCATTTCTGCAGGGCTAGAAACTGCAAGATGTATCAAAAAATACAGGAAAAGCCCTGCAACAACGTAGAAATAGAGAGATATACTGTTTTTAGCGTAGAAAACAGTTCTCAACCATTCTTTAAAATCTGCTATTTTATTATTTTTCTTCAGAACGATATATGAAGCAATGGCGGGCGACAAAATATAGATTGCAAAAGGAATATTCATTCCAAAGTCCTGTGGCGAGCGAACCCAATTGTGAACCGAATAGCCGAATTGTCCAAGAGCAATCAAAATGCCTGAAACAAGATAGGCTAGGCAAAATGTCAGCATTGTAAATTGCACTGTGATTTTTTTATCTGTCACAATTTTTCCACCTCACCTTTTGAAATACCCGTTAATGGCTACAATTATATGCTATTATTTATGCTAAGGCAAAGCTATATCATGCTAAAAGCAAATTTCAGGCAATTGGATATCGAAAGGAGTTCCCTGTGGTCTATTATGATGAAAAGATGCAGCTTCTTCGGCTGCAAGTCGAACAAAAAAAGCACAAAGAGTCCAAGCTAAAAGATTTATATATCCAACGGGAGTATTTGCATGGCAAAGTTGATGCCCTTAAAAAGGATAAGCTGGATGAAGAAGCCGATGTTGAACGCCTGGAAAGCCATAGTTTAACGGTCTTTTTCTACAGAGTCATTGGAAAAATGGATGAAAAGCTGGATAAAGAGCGGGAAGAAGCCTATGCTGCCAGCGTTAAGTATGACGTTGCCGTACGTGAGCTTTATGCGGTGGAGGAAGATATTAAAGGCTACGAGGCAGAGCTTCGGAAACTGCAGGGATGTGAGCAGCAATATGAGCAGGCGTTGGAGGATAAGTTAGAAGCTATTAAATCTCTGGGCAATCAAGATGCGGAGGAGATTCTCCGGACGGAAGATCGTATCTCCTATTTGGAGGGGCAGATTAAAGAAGTGCAAGAAGCCCTTGGGGCCGGCCAGACAGCCCTTGAGACTGCCGATAGAATTCTATCCAGCCTCAATAGCGCGGAAGGCTGGGGCACTTGGGATTTACTGGGTGGCGGGCTGTTGTCGGATATGATAAAGCATGACCATTTGGATAAAGCTCAGCGGCAGGTTGAGCATTTGCAGGTACAATTGCGCCGTTTTAAAACAGAGCTGACCGATGTGAGAATTTCTGCAGATTTGCAGGTCGGCATTGATGGCTTTTTGTTATTTGCGGACTATTTTTTCGACGGATTGTTTGCGGATTGGGCGGTCCTGGATAAAATTAATCAATCCCAAACTCAGGTACAGAATACCAAAAGCCAGATCCAGCAGGTTATAAGCCGTTTGATTGTCATGCTCAGTGCTGCTGATGAAAGCCTGGAAAATGAAAAGACAATACTGAATGATTTAATTACGAAGGCAGCAATATGAAGCAGTGAGTTAACCAATGCAATCAATGCAAGCAAGCGGGCGTCTCATAATGAGGTGTCCGCTTGATATTTATATGTAGAGGGGAAGAAAAGAGAGGCTTAATAGCAGCGAGCTCTGTCAGTAGCATTTTGCCGGCCTGGTGTGGGCCGCTCGGCCGCCGACTTTTTCAGTGCCCTCGGTTTGTACCTGCTGCTTGCAACCGTTTGGGGTGCAAAAATGCAGCTTTGTTAGCGTTCACAGGGGCTAACTGAGCAAAAATGCAGGTTTAAAGTGTCTAAGCACCGTCTTTGTGTTGTGGTCAGACGATTTTTTACTGTATCTAGTGTCGCGAAAAACCAATATACCCTATTGCGATGGGACAGCGCACTTTAAACTTGAAATTTTGCACAAAAACAGCGGGACAGTAGATACAAAGTTGAAATTTTGCTCAGGTAACTGCCGCAAATAACCGCTAACCTGCAATTTGAGCAGCTTGTCACTGCCTATTAAGACGCAGCTCAATAATGCCTTGCAATAATTGGTATAATATGGTATATTAAAGCCATGACTAGACAAGGAAGGAGAATTTATGGAGCCGGCGGAGAAAATGTGTTGGATGGCGCTGCAAAAAGAGATAAATGGCGATATTTATCCTATAGCCGAAAAGTTAACTGCTTATTACGGAAACTTGACAGAATTTTGGCAAAGGAAAGATAGTATAGCTTTGCCGGAGCTTTCTGAGGCGGTGAGGCAGAAGCTTATTTTGGCCCGGCAGCATTGCAGCCCCCAGCAGCTTTGGGAGGAGTGCAGCCGCAAGAAGATAGGTGTGGTCTGCTGTTTGGAGGAAAGCTATCCCAAAGAGTTGTTGCATTTTTCCGGCTATCCGGTTATTCTTTATTATTATGGCCGGCAAGAGCTGTGGCATCAGCCCGCAGCTTCCATTGTCGGCAGCAGACGCTCCACTGCCTATGGCCGGAAGCTGGCTGAGGATTTTGCCATTGCTTTGGCCCGGGCCGGCTTCTGTATTGTCAGCGGCATGGCCAAAGGCATTGATGCCGTTGCCCATGAAGGAGCGTTAGCTGCGGGCGGAGACTCTATTGCCGTATTAGGTTGCGGGGTAGATGTGCCCTACCCGCCGGAAAACCGCAGGCTATACTGGCGGCTGCGGGAGGAAGGCTTGATTATCAGTGAGTACTTCCCGGGATCAAAGCCTTTGTCTTGGCATTTTCCCCAGCGCAACCGGCTGATCAGCGCTTTAGGCCGCTTTTTGCTGCTGGTTGAAGGAGAAGCCAGAAGCGGCGCTCTGATTACCTGCCAATGGGCTGCCGACCAAGGCAAAGATGTATGGGCCCTGCCGGGGCCTGTGACCAATCCCGCCAGCATTGGCCCTTTGCAATTGATCCAAGACGGCGCCCAGCTTGCGATTACGCCGGAGGATATATTAAGAGCCTATTTGCCCCCGTCTTACGGGATAACGGCAGCCGGCCATCAGAAAGAAAAAAGGAAACCGGACCAGGGGGATTGCCGAAAGGCAAACCCATATTCAAATCGAAATACCAATTTAGGTAAGGATTCAAATCCAAACTTACCTTTAATTGTAAATTCAAATTCAAATTTAAGGTCAAACCAAAACCCGTACCAACAGCAACTCTTTTTGTCCCAGAAGGAAGCTTTATCAGTGATTACGCCGGAAGAAAAACAGCTTTTTCAGGACATCAGCTACTCTCCGGTTCATATCGATACTCTGCTGGCGGACAGCCCTGCTATGGCGGGTGATGTTTATTTAGGCTTGACAAATCTTCTTGCATTGCGTTTAATTGAGAAGTTACCAGGGGACTACTATCAGCGTATATAGGAAATAGAAGTCTGGTTTAAAATGATAGAAGAGAAACGAGAAGTGAGAAAAGCCACAGAAATTTATTAAGACTGAGTAGGTGAGGGTATGTCGAAAACCTTAGTTGTAGTGGAGTCACCGGCAAAGGCGAAAACCATAGGTAAATTCTTGGGAAAAAAATATACCGTGAAGGCTTGTATGGGCCATGTCCGGGATTTGCCCAAAAGCCAGTTCGGCATCGATATGGATAATGATTTGGCTTTAAAGTACATTACCATCAGGGGTAAGGGCGAGCTGGTTCAGGAATTAAAATCTATGGCACAAAAAAGCGATCACGTCTTGCTGGCCACAGACCCTGACCGGGAAGGGGAAGCAATCGCCTGGCATTTGGGGGAGCTTTTACAGTTGGATACCCAAAAAAAATGCCGCATCGAATTCAATGAGATTACTAAGAAAACCGTAGAAGATGCGGTAAAACATCCCAGGCCCATCGATATTCACCGGGTGGAAGCCCAGCAGGCCAGAAGGGTATTAGACAGAATCGTGGGCTATAAGCTGAGCCCTTTATTATGGAAAAAAGTCAGGAAAGGCTTATCGGCAGGCCGGGTGCAGTCCGTAGCCTTACGCTTGATTTGCGATAGAGAAAAAGAAGTCCAGGACTTTATACCCGAGGAATATTGGGAGCTCAAAGCCAAGCTGGCCAAAGAAAAAGAGCAATTTTTCTCCCGCCTTCACCAGATCGACGGCAAAAAAGCCCGTTTAGGCACTGCCGCCGAGGTTGAGAAGGTAAAAAGTGATGTAGCTGATGAGCCTTTTACGGTCAAATCCGTAAAAACGAAGGCTCAAACCCGTAATCCATCTCCGCCCTTTACTACCAGCAGCTTGCAGCAAGAGGCTTTCCGCAAATTTAACTTTACGGCTAAGCGTACGATGATGGTTGCCCAGCAGCTATATGAGGGTTTAGACCTGAGCAAGGAAGAAGGAACGGTAGGTTTGATCACCTATATCCGTACGGATTCCACCAGAATCAGCGAGGAAGCTCAGACGGAGGCCCTGGAGTATATCGAAAAGACCTATGGCAGCAACTATCGTCCTAAGACGCCCCGGGTATACAGCAAAAAAGGCAAAATTCAGGATGCTCACGAAGGTATCCGGCCCAGTTCCGTCCATCGCAGCCCCGAATCAGTAAAGCCTTTTCTGACGGCGGAACAATACAAGCTATATAAGTTGATTTGGGAGCGTTTTCTGGCTTCCCAAATGGCTTCCCTGGAGCAGGATGTTACTACGGCAGATTTCCAAGTGAAAAATTACACCTTCCGCAGCACCGGTATTATCGTCACTTTCCCCGGCTTTACCCGCTTATATGAGGAAGGGAAAGACGCTAAGGCCACAGGTACTGAGGGAGAAGGCGAGGAAGAAAGCGCCGTGGTTTTGCCTGTCCTGACAGAGGGAGAAAAGCTGCCCTTGAAAAAATGGCAGGAAAAACAAAATTTCACTCAGCCGCCCCCCCGGTTTACGGAGGCGTCGCTGATCAAAGCCTTGGAAGAACTCGGTGTGGGCCGGCCCAGTACCTATGCTCCCACTATCGATACCATCGTAACCAGGGGCTACGTACTGAAAGAGAAAAAAATGTTCCTGCCCACAGAACTGGGCGGTTTGGTTGTGGACCTGTTAAAGCAGCACTTCCCCAATATCATCGACAGGGAATTTACAGCCAACATGGAAAAACAACTGGATGATATTGAAGAAGGGGACAGCCGCTGGAAAGAAATCATTTACGATTTTTATCATCCCTTCATCAAAGAACTGGAAGAAGCCGAAGCTAAAATCGGCCACGTGGAGCTTACCGATGAAGTCACCGACGTCATCTGCGAAAAATGCGGACGCAATATGGTTATCAAGCATGGGCGCTATGGCAAGTTCCTTGCCTGCCCCGGTTTTCCCGAGTGCCGCAATACTAAACCAATATTAAACACGCTAAAGGAAATCAAATGCCCCAAATGCGGCAAAGGCGATGTAGTGGTACGGCAGACGAAACGCAAGAAAAAGTTTTACGGCTGCAGCTTGTTTCCGGAATGTGATTTTACCTCCTGGTATGAGCCTACGGGCCAGCTATGCCCCCTTTGCGGCAAAGCGTTGGTGAAAAAGCCCACAAAAACAGAAACAAAAATTGTCTGCAGCGATGAAAAATGTACTTATCGGCACATAGCTGAAGAAAAGGCTGAAGACGAATAAAAAAGGGTGAACACATTGAAGAAAATCTCTGGGGTAACCGTTATAGGCGCGGGACTGGCAGGCTGCGAAGGCGCTTGGCAATTAGCCCGGCGGGGCATACCGGTGACTTTATATGAAATGAGGCCGGTAAAAAACACCCCTGCCCATCATACGGACCGTTTTGCGGAGCTGGTTTGCAGCAATTCCTTGCGGGCAGCAGGCCTAACGAATGCTGTAGGTTTGTTGAAAGAGGAAATGCGGCGGCTGGGCTCTCTGATTATGGAGTGCGCCGATGCTTGCCGGCTGCCGGCCGGTGAAGCCCTGGCCGTAGACAGACTGGGCTTTTCCCAAATGGTAACCGATCGGGTCCTGGCCCATCCTTTGATTGAGGTAAAGCGGGAAGAGGTTTGCCGCCTGCCTGAGGAAGGGATTACGCTGCTGGCCAGCGGTCCCCTGACCAGTCCGGATCTGGCAAGCTATTTACAGGAATTAAATAGTTCTGAGCAACTTTATTTTTACGATGCTGCCGCTCCCTTGGTTGCAGTGGAATCCTTGGACCAGACTAAAGGTTTTTGGGCTTCCCGTTATGATAAAGGGGAGAAGGATTATTTTAATTGTCCTTTGAGCAAAGAGGAGTATCAGCAGTTTTATGAAGCCCTGATCGAAGCTCAGGTGACGCCGGCCAGGGAGTTTGAGAAAGAGCGGTTCTTTGAGGGCTGTATGCCGGTGGAGGTTTTGGCCCGCCGGGGGCCTAAGACCCTGTTGTTTGGCACCATGAAGCCTGTAGGCTTAACCGATCCCCGGGATGGCCGGCGGCCTTATGCCGTAGTACAATTGCGGCAGGATGACCGGGCTTTGACGCTGATGAATATGGTAGGCTTCCAAACCCGTTTGACCCGCCCGGAGCAAAGACGGGTTTTCCGGTTGATCCCTGCCTTGGCTAATGCAGAATTTGTCCGTTACGGCATGGTTCACCGCAACACTTTTTTAAATTCTCCTTGTCTGCTGGAGGCTGACGGCCGGTTAAAAGCCAAAAAAAATGTTTTTGTGGCCGGACAAATGACGGGAGTGGAGGGCTATGTAGAATCTGCCGCTTCCGGCCTTGCCATGGGAATCAACACTGCTTTGGCTTATTGGGAAAGAGAGACGGTGACATTTCCTTTGGATACGGCTATAGGCGCTTTGCTCAATTATATTGTCACTGCCGAGCCGAAGCACTTTCAGCCAATGAACGTCAACTTCGGTTTGATGCCGCCTTTAGAGCCGGCCCCAAAAGACAAAAAACTAAGAAGTCAAATGATGGCCGACCGGGCCCTTAAGTCTTTAAGCACTTTTTTGGCAGAGGCCAAATGGAGCGAAGGCTCATAAAGAAATACGCGTGAAAAGAGCAGAAAAGAAGGGATATAAAAAATGAAGCTGGCTCAAGCTTTAGACCAGTTCTATTTTTATCTTCAGGATGAAAAAAACCTGTCGCCGTTAACCCTCTTATCTTACAGTAAAGATTGGAACAGCTTTTTGGGCTGGCTGGAAGAGCAGGGACAGGATATTTCCCTGCTGGAAGTTGAAAATATCACCGAGAATACGGTTCGCAAATATTTGTATTATATGAATCAAAAAGGGCGGTCCCGATCCACGATAAACCGCCATTTAGCAGCAATGAAAAGCTTTTACAAATTTATGCTGCGCAAAAGGTATTTACAAGACAATCCCTTACAAGACTTGGCTATGGGAAAGTTGCCCAAAAAATTGCCTCATTATCTGGACTTAAACGAAATTATTCGGGTAATTGAGGCTCCCGATGAAAGTACGGAAGGAGGGATAAGAGACCGGGCTATTATGGAAGTCCTTTATGGCAGCGGTTTACGGGTATCGGAGCTGGTGGGACTGACTTTGGAGGATGTGGATTTTGCAGCGAATTGGGCCAGGGTATCCGGCAAAGGCGGCAGACAGAGAATGGCGCCTTTAAGCAGTTTTGCTGTAAAATACCTTAAAATGTATAGAGATATTACCCAAGATAAACGGCAGAAAACGGGAGTTAAGAGCATATTTTTAAATTTGCGGGGGGGCTCCCTGACGGACCGGGCTGTACGAGATATCGTACATAAATACTGCCTGCAAACGGGAGCAAAAGAAATACTGTCGCCCCACGGCTTTCGCCATAGCTTTGCCACCCATTTGCTGGATAATGGAGCAGATCTGAGAGTGGTGCAGGAGCTTTTGGGCCACAGGCGTATTTCGTCTACACAGATTTATACCCATGTTTCTCGAACAAAACTGAAAAAAGTTTACCATTATGCCCATCCCAGGGCAAAATAGCAGAAAGAATAAGAAAATAGATATAATTCTAAAATCTTTTCTTGCACTTAAGAGAAATATCTCATATACTGGAGTACAGATAAAAAAAATATCTCAATAATACTGTTATCCATATGCGAAAGCAAGGGATAGCCAATAGGTTAATGATTATAATAAATAAGGCTGAAGGCAGGAGGAATATTAGATGAAAAATTTATTGGAAAAGTCCAGGACATTAAACAAGTTATTGCAAAAGGCTTCGGGTCATCCGGTGGAGTTTACGGAAATGGCAAGGGTGCTGGGGGATTTAATCAATGCCAACATTTATATAGCCGGCAGAAGCGGTCACCTTTTGGGCTATTCGTTTATGGATGAGTTTGGCTGTCCGGCATTGGAAAGCTTTTTTGCCAATAACGGCGCTATTACGGAAAGCCACAATGAAGCCTTGCTGCGGGTGCCGCAGACAGCTTTAAATATGCATAGTGAACGCAAAGACTGTGTACTGGATGACATCGGGGACGGCTGCAATTATGAGGGGAAAGTAACGACTATCGTACCCATCATTGTCAGCGGTCAGCGTCAGGGCACGCTGGTATTAACGAAGTTCGATAAGCAGGAATTTGACTATGAGGACACGATTCTGGCAGAATACGGCGCCATGGTGATCGGCATGGAAATTTTGAGGGCCCGTTCTGAGAGAATTGAGGAAGAGGCCAGACAGAAGGCAGCCGTTCAGATTGCTATCGGAACTTTGTCTTATTCCGAACAAGAGGCTATAGAGCACATTTTTGAAGAGCTTAACGGCAAAGAGGCCTTATTGGTGGCCAGCAAGATAGCCGACCGGGTAGGCATTACCAGATCCGTAATTGTCAACGCCTTACGGAAATTCGAGAGCGCCGGCGTTATTGAGACGAAATCCTTGGGGATGAAAGGCACTTATATCCGGATCCTCAATGACAACCTTCTTGAAGAATTAGAAAAAAGGCGCAAAAACAGATAAATAAATTCAAACCCCTTGAATTTTTTCTATTGATGCGTTATAATAACCAGCGGTGTAAATCCACACGTCTTTGGACCGAAAGCCAAGTGCCCGTAAGGGTGGCGCGCCGGGTTGAAGAAGGCGGAGGCTTCGGCAGCGGAGAAATCCCCTGTTGCCGGAGAAAAACAAAAATTGAAGGAGGTGTTCGTATGGGCGTTATTTCCATGAAACAATTATTGGAAGCAGGTGTGCACTTTGGTCATCAGACCCGCAGATGGTGCCCCAAAATGGCCCCATACATCTTTACGGAGAGAAACGGTATCTATATTATCGATCTGCAGAAGACCGTAAAGAAAGTTGATGAAGCTTACGAATTTATCCGTGCCACAGTTACTGAAGGCAAGCATATCATGTTCGTAGGCACCAAAAAGCAGGCTCAGGAGACCGTTAAGGAAGAAGCTGAGCGTTGCGGTATGTTTTACGTAAATGAGAGATGGCTGGGCGGTACCTTGACCAACTACCCCACCATCCAAAAGCGGATCCAGCGTCTTAAAGAGCTGGAAAAAATGGAGGAAAACGGCACTTTTGATGTATTGCCCAAGAAAGAAGTGGCAAAACTTAAAGGTGAGATGGAAAAACTGGAGCGTTTTCTGGGCGGTATCAAAGATATGCCCGGCTTGCCCGGCGCTATTTTCGTCATTGATCCCCGGAAAGAGCACATTGCCATTGCAGAGTGCCATCGTTTAGGTATTCCTATTGTTGCTATCGTGGATACCAACTGCGATCCTGATGAGATCGATTATGTTATTCCCGGCAACGACGACGCTATCCGGGCCGTAAAGCTCCTGGCTGCCAAAATGGCTGACGCCGTTTTAGAGGCCAACCAGGGCCAGGCTGCCGAAGAGGCCCAAATGATGGAAGCGGCAGCTATGGCTGCTGAGGAAGCGATGTAACAGTCCAAAACCGGACATAATACTAATCTGCAATTAAAACGAGGTTTTAATTTGCCGCACAAAGTGCGGCAGTGGGCAGAGGCCCACGCATATTAGTATATATGCCATTCTGCCTGCGCCTCTGGCGCAGTGGCAATCAAGAATTGCCAGATTAAAATATTCGATATTTTAATCGCAGAATAGTATAAACTGCCAAACCGGGCGGGGGATAAGCCCCTGCCCTTTTTTTGAAAAGCGATGATGACAAGCAAGGAGGATACCTATAGCATGATTACATCTGCAATGGTTAAAGAATTGAGAGAGCGTACCGGAGCCGGTATGCTGGATTGCAAAAATGCCCTGAACGAAAAAAATGGCGATGTAGAAAAAGCCATTGAATACCTGAGAGAAAAAGGCCTGGCTGCCGCAGCCAAAAAATCCGGCCGTATTGCTGCCGAGGGCCTTTGTGAGTCCTATATTCACGGCGGCGGCCGTATCGGCGTTTTGCTGGAGCTCAACTGCGAAACGGACTTTGTGGCCAAAACCGACGAGTTCAAAGGCTTGGCCAAGGACATCTGCATGCAGATTGCCGCTTCCAAGCCCGAGTTTGTACGCCGGGAAGATGTACCTGCCGATGTGGTGGAAAAAGAAAAAGAAATTTTCACTTCCCAGGCCCTAAATGAAGGAAAACCTGCCAATGTTGTAGAAAAGATGATCGTGGGCAGAATTGACAAGTTCTTTAAAGAAATTTGCCTTTTGGAGCAGCCCTTCATTAAAGATCCCGACAAGACCATTAATCAGCTCCTGGTAGAGAAAATCGCTACCATCGGTGAGAACATCAACGTTCGCCGTTTTGTGCGCTATGAGCTGGGCGAGGGCCTGGAGAAGAAAAAGGACAACTTTGCTGAAGAAGTCATGGCTCAACTCAAATAATATCATTCATTCCTTCGTGACAATAAAGACAAAGAGAACACCAGTATCGTGTTCTCTTTTTTAAAAAACGAGGAGGCAGCTAATGGACGGCAATGATGAGGTAAAAGCTGATTTGACAGCGAAGGAGCCTAAATATAAAAGGGCGGTAATCAAATTAAGCGGTGAGGCATTGGCGGGAGACCAGCCCTTTGGCTTGGCTCACGTAACATTGGAATCCATTGCTCAGCAAGTGAAAGAATTAATGGCTATAGGCGTCCAAACGGCCATTGTTGTGGGCGGCGGCAATATCTGGCGGGGTGTGGCCGGCAGCCAGCGGGGCATGGATAGAGCCACCGCCGATTACATGGGAATGCTGGCCACCTGTATTAATGCTTTGGCATTACAGGATGCATTGGAAGCAGAAGGTGTGGATACCCGGGTAGTATCGGCTATCGAGATGAGGCAGGTGGCGGAAACCTATATCCGCCGCCGGGCTATACGCCATTTGGAAAAAGGCCGGGTGGTGATTTTCGCCGCCGGCACCGGCAACCCCTTTTTCTCCACCGATACGACAGCAGCATTGCGGGCGGCGGAAATTGAAGCCGAGGTCATTTTAATGGCCAAGAAGGTGGACGGAGTCTATGACTGTGATCCGATGGTAAATTCTCAAGCCGTCAAATTTGAAGTATTGACCTACATTGAAGCATTAAATCAGGGTCTGAAGGTAATGGACTCCACAGCTCTCAGCTTATGCATGGACAACCATATTCCTATTATTGTTTTTAGTATTTTGGAAAAAGGAAATATCTTAAAGGCTGCTATGGGAGAAAAAATCGGAACAACAGTAGGGAGGTAATCGAAATGTTAACAGCTATTTTAGCGGATGCGGAAGACAGGATGCAAAAATCAGTGGAGTTTTTCCGTAAAGATCTGGCTTCTGTCCGGGCTGGACGGGCAAATCCGGCCATATTGGACAAGATCACTGTAGAATATTATGGTGCTGCCACCCCCCTTAACCAATTGGGAAATATTTCGGCGCCGGAGCCCCGGCTTTTAACAATCCAGCCCTGGGATAAATCTGCCTTGGCTGCCATTGAAAAAGCTATCTTAAAATCTGATCTGGGGTTGAATCCTAATAATGACGGTTCGATTATCCGCCTGGCCATTCCGCAGTTAACGGAAGAACGCCGGGCCCAACTGGTCAAAGCCACCAAGAAAAAAGGCGAGGATTGCAAGGTGAGTGTCCGCAATATTCGCCGGGATGTGGCAGACAAGATCAAGGCTGATGAAAAAGCCAAAACCTGTTCGGAAGACGAAGCAAAGAAAGCCAATGATGATTTGCAGAAAGCTACGGACAAATACATTAAAGAAATCGATAAAATCCTGGACGCTAAAGAGAAGGAGATTATGGAAGTCTGATGTGGTATGGACTGACCAGGGAAGAAGCTGCCTCCCGTTGCCGGGACTTAGGTGTGCCTTGCCGTTTTCTTGAAACCAGGGATCCCAAAGCTTTGACGGATTCCGGTATTGCCAGGGTCATCCGGGCCCGGGAAGAAAAAGGCGGCATCACTTTCTTGATCGGTTATTTCGCAGAAGAAAAAAATAAACCGGGTCTTTAGTCCAAGGATGGGTGCTGTGATAAAATTGGAATGAGCGTCCGGGATTTGTCCGCAAATCCCAGCGGCGCTCTTTTCTATTCTTTTTCCCAGCGGTTTTTGGTTTTGGGTAGTATTTTGTCAAGTCATTTAGTATAATGAAAGATAATCTAAAATGCTAAAAGCAGAGGATGTACGATGAAAAAGGCTGTAACCAAAGAGTTGACCCATTTAGCTATCATTATGGATGGCAATGGCCGCTGGGCTCAAAAAAGAGGGCTGCCCCGGGCTATGGGCCACCGGGCAGGCGTAGAAGCCCTGCGCAGGATCGTGGAGCTGTGTCCCGCCAATCGGATTGAGTATCTAACGGTATACGCTTTTTCCACGGAAAACTGGAAAAGGCCTCAAACAGAAGTACAAGCTTTAATGGCCTTGCTCAATGAATTTATTGATAAGGAACTAAATTTATTAAATCAAAAGGGCGTTTGCATTCGGGTTTTAGGCGATATAACGCCTCTTGCGCCGGGACTGCGGAAAAAAATTGATCATGCCCTGAAGACTACGGAGCAGAATAAGGAATTAGTACTTTCCCTGGCCCTCAACTATGGCGGCCGCAGAGAGCTGCTCCAGGCGGCTAAAGCTTTGGCCTACCGGGCCCTGAAGGGAGAAGACCCGGAAGCCTGGCAAGAAGAGGACCTGGCGGCGGAGCTGTTCACCAAAGGGATACCGGAGCCTGACCTGCTGATTCGTACCGGCGGCGATTTGCGGATCAGCAATTTCCTGCTTTGGCAGGTAGCCTATACAGAGTTTTGGTGCACGGATATTTTCTGGCCCGATTTTGGAGAAAAAGAATTGTTGGAAGCATTGGCCGCCTTCAAAGGCAGGCAAAGACGTTTTGGAGGTGTCTGATTCATGATGACGAGAATCATTAGCGCAGTTGTAGGCATACCGCTTATCCTTTTGCTGGTTTATTTGGGCCAGGTTTATTTTTTGGCGGCAGTTATGCTTTTATCTCTTTTGGCCGCTGCAGAATTGGGAAGAATGCTCAAGCGCATGGGGATTAAGGACATGCAGGTATTCCTTTATACCGGCGCCTTGCTTTTTCCTTTATTGCTTTATTATGAGGCCTCCTGGCTGCCGAATTTCCTGGCCTTATTCGTTTTTTCCGGCGCTTTGATATCGTTGAATCAATACCCTGAATCAAAATTAGGTGATTTGGGAGCTAACTTTTTCAGCATACTATATATAGCTTTTGGTTTTTCTCATTTTGTGCTGCTCCGGCAAATGGAGCAGGGGCTGCTGCTGGTGATTTACGCCTTTGTTGTTATTTGGCTAACGGATACGGGCGCTTATTTTACCGGGACCTATTTGGGGAAACGGCCCTTTTTTCAGGAGATCAGCCCTAATAAAACCGTAGAGGGAGCCATCGGCGGCCTTGTCGCCGGCGTAATTGGCGCAGTTTTGTTTTGCCTATTGGTAAATCGCAGGCTGAATTTGGATCATACGGGCTTTTTAATTTTACTGTCACCTCTTTTGTCGGCGGCCGGCCAATTCGGCGATCTTTTCGAAAGCTCATTAAAGCGCCAGGCCAGAGTTAAGGATTCCAGCCGGCTGATTCCCGGTCATGGCGGTATTCTTGACCGTTTCGACAGCGCCTTATGGGTTATCCCCTTGCTCTACCATTTATTGCAGTTACGGATAAACATTTTTATGTGAACCCGGCATAAACTATTGATAAAAGCTGAAACCAGGTTAGCGTGAAATTTTTTCGTCAGACAAGGCGGCAACGACAGATGTGAAGGAGCGTACTAAACTGTACGTGACTGAACAGATGGAGGAAGCCAACGCAGTTCCTGCGGACTCAATCCTATCTGATTCAATCTGCTATCCGAAGTTACTAAGTACGCAGATGTATCCGCTATCCATAGATAATTAGTACGCGGATGTCTGACGGAAAAATTGCCGCTAAAGAAGGAGCAACCATGTTAACACAGGTCATAGCTATCGTATTTGTATTGGGAATTATTGTTTTGATCCACGAATGGGGTCATTTTATGGCTGCCAGGAGCATCGGCATTGCTGTACAGGAATTTGCCATCGGTGTAGGCCCTGCTCTTTGGAAAAAACAAGGCAAAAATACGCTTTTTTCCCTGCGCTGCCTACCCCTGGGGGGCTATTGTCTCTTTGATTCCGACTTGAAAGGTGTGGATCACCGGGGCCGGCCCTTATCTATCTTAGGCAGGAAAGCACCGGCTAAAATCTATGTGTCTCTGGCAGGCCCGGTGATGAACTTTGTCTTAGCCTCATTGCTTTTTATGCTGCTTTTTTCTTTTATTGGTTTGACGGTAGGCTATGAAGCAGTAATTGGCGACGTGCAAGCTGATTCCCCTGCTCAGGCTGCCGGCATTATGGCGGGAGACCGGATTTTATCTATTGATGGGCAGCCTTTGATTTCCTGGCAGGATCTCAGCAGGATACTGAGTGAAAAAGCCGGTCAGGAAAATCTGGAATTTGTTATGCAACGGGGAGATCAGGAAGTTATTACCCAGGTTACGCCCCGTTACCATGAAGACGAAGGCCGCATCCTTATAGGGGTGGTAGTGGACGCCAGTAAAACCATCGTGGAAAAAGTTAATCCTTTCCAAGCTGTGTTTTTGGGGCTGAAGCAAACCTTTGTCATGATAGCCGCTATGGTGGGGGCTATTATTCAGATGATTACAGGCCAAATCAGCGTCAGTGAAAACCTTTCCGGCCCGGTGGCCCTGGTGCAGATTATTGGGGAAACTGCTTCCAGCGGCTTTGTCAACACTTTGTTTTTGACGGCTTTTTTATCGGTAAATCTGGGGATTATGAACCTGCTGCCGGTACCGGCTTTAGATGGCGGCAAGATCGTTGTTTATATTATTGAGCTTGTGCGGCGCAAGCCCATGAAGCTGGAGGTAGAAGGCTGGCTCAATATGGTGGGCTTTGCTTTGTTGATTTCCTTGATGCTTCTCTTGACATTTAAGGATATTTTCAGAGTCTTTGGCGGTTCCTGATGACAAACAATTTAACTGAAGATCAAAACAGCTTCATCATAAAACGGCGTCCCAGCCGCCGGCTGATGGTGGGCAACGTACCCGTAGGCGGCGACGCTCCCATTTCCGTTCAATCCATGACCAACACCCTTACTGCTGATGCTGCCGCTACCCTGGAGCAAATTCGGGGTCTGGCCGCCGCCGGCTGCCAGATTATCCGGGTGGCCGTACCAACTCAGGCAGACGCTGAGGCCTTGACGGAAATAACGGCAGGTTCCCCCATACCGGTAGTAGCCGATATTCATTACGATTACCGTTTGGCCCTGGCAGCTTTAAAAGCAGGAATAGCCGGGCTGCGGATTAATCCCGGCAATATAGGGGCAGTTTGGAAGATCAAAGAAGTGGTGGCTGCCGCCAAAGAAAGAAGAGTGCCCATCAGGATCGGCGTCAACGGCGGTTCCCTGGAGCCGGTTTTGCTGGATAAATACGGCGGGCCCACGGCAACCGCTATGGTGGAAAGCGCCATGAAGCATATCGGTATTTTGGAGGATCTGGATTACCGGGAAATTAAAGTTTCCCTGAAAGCCAGCCATTTGCCGGTGATGTTGGCGGCTTACCGGGCAATTGCCCTAAAAACCGATTATCCTCTTCATTTAGGTGTTACAGAAGCAGGCCTTAAATCCCAGGGCCTGGTCAAATCGGCAGTAGGTGTAGGGACTCTCCTGGCCGAAGGTATCGGCGATACCATAAGGTTGTCCTTTACCGGCGATCCACTGGATGAAGTCTATAGCGCCCGGCAAATTTTAGCCGCTCTGGAGCTGATACCCGGCGGCCTGCAAATCATCGCCTGCCCTACTTGCGGCAGGACGAAGATTGATTTGCCTGTTTTAGTGGAAGAAGCCCAGAAAAGGTTCCAGAGCTTGCCAATTCCTCAAGACAGAACCATAACCATAGCTATTATGGGTTGTCCGGTCAACGGACCGGGGGAGGCCAAAGGCGCCGATTTTGGCATTGCCTGTGGTAAAGATGCCGGTATATTGTTTGCCGGCGGCAAGCAGATAGCCAGACTGCCGGCCGACCAATTGGTGGATTCATTGGTGGCCCTTGTTTCCCAGGCTTTGAACCTTTCTACATAGGGGGTAACCATGGAAGAGCAATTAATCATGGTGTTTCGCATACTGCTTGCCACAGTTTTAGGGGGTGTGGTAGGCTATGAGCGGGAATTACATAATCGCTGGGCCGGTTTTCGCACCCATATTCTCGTTTGTGTAGGCTCCTGCCTGGTGATGATTACTTCTATTTATTTGTCTACATCCTTTAAGATACCTGCCGGCGCCGATCCCGGCCGCCTGGCTGCCCAGGTTGTCAGCGGCATCGGTTTCTTAGGCGCCGGTACGATTTTGCATTCCAGTTCCCATATCCGGGGCCTTACCACTGCCGCCAATCTGTGGATGATTGCTGGCGTTGGCCTGGCCGTGGGCTGCGGCCTTTATATTCCCGCTATTGTCACCACCTTTCTCGCTTATGTGATTCTGGAATATTTCGGTCCTTTAGAGAGCATGTTTCGTACCAAACGAGTTAAAATCCCCTGGCTGCTAAGCGTTACGGCTCTGGGCGATTCCTCAAGCCACAGCAGCATTTTTGAGTTATTAGATGTTTACGAATTGGTAGTGCAAAATTTAAAAATGGATAATGTACCCGGCGGCGTTGAGATGACTATTGAAATTCAAGCCGTTTCTTCCTTTGATAAAACGCTTTTTTTGGCAAAATTACGCCAAATTGCCAGCGTCAAAGAGGCGAGCATTGCCTGCTTGAAAGAGGATAATCCGGCCGAAAATAGCAAGGGTAAAAGCCGTAAATAGAGCATTTTAGGTATAAAAGGAGAATTAACATTACTATGGTAAACCATCCCTGGCGCAATTTGCTTTTATCAGGCAAAATCCCCTTGCCTTATGAAAAAAGACTCGAGGGTTTGCAAATAAAAGAAGTGGTGATTTCCCAAGATAAGCAGACTTGGGAAATTGCTTTTCTCAGTAGTTTTTCCGTTACAGAAGAGGAGCGCAGTCAGATTTTGGAGATATTACGGCACAGTTTTGGCCGTCATTTTCAGTACAATCTGAGCATTGAGGAAAAAGACGTGGCTCCTGATGTGGGGGAAATGCTGAAAACAGTTTTATCTTCGCCGGAGATTGTACCCAGCACCCTGGCCGATCCAGAAGAAGAGGAAGAACTGCTTAATCAGAGGCTAAAAGAGAAGCTTAACGGGACAAAAGACAAAAAACAAGGGCCCTGCTTGATTCTGGGCCGTAAAATCAGCGGCAGCCCCCGGCCCCTAAAAGAGGTCCGGGAGGAGAGTATGAATACGATTATTGAAGGCAAGGCTTTCCGGATCAATGATCAGCGTTTATTAAAGGCCGGTACCCAGCTTTACGATTTCGACATTACCGATTATACAAACTCTCTCAAAGTCAAAGTTTTCCTTGATCCTAAAAGACAAAAAAGCCTTAAAGCCGATTGGCTGAAGAAAAATGCCTGGTACCGGATGAAGGGCAGCGTCAAATACGATCAATTCACGAAAGAGTTGGCTTTCTTTCCTGACGATATTATGGAAGGGGATTTTAATCTCCGGCAGGATAATGCTCCCGAAAAGCGGGTGGAGCTCCATCTCCATACAAAGCTTAGTGCTATGGATGCCATGTCCACACCGGAAGAATTGATCAGCCAGGCCATTGCCTGGGGCCACGAGGCTATAGCCATCACGGATCATGGCGTAGTACAGGCTTTCCCCGAAGCCATGAAGATGGCTAAAGTTTCGAAAGACAAAAAACCGCCCATAAAAATTATCTACGGTTTGGAAGGCTATCTTATCGAAGGGGATGGCAAAGCTTACATGGAAGAAGCCCGGCGGCCCAAAAAAGGGGTGCGGGGCCAAAAAGAAGAGCTTAGCGAAGGGGAGTTGCTGGATCAGGCGGAGCGCCAAGGAAGCTGGCATATTATTATTCTGGCTAAAAATGCCGCCGGCATCAAAAACTTGTACAAGCTGATCTCCTTGTCCCATCTTGACTTTTTTTATAAAAAACCCAGGATCCCCCGCAGTGAGCTAATCCGCTTGCGGGAGGGACTGATTATTGGCTCGGCTTGCGAAGCCGGCGAATTGTTTCAGCAGGTTCTCAGCGGCGCCGACGAGCGTACTTTAGAGAACACTGCCGCTTTTTATGATTACCTGGAAATTCAGCCCATTAAAAATAATGAATATCTTCTGCGTAATGGCCGGGTAGCCAACGAAGAAGGTTTAAGAACGTTAAACAGGCGGATTTTGGCCTTGGGCAGAAGGATGGGCAAGCCGGTGGTGGCCACGGGAGACGTCCACTTTTTGCAGCCGGAGGATGAGGTGTTCCGCCGGATATTGCAAGCCGGCCAGGGCTATAAAGATGCGGACCTCCAGCCTCCTTTGTATTTACGAACTACGGAAGAAATGCTGCAAGAGTTTGATTACCTGGGAGAGGAAGAAGCTTATAAGGTGGTGGTGGAAGCCACCAGAGAAGTAGCCGCCCAGGTGGAATATTTAAATCCTATTCCCGGAGAATTGCAGACGCCAAAACTGCCCGGCGCTAAAGAGGAAGTAGAGCGAATGGTCCGGGAGAAGGCGGCGGCTCTCTACGGCGATGTTTTGCCGGACTGGATAAAAGAACGGCTGGAAAAAGAGATTAAATCCATTACGGAATACGGCTATGCCGATTTATATTATATTGCCCACAAGCTGGTGAAATATTCCAACGAAAACGGCTATGTGGTAGGTTCCCGAGGTTCTGTGGGCTCTTCCCTGGTGGCTTTTTTGACGGATATTACGGAAGTTAATCCATTGGCGCCTCATTACCGCTGCCCCAATCCGGCTTGCAAACATGTGGAGTTGGGGGATGCTTCCATCTATGGCTGCGGCGCCGACATGCCGGCCCTCAATTGTCCTGGTTGCGGCACTCTGCTGGTTAAAGACGGATTTAATATCCCCTTTGAAGTTTTCTTGGGCTTTGAGGGCGATAAAGTCCCGGATATAGATTTAAATTTCTCCGGTGAATATCAAACCCAGGCTCAAAAATATACGGAAGAGCTTTTTGGCCGGAAAAATGTGTTTAAAGCCGGGACTATATCCACGGTGGCCGATAAAACGGCTTACGGCTTTGTCAAAAATTATTTTAAAGACAGATCCTTAGTGGTGAGGGAGGCGGAGGTGGAACGTCTGGTTCAGGGCTGTGCCGGAGTCAGGAGAACCACAGGCCAGCATCCCGGGGGTATCGTCGTATTGCCCAAGGGTGATGAAATTACGAATTATACGCCGGTGCAGCGGCCGGCCGACGATCCCAACTCTGAATTCGTCACCACCCATTTTGATTATCATGCCATCGACAATTGTCTGGTGAAGCTGGATATACTGGGCCACGACGATCCTACAGTCATCCGTTTATTAGTACAAATGACCGGGAAAGATATTAGAGAGATCTATATGGATGACCCGGCAGTCATTTCTTTGTTTCAAAGTCCCGAGGCTTTAGGCATTGATAAAAAGGAAAGCGGCATAGAAACAGGTTCCCTGGGCGTGCCGGAATTTGGCACCAGCTTTGTCCGGGGCATGCTGCTTGATACTAAGCCTGCCACATTTTCCGATTTGGTGCGCATCAGCGGTTTTTCCCACGGCACCGACGTTTGGCTGGGCAATGCCAGGGAAATTCTCAAGGAAAACCTAGGCACTATGAAAGAGGTTATCGGCTGCCGGGATGATATTATGATCACCTTGATTCAGGCAGGTCTTAAACCCAAACATGCTTTTAAAATTATGGAACAGGTCCGCAAAGGCAAAGGCCTCTCCCGGGAGGATGTGGAGGCTATGGAGGCTGCCAATGTGCCGGAATGGTATATCGGCTCCTGCCAAAAAATCAAGTATCTCTTTCCCAAGGCTCATGCCGTGGCTTATGTAACTATGGCCTTTCGCATAGCCTGGTTCAAAGTCTTTGAGCCTCTGTCCTTTTATGCCGCCACCTTTTCCGTCCGGGGAGGACTGGATGGCACTATCGCCGCCGGCGGCAGAGCCAGAATCGAGGAAGCCATGGCCGATATCAGGGCTAAACGGGAGCGTAAAGAAGCCAGCGCCCGGGATGAGGATCTTTTTACCTCTTTGGAGTTGGCCAGGGAAATGGTGCTGAGGGGCTTTTCTTTTGCGCCGGTAAGCCTGGAGAAGTCCAGCGCCAATCGTTTTTTGGTAGAGAAAAATCAATTGCGTCTGCCTTTTAATGCTTTGCCGGGTCTGGGCTTGAATGCAGCTCAAAGCATAGTTGAGGGACGGGAGGAGAAGCCTTACCGCTCTAAGGAGGACTTACGCCGCCGGGGCAAAGTGGGCAAATCCTTACTGGAGGTGCTGCAGCAGCACGGGGCTTTGGCAGGCTTGCCGGAAAGCGACCAGCAAACCATCTTCTGATTTTGTTTCAACATTTGGCGCCGGCAAGCATAGTTTGATTTATAGATGCTCACAACAAGAGGCGGGAGAGGAAGTGCGGAAAAGGCTATGTCAGCCTACCCTCACTTCCAAGATAAGAGCATACGCTTTCATCTACCGGCCAAATGTTGAAGGATAGAATATGTTTACTAAGGAGATTTAGCCGTCTGTCAACGTTCGCTAAGGCAATATGGCCTTTACTCAGACCTTCTTCTCTTGGATTTGTGTGCTAAATGTTAACAAATTGTTGCATATTTTCATCGTATGGGCTAAAATAACGAGTGAGCTGAATATATCCCCCGCTTTTAAGTGTTGGTTGCTCTTTATGTTTCAGGCGGCGGGCATATCTCCTGTCTCATTGAAACGTACAGGGAAAGAACAATTTCTGCAATCGAAATTGTTCTATTGAGGCGTTATTGTAATGACTCTTTTATTGGAGCTGATGAAAGTGACTTTTAAAATCACCTCTCTGGTGGAAAATACAAAATCCCAGGATTGTTATTTAAGTGAGCCGGGATTATCTCTGCTCATTGAATGGCAGGGCAAAAGCTTCTTGATGGATACCGGCGCTTCTGAAGCCTTTTTGGATAACGCCGATACCATGGAGAAGGACCTTTCCAAGGTGGATTATGTGATTCTCAGCCATGGCCATAGTGATCACAGCGGCGGCTTGCGTACCTTATGCCGCAGTACCAGAAGAAAGTTCAGCCTGGTGCTGAGCCCCCATTTCTTTGATAAGAAGTTTATCCGGGATCAGGAATATCTGCGGTATATCGGCAATGATTTTGCCGAAGAATTTCTGCAAATAGAAAATGTGGCTACGATTTTTCCCATGATCGATACGTTCTCTCTGCTTGACGGTGTTTACATTATTTCCGACATCGAGCGGATTGCTGATGTTGAAAAGGAACCTACGGATTTTATTGTGCTGCGGGGTGGGGAGTATGCGGAGGATCAATTTGCCGACGAGCAGGTTCTGGTCTTTGATTTGCCCCAGGGTTTAGTTATTGTAACCGGCTGTGGTCACAGCGGCATCATAAATATTTGCGAAACTGTAAAGAAAAGGCTGCAAAAGCCGATCTACGCTATTGTGGGCGGATTGCATCTGAAGAGCAGCGGCAATGAACGTATCGAGCAGACGGCGGCATATATTCGGGAGCAGGGCATCGCCAAGCTGGCCTTAGGTCACTGCACCGGTGAAAGAAGTATGGCCTGCCTGGAAGCTGCCGGTACAGAAATTCATTCCCTGGCTGCCGGTACAGTTTTGGAATTTGATTAAGGTATAGTCTAAGAGACAAAAAAGCAAAAACAAACCGCACCCCTTTGTCAGGCAGTAGGGAATACTGAAAACAGGTGCGGTTTTCTCTTTGAATCGGCATTGTACATCTGTTAAACCAAAAGCGTAGATTGATAAAGCCATGCGCTGATCCACCCTGAGTTCCCGCAAAATTAAACCTTGGCGCAAGGGGCCAGCAGGCAAAATTGCAGGTTTAAAGTGGGCCGTTTCTCTATGGCAGTAGCAAATTCCATGCAATAATGTTTCTTCTTACGACGAAACACTATATATAGAGCAAAGATGGTATTTAACTTTATTCAAACTATATTGGCATATCCCTAATGGAAAGAAATGGGCATGCCCCCACCGGCAGGGGGTGGTTGGCTTATTGCGGTCCCCCCTCTGTGCAAAATTGCAAGTTTGTCTTCGTCTAGAGACCCTACCTGAGGAAAGGTTAGAAAGCTTAAGCATTTTTTCCAGTTTGGTAGTGAATTCATTTCTGCCAGGGCACTAAATACAGCCAGGGCATAGGTTTCTACTTGTTTTTTGAGCCGCCATAACTCTAAGGGGTGTCTACAAACTTGCATTTTTGCTCAACTGGCGCCCTTACTGGATACAAACCTGCATTTTTGCACAGAAAATGTCCACACCACCAGAGGACAAAGCCTGCAGACCGGACAAAAGCGAATTCCGAGTCAAGCTTGGCAAGACAAATCTGGTCATTGGCGGCTTTTCTCGGTGTATGGTTTAATTTTGCGGAAACTCAGGATCCACCGGCCAGGGCTGCTGCTCCAAAATCGAAGTTGTGTGGTAAGTTTGACCGCTTCAAGCCTGTTTTGAACAGTTAGCTAAACTAAATAACATTGGGCGCCGCCCAACTTCCTTTTTTAGGCAGAGGCCCGGTATTCATTTTTTCTCAGACCGTTAGGCGGTAAGCACACAAAATTTACACATTTAATTCAGGATTTTTATGTTATAATGAGACGATAGGAAGCTATCACTATTTCCTATGCCCTTGAAGCGTTCATCACTAAGCTTTCGTCTCATTGAAACGCACAGAGGAAGGAACAATTTCTACAATCGAAATTGTTCTGCTGAGGCGTTATAATGAGACGATACGAAACTATCACTATTTCCTATGCCCTTGAAGCGTTTATCACTAGCTTTCGTCTCATTGAAACGCACAGAGGAAAGAACAATTTCTACAATCGAATGATATTTTAAATAAGCTGCTCCAGCATATTATATAATTGTCGGGATTACAATAAAGCAAAACAAAGAAAAACAGGAGCCGTTAAATGGAGCATACTCTTTTCGCCTCAGGCATGACTATACGCTATTTTGATACGGACCCCGCCAATGAGCAGGAGCGTCAGATCTTGATTTTTCTTCACGGCTGGGGAGCTTGCAAGGAAACATTTAGCCCGGTTATTGCGTCATTAAAAGAAAAGTACCGCATTATTGCTCCTGATTTGCCGGGTTTCGGCAAAACCGGAGAGCCATCCCGGCCTTGGACAGTGGCGGATTATGCTGATTTTTTTCAGGAGTTTCTCAAAGCCCTGGGCCTTGAAAACCAGGCTTTTTCCGCTTGCGGCCACAGCCACGGCGGCAGGCTGCTGATCAAATGGGCGGCCCGCCGGCCCAAAGGTCTAAAACGCCTTATTCTGATTGACAGCGCCGGTATTAAGCCAAGAAGGAGCCTGGGCTGGTATATAAAAGTCTACCGTTATAAAATCGGTAAAAGGCTTATCCAGCTACCGGGCCTGAACAAGCTCCTGGCGCCTTTATTGGCGGATAAAATAGCGAAAGCAGGGTCCACCGATTATCAGCAGGCTTCGCCCTTGATGAAGAGGACCATGGTTCTGCAATTAGATGAGGACTTAAAACCCTGTTTGCCCCGGATCAAGGTTCCTACGCTGCTTTTTTGGGGGGAAGGGGACCGGGATACGCCTTTGGAACAGGGGCAATTGATGGAAAAAGAAATACCCAATGCCGGTTTGGTGGTGCTGTCGCCGGCGGGCCATTACTCTTACCTGGATCAGCTTCCTCAATTTTTAGGGGCCTTAGCCTACTTTATGGAACATTAGGGAGGAATCGCTTTGTTTTCTGTTGTTTTATTTGTTCTGCTGGGATCCTTTGTCTATTTCTTTTGGGGCGGCTTCCGTCAAAGCGTCCATATGCTGCAGTTAAACAGCTATTATCCCGAGCGTTTTCTCCAATGGCTGAAAGGCCAGCAGCGAAAAGAAGCTATTTATGTCATGGTGGCCATGGTGATTACCAGCCTTAGTTTAAGATATGGCTCTATGTCTTTGTATCTCTATTTGATTTTCCACGCCGTGATTTTTTTTGTGGTAGCGCTGATCAGAAAAAAGCAGCCTGACAAAAAGCCTTTGGTTTACACCTGGCGGCTCAAGCGCCTGATGGTTACGGCTGCTCTGATCTGCATCGCTTTTATTTTGGGCCTGGGAGTGTTGTTCCGGGCCACCTTCTGGTGGGAGCTCCCTTTTTTACTGGCCTTTTTGAACCTGATGGTGCATACCATAGTTATTATTGCCAATTTCCTCAATGGGCCTATAGAAAAACGGATTGCCAAAGGCTTTACCGACGATGCTAAAAGGATTTTAGCCGAACACCCCGGCTTAAAAATCATCGGTGTCACCGGCAGTTACGGCAAAACCAGCACCAAGCACCTGATCAGCCAGCTTTTATCCTTGGATTATCAGGTTTTGGCCACGCCGGAAAGCTATAATACGCCTATGGGAGTGGTGCGGACCATCCGGGAGAAGCTTTCTGCCACCCATCAGGTATTCATCGTGGAAATGGGCGCAAAAAAACCAGGGGATATCAAGGAAATCTGCGATATTGTCCAGCCCCATATGGGCGTTATATCTTCCATCGGCGAAATGCATCTGGATACGTTTCACAATCTGGATAATATCATCCGTACAAAGTTTGAATTGGCTGAGTCAGTAGCTAAAGAGGGCCTTGTCTTTCTGAACTATGACAACGAATATATCCGCAAGCAAAAATTGGCTCAGCCTGTTGTACGCTACGGATTGGGCAAGGCCGGCGAAGACAATCAGCAATTGGATCTTTGGGCGGAAAATATAGAGTCCGGTCCCAAGGGATCCCAATTTGACCTTTGTTTTTCCGACGGCAGAACCATAGCTTGCCAGACGAAGCTTTTGGGTAAACTTAATGTACTCAATATTGTTGCGGCAGCGGCAGTAGCCACCCGGTTGGGCGTAGAGCCCTCAAGGCTTGCTCAGGCTGTCAGCCGCCTGGAACCGGTACCTCACCGGCTGCAGCTCTTGCCTGCCGGACCCCGCTACCAAATCATTGATGACGCCTATAATTCCAATCCGGAGGGATCCAGACAGGCTCTGGAAACTCTGGCCTCTTTTCCGGGCTATAAAGTAATCATCACTCCCGGCATGGTGGAGTTGGGGGATCAGGAAGAAGAAATGAACCGCCGCCTGGGCCGCCATGCTGCCCGTTACTGTGATTTTATTATCATTGTAGGTCAAAACCGCAGTCCTGCCATTATGGATGGGGCCAGGCGGGCCGGGTACAATGAAAGCAATATTTATGTGGCTGATCATATTCATGATGCCCTGGAGAAGGCGGATCAGTTATCCAGGGACCTGACTGAGGAAGAAGGCCCCATGACGGTACTGCTGGAAAACGATTTGCCGGACAACTTTTTAGATAATGGCCAAGGTAAGCAAGCGAGGAGGAAGTAGCATGAAGATCCAAATAGGCATTTTTTTCGGCGGCAAAAGTGTGGAGCATGAGGTTTCCGTTATTACTGCGGCCCAAACAGCCGCTGCTATGGACGCTGCAAAATATGAGCTGATTCCTGTATATATAACGAAAGACAATGAAATGTACACCGGTGCCGAGCTTTTCGATGTAGTAAAATACAAGGATTTGCCGGGCTTGCTTTCCCGCAGCCAACGCATCCTGCTGCTGCGGGAGAAGGGTAAGATTCAGTTGCTGCGTTATCCGGCCAAGCTTTTTGCCCAGCCCTTCATTGCCCAATTGGATCTGGCTTTTCCTATCGTTCATGGCACCAATGTGGAAGACGGCAGCCTTCAAGGATATTTCCAACTTCACGGCTTGCCTTACATCGGCTCTGACGTGGGGGCTTCGGCTTGCGGCATGGACAAATGGGTCACCAAGTGCCTGCTGCAGGGGGCCGGTTTGCCTGTATTGCCGGGATATTGCTTCCAAAGCTCTTACTATTACGGCGATCCTCAGCGAATCATCAGTAAATTGGAAGAACTCTACGGCTATCCCTTGATGGTGAAGCCGGTAAATTTGGGCTCCAGTGTAGGGATCAGCGCCGCTCATGACCCGGAAGAGCTTAAAGAAAGCATTGAGCTGGCAGCTTCTTTTTCCGACCGTATATTGGCGGAGCCGATGCTGACCAATATGCGGGAAATCAATTGCGCGGTAATGGGTGATAGTGATTACACCGAAGCTTCCGCTTGCGAGGAGCCTCTTTCTACCGGCGAGATACTTAGCTACCAAGACAAATATCAGGGCGGCGGCAAAAGCCGGGCGGCGGTGCCAAAAAGCAGCGGCGGCGGCAAAGGCATGGGCGGCTCCCTCCGCAAATTGCCGGCTGATCTGGATATTGAGCAGGAAGAAGAAATCAAGATACTGGCTCAGAAGGCTTTCCTGGCTTTGAATTGCAATGGCGTTATTCGGGTTGACTTCCTGCTGGATCAAGAGGAAAATCAAATTTACATTAATGAAGTTAATACTATCCCCGGCTCTTTAGCCTTTTATCTTTGGGAAGCGGCGGGCAAACCTTTTCGTCAGCTGACGGAGGAACTGGTTCAACTGGCACTTAAGCGCCAGCGGGCTCAGGAAAGGCTGATCTGGTCAAACGAGGTCAATATCTTATCCGGTATGCAATGGGGAACAAAAGGGGTTAAACAATAATGGTGCAAAAAACATGGTTTCAAGTTGGCTTAAGAGTACTGGAGTGCTTTATGGCCAGTATTTTTGGTCTGATCATATTAGAACGCTGCAATCAGGGAGGCACGGCGGCGGTTTACCAATGGCTGATTCAATCTCCTTGGCTGGCTTGTCTTGAGATCGCCGTCTTAGCCCTTCTTTATGGCTTGTTTCGGGCTTTCTTTCAGCGGCCCTTGCTGCCTTTTGCTATTTATGGCGCCCTAATCTATTTTTTGGGGACGGCTAACTATTACAAAATCTTTTACCGCAGCGAGCCTCTGATTCCTTATGACGTTTTTAATCTGCCGGCGGCGGCCTCCATTGCCGATAATATGCACTTTTCCTTCGACCCCGGCTTGCTATTCAATTTACTGTTTTTTATTGTCTGTCTATTGTTGGTGTGGTTTGGACAAAAAAAGCTGTATCAGTCTTTACCGGTGAAGCTTATCTGGCGGGTGGCCGTAATATTCTGTATTGCCGTGCCTTTTTTCGGCTATTTTACCAAAATACCTCATCTGCAAGCTTTAGGCGTTGAAGATATCCGTTACAATCAATTTCTCAATTACCGGAATAACGGCTTTACTATTTCTATGCTGATGAATCTTTCTGACAGCGGGGTGGACATGCCCCAGGGATATGGCGCCAATACATTGCAGGCTGTGGGCCGGGAGCTGCAGGATGCTGAAGAGCCGGCGCCTCTGGGCCATCCGGAAGGACAACCCCATATTATTGTTTTCCAGATGGAGGCCTATGGGGACCCCCGTATAATCGATCCCAGAATCGAATACGGCAAAGATCCTTTTGAGCCATTAGCGCCTTATAGCGAAGAGATCCAGTTTTTTGACACAGTAACTTCAACCATCGGCGGCGGCACTGCCAATACGGAGTACGAGCTGCTTACCGGCTACAATATGTATTTCTGTCCGCCGGGGGTGACGCCCTTCATCCGCTATGTCAATAAGCCCAAACCCAGTTTAGTCCGGGAGCTGGCAGGCCAAGGCTATAGAACGGTAGCCATGCATCCTCATGTGGGCAGCTTTTATAACCGCAGCATTGTTTACCCCAATCTGGGCTTTCAGCGGTTTGTTACCCAGGAAGAGTTTGAAGATCCCCGTTATGTTGGTTACTATATTTCCGACGAGGATTACAGCAAAAAAATTATTGAACTGTATGAAGAAGAAAAAGAGCAGGGACCCCTTTTCCTTTTTACCGTATCCATCCAAAACCATGGTCCCTACAGCTATCCGGAAATTCACCGGCCTTATCCTGTCAAGCTGAAAGATGGGCTGGTTCTGGATGAGGTTCAAGTACAGGAGCTGGAGACCTATGGAGCCAACATATGGGACAGCAGCGCTGCCTTGGCCTCACTGATGGACTACTTTTCCCAGGTGGAGGAGCCGGTATTGTTTTTGGTTTATGGCGACCACCAGGCCTCCTGGTCCTGGGCTAAAGGCTTACCCAGCAGTCCGGAACAGGATTTGAAAAAATATATTACAAAAAGCTTTTTCTGGGCAAACTATCCTTTAGAAAGCGATGGCCGCGGTATGATCAGCTCTTCCGGTCTGGCTCCCGAAATCCTGCGGCGGGCGGGCTTGGATTTGTCATTATATAACAAAGGCATTGCCTTGCAATTTCAGGATATTTTGGCCTATAATGTTGCTGTGACGGTAGAAAATGATGGCGCCGTAGATTACGTTAATGCTGAAAGGCTGGACAAGTTCCATATGATTCAGTATGATCGTATGTTTGGGAAAAACTATCTGGGCAAAGTCCGGTAAAACCGGCAAGAGGGGATATGATTATGATAGGAAAGGAATGGAAGACGATTGTACGGCTATTTACCTTGCCGGCGGTGATGGTGATAGCTTTAGGGGGAATGATTTTTTGGTATGATGGGGTAGCCCTGGCAGCGGAACAGGTTTTGGACCCGGATAAGGTGATGACAACCGTTGCTAAAGCCCATCCTATTGAGCCCCTGTTGCTGCCCGGTGAAGACAGCCGTTTTCCTACCACATACCGGGAGGAAACAAAGGAGCTGGCAGTTACTGCCCGGCAAATTTATCAAGGCTTTTTGATCTTGGTAAATTATGAATATCTTTTGCCTGAGGATTTTCTGCCCGAGGAATTGACCGTAGTCAATGATATGGCGGATGAAGCGGGCGAGTCCCAATTCCGTGTTAACAAGGTCCGGCTCCAAGTCAATAAGACGGTGGCGGAGCAGCTTTTGGCCATGGTAAGATATGCTTATGAAAAGGACGGTATAACCGGCTATCTGCTGCAAAGCGGCCACCGGGATTTTTCTTACCAAAAGGCTTTGTATCACAAGAAAGTTCAATATTATAAAGACTTGGGCTATGGTGACAGCGATGCTGCAACCGCTGCTGCTGTTTGGGTGGCCAGACCCTTCGAAAGCGAGCATCATACCGGCTTGGCCATGGATGTTTCCAGCCGCAGCCATCCCGGTTTGCAAACCTCTTATTACCAAACGGATAATGGCCATTGGCTGGATGAAAATTGCTGGCGTTTTGGGTTTGTGGTCCGCTACCCTGAAGCAAAAACAGAGATCACAAAAATCGGCTATGAGCCCTGGCATCTTCGGTATGTGGGCCGGCCCCACAGCGATTATATCCGTCAGCAGGACTGGTGTCTGGAAGAGTATTACGATTTCTTATATAGAGAAAGGGGCTATACTTTCCGGGACGAAGAGGGAGATATCTGGCAGGTGGATTACCAGCCTTTGGGTTCAGGCACCATTAAGGTACCTGCCCATAGGCCCTATACCATATCCGGTGACGGCAGCAAGGGCTTTGTTATCACCACTTTATTGGAATCCGTTTCTGCCGTTCATTAGGTTGATAAGAAGAAACACGAAGGGTGTCTCAAAACAGCGCTGAAAAGAGCTGAGGAGGGGCACCCTCCTTTTTTGTTTTTCGCTCTTTTCGGCATCCCCCAATCCGCCCATATGCAGTATAGATACTGCAGCGTTTCCTTCGCTGTTTTGAGACACTCCCTCATATACTGCTTATAATCTCTGCAGGTCGGGCCAGCTAAGATAAACTAATATGATGAACTTTATTAAAAAGACTATTGACAATATAGAATCTAATTTATATACTTTAAGTATACAAATTAGATTGGGGAGATGCGATGATGAACGGATATCGCAGAGAGCGGGTAGCCACATTACATAAAGAGAACATTATGCGGGCGGCGGAGCATCTTTTTCTGGAGAAAAGCTTCATTCAGACGACTATCCAGGAAATATCCAAGCTTTCCGGCTATAGCCGGCGGACGATTTATGCTTATTTTGTAAGCAAAGAGGATATTTTATATCACATTTCCCTGCAAAAGCTGTTGATTTTGCAGAAAGAGGTTATTGATATCATTGAGTCGGCGGCCAGCTTTCGAGAGAAATACGAGGAGTTTTGTGAGGCGATGACCCGGTTCCATCAGGCGTCGATCCAGTCTTTTAATGAATTGGGGGCTTATGGGGCATACGGGACTAAAGATGCAGAGGGGCAGGAGCCTGCGGTAATTGCCGATATCGTTGATTCGGTCACTGTGATATGCACGCTGCTGGCAGAACTGATTGAAAATGGCAAAGAGCAGGGATTGGTAGCCGAGGATGTGGAGCCGGCGGCGGCGGGCCAAATCCTTTGGGCAACCATTTCATCCCTGCTGGACTTAATCAAAGTCAAAAAGAATTATATTACTGCCGGCCTGCAAATGGACGATAAACAGTTTTTATCCTATGGTTTTCACCAACTGCTTAATTCCCTGCTGGCCCGGCGGCTGCCCTCCCTTAACGGGATTTAAAACCGGCGGCTGATCACTTGGCGGGCAGATTCCTCCATGGAACGGTAGGCAGCTATCACATCGGCTTCTTCCGTCATCCAATTGGTCATGCATACTCTGAGGGCCGGCTTATTCAAATAAGGCACATAATTGGAATAAGTAATTCCCGCTTTTTGTACTTCACCGAGGATCTCCTTAATCAGATCCTCGGTGATTTTTTCCGGGGAGAGATTCAGGGTGAAAGCAACCACATTGCTTCTGACTTCATTTAACAGGCGAAAGCAGTCACTGTTTTTGATCATCTCTCCGTAAAGGCGGCACATAGCTACATTGCGCCGGCAGATATCGGCATAACCGGCTTTGCCGTAGGCCAGCATGGTAAACCAGGCAGGCAGCGCCCGCAGACGGCGGGAGCCTTCCGGCGTCAAATGATGATGAAGGGTGTTCGCAGAGGCCAGAGGGCCGGGGGTAAGCTCATTGCTAAAGCTTTGATACTGTTCATGGAGATGGCGGGTTAAAACTATGGCGCCATCATAGGGTACATTCAGCCATTTATGGGTATCCATGGTCAGAGAATCGGCAGAAGAAAGCAGTCGGAAACTGTCTTGCCATTCCGGCACACAGGCCATTAGACCGCCAAAGGCCCCATCTGCGTGCAGCCAAAAACCATAGCGCTCTTTGAGTTGGGCAATAGCATTTAAGTCATCGATATCACCGCTGTTGGCCGTGCCGATATTGGCAATATAAATCAGGGGACGGCTTTGATCTCTGGAGGCAAGATAATCCTTTAAAGCTTGAATATCCACAGCTTCCCGTCCCGGCAGCAGGGGAAGAGCATGGATATTGCGGCCAAAGCCGGCCATAGAGGCAGCCTTATAGTTGGCCCCATGGGTCAGGCCGGAAGCGATATCCGGACGGGGTAAGCCGTATAGGCCTTCTTCGCTGGCGGAATGGCCCTTTTGAGCGGCTGCCCATTGTCTGGCGCAGGTAAGGGCCACAAAAGCGCTGGTAGTGGCGCCGGAAACGAAAGCGCCCTGAAAGCTGCCGGGCAGCCCCAGAAGATCCCGGACAAACTGCAGGGCCTCCTGCTCAATTTGCCGGTCCAGGCTTCCCGGCTGTCCGAAGGCATTTTGGTCGATCAGGGAAGTATACCAATCGCCTGCTAAAGCCGCCGGGGTGACGCCGCCGATAACGTAGCCAAAATAGCGGGAGCCGGAGCTGGCCGGTACCCAGGGCAGATAATGCTTGCGAAAAAAGTCCTGGACCTTTTCGGCGCCTAAGCCTTCGGCAGGCAAAGCCGAGGCAGGAGCCCCGGGGAAACCGGGCTCAACCTTTTGTTCCGAACGTTTTGCCAAAAAAGCCAAAGCATCCTCATAGGTCTGCTGCAGAATGGATTCTTGCTTGTTTAAATCTTCTTTTAAAATGGGGTACATTTAAAAACCTCCTGCCTTATTAAGAGATACCGCGCCCTTTGAGGTTTGGTATCTCTCGTCATATCCCCATTTTATCACATTTACTTGCGTTCGGCTGCAAATTTACGGCCTGGCTACGGGCAGCTTCTTTTTTTGCAGCGAATTAACTGTAGGGCGTATGCTTATACATATCTTGATTTTTAGGGAAAACGACTAATTGATTATCGCCGTTTAACGTGGCGTAAAAAACTTGTTTGGGGCTGATGAAGCCCTGGTTGAGAAGCTCGCTGGCCAGCCAATTTTCATCCAGGCCGGCGCCGGTAAGGTTTTCCCGCATTATTACGCCATCCATAATCAAGGAAAGACCGGGAACATCCTGCTTGACCTGTAAAGCCATATCATTGGTGGTCAGAGGCCGGTTTTTGCTCTTGGGCAGAAAGCTGATTAAGCCGTTAGGCTCCATAATGGCGTATTCCAGATCGTCAATATTGAAGTAGCCGGCGTTTCTGCACTGGGCAAGAAAATCGTGGATATCTACTTTTACTATCTTCATGTTCTTAGGCAAAAGCTTGCCTTTATCCATCAGGATAATAGGATTGCCGTTTAAAAACTTTCTCAGTTTTAAACTTTTTAAGGTAATCAGCGAAAAACTCACGGCAATCAGAAAATAGACAGTCATGGCAATAACGAAATAGTGATAAGGCTGCTCCCGGTCAAAGGACATTTCAGCCGCTATGGAACCGATGGAAATACCGATACAGTAATCAAAGTAGGTTAATTGAGAAATCTGTTTATAGCCCATAATTTTTGTCAAAAGAAACAGGATTATCGCCGAAACTAACGCCCGTATGGAAATATCCAGGACGCCAATCAAAAATTCACCCACTGCTGCCCCTCTTTTCCCGAAAATCCGCCGGCGCTATCCGTCATAGCGGTCATTCTATTATGGGTTGGGGCAGGCAGAGTTATTCATTGATGACAGGCAGATTTTTCTCTATCCGGGCAAAAAAATCCACGGTATTGATGCCGGCAGCCCGGTTGAAGCGGCCCAAGGGCCGCAGGCAATCCTGGTTTCTGATCAGCTCATTGTAGATTTGATGGGAGCAAAGAGTCACCTGAAAGCCCAGCTCATCCAAAATAGGCAAGGCATGCTCTTCCTGAATACCCAAGGGAAAGGCAAAGCATAAAGCCGGCGAGCCGCAAGCCGTCATCAGTTTTTTTTGTGTCAGCTCCAAGTCTTCCATTAAACGCTGCTGATATTCTTTGATGCTTTCCGTTTTCTTTTTTCTTATTCCCTGAATAGTACGGTTTTTACTATGTAAATCATAGGTGTGATTGCCGAATTCAACAATGCCGCTTTCTTGCATTTCAATGATCTGATCCCAGGTCAGGTAAGAGTAGCTTACGTTATGGTCGGAGGCGGCGCTTTCCTGATCCGACAAAATGCCGATGATATTGATTACGGCTTTCATGTTATATTTTTTTAAAAGCGGCCAGGCATACACGTAATTGCTTTCATAGCCGTCATCAAAGGTGATTAATACCGGCTTGGCCGGCAGTTTGCCCTGATGATAAACAAAATCAATAATTTCTTTTAGCGTTACCGCTTCATAATTATTTTTAACGAGATACTGTAAATCATATTCAAATTGCCGGGGAGGAATAGCATAAGGACCCCAATGGTCTTCGTTTTCATCGAGATGATGGTAGAGCAAAACCAGCAGAGCCGCTTGTTCCCGGAGGTCCTCTTGATCTGCCGCCGCCTTTTCCGCAGAGGAAATAGCTCCTTGATCCTGATGGTCCCAGAATTTAATGCGGGAAAACAAGAAAAAAATAGGGAGCAGCAGAAGAAGTAAAAATATGCCTGCTCCGATTTTGATCCATTTGCGTTTGTTGAATATTATAGACAAGAACACGTTGCCGCCCCCTCCTCAGTAGGATATGTAGACGGATGAAGAATAATGTTTGCCCACTTTCCCGATAGTTTTGGTGTTGCATCAAATAAAAATAAGTGTTATACTTCTTATGTAGAATTTGGTATGTTTGCAGAGAGTGGGTCTCCCCACTCTTTCGTTTGTAAATGGGCATTCTACTCTCATAAAAGCAGTTATCCTTCTCTTGCGGGGGATGCTGAAATTCTTTTTATTAATTGAAGAAAAAGCACGACGGAGGGATAGGATTGAAGGATAAGCTGGCAGAAAGAATTCAGGAAAAAGCGGTGCCGATTATCCGGGAGCTTGGTTACGAGCTGGCGGATATGGAGCTGGTTAAAGAAGGCGCTAATTGGTATCTGCGTTTTTTTATCGAACATCTCGATGTTGAGAAAACCGTGGATATTGATGATTGCCAGAAGGTCAGCGAAAGGCTTTCCGATTGGCTGGATGAAACGGATCCTATACCTCAGGCTTATTTCTTGGAGGTTTCTTCGCCGGGTATTGAGCGGCCTTTAAAGAAAGAGCAGGATTTTATTCGGTTTAAAGGCAGTATGGTGGAAGTAAGCTTATTTGCTCCCTTTCAGGGAAAGAAAAATTATGTGGGTTCTTTAGGAACCCTATCGGCTAATGAATTATTCCTGGTACAGGATGACCGGGATTTAGGGATACCGAGGGAAATGATTGCAAGCGTCCACTTATATTGGGATGAAAATGGGGAGGGATGAAAAGGCAATGAATAGTGAGTTGTTGTCTGCGCTGAAGGATCTGGAAAAAGAGAGAGGTATTGACTTTAACGTTTTGGTGGATGCCATAGAGGCAGCCTTGATTTCTGCTTATAAGAAAAATTTTGGCGCTTCTCAAAACGTAAGAGTCCATATCGACAGGGAAACCGGTGAGTTCAAGGTTTTTACCCGCAAAACCGTTGTGGAGTCGGTGACGGATTCAAAATCAGAAATCAGCCTGGAGGATGCCAGGAAGGAGCGGCCGGATTACGAACTGGAGGATGTCGTCGAATATGAAGTGACGCCGAAGGATTTTGGCCGGATTGCCGCTCAGACCGCCAAACAGGTGGTGGTGCAGCGGATTCGGGAAGCCGAAAGAGATATGATTTTTGACAAATATTACAGTCAAAAAGGCGATATCATTACCGGCATCATTCATCGTTGTGAGAACCGCAATGTCTATATTGACATGGGCAATACGGAAGTTTGTCTAGGGCCTAATGAGCAGATGCCGGGAGAGAACTATGCCCCCGGTATGCGGATCAAGGCCTATATTATTGATGTGAAGAAAACCACGAAGGGACCTCAGATTCAGGTTTCCCGCACCCATCCCGGCTTTTTGGAACGTCTTTTCGAGCTTGAAGTGCCGGAGATCCAAGATGGCACTATCGAAGTAAAATCCGTTGCCAGAGAGGCCGGTTACCGCTCCAAAATCGCCGTATGGTCGGAAAATGAAAATGTGGATGCTTTAGGCGCCTGTGTGGGTCCCAAGGGCATGCGGGTTCAGGCCATTGTTAATGAGCTGAGGGGCGAAAAAATCGACATCATCAAATGGAATGAAGAGCCCGCCGAGTTCATTGCCAGCGCCTTGAGCCCGGCAAAAGTAGTGTCCGTAGAGGTCTGGGACGGCGAAAAAGGAGCCCAGGTAGTGGTGCCGGATTACCAGTTGTCTTTGGCTATCGGCAAAGAAGGACAAAATGCCAGGTTGGCTGCCAAGCTTACCGGTTGGAAAATCGACATCAAAAGCGAAAGTCAAATGAACCAGCTGCTTAATGTGATGCAGGAGTCCGGCGAAGGAGCAGGGGACGAAGAGCTCTGGGAAGAGGACTCCTGGCAGGAAGCGACGGAAGGTCCTGAAGAAGCAGAGAGCTTTGAAGTGATAGATGGCTTCGAAGAGACAGCGGGTCCCGGAGGGGAGCAATAGGAAGGAGGCGAAGGTTTGATGGCTCAAAAACGGATACCGCTTAGGATGTGTGCCATCTGCCGGCAGCAGTTTCCTAAACGAGAGCTGATCCGATTGGTAAAGACCGCCGAAGGCCAAGTTTCTTTGGACGAGACGGGCAAAAAACCGGGCCGGGGGCTTTACGTCTGCCAGAGCAAGGATTGCCTGGCCCAGGCCCTTAAGGGCGGCAGGCTGGATAAGGCAGCGGGAACCAGAATCGACGCCGATATATTGTCAAAGCTGAAAGAAAAGGTGGAGCATGAGCCTGAATCCTAAAATCGCCGCCTTGATCGGTTTTGCTGCCAAAAGCGGCAAGCTGCTTCTTGGCACCTACTCGGTGGAAGAAGGTATACGGCGTCAGAAGGCCAAGCTGGTCTTGGCGGCCACGGATACAAATCCCAAACGGATGGAGATACTTAAGCTATGGTGCGGGGATATGGAGATCCCTTTCTTATCCGTAGGGACGAAAGAAGATTACGGTGTTTTGCTGCGAAAAAAACCTTTAGGTTTATTAGCTTTAACTGATGAGCAAATGGCCTTGGGGGTCGTGGAAGCGGCAAAAGCCAACGGAGGTGATTGAATGGCTACTATTCGAGTATACGAATTAGCAAAAGAAATGGACATGAACAGCAAAGTCTTGTTGGAAACCATGATTGAGTTGGGCCTGCCCATGAAAAATCATATGAGTACGATACCAGGTAACGAGGTGAACCGGATTAAAGCTATGGTACTTAAACACTTGGGAGATCCCAATGCCGAACCTATACCAAGACCTGTAGAAAAGAAAGAAAAGCCTCCCCTGTCGGGACTGAAGAATCGTCCTGCTGTACGGGAACCCGGCTTTGGCCAGGGTCAGCAGCAGAGTAATGTTGGCGGTAATGCCGGCTCCGGCAGTGCCGGCGCAGGCTCAGCAGGCGGCGGACAGCGCCCCGCCGGGGCCAGGCCGGTAGCCGCCGGCAGCCAGCCCGGTCCGGCAGCCAGAAGCCGTCAGCCCGGCGACAGCATCAGTCCCCAGGAAGCTCAGGCTACGGCCAGAAGCTTTACCGGCGACAAGCAGAGAAATGCCGGCCCGGGAAACCGGAGCTTTAGCCCTGGCGGACAACCTGCCGGGGCCCAGGGCCAAAGGCCGCAACCCCAGCAGCAGGGTCAAAGGCAGCAGCCGCAATCCCAGCAGCAGGGCCAAAGGCCTCAGCCTCAGCAGCAGCAACGCAGCGGCATGACTCAGGGAGGGCAAGGTGGACAGGGCGGTCAAGGCCCGCGTCAGGGCTTTGATCAAAACAGAAACCGCAACCAAGGACCCCGGCCTGCCGATCAAGGCAATAGGCCTGGGGCCAAACCCATGGGCCAAGGTCAGGGCAGACCCCAGGGCGGCGGCGCCCAGGCAGGAGAGCAAAGCCAGCACCAGGGCCAACATCAAGGCCAGCACCAGGGCCAACATCAAGGCCAGCACCAGGGCCAACATCAAGGCCAGCACCAGAACCAGGGGCAGGCGCCCGGGCAGCAGGGCCAAGGCCAGAACCAAGGCCGCAAACCGGGTCAAGGCGGACGTTTTGCCGGCCAGGGTCAAGGCCAGGGCCGGAACAATACGGATAGATATACGCAGGTTCCGGGGGCTGCACAGCAGCAGAAGCCCCGCCGTCCGGGAGCGCCTGTAGATAACCGTTCCAAAGGTTTTAATAAAGGACCGAAGGCGCCGACTATCGGCCGGGACACTGCAGATCAGCTGACTCACCTGGGCTCTGCCACAGAGGAAGACAGCCGTTTCCTCAATAAGGTTGAGAATGCCGTAGGCGAAAAAGCTTACGACAGAGGCGGCATCTCCCGCACCCCCAACCGTAAGCAGACAAGGCCCGAGGACATAAGAAACAACCGCAACAGAGGCAAGGGCGGCCGGGACAGAGGCAAACCTCAGCGGCAAGAGCCGGCGCCGGTGGTCATTAAAAATATTACCCTGGAAGGGCCTACTACCGTTATGGAGTTTGCCCACCTTCTGGGCCGGAAAACGGGAGATATCATCAAGAAGCTGATTTCCCTGGGTGTTATGGCCAATATCAATCAAGAGCTGGATATGGACACCTTGATTCTCCTGGGCCAAGAATTTGGCACACAGGTAGAGGCCAAGGCCACCAAGGAAGACATCCTGATTGCCGCAGAAGAGGCCGATGATCCCGCCAGCCTGAAAGAAAGGCCGCCGGTAGTCACCATTATGGGCCACGTAGACCACGGCAAAACCTCTTTGCTGGATGCTATCCGCAAAGCCAATGTTCAGGCTTCCGAGGCCGGCGGTATTACTCAGCATATTGGCGCTTATCAGGTAGAAATCAACAATCGCAAAATTACCTTTTTGGATACGCCGGGTCATGAAGCCTTTACCGCTATGCGGGCCAGAGGCGCTCAATGCACCGATATTGCTATACTGGTAGTGGCTGCCGACGACGGTGTCATGCCTCAGACCATAGAAGCCATCAATCATGCCAAAGGCGCCAAGGTGCCTATTATCGTAGCCGTCAACAAGATCGATAAAGAAGGAGCCAACCCTGAGCGGATCAAGCAAGAACTGACGGAGCATGGCCTGGTTACCGAAGACTGGGGCGGCGATACGGTATTTGCGGAAGTATCTGCCAAGACCCGGCAGGGCATCGATCAATTGCTGGAGATGGTTCTGCTAGTGGCGGATATGGGCGATTTAAAAGCCAATCCGGACCGTAAGGCCAAAGGCGTAGTCGTCGAGGCCAAATTAGATAAGGGCAGGGGCCCGGTGGCTACGGTGCTGGTGCAAAACGGTACCTTGGAGACAGGCGACTTCGTGATTGCCGGTACGGCCCAAGGCCGGGTTAGAGCTATGAATGACGAGCGGGGCAGGCAGCTAAAGAAAGCCGGTCCTTCCACACCGGTGGAAATTGTCGGTTTATCAGAAGTTCCTCAGGCCGGCGACATATTCCAGGCCGTAGCCGACGAACGTTTAGCTAAGCAAATCGCCAGCGAAAGGACGGCAGTAAAGCGGGAGGAAGTAATTCATTCCCGGAGCCGTATCTCTCTCGATGATCTGTTTGCTCAGATTCAAACCGGTGAGGTAAAAGATCTGAATATCATCATCAAGGCCGACGTCCAGGGTTCTATCGAAGCTTTAAAATCTTCCCTGGAAAAGCTGTCCAACGACGAAGTAAGGGTGCAGACCATTCACCAGGGTGTGGGCGGTATCACCGAGGCCGATGTGGATTTTGCTTCCGCCTCCAACGCTATTATCTTGGGCTTTAATGTACGTCCCGATGTTAACGCCAGAAAGGCCGCCGAAGCAAACCAAGTAGATATCCGCTTATACCGGGTAATTTACAATGCCATTGAGGACGTAAAGTCTGCCCTTTCCGGTCTTCTGAAGCCGGAGATCAGGGAGTCGGTTATCGGCCGGGCAGAGGTTCGCCAGGTCATCAGAGTACCTAAAGTGGGTGCTATTGCCGGCTGTTATATTTTGGAGGGCAAAATTACCCGGGGCTGTCAAGTCAGGGTGATTCGGGATAATATCGTTATTTTTGAAGGAAGTTTAGGCTCGTTGCGCCGCTTTAAAGACGATGTCAAGGAAGTGGCTACAAACTTCGAGTGCGGTATCGGTATTGACCGGTTTAATGACTTCCAGATTGGGGATAATATCGAAGGCTTTATTATGGAGGAAATCAAGAGAGAATTAACTTGATGCTTCCAGAAAGGAAGGTTGGCGCTATGACTTCTCATCGCAAAGACAGAGTGGCCGAGGAGATCAAAAGAGAGCTGTCGGAAATCATCCGGGAGGATATGAAAGATCCCAGAGTCAAAAGCGGGCTGGTTAGCGTTACCCATGTGGAGGTTAGCCGGGATATCAGTACCGCTACCATTTACCTAAGCTGTTTGGGCAATACCGAAGAGCAAGCCCATATTGTTAAAGCTTTTAAACAAGCGGTTGGTTTTATTCGGGGAGAGCTGGCTAATCGCCTGAATTTGCGGTTTACACCGGAATTGACCTTTCGATCGGATAATTCTATTCAAGTGGGGGCCAGGATCAACGAGCTGTTAAACCAGCAGGCCCGCGAAGGGAAAGAGTCATGAACTGGCAGCAATTAGAGCCTTTTCTTTATCAGCAGCAGGATATTCTGATTATGGTTCACGAAAGGCCTGATGGCGACGCCTGGGGCTCCGGCTTAGGCCTGGGTCTGGTTTTGGAGTCTCTGGGCTATAAGCCCAGGCTCCCCAGACCCTACCCTATAGCGGAATCTTATTCCTGGATGCCGGGACAGCATCTGATTCAGCAGGTTCCCAAAGGTGAATTGCGTATACCCAGGGATTCCGCAGTGATTTTAGTGGACTGCGGGGACCAGCAGCGCTGCGAGTATTTTCTGGGCACCAAAAAGGCGCTGTTAAATGCAGACCACCATATCAGCAATCCCAATTTTGGCATACTAAACTGGGTGGATGCTCAAGCCGGGGCTACAGCCCAGATACTGTGCCGCTTGCTTTTTGAGGAAGGCGTGCCTGTACCGGCGGAAGCAGCTACCTGCTTTTATACGGCATTGGTCACGGATACCGGCGGCTTTCGTTTCAGCAGTACCAGTAGTGAAACTTTGGATATAGCTTCCAAGCTGCTGGCTTGTGGCGCCGATTTGGCGCTGATTCGGCAGAAGCTTTGGGAGAACCGTCCCAAAGCGGAACTGGTTTTGTTGCAGGAGGTTATGGAGCGCATAGAATATCTGGCGGCAGGCCGAGGGATTCTTTGCGCTTTACCTTATGAATTGCTGACCGCTGGCGGACTCCAAGATACGGAAACGGACAACACCATTGAAGTATTGCGCAGTATTGAAGGCATTGAAGCCGTCCTGTTGCTGAAAGAGACTTCCCCCGGCCTGATTAAGGCCAGTCTGCGCAGTAAGAACTTTTTAGACAGCTCAGCCTTTATGGCCTCTCTAGGGGGCGGCGGCCATGTCCGGGCAGCCGGTTGTACCCTTCAGGAGCCTTTTGAAAAGGCTAAAGAAAAAATCGGCCGATTACTGACGGAATCTTTGACCAATAGCTAATCGGGGAGGTTTTAAAGTGGAAGGTATTATCAATGTATTAAAACCCCCCGGTATGACCTCCCATGATGTCATATCTTTTTTAAGGCGGACATTGGGAGAAAAGAAAATAGGCCATTGCGGCACCTTGGATCCCCAGGCCGCTGGCGTGCTGCCGGTTTGCCTGGGCCAAGCCACAAAGCTGGCGGACTATTTGTCCGGCGGCGAAAAAAGCTATTATGGTGAACTGGAACTGGGTTACGAGACGGATACCCAGGATATCTGGGGAGAGAGGATACGGTCTTTTTCCGTACCCGCTCTGGAGTCCGCCCGCGACCTGGCAGGAGTGCAGCGGGCCGCCGGCTCTTTGGAGGGCCGGATCCTCCAGGAGGTGCCGGCCTTTTCCGCCGTCAAAAAACAGGGACAAAGCCTGCACCGTTTGGCCCGCAAAGGCGAAGTGGTTAGCGGCATGGCAAGAGAGGTATTCATCCGCTCCTTTCAGATATTGGAATGCCGGGGTTCAACAATCCGCTTTATTGTGGAATGCGGCAGCGGAACATATGTTCGCATGCTTTGCCGGGATTTAGCCCGGCTGCTGGACAGCGGCGGCGCCATGAGCTTTTTGCTGCGTTTATCTGTAGGGCCTTGCTTTTTGGCAAACAGCTTTACTTTGGAGGAGATTCGGCAGCATAAAGAAGATAAGGGCAGCCTTTCCGCAGAGATGCTGGCTCCCAAAGAGCTGGCTTTATTTAGCCTGCCGCAAGCTATAGCGGCAGAAGGAGAGGCTGCAAGACTTCGCCAGGGCCAGACCTTGTGGCTGCGGGCCTCCGAATTTCCAACGGCAGAGGCGGCAGCAAGCAAAGGCTGCGTCCTGGACCAGGAGGGCCGTTTAGTGGCTTTAGGTTCCTGGCAAGCCGGCTACGGTGATAAACAAGGCTGGATTCTTTTCAAACCGGACAAAACCTTCAATTAGGATACTTAGGAGAACATATGGTTGTACTGGACGAAAAAAATAAAATCGCAGATTTTGCCGCCGCCCACGAGCTTCACGTTGCCCTGGGCTATTTTGACGGTCTGCATCTGGGCCATCAGACCCTCCTTGATTACGTGCTGCAGGCAGCCGGGGAAAAGGGCGGTCAGGCAGGCGTACTGCTTATCGAGCCCCATCCTCTAAAAATATTAAGGGGCAATGGGGGCATCCGTAATCTTAATACTTTAGAGGACAAGATTCGCTTAATTCAGGCTTATGGCGATATCCATGTTTTTATCCTGCCTTTTGACCGGGAATTTGCCGGGTTAAGCCCCGAGGCTTTCGTCCGGGATTACCTGGCGGGCCTTTTGCAGATCAGGACGGCTGCCTGCGGCTTCAACTACAGCTTCGGAAAAGGCGGCGCCGGCAAAAGTGAGACCTTATGCCGGCTGGGGGAAATCTACGGCTTTTCCTGCGGTATTCTGCCGAAAATTACTTATAAAGGAAAAACCGTCAGTTCTACGGAAATCCGCCGGTTTATTGAGAAGGGGCATATGAAAGAAGCTTGCTCCCTGTTGGGCCATAGTCATATTTATACGGGCAAAGTCATCGGCGGCAACAAGCTGGGTACCCGATTAGGCTTTCCTACGGCCAATTTGGAACTGAACCAGGAGCTGACTTGGCCAGCTTACGGCGTTTACGGCGGCTTTGTTCAAGAAGAGGACGGTTCTATTCACCGGGCTGTCATTAATGCAGGTATCCGGCCCACAGTGAAGCAGGAAGACAAAAAGCCAAGCTTTGAGGCCAACTTGATCAATTTTTCCGGGGACCTGTATGGCAAGACCTTGCGGGTGGCCTTAACGGACCGGCTGCGGCCGGAAAAGACGTTCGCCGATCTGGATGGCCTGCGCCGGCAAATAGCCATAGATGAAAAATATGCGATTGAAGCTTTAAATAGCTGGCAAGCAGATTTAGAGAAAAAGTATAAAACTATCGAGACAATTTTTTCATATGATAAAGATTTCTATCATCATTTGCCTGTGCCTCGTTGAAACGCACAGAGGAAAGAAAAAATTCACCCTTGAATTTTTTCTACTGAGGCGTTATAATTCAATACTGTCAATTGCTCTAAGGGCAAAAGCTTGAAGGAGCCTTAGCATTACCCGGTTTTACGAGTTACCGCCGTTTTACCTGGTATTGCCGGACGAATAAGGATAGGAAAAGAGAGGGGTATTAACCATGGTAATGACAAAAGAATCAAAAACAGGTGTAATCGAAAAAAATCGGCTTCACGAATCGGATACCGGTTCTCCCGAGGTGCAGATCGCCATTCTCACCGAACGCATCAACTACCTGACGGAGCATCTGAAGATCCACAAGAAGGATCATCATAGCCGCCGCGGCCTGTTGAAAATGGTCGGCGCTCGCCGGGGTCTGCTGAATTATGTCAAGAACAAAGATTATAACCGGTATAAAACCATTATTGAAGCTAACGGCATTCGCCGCTAGAACAAAAGCAGAGGAACTGTCGCAAATTGGTTTAATCAAACCAGGGGGCGGCAGTTCTTTTTTGTTCAAAAAATGATAGATTTAATAGGTTATGGGAAAGCTTAGAATTACAAAGAGCCTTTAGGCTGCGGTATGGACAGGCTGTGGCGCTGAAACCTGCAATTTAAGCGCCGCCGGGGCAGCGCAGCATACTCCGCTTATACTGCCATCACCCGCTACTGGCTGACGTGTATTCTGGAATCTCACCGCGGGAGAAAGCGGCAAAACGGCGGCGCCTTCTTTCATTTATTTTAAATTACAATTGCGGAAATCATAATCAACGTGTACAATACGATTTAGAACAAAAAGAGACAGAAGAAAATGGAGGAAATGTAATATGCCTTATAGTGATGCAACGGTGTTGCGAAAGGAGATGGAGCTGGCAGGGCGGACCTTAAGCCTGGAAACAGGCCGTCTGGCAAAACAGGCCGGCGGCGCCGTGATGGCCCGCTACGGCGATACTTGTGTACTGGTCAGCGCCACCGCTTCAAAATCCATTAGGGAGGGTATCGATTTTTTCCCTCTGGCAGTGGAGTATGAAGAAAAAATGTATTCCGTGGGCAAGATTCCCGGCGGATTTATCAAAAGAGAAGGACGGCCCAGTGAAAAAGCCATTTTGTCGGCCCGGCTCATTGACCGGCCCATCCGGCCTTTATTCCCTGAGGGCTTCCGCAATGAAGTTCAGGTAGTGGCTACCGTGTTTAGTGTAGAGCAGGACAATCCCCCGGAGATTTTGGCGGGTATCGGCGCTGCCGCTGCTTTGCATATTTCCAATATACCTTTCGACGGGCCTACAGCTACGGTAGCGGTAGGTCTTATGGGTGATGAGTTTGTCTTAAATCCCACTTTGGCTCAAAACGACGAAAGCCTGTTAAACCTGACGGTGGCCGGCACTGCCGATGCTATCATGATGGTGGAGGCCGGCGCTAAAGAGGTATCCGAGGAAGCTTGCCTGGACGCCATGATGTTTGGCCATGACGCCATCAAAAAAATCACGGCTTTTATTGAGGAGTTCCGTCAGGAAGCTTTAGCTATGGGACTGGCCAAAGAAAAAATGGTACCGGTGCTGGCGGCTTTTGATCCGGAGCTGGCAGCGGCGGTTCGGGGCTTTGCCGAAGCCAATATGCTGACTGCTTTGCGGACACCGGAAAAACTGGCCCGGGAGGCGGCTGTGGATCAGGTGAAAGTTTCTACTATGGAAAAATTCATCGAAGAATTCCCGGAACGGGCCAAAGAGATTGCTGCTATCCTGGAGGATATTGAGAAGGATCATGTCCGCCGGCTGATCAGCATTGATAAAATCCGGCCTGACGGCAGGGCTACCGATGAAATTCGGCCTATTAAAGTAGAGGCCGGCGTTTTGCCCCGGACTCACGGCAGCGGCTTATTTACCCGGGGCCAAACCCAGGTTCTTAATGTCACTACCTTAGGTTCTTCCAGCGAGGATCAGCTTCTTGACGGCCTTGGAGTTGAGACTTCCAAGCGCTATATGCATCACTATAATTTCCCCCCTTACAGCGTAGGGGAGACCAGGCCCATGAGAGGCCCCGGCCGCCGGGAAATCGGTCACGGCGCATTGGCAGAGCGGGCTTTGGAGCCCATGATTCCTTCTCTAGAGGAGTTTCCTTATACGATCCGTCTGGTTTCCGAAGTCTTGGAATCCAACGGTTCATCATCTATGGCTTCCGTTTGCGGCAGCACCATCTCACTGATGGATGCCGGTGTTCCCATTAAGCGGCCGGTGGCCGGTATCGCCATGGGCCTGATCAAGGAAGGCGAATATTACACGATTCTTAGCGATATCCAAGGCCTGGAAGATCACCACGGCGATATGGACTTCAAAGTGGCCGGCACGGCTCAGGGCGTTACGGCTTTGCAGATGGACATCAAGGTAGACGGCTTGTCCAGGGAAATTTTGGCCGATGCCTTGGCTCAGGCCAAGAAAGGCCGTATGCATATTATGGAGAAGATACTGGAAGTCATCGACAAGCCCCGTCCGGAAATGTCGCCTTTTGCCCCCAGAATTCTGACCATGACCATTGATCCCGATAAGATTCGGGAAGTCATCGGACCAGGCGGCAAAGTAATTAAGAAGATTATTGAGGAAACCGGCGTCAAGATTGACATCGAGGACAGCGGTCTGGTGATGATTGCCACCAGCGATGCGGCAGCAGGGGAACGGGCTATGCAAATTGTCCGCGACCTGACCAGGGAAGTGGAAGTCGGCGAAGTTTACACGGGTAAGGTCACCAGAATCATGAATTTTGGAGCCTTTGTGGAAGTGCTGCCCGGTAAAGAAGGCCTGGTTCATATTTCCCACCTGGCGGAAGAACGGGTTAACAAAGTTGAAGATGTAGTTAATGTGGGCGATATCATCACCGTTAAGGTGACGGAAATCGACAGACAGGGCAGAGTCAATCTCTCCCGGAAAGAAGTTTTGCGTCAGGAAAAAAAATAATCCCCACTGGCAGCGAAAACCGGCGCACAAGAAAATAGTGCATAATGACGCCGTCTCACCCATAAAATGGGGAAAGAAGGGGGCGTTATTATGCGCATTTGTTTATGGGAAAAAAGAAAAGTCAGGCTGACGGCAGCTGCCTTAGTGGCAATTTTAATTTTATGCATAGCCGCCAGTGTCATGTGGTTGACTGCAGCAGCCGACAATCCTGTTGTTGCGCCGGTTTATCAGGCTCCGGCGGGCAAAAACCTGGTGGCTTTGATGATTAATGTGGATTGGGGCGAAGAAATTTTACCGGCTATGCTGGAGGCTTTGGCCAAAGAAAAAATCAAGGCCACATTTTTTATCAGCGGTCGTTTTGCAGAACGTCAAGCTGAGATGGTCAGGACAATTGCCGCCGCCGGCCATGAAATTGCCAATCACGGCTATTCTCATCCCCATGTGGACCGTTTAAGTATCAACGAGAATCAAAACGAGATAATAAAAACCAGCGAGGCTTTAAAAGCTGCAGGCGTCACAGAAAGTCCCTATTTCGCCACACCTTACGGCGAAAAAAAAGAGCATGTGATTCAGGCGGCGGAAGCCTTGAATTATAAAGTCATTTTCTGGACCTTGGATACGGTGGACTGGAAAGAGCCTTCCGTAGACACTATACTGCAGCGGATTGTGCCCAAGGCGGCAGACGGCGCTTTAATTCTGGCCCACCCCAAAGCCTGTACCGTAGACGCTATACCAGGTCTGGCTGCCGGCATCCGGGAAAAGGGGCTGGAATTTGCCTCTCTCAGTGATATATTGGCAGAATGAGGTAGTAAAAATGGCGAAAAGCGTTCATACTACCTTTAAGGTTTTGGGAAGCCTGTTATTTTTAGCTTTGCCGCTCTATTTTCTCTGGCCCTTAGCAGGGGCGGAAACGGCGACGAAGGCGCGGGCGACAGTGGGGACGGAGGCGGCTGCAGTTGCTGTTCAGGAGCCTAAGACGGCGGGGTCGCCGGAGAGTATTCCCGTCCGTTCCAAAGCTTACGCCGTTATCGACGGCGCCGGCGGCCAGCTTCTTTATGCACAGGAGTGTTATGAACCTCTGCCGCCGGCCAGCACCACAAAAGTACTGACAGCCATCACCGCCCTGGATTCGGCGGCCAGCGTGGAGCAATTGATTACCGTCAGTGCCCGGGCGGCCAAAACCGGGGAAGCTACCGTGCATTTAAGGGAAAACGATGTGCTGACTCTGGAGGAGCTGCTTTATGGCGCCATGCTGGAATCCGGCAATGATGCTTGTGTGGCCATTGCCGAGGGCCTGGCGCCCAGCGAGGAGGAGTTTGTGGCCCGGATGAACCTGAAAGCTTTTACTTTAGGGGCTTACCGGACACGGTTTTATAACACCAATGGTTTGCCTGATCCTTTGCATGTAACCTGTGCTGCGGACTTGGCCTTGATTGCCCGCTATGCTTTAGCAAACCCCACCTTTGCGGAAATCGTAAAAACCCAGAATCATACCATGACCTGGGTAGAACCCCAGAGAAAATTGCGGCTGAAAAACCTCAATCTTCTTCTCTGGCTGGACGAAAGGATTACCGGCGTGAAAACCGGCAGCACCAAAGCCGCCGGCCGCTGCCTGGTAGGTTCTATCGATATTGACGGCCGTCAATTAATCGGGGTAGTATTAAATTCTCAGGACCGTTATAGGGATATGCAGGCTTTGTTTAGTCACGGCAATCAAAAACTGACGGGAGATGCGCCGGTGTGGACAATACCGGTTTGGCAGGAACCGGATCATGTGCTGATCCCGGATTAAGGTCCGGGATCAGTTTGAAGGTTTATCAAAAAGGGGAAGGATTGATTACTATTATGGTACAAGCAGCAGATATTCGTCTGCATACGATGACAAACGGCATCAGAATTATTTCCGAAAAAATCGAAGGGGTACGTTCCTGTTCCCTGGGTATTTGGGTAGGTACCGGCTCCCGTATGGAGCAACCTGGGGAGGAAGGCATCACTCATTTTATTGAGCATCTGCTGTTTAAGGGCACGGAAAAACGCTCAGCCAGGGCTATTGCCGAATCTTTGGATTCCGTGGGTGGTCATCTTAATGCTTTTACGGCCAAGGAAATGACCTGCTACTATGCCAGGGTTATGGGGGAGCATTTGCCTCTGGCGGCGGACGTGCTTACGGATATGCTTTTTCATTCCACGTTCAAAAAAGAGGCTATGGACAAAGAAAGGGGCGTAATCAAAGAAGAAATCAGCATGTATGAGGACTCCCCCGATGAATTGATCCATGATGTTTTTCTTTCATCGGCCTGGCCGGATAATCCTTTAGGCAAACCGATTCTCGGCACCGCCCCTTCCCTGGATAACATCGACCGGGATTTGGTGGTGAATTATATCAAGCGGCAGTATGTACCGGAACGCATCGTGGTCTCCTGCGCCGGCAGCCTGGAGCACGATGAGGTATTGGAGCTGTTGACGCCCATATTCGGCCGGATGCAGCCGGCAAAACAGCCGCCCCTGATTGCGGCGCCCGCCGCCTTGTCGGGAAAAACCACCCATGTAAAAAAAGAAACGGGCCAGATGCAGATTTGCCTTGGCACAAGGGGCGTTTCCATTGCAGACGACCGCAACTATCCTCTTTATATTTTAAACAATGTATTGGGAGGGGGCCTGTCTTCCCGTTTGGTTCAGTCTATCCGGGAAGAACGGGGTATGGCCTATTCCACCTATTCTTTCAACAGCGCTTTTTCCGACGCCGGTATCTTTGCTTTATACGCCGGTACCTCGCCTCAGACGGCGGAAACAGTCATTAGCTTGTTCCGGCAGGAAATGGAGCAAATTATGAAAGAGGGAATTACCCCGGAAGAGTTAAACAGAGCTAAGGAGCAGGTGCGGGGCAGTTTGTTTATGGGCCTTGAAAGCGTCAGCAACCGCATGAACCGCCTGGGCCGCAATCTGCTTTTGCTGGATAAGATCATCCCGCCGGAGGCCACCATGGAAAAGGTGGCGGCAGTAACCTTGGAGGATATCCCCCGGCTGGCGGAATATTTGTTTGTGGAGCCCCATGTATTGGCTACCATAGGACCCGCCGAATAAAAAGGGGCAGCGGCGCATATAGTTTCTTAAGTGATAGAGGGAGGGAACTATATGCTGCCAACACTGCTTTTTTGGCTGGTTATGCTGACCTGCATTTTCTTGTCTTTATGGATTCGCAGCCGGAGGCTAAGGCGTTTTTGGCGCTATACCGGAGGGGAAGCAGCCGGCGAACAAGTATTTTCTCCCATTGCCCAAGCCTTGGGCAACCTGCTTTCGGCAGCCGGCGGCATCTATTTGTCGGGCCAGTTGCTGGTTGAATTCCTCAAGCTGCCGGAAATACCCCAGATTGTCTGGCAGGGCACTTCCGTGGACCTTCTGGCTCTGCTGTCCCTTTGGGCCGCTATTTTACAGCCTTTCTTTATGTGGCTTGTCAGTTTGTTCCGGCGCAAGTCCTGATTGATACCGACTGCAGCAGGTTTTGGATAAAGGGAGGATACGAATGAGATTAAGTGAGTTAATCGGCAAGGATATTATTAATTTGCAAAATGGCGGCCGCTTAGGCATGGCGGCAGATTCCGACCTGCTGATTCAGGAGGAAACGGGAATCATCGAATCGATTATTTTGCCGGGGCGGGGCAGTTTTCTCGGCCTCTGGGAAAAGGATGCCCTGACGGTGCCTTGGAGCGCCGTAAAGAAAATCGGTTCGGAAGTCATCATTATGGATCTGGATGAAACCATACCGAGACGCTGACTTGCTATTTGTCAGTGAATCGAATATAATAGCAAATGATGAGCGTTGATCGGTTTATTGAATGGCGTAGGACTGCATTGGCACTTCGCGGAAAGTGCCTTAATTTTGTTGTTGGCCCCTTACCGGGCAAACAACAGTATATATCTGTACAAAAAAGTAAAAAATTATAACCGGACAGGTTAAGGAGGTTATTTAATGGCAAAAGCACAAATTCCCCTACAGATCATCCCGTTGGGAGGTCTGGGGGAAATAGGGAAGAACATGACGGTATTCCGTTACGATGATGAGATGATCGTGGTGGATGCCGGCTTGATGTTTCCCGGAGATGAGATGCTGGGTATCGATATTGTGATACCGGATTTTTCTTATTTATTGGAGAACAAGGATCAATTGGTGGGCATCTGCCTTACCCATGGCCATGAAGATCATATTGGGGCTATGCCTTATGTTATGCGGGAGCTGGACGTGCCTGTTTACGGCAGCCGGCTGACCCTGGGTCTACTCCAGGAAAAGCTGAAAGAAAACGGACTAAACAAGGTAAACTTAAATACAGTTAAGCCCCGCAGCATAATCAAGCTAGGCAACCATTTTCAGATAGAGTTTTTCCGGGTTACCCACAGTATTCCCGGTTGTTTCGGCATGGCCATTACCACGCCGGTGGGCACCGTGGTCCATACGGGAGATTTCAAGATGGACCAGACGCCGGTGGACGGCGAGGCCATGGATTTTGGCCGCCTGGCGGAGCTGGGCAAACGGGGCGTGCTGGTAATGATGTCCGACAGCACCAATGTAGAAAAACCCGGCTTTACCCGCTCGGAAAAAGAAGTTGGCGTGGTTTTGAAGGAAGTATTTGGCCGCAGCGATGGCCGGATCATTCTGGCTACTTTCGCCTCCAATGTCCACCGCATTCAGCAAGTGATGGATGCGGCAGTGATGCATAATCGCAAAGTAGCCATTGTGGGCCGCAGCATGATCAATGTGGTAGGTATTGCGCAGGAGCTTCAGTACTTGAAGATACCGGAAGATACGATTATCGATATCGATGAGATTGGCCGTTATCCCAAAAACCGGGTAGCGGTGGTTTGTACCGGCAGCCAGGGAGAGCCTATGTCGGCCTTGACCCGCATGGCCAATGACGACCACAGAAAAGTGGAAATCATGCCCGGCGATACGGTGGTTATTTCCGCCACTCCCATTCCCGGCAACGAAAAGCTGGTGGGCAAAACCGTCAATCAGCTCTACCGCCTGGGGGCCGAGGTGGTTCACGAATCTGCCGCCGGCGTTCATACCTCCGGCCATGGCAGCCAAGAAGAGCTAAAAATGATGCTAAACCTGGTAAAACCCAAGTTTTTTGTGCCGGTTCACGGTGAATATCGTCATCTGGTTAAGCATGCCCAGTTGGCTAACCGCCTGGGTATTCCCAGCAAAAATATTTTTGTAGGGGAAAACGGCCAGATTATTGAATTCACTAAGGACAAGGGTGCCTTGGCCAAGAAAGTCACCGCCGGCCAGATCCTGGTGGACGGCCTGGGCGTAGGCGATGTGGGCAATGTGGTGCTTAGGGACAGAAAGCAGCTTTCGGAAGACGGCATCCTCATCGTCGTCATGGGCATCGACAAGCGGTCCCACAGTGTTACTGCCGGACCGGACATTGTATCCCGGGGCTTCGTTTACGTGAAGGAAGCCGATCACCTCATGGAAGAGGTCAGGGAAAAGGTGGTATCCATCCTGGAAAAATGCGACGAGAAAAACATTAACGATTGGGCTGGGATCAAATCTCAGGTCAGGGATGGCTTAAGCAAATACGTTTATGACAAAACCCGCCGCCGTCCCATGATCTTGCCTATCATCATGGAAGTTAATTAATGAAAAGAGAGGAGACAGCTATGGCCCGGCCGCGAAAAAAAAGCAAAGCAAAAAAACAACCGGCTATGCGTTCCGAACTTAAGCAAGACTTAGTTGCTATCGCTTTGTTTGCCATAGGCATTTTTGTGGCCTTCTGTCTCTGGCAGGTGCCGGCCAGCGGTGAAAAGAATCTCCTGGGCGCTTTAGGTTACGGTGTTTATGGTATTAGCCAGCTTTTATTCGGTCAGGGCAAATGGTTTCTGGCTTTAGCCTTGATCTTTCTGGGCGCCAGCCAATGGCTAAAGGCCACGGAACCGGGGAAGGCCTTGTATCTGGCCTATGGCGTCGTTACGGCGGCCAGCTGCGCCATTGCTCATTTGCGGTTGCCGGCAGACCGGCAGGTGCTGGAGGCGGGCCTTGACGGCTTAGGCGGCGGTATCATCGGCGGAGCCTTGGTACAAGCCAGCAACCTGCTGGTGGGTATCACCGGCAGCTGGATTTTCTATGTGACTTTAGTCATCGCTTCCTTGCTGGTGATTACCGGCAAGACCTTGCGGGAAGTGGTCAGGGACGCCGGCAGCAAAGCCAGGGGCATAGCCCAATCCGCCCAAAGCGGACTGACGGTTTTGTCCGGTTTCCGGGAAGAAGAGGACCGCTATCGGGAAAAAAATATCTTGAATAGTTTAAATCTGCCTATCGATACGGAGTTAAGAAGGGATAAAAAGGGCGCCGGAGCTAAAAAGGCCGCCCAGAATCCCTTTCAGAAAGGGGAGCAGCAGCCGGATCAATCTCCTGCCGGCCAATCCCCTATGGATTCCCTAAGCCAGCGGGGTATAACCCTGCATTTGTATAATGAGCATCCGGAAGATGAGAGGGAGCCGGCGGCCGCCTCAAAACAGGCGGAAAAAACCTCTGCAGCCGGCGATCATGCTCCGGGCCAGAGTCAGCCGGCTGCCGGATCTTTCAGCGGACCGGTACAAAATGACAAGTCTAAGACTGCCGGCGCAAAAGAAACAAAAAGCGAAGAGGATTTTAAACCGCAAGCCCAATTGATCAGCAGCGGCGGCGGCGGAAGTTTTCCAGAAATCCATCGCATCTACCGCCTGCCCAGTATAAACTTGCTGCAATCGGCCCCCAGAGTAAAAAGCCAGCGGCTTAATAAAGATATTACGGACAACGTACGTATTTTGGAGGAAACCCTGGCCAGCTTCGGCGTAAAAGCCGTGGTGACCCAAGTCAACCGGGGCCCCAGCATTACCCGCTTCGAGCTGCAGCCCGCCGCCGGCGTAAAAGTAAGCAAGATTGTTAATTTATCTGATGATATAGCTCTGGCTCTGGCGGCAGCCCATATCCGTATCGAAGCGCCCATTCCCGGCAAAGCTGCCATTGGTATCGAAGTGCCCAATGCGGAAAGGGCTTTGGTCAGCCTGCGGGAGATCTTGGAAGATCAGGTCTTTAGCCAGTCCAAATCCAAATTGACCTTTGCTTTAGGACGGGATATTGCCGGCGCTCCTATTGTGGCCGATTTGGCCAGAATGCCTCATTTGCTGATTGCCGGTTCCACCGGTTCCGGCAAAAGCGTTTGCATGAATGCTCTGATTGCCAGCATTCTGTTTTCCGCTACTCCTGATGAAGTAAAGCTGATGATGATCGATCCCAAAATGGTGGAGCTGTCCAACTATAACGGCATTCCTCATTTGATTCACCCTGTGGTTACCGATGCCAAAAAAGCGGCCAAAGCTCTGCGCTGGGCTGTCCATGAGATGGAAAAGCGCTATGATACCTTTGCCAAAGCGGGGGTGAAGGATATTGCCCGTTATAATGCCTGGCTGGCCGAGCAGGAGATGGAGGATAAGCCTTCTCCCATGCCCCAATTTGTGATTTTGATCGATGAGCTGGCCGATTTAATGCTGGTAGCTCCGGCGGATGTGGAAGACGCTATCTGCCGCCTGGCCCAGATGGCCCGGGCTGCCGGCATGCACCTGGTGGTAGCTACCCAGCGGCCCAGCGTAGATGTAATCACCGGCATCATCAAGGCCAATATTCCCTGCCGCATTGCCTTTGCCGTATCCTCCCAAACTGACTCCCGGGTTATTCTGGACATGGCCGGCGCTGAGAAGCTGCTAGGCCGGGGGGATATGCTGTATTCCACTTTAGAAAACCCCAAACCCGTCAGAGTCCAAGGCGTTTACGTCTCCGACAAGGAAATCGAAAGCCTTACCGAGTATATCAAAGCTGCCAATATTCAGCCGGAGTACAGGGAGGATGTGGTCAGCGGCGAAGAGGAAAGCCGGGAAGAAGAAAATGAAGAATTAGACAGCCTGCTGCCTGAGGCCGCCCGAATTTTTATTGAGAGCGGACAAGCCTCCATATCCCTTTTGCAACGGCGTTTGCGGATCGGCTACACCCGGGCTGCCAGGATCATCGACCAGATGGAGGAGCAGGGGATTGTAGGCGGTTATGAAGGCAGTAAGGCCCGGGCCATCCGTATGACTATGGCCCAATATGAGGAGAGATTCGGCAAAAAAGAGTAATATTCCCCATAGGCAATTGGATAAAAATTTGATATAATAAATTAATAGGTAATAATATGAGCCGGAGGATCGATAAATGGAAGGTATCGGGGGGATCCTGCGGGAGGCTCGGGAAAGAAAAGGAGCCACCTTAGATCAAATTGAAGAGACCACAAAGATCAAAAAGCGCTACTTATTAGCATTGGAGCATGAGGAATGGGACCGCATGCCAGGCAAGGTATATGCTAAAGGCTTTTTACGCACTTATGCCCGATACCTTGGCTTGGATGAGCATGCTTTAGGCGATATGTATGAGCTGGCCGTCCGAGAAACGGCTAAAGCCCAGGCAAACGCCGGCATGGCTCCAGCCGTTGCCCCGGAGGCGCCAAAGCGGCGGCGGGAAGTAGACCTGCAAAACAAGCCGAAACGAAAATTAGTTTTGATCCTTTGTGTAGTTTCTGCCGTTGTCCTGTATTTTGCTCAATGGGCCTACAAGGCCTACTATTTAGCGGATCATGGTGATAAAGAGCCCAACCCCCCGGCCATCATCCTGCCCCAGCCCGATCCTCTGCCCACGGAGCCCGTGGTGGAGACAGAGCCCGTTATTCTCACCTCCTTTACTCTCAAGATGGTTGCCGCAGAAAATTGCTGGTTCAGGCTTAAAAACCAGGGCCAGCAGGTTCATGAGGGCACTATCCGGGCAGGAGAGACTCTGGAGTTCCCCGAGCTTCAGGAAATTGAGCTCAGAATGGGCAATGCCGGCGGCGTCACCATCAGCTTAAATGATTTGGAATTGCCGCCTTTGGGCAGGTCCGGCCAGACGATGACAAAATTATATTCGATCAGAGACGGTATCATGTATGACGATGAAATCGGCGAAGCTGTTTCTTAAGGATTCGCCGGATAATAAAATGTGATCATTTCACGCTGCAATTTCGCCGATGAAAGGGCAAGTGAAATCCCATTCATAAAAGGAGGTCCTGCCGGCTGGCCGGCTTATTTACGATGAAAAAAACCTTACTTCATTTAATGACCTTGGGCTGCCCCAAAAACCAGGTCGATAGCCGCCAAATCCAAGGGATGTTGCTTGAAAAGGGATATGTTTTCACCAACTCGCCGCAGGAAGCAGAGATCATTCTCCTTAACACCTGCGGCTTTGTTGATGATGCAAAAGAAGAATCCATCCAAGCCATATTGGATTTATCCCGCTGGAAAAAGAAAGGCCGCTGCCGTTATTTAATTGTCTTAGGCTGTCTGGTCCAAAAATACGGCGATGAGCTGGCAGAAGCTTTGCCGGAAGTGGATCTCTTTTTAGGGGTTACGGATTGGGTTAAGCTGCAGGCCCATTTGGATGCCTTAGCCTCTACATTAGGAGGAAAGCGGGAAGGGCAAAGGCTGCAAATCGGCAGTCCCGACCAGCATTTATTCTCTAATGAATGGGCTATGCAATCGGCAGAGGAGCCTTGCGGCTACGTCAAGATTGCCGAAGGCTGCGATCACCATTGTACTTTTTGCGTGATCCCTCAAATCAGAGGGGGGTACCGCAGCCGGCCCTTAAACTCCATAAAGGAAGAAGTTGCCGCCCGGGTAGCCAAAGGCCTGCGGGAAGCGGTATTGGTTGCCCAGGATACGGGGGCCTACGGCAGGGATTTGACGCCGGCGGCCAGCCTGGCAGAGCTTTTGCAGGAGCTTTGCGCCATCCAGGGCTTAGAAAGGGTACGCATCATGTATTGCTATCCCGAAGGGGTGGATGAAGCTCTCCTTGAGGCCATGAAGCATCCCAAGGTCTGTCCTTATTTGGATATGCCCATCCAGCATGTGGATGATACTGTGCTGCGGACTATGGCCCGGCCTATCAGCAGCAGCCGGCTGAAAGACGTTATCACCTCCTTGCGCCGTCATATTCCCGATATCGTCATCCGTACCACCTTGATGGTGGGCTTTCCCGGCGAGACGGAAAAGGCTTTCCAAGCACTGCTGGAGTTTTTGGAAGAATTCCATTTAGAACGGGTAGGTTTCTTTGCTTTTTCTCCTCAACCCGGTACGCCGGCGGAAAAGCTGCCTAACCAGATTGCCGAGGCAGAAAAGGAAAGGCGTTTGGAGTTGGCCCAGGAAAAGCAAAGCCAGGTTTTAGAGCAATGGCACGATTCCCTGGTAGGAAAGGTCCTGTCTGTTTTTATTGACGAAAGAGACCGGGAAAAAGCTGATTTGTACCATTACGAGGGCCGTACTTGCTGGGACGCCCCGGAAATCGACGGTTTGGTTACCTTCAGCAGCAAAGAGCTCTTGAGCCCCGGCCAGTTGGTTGACGTTAGAATCACTCATAGCAGGGATTATATATTATCGGGAGAGATAGCCAATGAATCTAGCCAATAAATTAACATTGCTGCGGATTATCCTGATTCCTCTATTTATGGTTTTTGCCCTGGCGGATTTTTCCCATAGCGACTTTTGGGCTGCTCTGCTTTTTATTCTGGCGGCCAGCACCGATGGTCTGGACGGCTATATTGCCAGGAAGCGCAAGGAAATAACGAATTTGGGCAAGCTGCTGGATCCGCTGGCCGATAAGATGCTGGTTACTGCCGCCTTGATCACTTTAGTGGAAATCGGCAGAATTCCTTCCTGGATATCTATTGTGATTATCGGCCGGGAATTTTTGGTTACCGGGTTAAGAGGCGTATCGGCGGCGGAAGGCATTGTTATAGCTGCCAGTAAATTGGGTAAACTAAAGACAGTCATCCAAATCGTAGCCCTTTCCGCTCTTTTGCTGGAAAACTATCTGACGCCTTTTATCGGTTTTTCTCTCGGTACCTGGCTGCTTTATCTGGCTCTTATTTTTACCGTTTATTCCGGCTACGATTATGTGGTGAAAACTTTCCAGAAAATCAAGATGATGTAAGGAGCCGGATTTATGGACCAGCAATATCCTTCTCAATCCTGTCAATTGAACCGGGATCTTGAGGAGCTGGCAGCTCTGGCCACGGCAAAGGGCTTGACGGTGGTCACCGCCGAATCCTGCACCGGCGGACTGATCGGCGGCTGCATCACCAGCCTGCCGGGATCCTCCGTTTATTATAAAGGCGGCATTATATCTTATGCCAACGCCATCAAGGAAAAATTATTGGGTGTGGACGGCAAAGTCCTTGCTGCGGCAGGAGCCGTAAGTCCCCAGGTGGCGGCAGCCATGGCGGCGGGGGCCGCCAAGACCTTGGAAGGTGATCTGGCTATTGCCGTTACCGGCATAGCCGGCCCTCAGGCCGACGGCACAGAAAAGCCCGTAGGCTTAGTATATATCGGCATTTTTTATCAAGGGCAAGAAAAGGTTTTTCCCTTTCAGTTTTCCGGCGGCCGGCAGGCTATCCGGCAGCAGACTGCAGAAGCGGCAATAGCCCTGGCCCTTAAAGTATTACAAGGAAACTAGTACTCTGTGACAGCTTTTAGCGGACACAAAGCACTTGCAATAAAGAAAGGAGCATATTTTGGTTAATTCATTTTTCGGCGAACTTCAGATAGATCGCAAAATCGTTAACGCCCTGGAGGAAATGGGCTTTGAAGAACCTACGCCTATTCAGGCTCAGGCAGTACCCTTGGTTACCCAAGGCCATGACTTGATCGGACAGGCTCAAACCGGTACAGGCAAAACCGCAGCCTTCGGTATTCCCATTGTAGACAAGGTGGAGGCTTCCGTAAACAAGATCCAGGCTTTTATCCTGACGCCCACCAGAGAACTGGCTATTCAGGTGGCGGGGGAGATAGCCAAAATCAGCAAATTTAAGCATATTCGGGTGCTGCCGGTTTACGGCGGCCAGCCCATTGACCGGCAGATCCGCTCTCTGAGAAGCGGCGTTCATATCGTCATCGGCACTCCCGGCCGTATTTTGGACCATCTGGACCGCAAGACTTTGCGTCTTGACCACGTGAAAATCATGGTTATTGATGAGGCCGACGAGATGCTGGATATGGGCTTTGTCGATGATATCGAAGCAATTATGGATCAGGCTCCCGAAGGCCGGCAAACCCTGCTCTTTTCGGCGACCATGCCCGATCCTATACGGCGTTTGGCCAATAAATATTTAAAAGATCCCAAGTTTGTCAGCGTCAACAAGGAAACCGTTACCGTACCCAAAATTCAGCAGCGTTATTATGAGGTCAATCTTTCCAATAAGATCGAAACCCTCTGCCGCATACTGGATTGTGAGAACTACGACGGCGTCATTGTATTTTGCCGGACCAAAAGAGGTGTGGACGATCTGTCCTCGGCCTTGCAATCCCGGGGCTATGAAGCCGAAGGTCTCCATGGCGATTTGACTCAGGCCCAGCGGGATAAAACCATGAAAAGCGTCCGCAACGGCGATACGGATATTTTAATTGCCACCGACGTGGCGGCCCGGGGTATTGACATTGACCGGATCAGTCACGTCATCAACTATGATATACCTTTAGATCCGGAGTCTTACGTCCACCGCATCGGCAGAACCGGCCGGGCCGGCCGGGAAGGGGTAGCCATCACCCTCATCGTACCCCAGGAGTACCGGCATTTGCGGTTGATTGAGAAACTGATCCGCAGCCGGATCACCCGTTCTTTACCCCCTACATTCAAAGAAATGCTGGATCTGCAGAAACGGGCGGTCCGTGAAAATGTAGAAAACATTTTGCAGGAAGAAAACCTGGAGCCTTACCGGGAAATTGCGGCGGAGCTCACCGAATACTTCGATAAAGAGGATGCCTTGGCGGCCTTGGTTCGCTATACCTTTAACCTGAGAGGCATCGATCTCATGGATAAGGAAGAAAAAGAACGGGCGGACTTCGGCAATACCGGCGCCAAAAACGGCATGGTCAGGCTTTTCATGACCATCGGCCGGCAGCAAAACATCAAGCCCGGCGATTTGGCCAAGCTGATCAGCCAGGAGGTGGATATGCCCGCTCATTTGGTAAAAGGCATCAATATCTATGATAAGTTTACTTTTGTAGAAGTGCCGGAAGAGTTTGCCCACCGGGTAATTCATATTATGGACCGCATGCATATCAACGGCTGGCGGGTGGCGGTGCAGACGGCCAGAGCCCGTTAAGCCAAATCTCGAAATTGTTGTAAATTCTTGAGAAAACAGGAGAACTGCCTCAAAAACAAAGTTGAGGCAGCCTCTTGACAAGAATTGTAAGAATATGGTATTTTATTGATGAGTAAACCGGAAGGATGAGATAGGAATGGACGAGAAGAAAAGCAAAGCGTTGGAAGCTGCCTTAGCCGGTATTGAGCGCCAGTTTGGCAAAGGCTCCATTATGCGTATGGGAGAAGCCAGAGCCAAGATGCAGGTGGAGACCGTTCCCTCCGGTATTTTAAGTTTAGATCTGGCTTTAGGTGTGGGCGGCGTGCCCAGAGGCCGAATCATCGAAATCTTCGGACCGGAGTCCGGCGGCAAGACCACGGTGGCTTTGCATATGGTGGCGGAGGTCCAGAAGCTGGGCGGTATCGCTGCTTTCATTGATGCGGAGCATGCCCTTGATCCCGCCTACGCCGGCAAGCTGGGGGTAAATATAGACGATATGCTGATTTCCCAGCCGGATACGGGAGAGCAGGCTTTGGAGATTTGTGAAGCTTTGGTCCGCAGCGGCGCTGTAGAGGTCATTGTGGTGGACTCCGTGGCAGCTTTGGTGCCCAGGCAAGAGATCGAAGGAGATATGGGCGATACCCATGTGGGTCTCCAGGCCCGGCTCATGTCTCAAGCCTTGCGCAAGCTGACGGCAGCCGTAGGCAAATCCAACACCATTTGCATTTTCATCAACCAGATCCGGGAGAAGGTAGGCGTGGTTTATGGCAATCCCGAGACCACCAGCGGTGGCCGGGCCTTGAAGTTCTATTCCTCCGTGCGTCTTGAAGTCCGCAAAGGCGAAGCCATCAAGCAGGGCTCCGACGTAGTGGGCAACAAGACAAAGATCAAGGTGGTTAAGAATAAAGTGGCCCCCCCCTTCAAAGTGGCAGAGTTTGATATCATGTACGGCGAGGGCGTTTCCCGGGAGGGCAATATTTTAGATATGGCCACAGAGCTGGAGATTGTCCGCAGAAGCGGTACCTGGTATTCCTACGAGGAAAACAGAATTGGCCAGGGCCGGGAAAATGCCAAGCAATTCCTGAAGGATAACCCGGAAATCCTCAAAGAAATCGAAGCCCGGGTCAAAACTCAGTTTCAGCCCGGTGAGGGAAGAGCAGAGAATTTGGATGAAGGAGAGGCGGAAGTCGAGTAAATAGCGGGGCGGCAAGCACTCCTTGCCTGACGAGGCGTTATAATTATACAAAATCAGCTTTCAATCCCCCGTTGCAAGGGCCCTGGAGCCTGTTGCCGAAAGGCCTTGCTACTTGACAGATAAACAGTTTAAGCGTAAAATAAATCCTGGTAGATAAGCTTATTTCTGTTTATGAATGATAGATTGGATAGGCCGCAGGCACCTATATATATCTTGGTTTGGGGGTTTCCCATGTCCGGGTGGAACATATAAATTATGGTGAATAAGAACTTTTATCAAAAAAGTTTTTGTTTATGCGCGGGTCGTCTAACTATGTTTCGGCAGAAATCAGGCCGGTTTTCAACCAGCCTGTTTTTTTATGCAATCATGTGTTTTTTGAAAAATTATTTTTGAGGAAAGGAGGAGAAACGTTGCCTTATACATCAATATTATTTGCTGTGGCCGTAGCAGTCGCTTTGGCTATCGGTACTTTGGCAGGTTATATTTTGCGGAAAAATATTGCGGAAGGAAAATTGTCTGCCGCAGAGATTCAGGCCGAAAAAATACTGGATGAAGCCCGCAGGTCTGCCGAAGGGGTCAAGAAAGAAACTCTGGTTGAAGCAAAAGAAGAGGCCTATAAATTAAAAAATGATATGGAGCAGGAGATTCGTGAAAGAAGAAACGAAGCTCAGCGCCAGGAACGCCGCTTAGTCCAGAAGGAAGAGACCTTAGATCGCAAAGCGGACCAGATGGAAAAGAAAGAAGAAGCCCTGCAGAAGACAGAGCAGGAGCTGGCCAAGCAGAAAAAGAGCTTGACAGAGCTGATGCAAAAACAACTGGAGGAGCTTGAGAGAATTTCCGGACTCTCTTTTGATCAGGCCAAGGATCTGTTGCTTTCCCGGGTAGAATCGGAAATCAAACATGAAACGGCTATGATTATTAAAGAAAACGAAGCTCAGGTAAGGGAGGAAAGCGACCGCCGGGCCAGGAATATTATTTCTTTGGCCATTCAGCGCTGCGCTGCCGACCATGTGGCTGAGACTACTGTTTCGGTAGTAGCCTTGCCTAATGATGAGATGAAGGGAAGGATTATCGGCCGGGAAGGCCGCAATATCCGGACTTTAGAGACCTTAACCGGTATCGATTTGATCATCGATGATACGCCGGAGGCAGTAATCTTGTCAGGCTTTGATCCGGTACGCCGGGAAGTGGCCAGAATCGCTTTGGAAAAACTGATTTTAGATGGCCGCATCCATCCCGGACGTATTGAGGAAATGGTGGAAAAAGCCAAGAAGGAAGTAGAGCAAAGCATCCGGGAAGAAGGTGAACAAGCCACCTTCGAGACGGGAGTCAATGGCCTGCATCCTGAGCTGATCCGGCTTCTGGGCCGTTTGCGCTACCGTACCAGTTATGGCCAAAATGTACTCAAGCACTCCATTGAAGTGGCTCATTTGGCCGGTATGATGGCGGCGGAAATTGGCGCTGACGTGACTTTAGCCAAACGGGCCGGTTTACTGCATGATATCGGCAAGGCCATCGATCATGAGATCGAGGGCTCCCACACGGCAATTGGCGCTGATTTAGCTAAGAAATACCGGGAGTCTGAGGAAGTTATTCACGGCATTGCCGCCCATCATGGCGATGAGCCTTTCCGCTCTGTGGAAGCCGTTCTGGTGGCCGCCGCCGATGCTATATCGGCTGCCCGGCCCGGCGCCAGGAGAGAAACCCTGGAAGCTTACATTAAGCGTCTGGAGAAGCTGGAAGAAATCGCTAATGCCTTTGAAGGTGTGGACAAATCCTATGCTATTCAGGCCGGCCGCGAGATTCGCATCATCGTAAAACCCGATAAAGTAGACGATGCAGGTTCCGCCCTGATGGCCAGGGAAATTGTGAAGCAAATAGAGGGTAATATGGAATATCCGGGCCAGATCCGGGTAGTGGTGATCCGGGAGACCCGAGCTGTCGATCACGCAAAGTAAGGCTGTGTATTCATAGAATTCCAGGTCCCCTGTTCAGCAGGCTATAGATTGCGGCGCTGACAGGGGGCTGTTTTTTTAGGAGATTTTAGGGGAAGGAAGCTCTAACCATGTTAACGATCATGATGATTGGCGATATCGTCGGCAGGCCGGGCCGGGAAATTCTGAGGGAAAAACTACCGGGTTTGATTAAAAGCTATAAGCCGGATATGGTTATCGCCAATGGCGAAAATGCCGCCGGCGGCAAAGGCATTACGGAAGAAGTGGCTAAAGAAATTTATGACCTGGGTGTGGATGTCATCACTATGGGCAATCATACTTGGGATAACCGGGATATATTTAACTTTATCGATCATACCCCCAGCTTGATCCGGCCGGCAAATTACCCGCCGGGAGTGCCGGGCCGGGGCTGGACCATCCATGAGATCAGGCCCGGTTTGCGGCCTGTGGCGGTGATCAATCTTATGGGCCGCTCTTTTATGCCTCCTATTGACTGCCCTTTTCAAGAAGCTGATCGTTTGTTGGAGGAAATCAAAGGCAAGTCGCCTCAGGAGAAGGCTCCCCTGGTCATTGTGGATTTTCACGCCGAAGCCACATCGGAAAAAGAAACCATGGGCTTTTATCTGGACGGCCGGGTGGCGGCGGTGGTAGGGACCCATACCCATGTGCAAACCGCCGATGAAAGGGTGCTGCCCCAGGGCACGGCCTATATTACCGATATGGGTATGACGGGGCCCAGAGACTCTGTGCTGGGCGTTAAACCGGAGATTATGATTCAGCGCTTCCTTACCCAAATGCCTGTTCGCCATGAACTGGCCGAGGGCACGTCTATTTTGTCGGGAGTGTTGATTCGGATAGATGAGGCGAAGGGCGTTGCCACAGAGATTTTGCGGTTGAAAGAAATCCGGCAATAGCTTCCGTTATAAAGAAAGGCATGAAGAAAAAGTAGAAGCAGGACAAGAGCATGAGCAAACAATCGGGAAACATTATGAGAAGGAATCTGGAGAAAAGGCCATATCAGCGTTAGCGAACATTCGCAGACATCTGCGCCCCTATATCCCCGGATAGCAGATTGAGCTCGTAGAGCCGGTTAAATCTCCTTATAGAATAGCTTCTTTCAACATTTAGCCGGCGGAGAGTGAGCGTAGCTGATTTGGCCTTTTCTGCAAAACCTTCCTTCTCGTCTACAAGATGTTTACCCATGCTCTTGTCCTGAAGTAAGAAGGAGTTAGGACATGACTTCAAGAATAGTATTAGTATCCGGACCCGTGCGCAGCGGCAAAAGCGATTATGCCGAAGAACTGACGAAGGCTGCCAGTGAAGAAGCGGCTGCCGCCACAGGTGTTTCGCCTGAAGAGTTGGTAGCATACGTAGCCACGGCAGAGGCGGGGGATCAGGAAATGGCCAGCCGGATTGCCGCTCACCAGGCCAGAAGGCCCCGGGCCTGGCTGACCAAAGAAGCGCCTTTTCATCCGGCTCTGGCCATACAAGAGGCTTATGCTGCCGGAAGGCGAGTGCTGCTGCTGGATTGCCTGACCATGCTGGTCAGCAATTGGCTTTGCCGCTTGCTTCCCGAAGAAGAGCAAGAACAACTGCTGGAACAGGACTATTTCAACGCTATGGCTCAGCCTGTGGAAGAGATGCTTGCTTTAATCAGGAGTTTAGAGGATGTTACTTTGGTTATGGTCACCGATGAAGTAGGCTGGGGGCTGGTTCCGGATAATGCCTTAGGCCGCCTGTACCGGGATTTAGCGGGCCGAATCAACCGCCAGGCTGCTGCGGCGGCGGACCAGGCCTGGCTTGTGGTTATGGGGCTGCCCCAGCAATTGAAATAAAGCAAGCGGGAGGTTGTCGTGGATTCCTTGATATTTGCTTTTCATTTTTTTACAAACCTGCCTTTGCCGGGGGATGTGGACTGGAACGAACAGACAGCGGCAGCTTCCTTAGCCTGGATACCCCTTACGGGGCTGATTCTGGGGCTGGTGATGGCTGTCCTCCGCTTATTTAGCCAAAATATCGGCTTTCCCCAGTCGGCGCCTTTAGCCGTACTTCTTTTAATGGCCGCCGAACTATGGGTAGGCGGCGCTCTCCTGCTGGACGGTTTCAGCGATACCTGTGACGGCCTTTTTTCCCGCCGGGAAAAAGAAAAAATGCTGCTGATTATGAAAGACAGCAGTTTGGGAGCCATGGGGGCTTTAGGACTGATCTTTGCTTTAGCCGCTAAGATGTTTTTGTTGGCAGAGCTATCTGTTCAAGGGGATTTCTTGTACATTTTACTGTTTTACCCCTGTTGGGGCCGTTGGGCCGTCAATTTTGGGGTTTATCATTTTCCCATAGCCAAAAACGAAGGTTTGGCCCTCTTTTTTAAAAGCGCTCAAAGGCCGGCCTATTTTATTTTGGGCAGCGCATTTGTTATTATTATTTTGTTTTTTATGCCCCGCTATTTCCCCCTGGCAGCTTTAGCTTCCTTGGGGGTATTGATCTTTGTTGCTTTGCAGATTCAAAAGCGCCTGGGCGGCCTGACAGGGGATACTTACGGTATGCTTAACATGGTGGCGGAGCTTTCTTTTTTGCTTTTTGCGGCCGTCAGCAGGACTTATCTGTAAATAAGTCCTACTGGCTTAATCCGCTATCCGAAGCTGCTAGTACGCGGATGTTCAGTAAGACTTATCTGTAAATGAGTACCAACTACTCAAAATCGCCTCAATCTTAGCCGGGTGTACAAAAAAGGTTGCTCAAAAAGGCCAGCGTTCAAAAATTGAGGTTGTGCGACAGCCTTATGCAAAAACCAGTGCATATATGCAGGCTGCGTTAAATTATGCACATAATTAATCAAAATTAATCAAAAAACGGCTTTTTGAGCCGTAACAATTACTATTAAGACCGCACAACTTCGTTTTTTGAACAGTTAGCCACGACAAATGGCGAGAAACCTGCAAATTTGAGTAGTTTGGCTCTAAACTAAATGACATTATCAAAGGGGAATCTATATGTCTCAGACTATTTATATTATCCGGCATGGGGAAACGGATTGGAACCGGCAAAAACGCTTTCAAGGCCATACGGATATTGCGTTGAATGATGAGGGGCGGCTGCAGGCGGTACGGCTGGCTATGAAGCTGGCGGATGTGCTTCCCTTTGACCGGCTGGTAGCCAGTGATTTGCTCCGTGCCCGGGAAACCGCCGAGATACTGAATCGTGGTTACAATACCCCGATTGCTGTGGATGAGGGGTTAAGAGAAATGAATTTTGGCCAGTGGGAAGGCCTGAATATCACTGCTATTCAGGAGCGTTGGCCTGATGAGCTCCAAGAGTGGTATACCTCCGGCCAGTTAGCGGTTCCCGGCGGCGAAAGCCAGGAAGAGCTGTTTCAGCGGGTTTGGCAGCGTTTTCAATATTGGGCCGGTCAAGAGGATTATCAGAAAATGGGTATTGTTTGCCACGGCGCCGTTTGCGGCGTGCTGATCTGCGGTGTTTTGGACCGGCCCCACTGTGAAATGCAGAAATATATGCTGGCTAATACCGGCATGTATGTGGTAACGGTGGAGGGCGGGGGCAAGTATAAATTGAAGGTTTTACCCTGAGGCTTCTTGCAGCCTTAACTTGTTCTATTCCTTGGTTTGACGCATAAATATTAGGGATAGAACCTGGTTTAAAGGAGGCTTGGCCATGACGCCATTCAAACTAAAGCTTAAAAGGCTCCTGCCTTATCCCGCCAAGACCATCCGGCGGCGTCAGTTAAAAAAGTTTGGAGCATTAACAGCCCTGACTTTGCTTTGTTTTTTCAGTTTGCCTTTTTTCTTTACCACCGGTGCGCCGGAAGCTATCCCGACGCTGACTGCCGGTGCTGTGGCTGCCGAAGGCCGCTTGATTCCCATTTATTCCGTGGACACAAAAGGAGAGAAGGTTTGTTCCCTGACCTTTGATGCGGCTTGGGGGGCTACCAGAACCTTATCTATCCTCGATATCCTGGATGAAAAGGAAATCAAGGCCACCTTTTTTTTGACGAATATCTGGATGAAAGAATACCCGGATATGGTCAAGGAAATTGCTAAGCGGGGCCATGAGGTGGGCTTACATAGCGACAGCCACCCTAATTTAACTACCATCAATGATGCTCAGTTCCAGCAGGAGATTGACAATAACCGGAATATGCTGAAGGAACTGACGGGGATCGAGGCCAAGGTGTTCCGGCCGCCCTTTGGCGCCTACGACAACCGGGTGGTACAAAAGCTGATGGACGAAGGCTTAGCCCCCATTCAATGGTCTGCCGACAGCCTGGATTGGAAAGAGCTTTCCGCCGGAGAGATGCTGGTAAAGCTAAAGAAGGACATCAGCCCCGGCGGCATCGTGCTTTTCCATAACGACGGCCTCCATACGCCGGAGGTTTTGCCGCCCCTTATCGATTACTTGGTTGAGCAGGGGTACTCTTTTAAGACCGTATCGGATTTGATTTTGCCCGCCCCCTGGACCGTAAATAATCAAGGGGTGCAAAAGCCGGCGGCTTAGTCATAAAAATATAGGCAGTACCAATATTGGTCTACTTTCTCCTTGACCGAAGCAGAAAATATCAGGTATAATTTGAAGATGGAATTATGACGTCCCGGCATGACGTAGAATGTCCGGGGCGTTTTTGTAATGAGGCGGGAATGTGACCGACTCGTTATAAAACGCAAGAGAGGATGACAACTTCTATGTTGACAGGCAACGAAATCAGAGAACGTTTTTTAAGCTATTTTGAGAGCAAAGGCCATACGCGGGTGTCAAGCTCCTCATTAGTCCCCTTCAAGGACCCCACCCTTTTATTCACCAATGCCGGCATGAACCAGTTCAAGGACGTATTTCTGGGTTTGGAGAAACGGCCTTACAGCCGGGCCACCACCGCCCAAAAGTGCGTGCGGGCCGGCGGCAAGCACAATGATTTGGATACCGTAGGCCGCACAGCCCGCCACCATACTTTTTTTGAAATGCTGGGCAATTTCTCCTTCGGTGATTATTTCAAAGAAGACGCTATTGGCTATGCCTGGGAGTTTCTGACGGTAGAGATGGGTCTTCCCCAGGACAAGCTCTATATCACCATCTATACCGATGATGACGAGGCCGAGGCTTTGTGGCTGAAGCAGACTCCGGTGCCTAAGGAAAGAATTATCCGTTTAGGGGAGAAGGATAATTTCTGGGCCATGGGCGATACCGGTCCCTGCGGCCCTTGCAGCGAGATCCATATTGACCGGGGAGAGAAGTACGCCTGCGGTCCTGACTGCGGTATCGGCAAATGCGATTGTGACCGTTTCCTGGAGATCTGGAACCTGGTCTTCATGCAATATAACCGGGATGCCGAAGGCACAATGACGCCGCTGCCCAGGCCCAGCATCGATACGGGCATGGGCCTGGAGCGCATTACCGCTGTGGTTCAGGATGTGGAATCCAATTACGATACGGATATCATGGCGGAGATCGTCAAAGCCGTAGAGGCCGTCTGCGGCCGTCCTTATTGCAAAGATATGCGGGGCTTTCCCTTCCGGGTTATTGCCGATCATATCCGTTCCTGCACGTTCCTGATCAGCGACGGCGTTTTGCCCAGTAATGAAGGAAGGGGCTACGTGCTGCGCCGGATTTTACGGCGGGCTATCCGTTTCGGCAAGGTTCTGGGTATTGAAGGACCCTTCATGCATGACTTGGTGGATGTGGTGGTTAAGCAAATGGGCAAGGCCTATCCTGAGCTTATCGAAAACCAACAAGCCGTTAAAACAGTAATCAAGAGGGAAGAAGACCGCTTCCACGAAACGCTGGATGCCGGCATCAAACTGGCCCAGGAGATTGTGGCTAAAACCAAAGAGCAGGGGGAAAAGGTTCTTTCCGGCCAGCAGGTATTCAAGCTTTATGATACTTACGGTTTTCCCTTTGATTTATCTCAGGACATTGCAGAAGAGGCAGGCCTGGCCATTGACAAGGAAGGCTTTGATGAAGCCATGGACCGCCAGCGCCAGCAGTCAAAGGATGCCAGAAAAGAAGAGGGCGCCTGGGATGTGGCTTTGCTGATGAACCGGCTAAGCCAGGGGGATGCTACGGAATTTTTGGGCTATGACACCTTGATGGCAACCAGCCCGGCCACGATGATCGTCCGGGAGGAGGAACAGGTTGACACTGCCAATGAAGGGGAGACGGTTTTGATGATTTTTCCCCGTACGCCTTTTTATGCGGAAAGCGGCGGTCAGGTTTCCGACCGGGGCCGCATCAGCGGTAAAGACGGTTTCGTGGAAGTCACCGGCGTTACGAAACTGCCCGACGGCCGAATCGTTCATCAGGGCCTGGTTTCCGGCCAGATCAGAAAGAATGAGGAGTTTACTTTGGCGGTAGATCCGGAAAGCCGCCGGCAGATACAGACGAATCATACCGTTACTCACCTTCTGCATAAAGCTTTGCAGGAAGTGCTGGGCAGTCACGTTACCCAGGCCGGTTCCGTGGTGGAAGCCTGCCGCCTGCGCTTTGACTTTGTTCATCACGCAGCCATGACTTTAGAGGAAATCCGGCAGGTTGAGGCTAAGGTTAACCGGGCTATTGCTGCCGCTTATCCCGTAAATACGGAAGTCATGGAGCTGGAGGCGGCAAAACAAGCAGGGGCCATTGCCCTCTTTGGCGAAAAGTACAGCGATGTGGTACGGGTAGTCTCTATGGGAGATTACAGTAAGGAGCTTTGCGGCGGCATCCATTTGCCGAATACAGCCTTTGCCGGTATCTTTAAGATCATCAGCGAAGGCGCTGTCAGCGCCGGTATCCGCAGAATCGAGGCAACCAGCGGCACCGGGGTATTAACATTACTGGAAGAAAAGGAAAACGCCATAAAATCCATTGCGGCTATATTGAAAGCTCCTGCCGCTGCTTTAGAAAAAAAGGTGCAAAACCTGGTGGATAACAATAAGGCTCTGGAAAAAGCTTTAGAGAAAGCGGAGGGCAAAGTGGCGGCTTTGCAAAGCGGTAAGCTGATGGATAAAGTTCAGCTTATTGGTGAAGTGCCGGTTCTGATTTCCCGGGTGGAAGCCAGGGATAAAGAGAGTTTCCTGGGCCTTTCCGATACGTTTAAAGAAAAACTGGGCAGCGGCATTGTGGTTTTGGGTACGGTGATGGAGGATAAGGTCAGTTTTATTGTTACCGTATCCAAGGACTTAACGGCTAAAGGCTATCATGCCGGCAATTTAGTCCGGGAAATTGCCAAGGTGGCGGGAGGCAGCGGCGGCGGCCGGCCGGATATGGCCCAAGCCGGCGGCAAAGATCCGGCTATGCTTGACAAGGCACTGGAGGAAGCGGCAAAAATTATCCAGGGTATTTAAGATAATCTTCATTTGTGCGGAGCCTGCAAGTGTGATAAGATGATTGTACAATCTGTCGTACTGTATCGATGAAAGTTTATGTCTGTCCGGAAGGAGGGGTTACTATGGACAAAAAAGAGCAGCGGAATATGGGCAATCAGAATATGGATCATACGGTGATGTTCAAAATAAAGAATGAAGCGGAAATCAGCACCCGGGAGCTTTTGCAGCATGTGTATAAAGCCCTGGAGGAAAAAGGCTATTCACCGGTGAATCAGATCGTCGGCTATCTGTTGTCCGGCGACCCTGCTTATATCACCAGCCATCAGAATGCCCGCAACATGATCCGCCGTTTAGACCGGGACGAGCTTTTAGAAGAGCTGGTTACCGAGTATCTTAAGGTAAAGTAGATGATCGGATTAGATGTGGGAGACCGCAGAATCGGTATTGCCGCTGCCGACGGTCTGGGCATTACGGCTCAGGGGCTGCCGACTTTGGAGCGGCGCAAGCCGGCAGAGGATTTGGACGCCTTAATCCGTATTCTGAATGAGCGGAAAGCCTCCAAACTGGTGGTGGGCTTGCCCAAAAATATGGATGGCAGCATTGGGTTTCAGGGTGAGAAAGTTCAGGAGTTTATTCAGTCTCTGCTGGAAAGAATCAGAGAAGCCGGCTCTGCTTTGCCGGAAGTGATTTACTGGGATGAGCGGCTGACTACGGTGGCAGCCCACCGCACACTGCTGGAAGCCGACGTCTCCCGCAAAAAGCGCAAAGGCGTAGTCGATAAGCTGTCGGCCGTACTTATTTTACAAGGCTATCTGGACCGGGAAGCCCGAAAAAAACTCCAAAAGCAAGACTAAAATCCTGTCCAAAATAACAACTGTCTATTGACAACCTTACATAATGAAAGTACAATTACCGGGAATAGAACGTTAACGAAATGGGAAATGTATGAAAGAAGCGAGGTGTAATCAATATGGCAGAAGATAAGGATATCCTGGAGAACGAAAATGTAGTGTTAGTTGATGAAGATGGCGTAGAGCATACCTTCGTATTGTTGGATGTCATCGAAGTAGAAGGTAGCGAATATGCTATACTTCAGCCTATAGATGAAGATTTGACCGACGACGAAGAGCCGGAAGCCGTGATTTTGAAGATTACCACCGATGAGAATGGCGAAGAAATTCTTGCCGACATTGAAGACGATGAGGAATGGGAGAAGGTAGCCGACTATTGGCAGGAAGCCATGGAAGCCGAAGGCGACGAGGAATAGTCTCCCGAAATAAGTGTATATTGATTTATATGGCGGAGGTGCAGCGGAAAAGCTACGCCTCTGTTGCATTTATTGCCTATTCTTTGATAAAATAGCCATAAAAGTGCTCAAAAGGATGTGAAGTATGTCGAAAGAAGAATACGAAAAAGATAACCCGGCCAATGGAGGTATATCCGTTGCAGAGATAAAAGAGCAGCCTGCCGCCCTTAGGGCCCGCAAAAAAAAGAAGGGCAAAGGGGGCCTGGCTTTTCTTATTTTGATCATACTGGTGGCGGCTTTGGCTATCGGTGTTATTGGCGGCAGGTATATCCAGTCTCTGGATGACCGCTGGCTGGCGGATCTGGAGCCGGTCATGGTTTCCGGAGGCGAGGAATTCATCTTCACGGTGGAAAGAGGCTGGACCTTATCCCGGACGGCCCAGGCCCTGGAGGAAAACCAATTAATCCGCAGCGCCGAAAGCTTTATACGCCTGGGCAAGCAAGAAGGACAGGCTGAAGCGTTAAAGGCCGGCCGCTATTTGCTTTCGCCGGTTATGAGCAGTCCGCAGATTCTGGAAGAGCTGGTCAAAGGCAATTTGCTGACCACTAAGTTTACCATACCGGAAGGCTATACCTTGCGGCAGATCGCCAAGGTGTTTGCGGAAAAAGGCATCGCCGCCGAAGAAGATTTCTGGCAGTGCGTTAAAGAAGGCCAATTTGATTACGGCTTCCTGGAAGGTTTGCCGGTGGACGAACACCGCCTTGAGGGCTATCTTTTTCCCGATACCTATGTTATCGAGATCGACGAATCCCTGGAATCCGTCATCAACCGCATGCTGAAGCGCTATCAGGAAATTTGGCAGGCTTTACCTCCTAAGCAAAGTAATCTCAGCGACCGGGAGATTTTGATTCTTGCTTCCATCGTTCAGAATGAAGTGAAGCTGGATGAAGAACGGCCTATAGCCGCCGGTATTTTTTATAACCGGCTTGCTAAAAACATGCTGCTGCAATCCTGCTCTACTGTCCAGTATTATTTTGAGGAGCCGAAGTTCCCGCTGCTTACTGCGGATACGCAAATAGATTTCCCTTACAATACCTATATTTACCAAGGCTTGCCTCCGGGCCCTGTAGGCTCTCCCGGCAAGGTCTCCCTGGAGTCCGCCATGGCTCCGGCAGATACGGAATATTTTTATTTTGTGGCCAGGGAAGACGGTACCGGCGGCCATTATTTCTCAAAGACCCTAAACGAGCATAATCAGGCCGTGGCTCAGGCCAGAGCCAACCGCAACAAACAATAACGTTAAAAGTTTTCAGCAGCAAAAGGAGTTCCCATGGAATTATTAGCTCCTGCCGGCAGCTTGGAAAAGCTGAAAGCGGCAGTTCTCTTTGGCGCCGACGCCGTTTATTTGGCGGGCAAATCCTATGGCCTGCGGGCTTTCTCCGACAACTTCAGTCCCGAGGAAATGCAGGAGGGTATTGCTTTTGCCCACAGCCACGGCGCCAGGGTTTATGTGACCGTCAATATTTATGCCCGTAACCAGGACCTGTCAGGGCTGCCTGATTACCTGCGGACCGTTGCTGCTGCAGAAGCCGATGCAGTGATCGTATCCGATCCCGGTGTCTTTCAAGCGGTTCGCCGGACAATTCCTCAGATGCCGGTACATATCAGCACCCAAGCCAATACCACCAATTGGCAGGCCGCTGCCTTTTGGCAGGAGCTGGGGGCTTCCCGGGTTGTACTGGCCCGGGAGTTGCCCGCCGCCGATATCCGCACTATCCATGAGCAGTTGCCCCGGTTAGAGCTGGAGGTTTTCGTCCATGGAGCCATGTGCATGTCCTATTCCGGCCGCTGTCTGATCAGCAATTATCTTACTGGCCGGGATGCCAATCAGGGGGCTTGTGCCCAGCCCTGCCGCTGGAATTACCGCCTGGTGGAAGAAAAACGGCCAGGGGAGTATTATCCCCTTTTGGAAGATGAGCGGGGCAGCTATATTTTTAATTCCAAAGATCTTTGCCTATTGGAGCAAATCCCCTTATTGCATCAATCCGGCGTTTGCAGCCTGAAGGTTGAGGGCCGCATGAAAAGCGTTCACTATGTGGCTTCCGTAATTAAGATTTACCGGGAAGCCCTTGACGCCCATGCTGCCGATCCCGCCAACTGGCAGTTGCGCCGGGAATGGCTCCAGGAGCTGGACCGGATCAGTCACCGGGAATATACCACAGGTTTCTTCTTAGGCGAGGAGCCTGGCAATCAGGATGCTAAAATCAATTTAGGGGATAATTCCTCGGGCAAAAACCATGATTTCGTGGGTTTGGTTCTTGATTATGACCGGGAACAAAACCGGGTGTTATTGGAGCAGAGGAACCACTTTCGCGAAGGCGACCTTTTAGAATTTGTACCGCCTCAAGGCCCCAATTTCACCGTAAAAGCGGCAGGAATGACGGATGAGGAGGGCCGGCCGGTAGCGGCGGCGCCCCATCCCCAGCAGCGGCTTTTTCTGCCTCTCAGCAGGGCCGCCGCCCCCTGGACCATGATCAGAAGGGCATAGGTAAGCCGGCAATGAACAATGACTCCATCGAATTTTTCGCAAAAGCTGACAGAAACAGGATTGCCTACGTGACAAAGGTATTTGAAGCGATGAGCCATTTAGCCATTATCTCCACCGTAGACAGACAGCAAGGTACATTAAGGATAATTTGCGATGGCCAAGCCGCCGGGCAAGTTAAAAAAATTTTGCAGAATCTGGATTGCCAGATTCTTTCGTAAAGCAATAGATCCTGGGTTTGTCACATGCAATAAGGAATATTAGGTTTGAAAAGTCTCAGCCCCGGCAAAACTATTGCCGGGGTGATTTTTGTCATGGAAAGAAAAAAAAGAATTTATGGCATGGCTTTTTTATTCAGCTTAGTTTTTTTATCGCTGTTGGGCCGCCTGGCCTATATCCAGTTGTTTACCGGCTCCCATAGCGGCAATTCTCTGGCCTTGTACGCTGCCCAGCGCTCCGATGGCAGTTTTGCCGCTGAAGAATATTTACGGGGAGATATTCTGGACCGCTGGGGCAACAGTCTGACGGCTTCCAACCTGGCCAGCCGATTGGTGGTCTTTCCGCGAAATTTAAATCTGGAGCTTTTACAAGGGCAGCCTATAGCTCAGCGGCTACAGGAGGCTTTAAATTTGTCGGATTTGGCGGAACTGAAAGCCATAGCTCAACGGCAAAAAATATATTTCTACCTGGATGATCAGGAGCTATTAAGGGAAATAGAAGAGGCGGCCATACCCGGATTATCCGTGTTGCCTGTGAAATTTCGTTATGGCAAGGGCTCCCTGGCCCGGCATTTTGTGGGCTACTTGTACGAGAAAGACGGCAGGGGAGCTTTTGGCCTGGAAAAGGACTATGACGAATTGCTGCAAGGCGCCCAGCCGGAATACGCCATCGACGGGGTGAAGGACGTAACCGGCTTTCTTTTGCCGGGATACATCAAAGCCGGCGAAAACCTGCCGGACCAGCAGCGCCATGATTTAATTACCACCATTGACCGGGATCTCCAAAGGAAAGCGGAAGAAATTGTCACCAGAACCATGAAAAAAGGGGCTCTGGTTATTATGAGCGTGGACGGCAGCGAAATTTTAGCTGCCGTAAGCCGGCCGGATTTTGAGCAAAACAAGATTAAAGATTATTTAACCTATGGGGACCAGCTTATCGACAGAGTTAACCGCAAAGCTTTTTATCCCGGTTCCGTTTTTAAATTAGTCACAGCCGCCGCTGCCTTGGAATATGCCGCCGAACAAGGCGCCGATCTGCGCAGCCTGCAATATGAATGCAGGGGCAGCTACGCCTTTGAAAATGGCGTGACCATCGGCTGCCTTGGCCACCATGGCCGTCTTGATCTCCGCCAGGCTTTTGAAGTCTCCTGTAATGGCTATTTTATTAACATGATTCAGCAGTGGGGGGGCGCTCCCGCTTTAAAAAAAATCTGTGACAGCTTTGGCCTTGATACCTATTTTGATGAAGAAGCCGGGCCGATTTTATTGGCAAATACAGCCATCGGTCAGCAGGGGATTATGGTAAGCCCCTTGCAAATGGCCAGGATTTATGCCTGCATTGCCCGGGGCGGCCTGGATCAGCAACCTGCCAAGGTGCTTTATGCCGTAGACCGCAACGGCTTTCAATTGCCTTTAGATAAGAACAGACGTTTGGTTCGGGTATTCAGCACAAAAACCGCCGCTATTCTTCAGGATTGCCTGCGTTTTACGGCTCTGGAGGGTACGGCTAAAAGCGGTAACGGTCAGCTTTACCGGGTAGGAGGAAAAACAGGTACGGCCGAAGCAGGGAAGGACAGCCGGGTACTGGCCTGGTATTGCGGCTATTTGCCGGTGGAAGCGCCGGCTTATGTGGTTGCCGTCATGGTGGAAGAAAATATTGAAGGCAGTAACCAGGGCCTGCGGGGCGGCCGGGATGCCGCCGCCATTTTTAAAGAAATAGGCCAAGTCCTGGCGGTCAGGTGAAAAACTTGACATCTGGGCCTAGCGCCTTTATAATTATTTTCGGTTTAAAAAATTATTTATATTATTTTTATGAGTCAGGAAAGAAGGAGAATAGAATGCAATACAGTTATCGTTGCCCAAAATGCGGCGTTTTTACTTTGGAGCAATCCATCAAAGATGAGCCGGCCAGCCATTGCCCAACCTGCAAGGAGTCTGTTAAGCGAATAATCGGCAAAAATGTTAATGTTATATATCGTACCACCGGTTTTTATTGTACAGATTCCGGCGCCGGCAGCACCGGAAGCAGCGGCTGTCAGGGTTGTGACCGTTGCGATTCATAAAATATCAAAGCATTTTTTTACATTAATGCCAAAAGCTTATAAGCATATTGTATGAGTTTTCGCAGATGCTATGGGTGTAACAAAAACACTCATAATTCTAAGGAGGCAACACTCATGCAAACCAATTCTATGAACACCAAAATGCCCAAAGCTTCCGCTTCTGAACTTCTGAAGAACATGAAGAACGAAACCGCTACCGAGCTGGGCCTGTCCAACTACAGTACTGCTGACAAAGGCAACCTGACTTCCCGTCAGAACGGCTATGTCGGCGGCTACATGACCAAGAAAATGGTTAAATACGCTGAAGAGAACATGAAGTAAACTATCTTTGTAAAAAGCGCCTTTGCGGCTATGGCTGCAAAGGCGCTTTTTATGTGCGCCCGGCATGGGTGTGTAACTCGGCGGTGAAAGTCCGCTACAGACTTGGCAGTAGGAACTGTTAGCCAAAGATAAGGGTGTCCGCCGTGAGGCGGAATCTGAAGGAA
>JBCFAO010000014.1:0-78063 GCA_038562165.1 Clostridiales bacterium | reverse complement strand
CTCATTATACGGAAGTTCTATGGCCATGCACCATGTGTTACGGTGACAATGCACCATTTCTCCGGTCAACCTGCACCATTCTTCCGGTCAACCTGCACCTTTTTACCCGGCATATTCACCAGACTTCTATCCTGAGATAAAACCCGGAAAAGCTCAGCCAAATAGGATTCTATATTCAAGCCGTTGGCACAGGCAGTGGCTACAATACTGTAGAACATAGCACTGGCTTGGGCGCCTTTGACCGTATCGCTAAACAGCCATTGTTTCTTCCCACCACAAAGGGGCGGATAGCATTCTCTGCCCAATTGTTGCTGAGGAGAACCAGAGGGCTCATCAGATAGGCAGTCAAATAGGGTTTCTACTCTAAAGCATAGCCTACTGCCTGGGCTAGTTTTGTTCCTCTCGAGGGTTTTATGCCGGAAAGCCAGGCAAAAAACTCGTCAAGCATTGGCTTAGCCGATTCCTGCCGTTTCTCCTGCCTATCTTCAGGAGAGACTTCGGCCAGCTTCTTTTCTAAAGAGAAAAGGGCATTGCATTTCTCCGGGCCCTTGGCTGCCTGGGAGGTTTCTGCTTCCTGTGGATTTGGCGGCAGCGCTTCCACAAACTTACGCCGCACATGTGCCCAGCAACCGCAACGAGTGACCCCTTTCACTTTGTTGTAGCCTCCGTAGCCATCGCAGACCAGGTAGGCCGCTATAGCCTTCCAAAAAAGCTTTGGCATAGTCACCGTTTCGGCCTGGCTGGTATTCAAAGACAATGACAGAGGGGCTACCGATCTCTCCGGCACTGTAGCCCCACATCCGGGAATTGGTTTTCTCTTCCCCCTCACCTCGCACTCATCTTCGCCACATAAGCCCCCACATAATACCGCTTCAAAATATCCTGCCAGCTTTCCCCCTTATTGGCCAAATCATTGGCCCCATACTGGCACATGCCCACGCCGTGGCCATAGCCCTTGCTGATAACTTCCAATCCCTCGGCAGTCAGTTTGGCTTGAAAATTGGCAGAAGGCAGCCCCAAAGCGCTTCTCAATTGAGTGCCGGTGAACTCCTGGCCCAAAATAGAGGCCGACAGCACCCGGCCGCTGTCTGTGCGTCCCGTTACCTGGCACATATTGCTGCCGCTCAGCGAAGCTCCTGCCGGTATGGCCGACAGCGTGGTCCCCAAAAGCCGGTCCGCATCCTGAAATTTGACTACCGTCACCTTCTCTGTATGGGGATCCTGGTGGCCGCTGCATTCCACAGCCTGCAGATAAGGCACGCTTCTGCCCCAGACGTTGACGGCCGCTTCCGTTTTTTCGCCGCCGCAGGAGGCATGATAAAGGGGATCGGTGACTTCTCCTTCATAGAGGAGGATTACCCCCAAGGTTTCCCCCACCGCCTGGCGGATTTTCCCTTCATACTCATCGAATTGGCTGCCCCAGCGTTTGCGCCGCTCCTGCTCCCCTATCCAGGCCTGGTTGATATTATGATCATTGGTCACATTGGCGGCAGGTTGGATTTCGGCCAAAGCCGGGCTGGCCCCTTTGACCATTCTGCTGACGCCGTAAGTCCTGGCCGCTACCGCCTGGGCCTTTAATGCCTCCAGGCCAAAGGAAGCCGGCATTTCACCTGCTACAACCCCCACCACATATTCTTCCAGGTCCATTTCCATTAACTGCTGGCTTTGGTATTCGTAAAGCTTGATTTTAACCCCGCTATTGAAGGATTGCCAGGCCGCCGGCAATTGGTTCAGGTTCTGCAGGCCCCTTGGCTTCTCCTCTCCTTTAGATAGCATTCGGCCCCAAAGGGCTTTCCAATAAGAGGTCAAGCCCCCCTTGCTCTCCGCAGCAAGGTCTTGGCCTCCTTGTTGTCCCTGTCCGGACCCGGCCCCTACGGGAGCCCCAGTCTCTACCGCATATTCCGGCAATCTTGATTCCAAAAGCCCGATCGTTTCCAACCCGGTAAAGAGATAGGGCACGAATACCCATAAAGCCAGGGCTACCAGGACACAGCGGACAAAAGCAAACCTGGGCCGGCTGGCAAAGCCCCTGCCTCTCCCTCGGGACCGCCGGGAAGCTTTTGACCGCCTCAGCATACCGCTGCCGGCCTTTCCCGGCCTAAAGCCTCCTTTTCCTAAACCTCTGCCTTTCCCTGAACCGCCCCCTTCTCCTAACCCTCCATTTAATCCTCCATTTAATCCTCCATTTAATCCGCCTCCGGAGGCCAGGTGCCGGCCTCTCCCGCTGCTACTGCTATTGCGGCTTGCCATCAGGCTCCTGCTCTTGGTTGCATTAGCCCTCAACGCAGCACTGCGACTCAATTCCCGTTCCGAAGTCAAAGTACCCCGCTGCCCTGAAGCAACTCTCTGCTCTGAAGCAAGCCTTTGATTTGAGGCAGTTCTTTGATCTGAAGCAACCTTTTGTCCCAAAAGCGTCCGTTGCTCCGCTGATCCTCGTTGATCCGAAGGGATGCCCCGGTTTGCAATAGTATTCTGACCGGCTGCGCTCCTTTGCCCTAAGTCAGACTGCCTCCCGAAAGGCCCCTCTCGTGTTAAGGCAGCATGCCGTGGCAAGGCCCTGCTACGGGGCAAAAGGCTGTTGGACGGCGCTATCTGACTTCGCAGCAAATCACCGGCGCTGTCGCCGGCCAAGGTCCGGCTACCTTCGTAGCCCTGCCTCGCCAGCCCCCGGTTAACACCTAGCTGTCTTTCCTTACTGCCAGTCCGCCCCCCTGTCAGGCCAGCCTTTCCCTCGGAGCTCCGGTCAATCCCCCCTAGCCTGCCCTTGACCTCGGTGCGCCCTGTTGCCAGTTCCGTCTTGCCCCCGGCTTCCCACTCAACCTGCCCTTCTTCTCCAGCCTCTCCCCTACTCCAGACAAAGCCGGACCGGCTGGCGGAGCGGTTAAACCAAGACGCTACCCGCCGGCAAAAACGCCGCCAGGCCCAGATGAATTGGGTCCGGCTCCGTAATAAAAAAGGAGACCTGGCATTAGGTCTCCTGAAAGATGTCTTGCGTATACCCATCGGGCTCCCCCCTTCGCCATAATCATCCATATGCGAAAGGGACGAGTTTTATAACGCATGAGAGAAAATTTCGAGTGTCTCAGCTTATGACAAGCACACTAAGAAACGGATATTATAAAGCAGACGAAATGAACTTTACAAGGGAAGGCGGGCACGGGCTCGCCTTCCCTTCGTCGTTATTACGAAAGTGAGCGTATCATCGCCATTGTCTTGATTATCCATTGCAGTGTCCCATCGTAACGGTATCCTGTGAAACCTGCTTCCCGCAGGATAGCTGCCACATCACTCTCCGGCACATCCAGGTTGATGAGCCAGGACAAACCTCCTTGTTCAGGTGCAGCGGCAATCTCTTTGACATAATCCCAATATGTGCCGGCATAGCCGAAGGTAGTTGCGTAGGCAGCGGGATCCTCTACGGCTGCGCGTACCATCTCCTCAGTATCCTCGTAAAAGAGGCTTCGTCCGTTGTCATACAGCGGGTAGAAGGATTCGATACCGCCGCTGATCTTGATGGCGATGTTGGACAGGTGACGGTCATCCTGCCGGGTGATAAAGTCCAGCAGGATCATTCTGACGATGTCATCCCGGAATTGGGGACGCACCGAAATGAGGTTTTGATATTCATTGTCCGAACGGGCACCCGCAAACAGCCGGCGGAAGTATACGATGTACTCCTTTGAGAAGTCATATAGAAACGTGGAAAACACCGTGTTTTGGCCGGTCCTTACGGCCGGGCAACAGGGCACACCAAACCGCTCGGCCAGCAGATAGACGGCGACTTCCGACTCCACATCGGTCATCAGGGGGCTGATGCGCTGCTTGTAGATGCCATAGCGCCCATTATACACACCATACCGCTTGATATTGTAGCCCTCGGGCGTGTCGATGCTGTCGCCCACGAGGTCGATCTTCTGGTGGAATACCGAGTCAAACACATGGGTAACCACATCGTCCAGCTTCTCATCCTCACTGTGCGCTATCCAAAGGAGATCCTTGGGATGGATGCCTCGCGTTACTTCGGCGATGCGCATCACATCGTAGTGGGAGAGTCCACAACGGAACAGGATGCGCTCGATATCACGCCGATCCCGGCTCACAACACGCTCGGACAAAAACTCGGCAAACTGCTCCAGCGTCCATGATGATAAGCCCTGGGTATACAAGGCGACGATTTCATTGTAGCTTGGCACGGCAAAAGAAACACTGTTGTCGGTGCCGATGATACCCACAACGTCATCCTTCTATTTTAGATACCTCTTGTGGCCCGTCGTGGTGTTGCCATCACTGCGAAATCTCGCGTCGGCGGGCTTCTCAGCGGCCACGGGGATTTTGTAGGATTTTCCGTCTTTAACGGCACCTGCAATCTTCCCGGAGGAGCAAAGTGTGCGCACACGGCGGTCGGAGATCCCCCACGTTTGAGCAGCCTCTTTTGTTGTCATATAGTCCATGGTTGATCAGCTCGCAGTCATAAAGTACTGTGATAATAATACACCCATACGGAACAATGCCAAACAGCATTATTCCGTTCGGTTTCCAATGACGTTCTATCCTTGCTGTAATGCGTCTTCAAGGTATTCTGCGGATAATAAATCCTCACGTCGCACGTATACTGGCCCCTGCGGTGAATTTTTGCTTTCGCGCAGCTTTATTTTTCTTTGCAGCTTCTCCGCAGGTGCTTTGAACTCAACGAGATATTTGCCGGAATCCTCATATGGACGAACTTCCTTTATTTCAGCGATATAAGTGACTGCACTTTCTGGCGCAACCTGATACGCCGCAATATATTGTATTCTTGCTTTCATCGCTGCGCCGATACGAATGGCGTACCAACAGTTTTCACCGATAAACGTCTCCTGGAATCCCTGCTCTTGTGCCGGCACAATAATTGTATCACAGCTTGCCCGGCGAGCAAGCCGTCTGGCATGACCGTCGTCCGGCCCAGCAGTTTCCTCCACCTCAGGAATATCTGCGTCACTGTCATAAAGAGTATCATATTGATATGCGAAGCTGCCGCCGGATTTATATGTTCTGAGTTCCAGAACCGAAATGTTGGCGTTTATTTTCTGCAGAACCTTGTAAAGCTCCGGACGGGCTTCGTCTATGATGACAATCGCCCTGAAGTCGTCATACACAGCCCGGTCGAGATAGGCGTCAATATTTCGCGCATCCGACATATGGCATCCCTGATTCAGTCGTTCCTTAAAAACTGGGTTCTCCAGAATATATTTCATAAGAAGGTTCCTGATTTGGGTTTGTGAATCCTCAAAATTAATGGAGAATTTCAAAAGCTGTATGCCGATATGCTTAAAGGGATCGTGGCTGACGATTTCGTTTTCAATTAGATAGAGGGCCGGAGAAGAAGGGACTGTCATATCGATCAAGAGGCCGTCGGGTATAATACTAAATTCGCTCCCCCGTAACTTCTTTTTAATATCCAAATAGATGGTTTGCTCGCCAAATATCCTGTCGGCAAGCGCAACAACCTGTGCTTCAAAATGCTCCTCTTTGGTAAACTGATGGGGATGATACAGCATTTCGTCAATCAGAATATTCAAATACATGCCCTCCTTTTTTGCACCACCGCACAAAGTACAGCTTCTGCCCGCCGTTCTTTGTCAGGTACACATGTAATATTCCTCGCCCCCAGCTTCAGGTAGCGGATGCCATCAATCTCAAACTGCCAGATGGCGTTAGGGCTGGTGCTTGAATTGTAGTTTCAATCAAAACGCCTCTTCAATACTTTGCACTTGTACATCGGCAGCGTCCTGCTGCGATTCTATTTGCGTTTTCAGTATACTCCTAAAAAACTGACGCCTGCAGTTTATATATGCTTCTTCCTTTAGCTTAATATTCTTTACATGGGATATCTGGGGAAAGCTCATATACAAGGTATCCGCTATCTTTTCCCCTTCAAATAAGCGGCACTGCCCTCTCTTTTCGGTGAGTTAGCGTATCAGGATGCTGCTGATATCCAGTTCGCCCGGCACCGCCAATAACAAAGAGCCACCCTTGACGATTGGATAATCAATTCGACAGGCCACCATTGATGAAAGACCGGGATTTATAATAATGTCCACAGCGCAAAGATCTGTGCTTCCAATATTGATAACCTCAATGCATTGTGATTTATCAGTTACAATTATGCCGTTTGCATACCAAATAAACTCAGGATGATTGTCAATAGATTTCGCATCACGATAGATACGGACATCAACAAGCCATTGTTCTGTAATCATCATCAAATTCAAACATAAATGAATCACATAGACTATAAGAGGGAGCAGCACCACAGAATACGTAGCCTGAACCCACCCCTCCCCCGATGATGTGCCAATAATTGCGACAATGATCGCAACTGCAACAAGCAATATAAATACCTTTTGGCTCTCGTTGTCTTTGGCCTTTCTCGTAAGTCTTTTCATAAATCCCCCTCGCGCAAACTACTCCCCCTGTAAATAAAGCCGCCTGATGTCCTTCGCAAGCGGAGCAGTATTCTCAATCTCAAGATGCCGATACAGATATTTTTCCATGCCGCGGTCATGCCACAGTTCACCAATAATCTCATGGGGATCATCAACCACATAATTTCTGCCCTGTAACGCACCGCAATGCTCACATGTATTGGCCATATATTTTGAATTGGTCGTCCGGCTGTACCGCATTTGAATTGTCGGTATTTGTTTCGGTAGCAGCTCGTCTATGTAACTTAAATCGCCCAGGCCAACCGTAGGGCCACCCATGCTAAAAATCTCATCCAATTCTGCAAGATCATAATCCAGATAGTAGGAGTATACCGGCGTTTTCTTCCCACATTTATAGCATTCTTTATCCCAGCGATAGATATTGAGTCCATATATCTCCAAATACTTCAACACCAGGTCGGGCAGCTTGAGTGTCGATTTGCAGGTTGGATAATTGGAGCATCCGGCGAACATGCCATATTTGCCGTCCCTGACCTTATAGTGACCGTTGCATTGATTGCACGGAACCCGGATTACCTGATCCACAGGCGCAGGAGCAGCTCTCGGTGTCGGCGCGGGCGTAGGGGGGCTTAGGGTCTGAGGTTTCTGTACGTCATGCTCTTTTTTTCCGAATAGCTTACCGAACAGTCCCATCTCTATTCCTCCTACACAAACTTCATTTTAATACCGCACCGCGATCCCGCAGCAGCACGATTATGAAAATTATACCATGCCCTTATTTTATTTTCAAAAATATATGTACAAGCCTTGAGCATTTTGGCTACCAGCTTCACCTTTAATCGAAAGGATAGCCACGTTCTCATATTCTCCGCCCCAGTTGCGGCGAAGGTAGATGCCGTCAGCATAGACATACGGATATTTTCTGCACTGCAAGGACGATTACACCAATATAAGAAAAGCCCTGAAACTGGCTTGTTTCAAGGCTTTTTGTCGGAAGAGGTTCGAACCTACATGCCTTTGCGAACAACTGCATTTCGGTTGTAGAAATTTTCTTCCCTCTGTGCGTTTCAATCTTATTTTCTATTGTTTATTGCCGTTTACCGCCGTATCTTGGCTCCCACCTGCTGCAATTTCTCCACCAGGTTGTCGTAGCCCCGGTCGATCAGGCTGATATTGCCCACCTCCGTGGTTCCCTCTGCCGCCAGGGCCGCAATCACCAAAGCCATGCCGGCCCGCAAATCGGTAGACTTCACCGCCGCTCCCTGCAGGTGGCTGGGTCCCTCCACCACGGCGCTGCGGCCGTTGATCCGGATATCCGCCCCCATGCGGCGCAGCTCCTCGGCATGCATGAAGCGGTTCTCAAATACCGTTTCCGTGATGACGCTGGCCCCCTGGGCCTTGGTCATCAGCGCCATAAACTGCGCCTGCATATCCGTGGGAAAGCCGGGATAGGGCAACGTCTTAATATCCACCGCCTGCAAAGGCCCCTTGGTCTTGATCTGGAGGCTGCTTTCTCCCTCATAGATAAAGCAGCCCACCTCTTCCAGCTTGGCAATGACCGGCTTTAAATGGTCGGGAATCACGTTTTCCACAATCAGGTCGCCGCCGGTAATGGCGGCAGCAATCAGATAGCTGCCGGCTTCAATCCTGTCGGGGATCACTTGATGCTCACAACCCGTCAGTTCCGGCACGCCCTCAATCTTGATAATTTTGGTACCGGCCCCTCGGACCCGGCCCCCCATGGCATTGAGAAAATTGGCCAGATCCACAATTTCCGGCTCTTCCGCCGTATTTTCCAATATCGTGGTGCCTTTAGCCAAAGCCGCCGCCATCATCAGGTTTTCCGTAGCTCCTACGCTGGGAAAATCCAGATAAATCCGGGCTCCTTTGAGTCCGGCGGTTTCCGCCAGCACATAGCCGTGCTCTTTTCTGATGGTAGCCCCCATGGCTTCAAAGCCTTTTAAATGAAGGTCGATGGGCCGGGTGCCGATAGCGCAGCCGCCGGGCATGGAAACCTTGGCTTTGCCGGTGCGGGCCAGCAAAGGGCCCATTACTAAAATAGAAGCCCGCATTTTGCGCACCATATCATCCGAGGCTTCGCAGCGGGACAAATTCGAGGCGTCAACATAAAGATCCTTATCCAAAAAGGAGACCTTGGCTCCCAGACTTTCTAAAACCTGGCTGATCACTTCCACATCGGCCAGCTTAGGCACGTCGATGATGCGGCAGGGCGTGGAGCTTAGTAATGTAGCGGTAATCACTGGCAAAACGGCGTTTTTCGCACCGCTTACCGTAATGCTTCCTTTTAAACGATGTCCGCCTTCAATTATGATTTTATCCTCAGACATCCCGTTCCTCCTAAATGTCCATAATATCGCCTATACGATAGCTTAACTATCCTTTTTAAATATACTTTAGTTTCACCGAAAAAAATTATTTTTAAACGAAGCCATAATTTCTTTCGCCGGTTTCCGCCCCGCCAACAATTGGCAAATTTCCTTATAAAACAGGGCCCCACACATATCTGCTATGGATTTTCTAGCCTCAGTTAGTGCTTTTAACGCATAATAGAGGTATTATAACATAAGTACGCTTAACAGTCTAATACAACCTCAGTTCATCTGTCAACGTTTAAATTTCCATTATTTTCAATTTATTTTTGCTTAATTATTCCTCTATTTTTTCCTGGTTTTTTCCTGATTTTAGCCTGACGATTATCTTATACTTTGATTCTCGTTAAGAGACTATTAAGAAACACAGGAAAAACTCTTGTATTCGCCCTGGGAAAAGAATATAATAGTAAGTAAATGTTTTCACAAGCATAAAAAATGAGTGAAGTCTTATTCCCTGTTTCTAACGAGGCATCGGTATCTGTTCATCGTCTGCTTACGGTATTCACCACCTGCCCCGGTGGGCGGTATCTATGTCTCGTTATCAATAAAAAATCATGGACAAGGCAGGTGAGAACATGTCACTGGAAGCAATTAAGGTTATTGCGATAGCTGAATCTGATGCAGAAAAGCAGCGGCTTGAGGCTTTGGCGGAAGCCAAGCGGATCGTCGCAGCAGCAGAAGCTGCCGGTAAGGATGAGGTGCAGAAGGCTAAAGATGCAGCAGACGCCCAGGTACTCAGCTTCTGTCAGGAGGCCGAAGCCCAGGGAAAAGCAGCGCTGGCCCAAGCCACTCAAGAGATTCAGGCTAATTGCCGTACTCTGGAAACAGAAGCGGCAGCCAGACTGGATCAGGCGGTAGCAATTATTGTGGAAAGGGTAGTGAGCGGCTGATGACTATTGTTACTATGTCAAAATTGCGGGTGATTGCCCCCCAAAATGTCCGCCGTCCCCTGCTAAAAGAGTTGACTAAGTTGGGCTGTGTGGAAATCGGCAGTTCAGCCGACTATTTGGCGGATCAGGAATGGGCAGGAGTTTTGGAGAAGTTTAATGAAAATTCAGAGACCGACCGCTACCTCAGCCTTTTGACTGCTGCCCGGGAGCTCCTGGATAAGTACGCCGCCGTCAAAAGCGGTTTCCTCACCAGCCGCCGCCAAATTACGGAGCAGGAATTCCAAAACGAAAACATCGTCAAGGAAGCCTGCGCTGCCGCCGAAAAGATCAACGAGCTGGGACGGCAGATCACCACCGGCTACAGTGAAGAAGGCCGTCTGGCAGCAAAACGGGCCTCCCTTTTGCCCTGGCAGGCCTTGGATGTTCCACTGGACTATCCTTCCGGCAAATACTACAAGGTTCTTTTTGGCGTCTCGCCGGCAGCCGGCGTTAGCCCCGGGGAATTAGTAGAAGCCGCCGCCGCAGGTGGCACTGCCGATCTTCGTCTTATTAGCAGCGACCGGGAGCAAAACTATTACCTCTTGCTCCTCCACGCCGGCTCTTTTGACGAAGTGATGGATGTTTTAAAAGCCAAAGGCTTTTCCCTTAGCAGCTTCAAGGACTTGGCGGGCACTGCGGGAGAAAACATCCGCCGGCTGGATTGCCAGCTTCAAGAGGTAGCGGCCCAGCGCCGGGAGCTGATCGATAAGATCAAAGCCCTGGCCGGACAAATTGCCCCCATTGAGCAGGCTATCGATAAGCTGACTATCGAAAACCGCCGGGAGCAATTGATCAACACTTTAGCCGGCACCAAGCAAACCCTCTTTATCGAAGGCTGGGTTCCTAAGGCTTCCGAAAACGAGGTAGCAAAGATTCTGGAAAACCAGGGCTGCGCTTACCAGTTTGATGCTCCGGATAAAGATGAAGAACCGCCGGTGCTTTTGTACAACAGTAAATTTGTTACCCCCTTTAGTATGGTAACGGAGCTTTATGCTTTGCCTACTTACAACAGCGGCCTGGATGCCAACCCTTTTATGGCCTTTTTCTTTTTCATCTTCTTTGGCCTGATGATGGGCGATATAGGATATGGCATAATTATTTCATTGATTAGCTGGCTGATTTTGAAAAAAACCCGCCCTGCCGAAGGCAGTGTCATGAAACGCCTAATGCAGCTGGGCTTTCTCTGCGGCCTTTCCACCATCATGTGGGGTGCTTTCTTCGGCGGATTTTTTGGCGATGCGGTCAAAGCCGTCAGCGGTCAGATGTTTGGCCGGGAGTTCATTATCAAACCTATCTTATTTGATCCCATGGCCGACCCGATGACCCTGTTTATTTTATCCCTGGCTTTTGGCTTTATTCAGATCGGTATGGGTATGTGCCTCAGCGCTTACAAGCTGATCAAACAAGGCCAGTTCTTAGACGCCGTTTTTGATGTGGGCTTTTGGCTGCTGATTTTAGGCGGCGTACCTGTTTGCCTGCTCGACCTCAATGCCGGACTAATCATGATGGCTGTCGGCGCCTTAGGCGTTCTCTGCACTGCCGGCAGAGCCAAAGCGGGATTCTTCGGTAAGCTTATCGGGGGCTTAGGCAGCCTTTACGGCATCACCGGTTACTTGTCGGATATTTTATCTTATTCCCGTCTTTTAGCTTTAAGCTTGGCAACTGCCGTTATTGCCCAGGTTATGAATACCATGGGTACCCTGGGAGGTCCCTCGGTATTAGGCTGGCTCCTATTTGTCCTTGTATTTATTGTGGGCCATATTTTCAATGTGGCTATCAATATTTTAGGCACTTACGTTCACACCAGCCGCCTGCAATATATCGAGTTTTTCGGCAAGTTTTACGAACCCGGCGGACGGCCTTTTTCTCCATTATTCAACAAGACAAAATATGTGGAAATTATTAAGGAGGGTAAATGATTATGGAATGGATTCTTGCTTTATTTGATGGACGCTCTTTAGCGATTTTAGGTGCTGCTCTGGCTATGGGTTTAGCCGGAACCGGCTCTGCCAAAGGCGTAGGTATTGCCGGTGAAGCCGCTGCCGGCGTATTGACGGAAGATCCCGGCAAATTTGGTCAGACTCTGCTCTTACAGGCGCTCCCCGGTACCCAGGGTATCTATGGTATGATTATCGCCTTTTTGATCATCCTGAAAATCGGCCTCATCGGTGGCAGCCCCGTAGAACTTACAACTGCTCAGGGCTTTCAGTTTCTCTTTGCCGCTTTGCCCATCGGCATTGCCGGCTTAACCTCCGGTATCGCTCAAGGCCGCGCTTCCGCAGCTTGCATGGGCATCATCGCCAAACGCCCCGAAGAACTTGGTAAAGCCATGATGTATCCCGCCCTGGTTGAGACCTATGCGGTTCTGGCTTTGCTGATCTCCTTCCTGATGTGGCTGGGCATTACGGTTTAATGCCGGAGCACAGCCTGTCCAACCAATACGTAAGGGAGATGGTTCTATGAACGGAATCGATAAAATCGCCGGCAAAATCGCCGCGGACGCCGGGAAGGAAATAGAATCCATTCTGGCCCAGGCCCAGTCGGAAGCTGCAGCCATTGCGGAAAAATACGCGGTGCAAGCCAAGGCTGAAAGCGATAAAATCCTGGCCTCCGGCCAGGAACAAGCAAAAGATATCCGCCGCCGGGCCGATTCTGCCGCCGATCAGGAGGCCAAGCAGCAGCTTTTAGCTACCAAACAAAAGATGCTGACCCGGGCCTTTGATGAAGCGTTGCAAAAACTGCTGGCTCTGCCGGCAGAAGAATACGCCGCTCTTTTAGCCGGGCTGGCCGCCAAGGCCGCCTCCAGCGGCAGCGAAGAGATTATCCTGTCAGCAAAAGACAGGGAAGCTCTGGGCCAGAAAGTGCTGGCCGGCGCCAATCAGCTTTTGGAGAAAGCCGGCAAAAAAGCCGCCCTGACCCTATCTTCAGAAACAAGGCCCTTTATCGGCGGTTTATTGCTGAAATCCGGCGATGTGGAAGTAAACTGTACCCTGGACACCATCCTGCGCCTGTCAAAAGAGGATCTGGCTCTTGAGGTGGCGGCAGCGTTATTCGCGTAAACGCTGTTTGCGCAAAGCGGAAGGAAGTGCGTAACTTGGCGAAACATAAGATACAGGATACCGATTATTTATATGCCAGCGCACGTATCAAAAGCATGGAAAAAAACTTGCTCTCCCGGGATAAGCTGGAGCGCATGAGCGAGGCCAAAACCCTGGAAGATGCCCTGAAGCTGCTGGACGAGGCTGGCTGGCGGTCAATCGCCAGCCCTACCATGGCAGCCGTGGAGGAGGTTTTGGCAAGCCGCCGCAGCGAAGCCTTTGCTTTGGTACGAAGCCTGGCGCCGGATAAGCGGCTGCCTGATGTATTTCTGATTAAGTATGATTATCATAATTTAAAAGTCTTGTTAAAAAGCGAGGCTACCGGTGAAAATGCCGACGCTTTATTGATTGACGCCGGAAGACTTTCCTGCCGGCAGCTAAAAACCATGCTGGCCGAAGACAGCTTTGCCGCCATGAACAAAAACATGGCCCAAAGCGTGGAAGAAGCCAGGGATGTTTTGGCCCGGACCCAGGATCCTCAGCTTTTAGACCTGATTCTGGATAAGGCCATGTTTGCCGACATGCTGGAAATGGCTGATTCTCTAGGTCTGCGTTACCTCCGCAACTACGTGGCCCTGATGATTGACAGCGTCAATCTGCGGCTGACCGTACGCTTGCGGCGGATGGGCAAGGGCCTGGAGGTATTGCGCTACGCTCTAATTCCCGGCGGCGATATTGCCGTCTCCCGGCTTTTAGGAGACGTGACGCCGGATATCATCGAAAATGTTTATCACACTTCTCCTTTGGCTGCGGCTGCTCAAGCCGGCGCCCAGGCTCTTCGGGGGGAGGCTCCTTTATCCGCTGTGGACCTGGCCTGCGACGACGTGCTGCTGAATTATTTGAAAAGCGCAAAATACGTAGCTTTCGGCGCCGAGCCTCTCATCGGCTATCTGGCGGCGGTGGAAGCGGAGTTGACGGCGGTGCGGACGGTAATCACCGGCCGGCTGGCAGGCCTGGCCCCGGAAATGATTACGGAAAGGCTGAGGGAAACTTATGTATAAGATTGCTGTTATCGGCGACCGGGACAGTGCCCTCGGTTTCAAAGCCTTAGGTTTGGAGACGGTTTTTGCCGACACTGCCGAGGAAGCAAGGGCTGCAATTCACCGCCTGGCTGCGGAAGATTGCGCCGTGATTTATTTGACGGAGCAGTTGGCTCAAGAAATCCCCTGCGATATTGACCGCTACGCCAACGCTGTCCGGCCTGCCATCATCCTGATTCCCGGCAAAACCGGCTCTTTGGGCATTGGTATCGAAAATGTTAACAAGGCTGTGGAAAAAGCCGTGGGCTCCAATATATTAAAGAACGAATAGGTGGGTGATAACGATATGCAAACAGGCAAAATACTAAAGGTGGCCGGTCCGCTGATTACTGCCACAGGCCTGAAAGACGCCAATATGTTTGACGTGGTTCAGGTGGGCAGCCAAAAGCTGATCGGTGAAATCCTGGAGATGAGGGGCGATCAGGCCTCCATCCAGGTATATGAAGAAACTGCTGGTATCGGCCCCGGCGACGTGGTAGCCACCACCGGTTCTCCTCTGTCCGTAGAATTAGGCCCCGGTATGATTGAAACCATTTACGACGGCATCCAGAGGCCTTTGGAAGCCATCCGGGCAATCGCCGGCTCCAGCATCACCAGAGGCATCCAGGTGCCTCCCATCAGCTACACCAAGCTGTGGAAATTCGAACCCACAGTGCAGCCCGGCACCAAAGTGGTGGGCGGCGATATCATCGGCGAGGTTCAGGAAACCAGCATCATACGCCATAAAGTTATGATTCCCCCCAAAATGGCCGGCACCATCAAAGAGATTAAAGAAGGGGAGTTTACGGTCAAAGATACCGTTGGTATTTTGACCTTGGCCGATGGCTCGGAAGCTCCTTTGACCATGATGCAAAAATGGCCGGTCCGGGTAGGCCGTCCTTATAAAGAAAAGCTGCCTCCCAACGTGCCCATGAATACGGGCCAGCGGGTCATCGACACCCTTTTTCCCATCGCTAAAGGCGGCACCGCCGCCGTTCCCGGCCCCTTCGGCTCCGGCAAGACCGTGGTTCAGCATCAGCTGGCCAAATGGTCCGACGTGGAAATCGTGGTTTATATCGGCTGCGGCGAGCGGGGCAATGAGATGACCGACGTACTGCGGGAATTCCCGGAGCTGAAAGACCCCCGTACCGGCGAGAGTCTGATGAAGCGTACTGTTTTGATTGCCAATACTTCCGACATGCCGGTGGCCGCCCGTGAAGCTTCCGTTTATACAGGCATCACCATCGCCGAATACTTCCGGGATATGGGCTATTCCGTAGCCGTTATCGCCGACTCCACTTCCCGTTGGGCCGAGGCCTTGCGCGAGATGTCCGGCCGTCTGGAAGAGATGCCCGGTGAGGAAGGCTATCCCGCCTACCTATCCTCCCGTTTGGCTCAGTTTTATGAACGGGCCGGTTACGTCCGCTGCCTGGGCAGCGACGACCGCCGGGCTGCTTTAAGCGCCATCGGCGCCGTTTCACCTCCCGGCGGCGATATCTCCGAACCGGTTTCCCAGGCTACCTTGCGTATCGTTAAGGTCTTCTGGGGCCTGGACGCCAGCCTGGCCTATGCCCGCCATTTCCCCGCCATCAACTGGCTGAACAGCTATTCGCTGTATGAAGACCGTCTGGCCGGCTGGTTTAACGAAAACGTCCATAAGGACTTTATGACCCAGCGGGGCGAGACCATGCGGCTGCTGCAGCAGGAAAGCGAGCTCAATGAAATCGTGCGTTTAGTCGGTATCGACGCCTTATCACCGCAGGACCGTCTCACCATGGAAACAGCCAGAATGATCCGGGAAGACTTCCTGCAGCAAAACGCTTTCGTGGACACGGACGCTTATACTCCTTTCGGCAAGCAGTTTGCTCTCCTCCGTCTAATCCTGGAATATAACCGCCAGGGTAAGGTTGCTTTAGACGCCTGCGCCGACATGAACAAGCTCTTCAGCATTCCCGCCCGGGATAAAATCGGCCGGGCCAAAGACGTTGACGAAAGCGAATATGAGAAAGTCTTTGGCTTTATTATGGAAGAGATGACGGCTCAGATCGATGCTCTCATCGAAGCAGGAGGTGACGTCCAGTGATTAAGGAATATCGTACTATACAGGAAGTAGCCGGCCCTCTGATGCTGATTCGGGATGTGGAAAACGTCACCTACGACGAATTAGGAGAAATCCAGCTGCAAAACGGCGAAACCCGCCGCTGCCGGGTTCTGGAAATCAACGGCAGCAATGCTCTGGTTCAGCTTTTTGAAAGCTCCTCCGGCATCAATCTGGCCGGCTCCAAAGTCCGGTTTTTGGGTCACGGCATTGAGCTGGCAGTTTCCGGCGATATGCTGGGCCGGGTTTTCGACGGCATGGGCAACCCCATTGACGGCGGCCCGGAGATTCTGGCCGAAAAGAAAATGGATATCAACGGCCTGCCTACCAACCCCGCTGCCCGGGACTATCCCAATGAGTTTATCCAGACCGGCATTTCCGCCATCGACGGCTTAAATACCCTGGTTCGCGGCCAGAAGCTGCCGGTATTCTCCGGCTCCGGTATGCCCCACGCCAATCTGGGCGCTCAGATTGCCCGCCAGGCCAAGGTGCTGTCCGAGGATTCCAAGTTTGCCGTTGTGTTTGCCGCTGTGGGCATTACCTTTGAAGAAGCCGACTTCTTCATCTCCGACTTCAAACGTACCGGCGCTATTGACCGTACCGTATTGTTTATGAACCTGGCCAACGACCCGGCCATCGAACGTATCGCCACCCCCCGTATGGCTTTGACTGCGGCGGAGTACCTGGCCTACGAAAAGAAGATGCAGGTGCTGGTCATCATCACCGATATTACCAACTACGCCGAAGCTCTGCGGGAGGTTTCCGCCGCCCGCAAAGAAGTACCAGGCCGCCGGGGCTATCCCGGTTATCTCTACACAGACTTGGCCACCATGTACGAAAGAGCCGGCCGCCGTCTGGACAACGATGGCTCCATCACCATGATCCCCATCCTGTCCATGCCGGAAGATGACAAAACCCATCCCATTCCCGACCTTACCGGTTACATTACCGAAGGCCAGATCATCCTCTCCCGGGAGCTTTACCGCAAAGGCCTGACGCCGCCCATCGACGTGCTGCCTTCTTTGTCCCGTCTGAAGGATAAGGGCATCGGCGCCGGCAAGACCAGGGAAGACCACGCCGGCACCATGAACCAGCTATTTGCCGCTTATGCCAAAGGCAAGGACGCCAAAGAGCTGATGACCATTTTAGGTGAAGCCGCTCTGACGGATGTGGACAAAAAGTACGCTCAATTTGCCGAGGCCTTTGAGAGACGTTACGTTTCCCAGGGTTACGATACCAACCGCTCCATCGAGGAGACTCTGGATCTGGGCTGGGAGCTGCTGACCATCCTGCCCAAAAATGAGCTGAAGCGTATCAAGCCGGAGATTATTGAAAAATACTGGCCCATCAAAGATTAAGGAGGGGTTTTAAATGGCGCGCCTTAATGTAAACCCCACCCGGATGGAGCAGACCCGGTTGAAACGGCGGCTGGCCACGGCCAGACGAGGTCATAAGCTGCTGAAAGATAAGCGGGATGAGCTGATGCGGCAGTTCCTGGAGATCGTCCGCCACAACCTGGAGCTCCGCAAAAAAGTGGAAAAGGCCCTGCAAAAAGCCCACCGCAGCTTCACCATTGCCAGCGCCGTCATGTCGCCGGAGATGCTGGAGGAAGCTTTGATGTATCCCAAGCAGAGCGTTTCCCTGGAGCTGTGCACCAAAAACATCATGTCCGTTAACGTGCCGGTCTACCAGTTCAAAATGAAAAGCGACGATCCCGCCGAGATTTTTCCCTACGGTTTTGCCACCACCTCCGGGGAGCTGGATGATGCGGTCCTGACTTTATCCCAGACCCTCCAGGATCTGCTGGAACTGGCTCAGTCGGAAAAAACCGCCCAGATGCTGGCCCAGGAAATCGAGAAAACCCGCCGCCGGGTCAACGCCCTGGAATATGTGATGATTCCCCAGCTTGAGGAAACCATCAAGTACATCCGGATGAAGCTGGAGGAAAATGAGCGGGGCAATACTTCCCGGCTCATGAAGGTAAAGGATATGATGCTGGAAGAGCAGCGTCAGAAAAACCTCCGGCAGGACCAGGAGGTCTACGAAGCCCACTGCCTCAGCTTTGAGGCGAAAAAATAGTTCGGGAAATAACCGGGCAAATAGCCCGGCGCCTGCCAGATGATTTAACACCACCGCTAAAAAGACCAGGAGCTGTCTCAAATGAGACAGCTCCCTTTTATTACGCGGATTTCAGCACACCACTTTAGCACATGGCCCCGGCATGCAGCTTGGCTGGAGTTCCGGCCGGGGACAGTGGCCGGCAGTGCCCCCCTGATTTTGTTCAATTTTTTCGGTTGTGTGGAGATCTTCGCCACAGCCTGTGCAAATTTTTCGCTTGTGGGTGAATTTCCCCGGCTCTCTTTTTGAAAGAGTGCAATATTTTTGGTTCCATGCCAAATTAAGGCCGCTTTTCGCAAAAAATTCGGGATCCGTCAAATGCACCTACACACAACCGTAAATTTTGCTCACCTAGTTGCGGCCACTTACATACAACCGCAAATTTTGCACATTTCACCGCCGGAAATCGCCGGATAACACCGGACAGCGTTGGCCAACTCCGGCACCGCCGACAATACAGCCGGCCCCTTCCGCCTCCCAGACCCGCTATCCCTTACTTCCTTTTAGCGGCGGCTTTTGACTGCTTGCTCTGCCTGAAGGTCAGCTTGCCGATGGGCTTGGCCGGCTTGTCCTGCTTAGCCGGAGCCGCTTCCCCATCCTTGTTTCTTATATACGTATGCTTGACGCTGGGGTTATTGGTGGCCCGGTGCTCAATATCGAAAGCGCCCAGGGATTTGACAAACTGGGTCAGCTTGGGGTAACCGTAATTGCGGGAATCAAAGTCCGGCTGCTGCTTATTGAGGACGCTGCCTACCATGCCCAGGAAAGCCCAGCCGTCCTCTTCCGAGGTGTCTTCCACGATCTTTCGGATCACCTTGACGATCTCCTCCCGGCTGGCGATGTTGGATTGGGCAGCGGCTTCCGCCAAAGCCAGATTTTTGCTCCCTTTGGCGCCGGCGCCGTTGCCGGCCTCTTCCTCATCTGCCGCCAGCACTTCATCGGAAACCAGCACTTCCAAATACTTAAAGACCTCGCAGGCGGAGATAAAGGGCTGAGGCGTCTTTTTCTCGCCCATGCCGATGACCTGCCGGCCGGCCTCCCTCAGCCGGGCCGCCAATCTGGTGAAGTCACTGTCGCTGGAAACGATGCAGAAGCTGTCCACATGGCCCGTATATAGAATATCCATGGCGTCAATAATCAAAGCGGAGTCGGTGGCATTTTTGCCGCTGGTATAGCTGTATTGCTGCACCGGAGTAATGGAATACGTCAAAAGCAGGCTTTTCCAGCTGCCCATTTCCGGCTTGGTCCAATCGCTGTAAATCCTTTTATAAGTAGGTATGCCATACTTGGACAACTCATTCAAAATCGGCTTGATATATTTATAGGATACATTGTCGGCGTCGATCAGCACGGCGATTCTTTTTTCAATATCCATAATTCCTCCCTCAGACCATTGCAATTTTTAGGCATTTCCATTAACCTAAATGATATAGCCTTTACACCGGAAATACAAGCCAAGAGTTTCGACTGATTATTTATTAATTTTTTGGAGGCAGATCATGTTTTACGAAGGAACCGTTTACCGGCCCCCCAGCGAGGCTTACAGCCTGATTATCCAGCTTACCATCGGCTGCGCCCGCAATAATTGCACCTTTTGTTCCATGTATAAAGATAAGAGCTTCCGTATCCGGCCTGTGGAGGAGGTGCTCCAGGACTTTAATTACATAAAAGGAAGAGGCGGCCAGCCCGTAAAGCGGATCTTTCTGGCCGACGGCGATGCTCTGATCGTCAAGACCGCCGACCTGCTGCAGGTACTTAAGGCTGCCAAAGACATCTTTCCGGAATGTGAGCGCATCACCATTTATGGCGCTCCCGCCGATGTGCTGGGCAAAAGTGTGGAAGAGCTAAGGTCCTTACAGCAGGCCGGCCTGGAAATGGTCTACATCGGCGCCGAATCCGGCGACGACCAGGTGCTGTTGGATGTACAAAAAGGCGCCACCGCTGCCGAAATTATTGAAGCGGGCCTCCGGTTAAAAGCCGCCGGCATAAAGGTCTCCCTGACTCTGATCTCCGGCCTGGGGGGCCAAAAGCGTTTGCGGGAACATGCCCTCAACTCGGCTAAATTGGTCAGCGCCATCAAGCCGGAATACGTGGGTCTTTTGACGCTGATGATCCATGAGGGTACGCCTTTGGCTGATGCCATTGCCGACGGCAGCTTTATGCTGCTGACTCCCCAGGAAGTCCTGGAGGAAACCCATCTGTTTCTGTCGGAAATAGACAGCGAGGGCACAGTGCTCCGCTCCAACCATGCCTCCAACTACGTCACCCTGGCCGGGACCCTCAACGCCGACCGGCAGCGGCTGCTGGCCCAGCTGGAGGAAGCCCGCCGCCGGGGCAGCTTCCGGCCGGAAGGCTACCGGGGATTTTGATGATGAAGCGCAGGTCTGCCGCCAAAAACCCCGGCTCTGCTGCCAAAAGCTCCGGCTCTGCCGCCAAAAACTCTGCCGGCAACACCGGGTTTTTCCGGCAAGTCTACGGCATAGTCGATAAAATCCCTGCCGGCAAAGTGGCTACTTATGGCCAGATCGCCGCCCTCATAGGCCATCCCCTGGCTGCCAAGATGGTGGGTTTTGCCATGAGCCAGGCCCCGGCGGGTCTGCCCTGCCACCGGGTGGTCAACCGCCTGGGTGAAATGGCCCCTCGGGACGTTTTTGGCAGTCCCGCCTTCCAGCAAAAGCTGCTGGAGGATGAAGGCATCGTCTTTTTGCCAAATGGCCGCATCGATCTGAAAAAGTGCCTGTGGGACCCGCCTACTCCAGCAGGGGATTGTACATCATCAGGCTGTGATTTTCCGTAATGTACTGATCCTCCACCAGTCCGCCCTCTGCATCAAGTATCCTTCTGCGCAGTACATTATGCCGGCTGTAACCGCCCCAAAGCTCCTGCTCTATCCGGTGTTCCCCTTCATATACCTCGTATTTATATTTATTTTCTACCGCCCCAGCCCAACAGCCCTCCAGATGGTCCGCCGTCACCCGGACAAACAATTGAAAAGGCTGGGCCGTATCATTGCGAATCATCAGATCCAGGTAATTGTAATGGCAGGTGGCGCCGCTGCCAAAGGGCTGCCGGCGGTTGACGTCGGGAAATACATCATAGCTGTGGCGGTGGCGCTCCACCACAGTCAAAGGAGTATGGAGAGTCATCCAATAAATCAAGTTGGATAGCTGGCAAAGGCCGCCGCCGGTGCCCGGCTCAAAACTGCCGTTTTTTAAGACCATACCCGGCAGGTAGCCCTTTTTCCTGCTGGGCCTGCCGATCAGCCGCCAATAAGAAAAGGTTTCGCCGGGGTACAGGATTACCTGATTCACTTTTTGCACAGCAATCTTCAGGTTGGTAATCTTATTGTACTGGAGGTACATCTCCACATCTTTTAACTGCCGCAAAAGAGGAGTGGCATGACAAAACCAGATCTTCTCCAGGTTCTCCCCTTCATGTTGCCCGGCGAATTTATATTGGCCGGACCGCCAAACCAGATAGCGCCGGAGACAGTAATAAGCCGACCCCAAGACCAGCCTTAATTTACTGCGGCGCAAACTTTTTTTCATCCGGGACACCTCGACTTTCCCGCCTGCATATGATAAAATATAAGCACTTGTTAAAGTTCTAAATTTGGCATTTATAAATCCATGGTTGACTAGAATATAGCCGATAGAATTATTATACCACCAGGAGAGGAAGTCGGCTCATGGAATATCCCATGGTATTTGGCATATTGTTGGTGGCTACTGCCGGCAGCTCGTTAGCTTGCGGGCTTTATGCCGTTCAAAACAACATCAAAACGCCTATCAATAGAATATTTCTGGCTTTGGCCGGCGCCATGGTTTTCTGGTGCTTGGGATTAGCCATTACCGCCGTTGCAGCAAACGAGGAAATCTCTGCATTGGGGCGGCGCCTGGCGCCTTTGGGCTGGGGCACAATATGCAGCATTTTGCTGCATTTTATTTTACGATTAACCCAAAAGCACTATCTGCTGAAAAAATGGTGGCTTTACCTCTTGCTTTATCTCCCTTCGGCAGTCTCGGTTTTTGCCTATACTTATCTGCCTCTTATCGGTTTAAATCAGGACCGTCTGATCCGCAACGAATTAGGCTGGCTAAATATCGCCAAAACCGACGGCTGGGACTGGTTTTACTATGGCTATTACCTCTCCTTCATCTCCCTTTCTTTGCTTATCCTCTATTTATGGGCAAAAAAATCCCCCTCTGCCAACATTAAAAAGCAAGTCAGTTTATTGATCCTTTCTTCGCTGGCCGCTACCCTTCTGGGCAGCTGTACCGATGTTTTACCCATATTCCTGGGCATCAGAATTCCGCAATTTTCGCCAATATTTATATTGTTTATTATTGCGGCAATCAGTTATTCCGTAAAGCATTACGGTTTTATGCAGCCTGAGCCGGGCAATCAAAATGAGCTGATCCTTAATAAATCTGCTTACACTAATGTCTATCGGTATATCGGTCTTATTTTCGCTACCGGCAGCCTTCTTCATCTGGCCGTCAGGCTCTTATCGGCTAAAGGCCCTCTCCCCCTTTCCGCTTATCTGTTCAGCGGCTTTTTACTGGCGATAACATTTTTTGTCTTTTTCATAAAGAAGATAAATCTTGATGATTCTTTAAAAGAGATGCTCCTTGCCGTCAGCTTCTCTTTTATTATTCCTACGGTGACCCTTTGGTTTTCTTATTCAGGCGGCGCCACCATCTGGGCCTTTATCTTTTTATTACTCATTGTCTGTTTGCTTTTTAACCGGTATACCCTGCTGCTTACCGTTATTTTTTCTTCTCTTTTGGCTCAGTTGCTGCTCTGGGCTGCAGTGCCCTCGGTTACCCTGACAATCGGCGGCAAAGATTACCTGGTCCGCATTCTTTTGATCGGCCTGGCCGCCCTCTCCTCCTCCTATGTCAATAAGCTTTACGTCCAAAGATTAAAGGACAACGCTCATCAAATCCGCATACAAATGCTGGTTTCGGAGACTTCCCATGACTTCGTCTCCGCCAATGAGCAAAATTTTGCCGACAAGATTCAGGATATGCTCAAGCGCTGCGGCAGCTTTGTCTGCAGCGACAGGGCTTTTATGGCTCTCCTTGACCCCTGTACACAACAAATCCGCCATTCCTTTGAATGGCGGAGAGACGGCTCAGGGCCGCAGCAGGCTGCCTTTGAAAACAACGGCTCAGAACTGTCCCAGCTGTTGTTAAAACATTTCGAGACCTTCCCCATCCTAAACCTGGGCGACACGGCCCTTATGCCCTGGGCGGAAGACCTCAAAGACCAGCTAAGCAGCCGGGATATTGGGGCTTTTTTGGCCCTGCCTATAAAAAAACAAGAGGCGGTCATCGGCTTTCTGATCTTTACCGCCAACCGGCCTTTAAAGGAATGGCAGACCGGTTCTTTTATCTACCTGGATATCATCACTAATATCGTTGCCGACGCCATCATAAAGATCGAGGCCGAAAGAGAAATCAATTTTATTGCTTACCACGATCAGCTTACCCTTTTGCCCAACCGTATTCTGCTGAAATCCAAGCTGGAAAAAGCAATCCGGCATGCGGAGACAACGGGCAAAATGGTGGTGGTGGTCTTTTTGGATCTCGATTCCTTTAAGTTTGTCAATGATACTATGGGCCACGAGCTAGGGGACCGGCTGCTCTTTGAAGCAGCCCAGCTACTGGCCAGAAATATCCGCAGCAATGACGCCGTTGCCCGTTTCGGCGGTGATGAGTTTGTTATTTTGCTGAACGACATAACCAGTAAAAAAGATGCGGCTATGCTGGCCGAAAAAATCATCAATACCCTGCGCAGCCCCTTCATATTGAATGGCCGGCAGTTCTTTACCTCCGCCAGCGCCGGAGTCGCCCTATATCCCCAGGATGGCACCGATTGCGAAACCCTGATTAAAAATGCGGATCTGGCCATGTACAGCGCAAAGCTCCGGGGCAAAAACCAATATGCCTTTTGCTCCGACCCGCCGCTAATGGCCTGCGAACCGGCTGCCGCTACCGGCAACTCCGGTCAGCCCTTCAATTGCTAAAAGCCTGTTGAAGATCGGCAATCAGATCCCCGGCAGCTTCCAGCCCCACCGCCAGCCGCAAAAGCCTTTCATTGATGCCTTTGGCCTCCCGCTCCTCTTTAGGTACATCGGCATGGGTTTGCAGCATGGGATAGGTAATCAGGGATTCCACTCCGCCCAGGCTTTCGGCATACTGTATTAAAGCCACCTTGGATAATATCCGCTCCGCCGTCTCCGCCCCATCCACCTCAAAAGAAATCATAGCCCCAAAGCCTGTAGCCTGCCTTTGGGAAAGCTGGTAATCAGGATGGGAGGGCAAGCCCACATAGTGCACGGCTTTTACTTGTTTTTGAGTCAGAAGCCAGCGGGCAAGCTGCAGAGCGCTTTGCTGCTGCCGCTCCATCCGGACAGGCAGGGTTTTAATCCCCCGGATCAGCAGCCAGCTATCAAAAGGAGCAAGACAGGCCCCCGTTGTTTTGTAGAAAAAACGCAGCCGCTCTGATAAATCCTTATCCCCTACCACCAAAAACCCGGCCAGGGTATCGTTATGGCCGCCCAGGAATTTCGTACCGCTATGAAGCACAATATCGGCGCCCAAGACAAGAGGTTTTTGATAATAGGGTGTCAGGAAAGTATTGTCCACAATCAATAGAAGCCCCCGCTCCTTGGCCAGCCGGGACACTGCCCGGATATCCGTAACTTGCATCATTGGATTGGTAGGAGTCTCTACAAATACCGCCTTTGTCTCAGCCTTTATCCCCTTTTCGATTTGCGAAATATCCGAGGTATTGACGAAATCAAAGTCAATACCGTTTTTTTCGGAGATATGGTGAAATAGCCGGTGGGAACCGCCGTAAAGATCATCAGAGGCGATGATATGGTCGCCGGGAGAAAACAGCTCCATAAGCAGGGCCAGGGCTGCCATACCGCTGGAAAAAGCCATGGCGTCAATTCCCTGTTCAAGATTGGCCAGGGTCTTTTCTAAATGCTCCCTTGTGGGGTTTTGCAGCCTTGAATAATCGTATCCCGTACTTTGCCCTACGCCGGGATGGGTAAAGGTGGCCGTCTGAAAAATCGGTACGCTGACTGCTCCTGTGCGGTCATATTTATCATCATTGCCGTGTATGCAAAGAGTGCTGAAATCCATCATCTATACGCCTCATTTCCTACTTGTTCTATATGAATTAAATAATAAAGCATAACGAAGCCGCTGTCAATAGCATATTAATCCTATAGCCTTAATATGTATTCAGATAATGCCATTGACATAGCCGGCATTTCGCTATATGATGGCCATATCATATTAATTGTGTAGGAATTGGTGAGGCTATGAAAATATCGGCGAAGGGACGCTATGCTCTACGTTTAATGCTGGATCTGGCCCTAAATGATGAAGGGGGCTACGTTCCCATAAGAAGCATTTCCCAGCGGCAAGAAATCTCTTATAAATATTTGGAGCAGATTATTACCCTGCTCAGCCGGGCAGGCTTCGTCAAAAGCAGCCGGGGGGCCCAGGGCGGCTACAAGCTGGCCAAGCAGCCGGAAGAGTATACGGTAGGGATGATTTTGCGGCTGATTGAGGGCCATCTTGTTCCCGTGGCCTGTATGGAGAACGACCCTAATCAATGCCCCCGATGCAGCAGCTGCGTTACCTTGGACGTCTGGCAACAGCTTGAAGAAGCGATTAGCGGCGTTATCGACCATATAACTCTCGCGGATTTAGTAAAAAAACAGCGGGAAAAATAATCAGAAAGTCCCTCCTGCCTTTGCTATGCGGCGCTTTGGCAGCAGGGGTTTATTGGAGGAATCCTATAATGGCAGAAAACGTTATGGTAGCCATGAGCGGCGGCGTAGACAGCTCCGTCGCCGCCTGGCTGCTTATGGAGCAGGGCTTCCAGCTTTGCGGTGCAACGCTGAAGCTCTTTTCTAACGAAGATATCGGTCTTGAACAGTCCTCCCGGACCTGCTGTTCTCTTGCCGATGTGGCAGACGCCAGAAGCGTGGCCTATAAGCTGGGCTTTGAGCATTTTGTCTTTAATTTTGGCCTTAATTTTCATCAAGAGGTCATCCGCCGCTTTGCCCAGGCCTATGTCGAGGGCGAAACACCCAATCCCTGTATCGATTGCAACCGTTACATCAAATTCGATAAGCTGCTGGAGCGGGCTCTCCTGCTGAATAAAGATTACATCGCAACGGGACACTATGCCAATAGGGAATTGGACCGGAAAACCGGCCGCTATCTTTTGAAAAAGGCCAAAGACCCCACAAAGGATCAAACCTACGTTCTTTATACCATGACCCAGGAGCAATTAAAGCGAACCCTTTTTCCCCTGGGTTCCCTGACAAAAAATCAGGTGCGCCGGCTGGCGGAGGATCAGGGTCTGGCCAATGCCCAAAAGCCGGACAGCCAGGATATTTGTTTTGTGCAGGACGGTGACTACAGCGCTTTTTTGGAAAAGGTTCTTCATATCCCCTCTTCTCCCGGCCCCATCACCGATAGGGCCGGCAATCTGCTGGGAAGCCATAAAGGGATTATCCATTATACTGTGGGACAGCGTAAAGGCCTGCAGCTTAACGCTGTCCGGCCAAAATACGTCCTGGCCAAAGATGCTTTATCCAATACCCTGGTGGTTGGCGATGAGAGTGAGCTATACAGCGAAGAAATGACGGTTAAAGACATAAATCTCATCTCCATAGAGCAGCTGACCAAACCTATGGAAGCTACCGTTAAGCTCCGCCACAGCCAGCAGGAAGCCCCGGCCATCCTTTATCCTTTGCCGGACAACCGGATTTCCGTCCGCTTCTCCGCTGCCCAGCGGGCCATCACACCGGGACAAGCCGCCGTGTTTTATGATGGGGATACGGTCATCGGCGGTGGAAGGATTACTTAGCCGTTTATATTGTTTTTTAAGCGAAAGCAAGTATAATTAGTCTCATGACAAAGATCATTTATGCCGATAATGCGGCCACAACACAACTTTCCCCCCAGGCTTTCGAAGCGATGACGCCTTTTTTAACGGTTGCCTATGGCAACCCTTCCGCGCCCTATTCCCTTGGCCGGGCTGCCAAACAAGCTCTGGAAGGCGCCAGAGAAAAGGTGGCGGCGGCCATCGGAGCCAAACCGGAAGAAATCTATTTTACCAGCGGCGGTACGGAATCGGACAACTGGGCCATCAATGCTGTGGCCCGGCTGAAAAAAAGCGCAGGCCACCATATCATATCCACTGCCGTGGAACATCCTGCAGTACTGCAGCCCCTTAAGCTTCTTGAGGGCCAAGGCTATGAAGTGACCTGCCTGCCTGTAGACCGGCAGGGCCATATCTCCCTGGCAGAACTGCAGGCCGCAATCCGGCCGGATACTATTCTGATTACGGCCATGACTGCCAACAATGAAACCGGTACAATTCTGCCGGTGGCTGCAATCGGCAGCCTGGCCCGCCAGGCCGGCCTGGTATTTCATACTGACGCCGTCCAGGCAGCAGGCCATATGCCTATTGATGTGACAGAGATGCAGGTGGACTTGCTCTCCCTCTCCGGCCACAAGTTCAGGGGCCCTAAGGGCACAGGCGTCCTTTATATCAAAAAAGGCCTGCCTCTGCCTCCCCATATCCGGGGCGGCGGCCAGGAGTGGGGCCGGCGTTCCGGCACAGAAAATGTGGCCGGTGCTCTCGGGCTGGCGGCAGCCTTGGCAGCAGCTACGGACAATTTGCCGGCAAATACAAAAAAGATCACCGCTATGCGGGACCGTTTAATCGAGGGGGTATTAAAAATTCCGGCAGCAAGATTAACAGGAGATCCCGTTAACCGCCTGCCCGGTATTGCCTCCTTCGTCTTTGAGGACGTGGAAGGTGAGCCTCTGATTCTGATGCTGGATCAAAAAGGCATCTGCGCCGCCTCCGGCTCCGCCTGCTCCTCCGGTTCAACAGAGCCCTCCCATGTACTTCTGGCCATGGGCCTGCCTTATGAGCTTGCCTATGGAGCCCTCAGGCTTTCTCTCAGCGAAGACAATAGCGAAGAAGATATCGATACCATTCTGGCAACTCTGCCGCAAATTATAGAGCGGCTAATATCTATAACGGCGAAAGATTAAGGAGCAATAGGAATGAACCTGCAGCATGAGATTTATCAAGAGGCCCTGGCGGAGCTGGCAGCAGGACGCCGGTCCCTGGTTTTAACAAAGCTTAATCGCCGCTGTGCCGATGCACCGGCAAAAATTCTTTTCAAGGAAGCCGGTCCCGCTTCTATAGCAGAAGACGAAAGCCCTCACGGAAAATTGGTACGGGCTGCCTGGGCAAAAGGCCGCCTCCAATATAGCGAAGATAAAGAGGGCAATGTCCTCATTGCCGAGCCTTACGTTCCCGAATCCCGCCTGATCATTTTGGGCGGCGGCCACATTGCCCTGCCTCTGGCCGAATTCGGCGCGAAATGCGGCTTTGCCGTTACTGTCACCGACGACCGTCCCGCCTTTGCCAATCACCAGCGTTTCCCCTTGGCCAGCAATGTATTTTGCGAAAGCTTTGAACGCTGTTTTCCTCTGTTAAATATCGATAAATCCGCCTTTGTGGTCATTGTTACCCGGGGCCACCGCCATGATATGGATTGTTTGCGGCAGGTGCTTAAGCTGGATACAGCCTATACGGGCATGATCGGTTCCCGCAGGCGGGTGCAGGCCATCATGCGACAGTTGGCCGATGAAGGCTATCCCGAAGAAAAACTGGCGGCGGTTTGTTCTCCCATCGGCCTGGATATCGGGGCGGTGACACCGGAGGAAATCGCCATTTCCATCCTTTCCGAGGTAATCCGGTATAAGCGGAAGTCCTCCAACGCCAATTGGGCCCAGTCGGATAAAGAGGTTCTTGCCGAGATGGAGAAAGCCGGCGCCGAACCCAGAGCTCTGGTGACCGTTATTGAGACGAAGGGCTCCGTCCCCAGGGAAGCCGGGGCTAAAATGATTCTTTGGCCTCAGGGCAAAACCCTGGGCAGTATCGGCGGCGGCTGCAGCGAAAGCGAAGTTATTAAGCAGGCTTACGATGTTATCCGCAATGGCGGCTATAAAATCATCGACATCGATATGACGGGAGACGTGGCGGAAAATGAAGGCATGGTCTGCGGCGGCATAATGAAAGTTATTGTTGAGCAGCTATTGTAAACTTTTGAGCTTAAACCACATAGTCTAAGAATATTGGCTGAGGTTTTATTTTAAGGAGGGTTTTATGGACAATACAAAGTATGGCCACTTTAACGAATTAGTTGCCGGCGTTATTAATGAACTGGCTGAGAATGCCGATGAGCATATGATTCACCCCAACCACCTGCCGGACAGAAATGAAGTTATCGAAATTATCGATATGCTGCGGGAAATACTTTTCCCCGGCTTTTACCGGAAACTCAGCACGGCAAAGGCCGGCTTAAACTACTATATAGGCTTGCTGCTTTATGCGGTGCAAGATAAACTGCAGCAGCAGCTCTGCCTGGCCCTGCTTCACGGCCATGCCGAAAGCAACGGCTGCACACCGGAAATCGAGAAGCAGGCCCGGCAAATTACCCGGGATTTTATCGCCAAGCTGCCTGCCTTGAGAAAAACCCTGTATATGGATGTGGATGCCGCCTTAGACGGCGATCCGGCAGCCCGCAGCAAACAGGAAATTATCTTTGCTTATCCCGGCATCTATGCTATCACTGTATACCGCATAGCCCACGAATTCTTTCTCTTGGGCGTGCCCTTGATTCCCCGCATCATGACGGAATATGCCCACGGCTTAACCGGTATCGACATCCATCCCGGAGCCGCCATCGGCCACCACTTCTTTATTGACCACGGCACCGGCATCGTTGTCGGCGAAACCACGGAAATCGGCAACCATGTCAAAATCTATCAGGGCGTGACCTTAGGCGCGCTGTCCACCAGAGGCGGCCAAGGCTTGCGAGGCAAAAAACGCCATCCTACCATTGAGGATGAAGTTACCATCTATTCCTCCACCTCGATTTTAGGAGGAGAAACCGTCATCGGCAAAGGGGCGGTAATCGGCAGCAATGCTTTTATTACCAAGTCTGTGCCGCCGGGTACCAGGGTAAGCATAAAAACCCCGGAGCTGGATTTTAAAGAGATGAAAATGCCAGAGTGAAATTAGGTCGGCAATTCGGTAATCTCATAGGCAGAGACTGCCGCAAAGCGAATTGCTCCCCGTCAAGTAGACAGGCGAAAAAATAAAAGTTTTTCTGCCAGTGGGTTTTGAATCTGCTGGCAGTTTTTATGCTGCCTATAAATACATTTCCGATAAACTTCCATTTGGTCTTGTGTCTTACGTTTAATGGTATAACTGCGTGTTTATTGATAGGACACCTGGTATTTCTCTGTTATTTCCGCATAATTATGTTCATAGGAAAGGCAGTACTGTGGGGAGGTGATACGGGTAATCATTATATGCCGAAAAACCAACTGAATAGCAGGAGGGAGATTTATGTCCATTCAAACATTGGTATCCCCGGATAATACTTGGGTCCTTTGGGCAATCCTCGTCATATTCGCTGCAGCCTCTATCTATTTGGAACAAAACTATAAATGGGCAGAACGGTTGTCCGGACCGGTGATCGGACTTATTCTTGCAGTCATCGCCGTGAACGTCAAAATCATTCCTACAGCATCGCCGGTTTACGATACGGTTTGGGATTATTGCATTCCTCTGTCTGTAGCTATGCTCTTATTCCGGGCAAACATCAGATCCATCATTAAAGATACCGGCAAAATGTTTCTCTGTTTTAACATCAGTGCCGTAGGCACCCTTTTGGGCGCCATCATCGCCTTTTTTGCTTTCCGCAACTTCATTCCCGAGTTGGATAAAATGGCCGGCATTCTTACCGGCTCCTATATCGGGGGCGGTGTGAACCTGTTTGCCGTAGCCAGCTCCACCAATATTTCCCAGACTATGCTGAGTTCCGAGGTCATTGCCGACAATTTCGTTATGGCTTTGGTGATCTTTGTTCTTCTCTGGATTCCCAGCAGCGCTTTCTTCAAAAAACATTATCCCCATCCCTTCCAAAAAGAGATCGAGGAAAAAGGGGCCGGCAGCAATGCCAAAACCATGACCGCCTCCTTCTGGGGCAAAAAGGAAATCTCTCTGTTGGACGTAGCGATGACCGTGGCCACGGCCTTCTTTATCGTTGCAATTGCTACCAAGCTGGGGGGTCTGTTTAAGGAATTGTTGGCAGTGCCGGAGGACGCCGGTACGATCAGCAAAATTCCGGCCATGATCTTTGGCAATCAATTCGTCATGCTGACGGTAATCTCGGTTACGTTGACTTCTCTTTTTCCCAAATATTTTGAAAAACTAAGAAGCGCTCAGGAATTAGGCACATTCTTGATCTACATCTTCTTTGTGGTCATCGGCTGCCCTGCCGATCTGATGGACGTACTCGTCAATGCGCCCCTGCTCTTTATCTTCTGCGGCCTGATCGCCTTCATCAATATCGGCTGGACCTTGGCTTGGGGTAAAGTTCTCAATCAAAACATCGAGGAGCTCACCGTTGCCTCCAATGCCAACATCGGCGGTCCTTCCACCGCTGCAGCTATGGCGGTAGCCAAGGGTTACGGCGCATTGGTAATCCCCGGAATTTTGTGCGGCTTATGGGGTTATATCATTGGCACTCCCCTAGGATTGATTATGGCGGAGTGGCTGAGCAAATTCATGCCGTAAAATGAGGACAAATAGAGATGAATATTAGTACGCTGGGCGTCCCCAAAGCGGGGCTGCCCCAAGGCTTCGTTTATATTGATGAACTGATTGAGGATTGCATCATTGATGCAAAATATTGGGGCAGCGATAATTTTATCGGCCGCCGGATCACAGGCTATGAACAGCCCTTGGTGATCATGAGCCGGGAGGCGGCAGAGTGCTGCATTAAAGCGGCAGATATCTTGCGCAAGCAAGGATATATCATGAAAATCTATGACGCTTATCGTCCTCAACAGGCTGTAGATGATTTTGTACGCTGGGGCAGCGATATTCAAGATATCCGGCGCAAACCCGTTCATTTCCCCAATGTGGATAAAGCAGATTTCTTCAATATTGGCTATATAGCGAAAAAATCCGGCCATTCCCGGGGCAGCGCCGTAGATCTTACCATCGTGGATAGCAAAACCTATCAGGAACTGGATATGGGCTCCATCTTCGACTATATGGATCCCCGCTCCCATATCGTCACCGAAGGTCTCACTGACCAGCAGGAGCATAATCGCCAGATTTTACGGCAGGCCATGACCGACAGCGGTTTTGTTACCTATTCCTGCGAATGGTGGCATTTTAGTCTGGCGAAGGAACCCTATCCCGACACTTATTTTGATTTTCCCGTAAAGTAAACTAAGCCAATAATTGGAGCCGGCAATGACCATCAAGCCAAACTCCTGCTAGATGCCATAGCCGCCTGTAACCCTGCTGTCAAAATTGTGCCGACAAAAGCGCACCTAACACGCTGCCATAGATGATAGACGTATAAGGATTTGATGTTATAGGACAGGTTCCGCCGCTGCAGCCGATCAACCGGTAGAATACAAAATAGCCGACTAAAGCACCGATAGCAATACCAATGATATATTTCATTTTAGTCCTCCCTTCTTCTCCTGTTGTAGTACCTTTGTTCATCATTCTACTGTTTTTCGCCCTTCATTACCGTGACCATATCACCATAAAAAAGGCTAAGCTGCCCTGCTCACCGCCGGGTCAACTTAGCCTTTTTATATTATTAAGGATATGCTATGCATCTGCTTTATCTAGTTTCAGTGATTTAAAATACTGGATGAACTTGAGCATATCACTATACATATAGCTGCTGTTCCTCCAGGCAAGGCTTACCTGCAGCGTAACCTTGGGCTCAAAGGACAGATTGACGATATTGGTTATCTGCTCGGAAATATTGCGGAAGATAAACCCCACTGCCGTATTGCTTTCCACCAGTTTTTGAATAGTGGATAGCTGCTCCGAGTAATGCAGCACCTTCGGCTCAATACTGCGCCGTTCAAACATTTGTGAGATCAGTTCATTTTGGAAAAAGCTGTTCCGAAACATGACCAGAGGTTCGTTACGCAAATCCTCAACAGTTATACTCTGGTTTTTTGCCAGGCGGTGTTCTTTGGACACACAGCACACAGTTTCCATACACATCACAGGTATCGCCCCATATTCAGCCGGTAAGGGCCCGGTATGAGGCACAAACACCATATCCAGCAAATTATCGTTAAGCTGCTGCAGAAGCATTCGGCTGCCGGATTCCGCCGTAGTGAAGTTTACTTCCGGGTGCTTACGGCCAAAATCCACATAAATCATGGGAAAGAGAATCGAACCGATCATCGGAGGCATGCCCAAGCGGATAAGGTTACGTTTTTGACCAAGATCCCTCATTATTTGGACCACATTGTCTGCGTAATCCAACAGCCTTTCGGTCAGCTCCAGAAAGGTTTTTCCCTCATGGGTCAATGAGAAGCCCTTGTACTGCCGGGTGATGAGGGTCAAACCAAACTCCTGCTCCAACTCTTTGATGGCCATAGACACAGTGGGTTGCGATATATGGAGGGCTTCAGCCGCATGAAGGGTGCTCCCATACCGGCAAGCTGCCTGAAAATAACGCAATTGTTGTAGCTTCATTACATACGTCTCCTCCGATCGCCAGTAAAATTATATCAATTATTTTTATATAATTCAAGATAAAATGTATTTTACTTATATTACTTCCACTAATATAATACACTTGTTCAGATATCTGAGACACAATAGGCAGCCAAGTTACAGAAAGGGGGAGCAGGATGCTACGAAGCTACTTGATTAAAAATGCATCTATCATGTCCATCTTTGACGGTGTCGTCTCCAAAGGAGATATCTTGGTGGAAAACGGTATTGTCACCCGAATCGGTGAGGAGCTCAGCGCCGCTGCGGAGGAAACAATCGATGCCCAAGGCCTGACCATCACTACCGGTTGGGTAGATCCTCACGCCCACTTCTACTATGACAGTCCTGGCGTGGGAGTAGACCCACAGATTTACTTTCTTCCTGAGGGAGTCACCTACGCAGTGGACCCTGGCACAGCCGGAGCCGATACTTTTGCGGATTTCCGGCACTATGTACGCTGGTGCACCGACCTGAAATACAAATCCTTTCTGAACATCTCTCGTATAGGATTACCTATTCTCGGTTATGAACTGAACGATATGGACAATCTGGACAAAGATGCCTGCAAGGCTGCATTTAACAAATACCGTGACGAACTATGCGGCCTGAAGGTACGGGTAACCAGCGCGATGTGTGCCGATCCTCTGGCAGCGCTGAGAGCTATCCGGGAACTGTGCGACGAGCTCGGTACAACCATGTGCGTCCATGCAACCCGCTGTGATTTGAGCACTGAAACCATTCTTGGCTTTATGAAGAAGGGCGATCAGCTCACCCATACATACGCTAAGACCGATTCAGGCATTCTCGATAAAGGCGGCAAGGTAAAGCAGTGCGTGCTGGAGGCACGCAAGCGCGGCGTCATCTTCGATATGGGCCACGGCATCAACAGCTTTACCTTTGAGGTGGCACAGGCAGCAATGGCCCAGGGCTTTGAACTGGATACCATCTCCACCGATCTCCATGTCTCTGACATTGACGGTCCGGTATTCAACATGGCCACAACTCTCTCCAAATTCCTCTGTCTGGGAGTCAGCCTGGATCAGGCCATTCGCATGATTACCGAAGCCCCGGTCCGCCTGCTGGGCCTTACGGACAAGGCTCTGGAAATCAAGGAGGGAAAACCTGCCGATTTCACGGCTTTTAAGGTGGAGTACGGCAATTTTACCTACATTGACAGCGCCGGCACCGAGCTGGCGGGCGATAAAAAGTTGCAGTCTATATTCACTTGCGTCGGCTCCAAGATCTTTACCCCAAGACGGAGCCGCGGCAAAAACCGGCCCATCGGCAAGGCTGCTCTCGATGCACTGGCGGCCTCCAAATAAAGCTTCAGACTAACCCGTTGTTGTATTGTTCTAATCGATGAGGAGGATATTATGAACACACTGGTTATCTGTATCATTATCTTTGCCCTGTCTTTAGTCAGCTATATCATCAATAAGTTTCCCATGGCAATTACCTCATTGCTCACCTTGATTGCGCTGGTGGTGACCGGTTGTCTTGACGGCGCCAAGGCGATCAGCGGTTTTGGCAACTCCAATACCGTCCTGATTGTCGGCATGTTCGTTATTGCGGCAGGGCTTAATCGCACACAATTCGTTGACAAAATGTCTGCCTCTATAATGAAAGCGTCTGGCGGCTCCTTCAATAAAGCTTATGCCGGCTATATCATTCTGGCTGCGCTGCTCACCAGCTTTCTGACCAGTCCCATGGTTGCTTTCGCAATTGTCTTTCCCCTGGCTTCAACTACCTGTAAGCAGTTCAACGTGAGCCCGTCCAAAATTATGTTTCCCCTTGCCGTTGTAGCCATTGGCTGCTGCGCCGTACTGCCTTTCGGCTATGCCATTACGGCTACCGGGCAGTATAACGGCTATCTGGAGACTTACGGATTTACCGATATTACCATGAACGCCTTTGACTTTACCGTAGGCAGATTACCCCTCTTTATCATCATTTTACTATGGGCTTACTTTTTTGCTCCAAAATTCTCTCCGAACCAGCCTATTGTGCCAATCTCCGGCGCAGCCGCCAGCCAAGCGGAAAAGAAGCCTCTTAAGCCCTTTTCCGAAACCATGGGCTATGTCATATTTTTCGTTGCTATTATCATGCTGGTGTTTAACTCTCAGATTGGCATCCCCGCCTGGCAAATCTGTCTGGTGGGAGCAGTGCTTACCGTAGTCTGCGGTGTACTGACGGAAAAAGAAGCTATTGCGGCTATGCCTATTTCAATCGCCTGCATGTACGTGGGCGCACTGGCAATGGGCAATGCCCTCAATGACACCGGGGCCGGCGTCGTCGTCGGCGACTGGCTTGCCAGTATTGTTGGCGGCACGCAAAACAACTACCTTCTGGGTCTTCTCTTTTTCGCAATTCCCTTCATTATCACACAATTCATGCTCAATCAAGCAGTGATGAACATCTTTGTCCCCATCTGCCTGCTCACCTGCCAGTCACTAGGTGCAAATCCCATCGGGCTGATGATCCTGATTACCGCCGGCAGCCTTACTGCTTTTATGACTCCAATGGCTACTCCTGCCATCCCCCTGGCCATGGGCGCCGGCGGCTATGACATCAAATCCCTCTTCAAGCAAGGCTGGCTTATCTCCATTGTGCTGATTGTCGGATATGTCTTCTATACCATGACTTTATTCCCGGCATTTTAGAAGTACCATCACATAGTTGAGCAGCCAAAATACAGTGACCCAGGAGGCCCCATGGAACACACGATAGGCTTTGGCAAAACTCCGCAACGCTTCACTATTCCGGATAACATCCATACCGATTTGCTGCTGCCCAATCAACTAGAGCAAACAATTGCAGAAGATCAAGTTATCAGGCAGGCCCTGGATTTTCCGATTGGCGCCAGCAGATTGGAGGAAATAGTGCAGCCGAAGGATAATATCGTCATTGTAACAAGCGACATCACCCGGCCAATGCCCAGCAAAACCGTGTTGCCCCTCGTGCTCCAGCGTCTGTACGATACCGGAGTCCCCAGTCAAAACATTACGATCGTCTTTGCACTGGGCAGCCATCGGTTCCATACAGAATCCGAAAAGGAAGAATTAGTTGGCCCTGAGGTTTTTCGCCGCCTTCGCTGTATTGATTCGGGAACAGAGGGCTTTGTGCGTCTGGGTATCACAGAGGCGGGAACCCCGGTGGATATTGATAAGACCGTTGCCGCAGCCGACTTGCGCATTTGCCTGGGCAACATTGAATATCATTATTTTGCCGGTTACTCCGGCGGTGCCAAAGCCATTATGCCAGGCGTATCCTCTCATGATGCCATCCAGGCCAATCACCGGATGATGGTGGAAGACAAAGCGAAAGTCGGCATTCTGGAGGGCAACCCTGTGCGCAGCGATCTGGAAGAAGCAATTGCGCTGTGTCCTATTCACTTTCTTCTGAATGTTATTTTGGACAAGAATAAAAAAGTCGTCCGTGCATTCGCAGGACATTATATTCAAGCACACCGCGGGGGCTGCGCCGCCCTGGACCAACTTTACCAGAAGCATATCAGCTATAAAGCGGATATTGTGATTGTCTCCCAGGGCGGGGCCCCTAAAGATCTGAACCTATACCAGGTGCAAAAGGCACTTGACAATGCAGGCTCTGCAGTCCGGGACGGGGGAATTATCATACTGGTTGGCTCCTGCCAGGAGGGAATGGGTGAACCGGTCTTCGAAGAATGGATGCTTCGGGCAAATACACCGGAGGAACTTACCGCCAGAATCAAGCAGGAGTTCGTATTGGGTGGCCACAAAGCGGCGGCAATCGCCCTGATTTTGCGCAAGGCAAATATTTATCTTGTTTCTGAAATGGAAGAAGCTTTTGTCCGCAAAATATTTATGCGCCCCTTTCGCAAGGTGCAGGATGCATTGGACGCAGCATTGGCGGCCAGCGCTGCAAACCCATCAATACTGCTGATGCCCTATGGGGGTTCCACACTGCCTATCGTGGACGCGGCAAATCAATAACATGGGCCCACATAAAAAACAGCCCCCAGCGGATATCTGGGGGCTTCCTTTTTGCTGCCGTTCTATTTTATTCTTCTGTGTCCGCCATCAGCCGGGCCGGCTGATTCAAAACACCGGTCATATAACCTTTTTGATGCATTTTGGCCACATGATCTCTTAAAGTCTGCTCTATATCCACATTATACTCTTTTTCTAAAACATACATCATCGTCACTGCGGTCTGGGCCACATCCACCAGCTCTTCCACAATCAACTGCACCACCCGCTGCTGCTCCAGCCGGCTGGGCTCACCGCTCATGCCTCTGTATTTGCCGATGACCTGAGCCAGTTCACCGGTTTCTTCCATCAGCTTCAGCGCCGTAGATTCAAGAGTAGGATTCAGCCCATCCAGGCAGGGTAAAGAAATCGTCTTTCCTTTCATCTCAAACACCTTTTCCCGGAGTATTCTGAGCCTTTTTGTACTTGTGGCAGAAAACGCCGGCTTCTTTCAATAAAAGGCGGGACATCTCATCGGGATAATCGCCATCAAAAATGATTTCTTCGATGCCGGCATTAATCAGCATTTTTGTACAGATACTGCAAGGCTGGGTGGTAATATAGGCCGTAGCCCCCTGCAGAATGATGCCGTAACGGGCCCCTTGAATAATGGCATTCTGCTCGGCGTGGACTCCCCGGCACATTTCATGACGCTGACCGGAAGGAATACCTTCCTTCTCCCGGCGGCAGCCGGTTTCCGAACAGTGGCTTACGCCGCTGGGAGCTCCGTTGTAGCCCGTGGACAAAATCCGGCGGTCTTTCACAATCACACAGCCTACCTGCCGGCGCAGGCAAGTGGACCGGGTGGCTACCATAGCGGCAATTTCCATGAAATAATCATCCCAACCGGGCCGTGTTTCCATTATAACCTCCACTGTTCGGCAAAGATAGGAAAGTCCTTGGTCAAATCGGTAACCATCATCTTGGCCTTATTTAAGACACCGCTATCCTCGGGGTTGCTGAGAACCAAATCGATGATTTCGGCAATAACAGCCATATCCGTCTCTTTCATGCCCCTGGTGGTAGTGGCGGGAGTGCCGATTCTGATACCGCTGGTGACAAAGGGGCTTTCGGGATCGAAGGGGATAGCGTTTTTATTGACGGTGATACCGGCTTCATCCAGCAGTTTTTCCGCTACTTTGCCCGTCAGCTTCTTCGGCCGCAAATCCACCAGCATCAAATGATTGTCGGTGCCGCCGGACACCAGGCGGAAGCCTTTAGCCGTCAGCTCCTTGGCCAGCACCTGGGCATTATTGATAATCTGCTGCTGATAGACCGTAAACTGAGGCGACAGAGCCTCTTTAAATGACATAGCCTTGGCAGCAATCACATGCATGAGAGGGCCGCCCTGGATACCGGGGAAAATGGCTTTATCAATGGCTTTGGCCAACTCTTCTTTGCAGAGAATGAGGCCGCCCCTGGGTCCCCGTAAGGTCTTATGGGTGGTGGAAGTCACCACATCGGCATAAGGCACGGGATTGGGATGGAGGCCGGCAGCCACTAAACCGGCAATATGAGCCATATCCACCATGAAAAGAGAACCGGCTTCTTTGGCAATGGCCGACATTTTAGCAAAATCGATGGTTCTGGGATAAGCGCTGGCTCCCGCCACCATCAGCTTGGGTCGGGTCTTCAGCATCAGTTCTCTTAAAGCGTCATAATCAATGATCTCGCTGTCCTCAGTCACACCATAGGGAACGAAATTATAGTATTTGCCGGAAATATTAACCGGTGAGCCATGGGTCAAGTGACCGCCGTGGGCCAGGCTCATCCCTACAATGGTATCGCCGGGCTCCACCAGGGCAAAGTAAACGGCCATATTGGCCTGGGCGCCGGAATGGGCCTGTACATTGGCATGCTCTGCCCCAAACAAGGCTTTAGCCCGGTCAATGGCCAGATTCTCAACCACATCCACATATTCGCAGCCGCCATAATAGCGTTTGCCGGGATACCCTTCCGCATACTTGTTGGTCAATACCGAGCCTTGGGCCGCCATCACCGCCGGACTGACATAGTTTTCCGAGGCGATCAGTTCAATTTTTTCGCTTTGTCTGCCCTTTTCCCGCTCCATTGCCGCCGCTAATTCAGAATCAGCCTTGGTCAGAAGCTCTGCAACGTAATCCATGGTATTCTGCCCCCTTGTCATATATTGATCATTGATTATTGGTTTAATAATCACATTGACGCTTTTTCCTATTGCTTGGTGTTGTTTAGTATTTGCTAAATCTGCTTACTTGTATTGGGCCCGCTCGCCGCCGATTAGTTTGGGCCTGGTCCGAACCATAGTCACCCGGGCTTCGCCGATCCAGGGCTCTGCCGGCCGCACCATGACGGCCACAGGCCTCAGATGCATGCCGATGCAGGTTTCGCCAATATCGATACCGGCGGCGGCTTTGTGGTTATCCAGGTTTTCCACTACCACCGGCTGCTTTAAATGACGATAAGCCCAGGCCGCCCAACTGCCGCCGGCCTTTCGCACCGGCACTACGGTTACCGGCGTCAGGCCAAAGCGCAAAGCGGCTTCCTTTTCCATTACCAAAGCCCGGTTCAAATGCTCGCAGCACTGAGCCGCCAGCCAGATGCCTTTTGCCTCTAATAGCGGCCGGATAGCCTCAAACACCGCTTCTCCCGCTTCTTCCACAGGCTCGCTGCCGATTTTTTTGCCCATGATCTCACTGGTGCTGCAGCCCACAACCAGAATATCTCCGGCTTCCAGCTCCGCCGCCGCCAATAAAGCTTCCAGGCAGGCCGCCGTCTGCTCTTTGATCTTGTCCAGCATGCCGCTCCCTCCTTAACGCCGGTATAATAAAAAAGCTCCGATCAACAAGACAACCACAATAATTGCCACAATAAAAACCATCAGGCTCACTAACATTGTTCAATCTCCATCAGCTTGTCCACCCGGGTACTGTGCCGGCCGCCTTCAAATGAGGTGCTTAACCATATCTCCACAATATCTAAGGCCAGGCCGGCGCCTACCACTCTTTGGCCCAGGGCCAGTATATTGGCGTTATTGTGAAGTCTGCTCATCCTGGCGGAGAAAGTATCCCCGCACAGCGCCGCCCGTATACCTCTGACCTTATTGGCCCCAATGCTGACGCCAATACCGGTGCCGCAAACCAGAATGCCTCTGTCTGATTTGCCGGCGGCCACATCCAAGGCCACAGCTTTGGCATAATCGGGGTAATCGCAGGATTCTATGCTATATGTGCCCTTGTCTTCCACATCGTAGCCTTTTTCCAGAAGCCAGGTTTTAATCGCTTCTTTTAATTCAAAGCCGCCGTGATCGGCGCCCAAAGATATTTTCATCGCAGCACCCTCCGTACATTACACATGTTACACATTTTTTCTTATTTTACCATATTCCTCTGCTCAGTAAAACCGCTATCGGAAATATACATAGGGAATTTAGGGAAATGGCCTCAAAAGGGCAGCCCTTCTTTATCCAGCCGCCAGATACGGTTGCCCGCAGCCTTTAGCAGCCGGTTCATCACCGCAGCGCCCCGGCCTTTGGCGCTGCAAGCCTCCACAAATATACGGCCCACACCCTCTTGGTCACAGGCCCTTAATGCATCGTAAAGCAGCGCCCCCATCTCTCTGGGACGGCTGTGGCTGCCCATTTTACGGCAGTAATAAAGCTCTTCATCTTTTTCCGGCTGCAAGGCCCGGCCTAAAAGGAGCCGCCAGGTTTCTTCACTGAGCAAAAGTCCGATCTTGGGCCGCTCCCCGCCGGCTTCCGGCTGCAGCGGCCCATGGCTGCTGTCTTCCCGCTTGTCCTCCGGCCCTTTGAGAGTCGAGGGCTGCAGCATCAGGCGGGCCACGAAGGCCGTCACCGCATGGGGATTGCCCTGCAAGATGGTGGCCGGAGCTTGGGGAGCATAGTGGCGGTATTTCATGCCCGGAGCTTTTGGGGGGGAGCTATCAGAACTGTGGCTGCCATGGGGGCTGTGGCCAGCACCTTGGGCTCCGGCCTGTTCTTCCCCACTCCCTTGGACAGGCCCCAAAATCCGGTTCAAGGCTGCCAGAGTGATGTCGCCGGGCCGCAAAACTGCCGGCGGCTCCACGGACAGGTCTAAAATGGTAGACTCAAGGCCTACCTGGCAAGGACCGCCGTCGATGATTACCTCGATTTTGCCGTCCAGATCCTCCAGGACATGACAAGCCTTGGTGGGGCTGGGCCGGCCGCTGGTATTGGCGCTGGGAGCCGCTATGGGGCCGCCGCAGGCCTCAATCAAGGCCTGAGCTATGGGTTCTGCCGGAAACCGTATGGCCACCGTATCCAAGCCCGCCGTAACAATAGGAGGGATATGTTCCGCCGCCGGCACCACTATAGTTAAAGGGCCGGGCCAGAGCTTATTGGCTGCCCGCTGGGCTTTTTCAGGCCAGCCTTTCGTCAGTTCTTTAGCCTCTGCCAGAGAAGCCACATGCAAAATCAGCGGATTGTCGCTGGGCCGTCCTTTGGCCTCGTATATTCTGGCCACCGCCTTTTCATCCAGGCCGTAAGCCCCCAGGCCGTAAACAGTTTCCGTAGGAAAAGCCACCAGCCCCCCCTCCCGCAAAATCCGGGCGGCTTCTTTAATTCGGGGGTCGTTGCCGTCTTTGATTCGCCAATACTGGGTCTTTTTTATTTTTTTGCTGTTTTTGCAGGCAGAGCCCTTTGTCCCGGCAGCGGCTTCAGCATCCGGTAAACCGGCAGCAGCTTCGGATGAACCGGCAGCGGCAGCACTCAGGGCCTCAGCATCATTTGAGCCGCCGGCCTGGTTTCTGCGGCAGCCCAGCACTACTCTGTCCCGGCCGCCTTCGTCCTGTAAAATCTCCACATCCCTAAAGCCCGCCGCGGCAAACAGGGCCTTCACTGCCGGCCCTTGCCGCCAGCCGGTTTCCACCAGGCACCAGCCCTTATCCTCAAGGCGCCCATAAGCTGCCGGCAGTATTTCGCGATAGCAGTCCAGGCCGTCTTTGCCGCCCCATAAAGCTTTCACCGGCTCTTTCCTTACATTTTCCGGCAGCTCTGTCATTTCCTCCGTGGATATATAAGGCGGATTAGACAGAATCAGCCGGAATTGCTCCTGGGGACCAAGGGGCTCAAACCAGGAGCCTTCCCTAACCTGAACCCGCTGCTCAAGCTGATTCAGGCGAAGATTTTTTCTTGTGGTTTCCACAGCCAAGGGATTGATATCCACCGCCACTCCTTGCAGCAAGGGCCTGGCCAAAGCCAGGGATGTGATAACGGCGCCGCTGCCGCTGCCCAGCTCCAATACCCGTACAGATTCTTCCTCAGGCAAGCGGGCCAGGGCGGCATTGACTAAGACCAAGGTATCCCGGCGGGGAATCAGCACCCCGGGCACAACATGGCAATCCAAACCGCCAAAATCCTGGCAGCCTGTCAGATAAGCCATAGGTTCATGATTGGCCAGCCGCTCAACGGCGGCTTCATAAGCTTGTCCCGTCTCTGTTTCTAAAGGCGCATCAAAATCCAGCAGAAGCTGCAAACCATCTTTTTTCCAACAAAAAGCAAGAAGCTCCTTTGCCTCCCGGCAGGCAGCTTCTTCGGAAAACCCCGCTTTTTTCAATTGTCGGCATGCCCGGGCATAAGCCTCTCTGCCCGAAACCTCCGCATTATCTATCTCTGGCATAAATTGCCCTACTCCCGTTTCAAATTCTCTGTTTGGCCAGGTGAAATCTGTTTGGCTACGTAAAAAGCGAACTCCAGCTCCTTACTCCTGGCTGCTTTTCAGTTGCTCTGCCTGATCGGCATTGGTCAGCGCTTCAATAAACTCTTCCAGCTCTCCTTGAAGAACGTATTCCAGTTTATAAGAAGTCAAGCCGATACGGTGATCCGTCACCCGGCCCTGAGGAAAATTATAAGTACGAATCCGCTCACTGCGGTCCCCTGAGCCAACCATGCTTTTGCGGGTGCTGGCCTGCTGGCCCTGCTGCTCTTCCATGGCCTTCTCCATCAGACGGGAACGCAGCACCTTCATGGCTTTATCCTTATTTTTAATCTGGGATTTTTCATCCTGGCAGCTCACCACCAACCCGGTAGGAATATGGGTCAAGCGAATAGCGGATTTTGTGGTATTTACCGACTGGCCGCCGGGTCCGCTGGAACAGAAAATATCCACCCGGATATCCGCCTCTTTAATGTCCAGGTCCACTTCTTCAGCCTCCGGCAGCACGGCCACCGTAGCGGCAGAGGTATGAATACGGCCGCCGGATTCTGTCTCCGGCACCCGCTGCACCCGGTGAACGCCGCTCTCATATTTGAGCCGGCTATAGGCCCCCCGGCCCTCGATCAGCAGTACAACTTCCTTTACGCCGCCGATATCCGTAATATTGGAGGACATAATATCGATGCGCCAGCCCTGATTCTCGGCATAGCGGCTGTACATCCGCATCAGATCTCCGGCAAACAAAGCCGCTTCTTCACCGCCGGTGCCGCCCCGCACCTCCAGCAGCACGTTTTTCTCGTCATTGGGATCCTTAGGCAGCAATAAAATCTGCAAACGGGTTTTCAGCTCTTCTTCTTTGTCTTCCAACTCTCCCAAATCGGCTTTGACCAGCTCTTCCATTTCCTGATCCAGGCCGCCGGCCTCCAGCAGTTCCCGGTTGTCTTTGATTTGCTGCATGACTTGTTTAAATTCGCTATAGGCCTCCATAGTCTCCTGCATACCGGCGTGTTTCTTCGTGTACTCCCGCCAGGAGTTTTGGTCCGCAATAATATTGGGATCGCTTATTTTCTCCGTTAATTCATTGAAGACGGTTTCCATTTTATTTAATCTGTCCAGCATTGATGAACTTCCTTTCCTGATTAACGTAATATCGGCAAATAAATCGGCAAAGCAACAGACGCAATCAAGCCAACCGCCTACGTTTCAGGAGCAGTCTCAGGAGCTGGGACTAAAGCCTCCGCCTTAGCCAGGGTGATCTCAGTTGTCGCCTCTTCTTCCGTCATCTCTGCCGCTGCCGCCATTGCCGCCGCAGCGCACTCCGCCCCTTGGGTCTGGGGCGCCTCTTCCACAGGCAAAACTCCGTCGTCCTGCAGCACCTTGGTCAAGGCCGCAATTGCTACTTCCAACTGGCTGTCGTCGGGCTCCCGGGTAGTCAGCCGCTGCAGCTGCAAGCCCGGCCAGCTAATAGCCGCCACAATGGGGTTATCCAGCCTTTTGCCGGCCAAACGGATCAATTCATAAGCAATACCGGCAATCACCGGCAGCAAAACCACCCGGCTCAGCAGCCGCTGAACCATGGTCATAGCCGGCAACATGGAATACAGCAAAATACTGACTACCATCACCAGCAACAAAAAGCTGGTACCGCAGCGGGGATGGAGGCGGCTCATAGCTCTGGCGTTGGCCAGACTCAGGGGCTTACCCGATTCATAAGCATAAATCGTCTTATGCTCCGCTCCATGGTATTGGAAAACCCGCTGCACATCCTTCACTTGGGATATGCCGAAAATATACAGCAGAAAAATAACAATCCGCATTACGCCCTCCAGCACATTCTGCAAGCCATGGCTGGGCACCCAGGCTTTGATGCCTTGAGCCAAGAAAGCCGGCAAAAGGAAAAACAGGAGGATGCCTAAGCTTAAAGAGACGGTCACCGTAATGGCGATTTCTTTACTGGACAGCGTCTCCTCTTCTTCGCCTTCCTCCAAGACCTGATTGGCGGAAAACACCAGGGTTTTTACACCCATCACCAGGGAGTCCACCAGATTGACGGTGCCCCTGATAAAAGGCCAGCGCAAAAAAGCCGGTCTGTTTGGGGATTGATTGATAGCCCAATCCTCCACGCCTATGCAATCCGGGCCTTTACGAAAGGCGATAGCCAGGCTGTTTTTTCCCCGCATCATTACGCCTTCGATGACGGCCTGACCGCCGTAATTGAATTTTGTTTCGCTCATGATAACTCCTTAACTGCTTTACTATCTTTATTGTTAATGATTTTTCGTGTTCTAAAATAATATTTTACCACAGATTAAGAAAAATAAAAAGAAGCAGGACGCTGCCGCCCTGCCATTTTCTTTGCAATGTCTTTGCAAACTCTATTACTGGATACCGTATTTGTTCTTAAATCTCTCTACCCGGCCCTTAGTAAACACTGTCCTCTGCTTTCCTGTATAGAAGGGGTGGCATTGGGAACAAATTTCCACTTTAATCTCCGGGCTGGTAGAACCGGTCTCGAAGGTATTGCCACAGGCACAGGTCACTTTGGCGGTGTGATACTTGGGATGAATGTCTTGTTTCATAACTCTCTTTCACCTCTTTCCAAGGGGTCCGCCGACCCACATTACAGATATTTAGTATAGCACGGTCTTTTGGCCATTGCAAGGGCATGGCCAAAAAAAGCCGCGGTCCATTGCGATAAATCCCAGGAAAATTTAGAGACTCAGGCTCAGGGCAGTGCTATTTCCTTAAGCGATACGCTAGATGCAGCAAAAAGGCAGTGTACAGCCGCCGGTCAGGCTCATAGCAAAGGCGCCGCTTCCTTGCTGCTTTTGTCCGGCAGCTCGATTTCCGGCATCAGCTCCGTGGAAATAATCTGCAGCATCTCTTCCAAGCGGGCCACCTCTTCGGCGGTAAACCGCTCCTTAATGCGGTTCATGACGGTAGCCAGATAGCTATAACTGATATTGTAGTAGTCGATGTACTTTTGCGTAGGCTCCAGATGGTATTCCCGGCGGTCATCCTTTGAGCGGGTCTTCCGCAGATAGCCTTTTTGAATCAGGCTGTTGACCTTATAGGCGGCATTGGGCGAGGATATTTGCACGAAGCAGGCAAACTCATTTACCGTAGGTTTATCCAGGGCTTGGATAATCTCCATGCAAAAGGTTTCCACCGTAGTCAGGCTGGCTTCTCTGCTCTGAAAATGGCCAAAGATTTTCCGGTAAAAGTGCAGCTTAAATTTAGAATACACGGTAGCGAACTGATAATCCAGCATAAATACCGGATTCCTCCTCTCGGCAGCTTTTTCTGAAATGAACCGCGGACAGCCATTGTCTCAACAGGCAGCATCATTCCATTCAGCCATAATCGATTCTAACACATCGGCCACGCGGTGCATACCCTCCAGCCGCCAGGCGTTGGAGCCGCAAAAGAATAATCCGTTTTCCACATCACCCCGGACTGCGGCGACCAAGGCCTCTGAGATACAGTAAGGCGCTTTAGCCCGGGGACAAGGTATCAGGCAGCCGGTACAGCCGGCTGAGGGAGCAGGCTCTCCCGCCTCCAGCCGCCGGATCAAAGGCGTTCTCAGGGCCCGGCCCGGCATGCCTACCGGACTTTGCACCAACTGAATATCCTCTTTTTTGGCGGCGATCAAAATGTCCTTTAATTCCTGGCAAGCATCGCATTCATAGGTGGCAATTAAACGAGTGGCAATCTGTATGCCTGCTGCACCGCAAGCGGCAAGACGGGCGGCATCGGCCCCATCCCAAACGCCGCCGGCGGCAAATACGGGAATCCGTCTTCCTGCCCGCTCCTCAAAAGGTTCTAATGCTGCTGCCACCTCGGCCACCAGGGTTTCCAGGGGAGCAACACTGCCCGCCAATAAATCTTCTTTGGCAAAACCAAGATGGCCGCCGGCCTCACCGCCTTCTACCACTACGAAACCCGGCAAAACATGGTAGCGCTTTTCCCAGAGGCGGCAGATGGTAGCGGCAGCTCTGCCACTGGATACAATAGGAGCCAGAAGTGTGTCGGCCTTTGCCGCCGCCGCAATGGCCGGCAAATCCAAAGGCAGTCCGGCGCCGGAAACAACGGCGTCAGCGCCGGCAGCTATAGCCGTTCTTATACTATCGGCATATTGCGTGGTAGCCACCATAGCATTAATCGCCACCAGGCCCCGGCCCCCTGCTATCTCCTTGGCCCGCCGGATCTCCCGGGTCAGGGCTCTTAGATTAGCCCCCTCCGGATCCTCGGCATAATCCGGCTCATTAAAGCCGGCCATTGCGGTACTGATGGTACCCATACCGCCGCAGGCAGCTACCGCTCCGGCAAGGGAGCCCAGAGAAACGCCAATACCCATACCTCCTTGCAATATGGGCAGTTCCAAAACTTTACCGCCAAGGCTTATGCTCATGGGCAGGCCTTTTCGTTCATTTCGCTTTTCATTTTGTTTTTCACTTAGATTTTCGCTCATAAGTTCTCCTTTGACGCAACCTGCAAAAAGCTGTTGCCCATACCTCTAAATTTCTGGTAACGGGCCCGGGCGGGATCAGATTGCTTTTGCAGCTCCGTCAGATGTCTTTGCAGGGCCCTGTCTACTGTCCGGAAAATCTCTTTAGCTCCGGGCCCCGCAGACCGGGCGCCGCCCTCCGGCTCCGGTAAAATCTCATCGATGACCCCCAGCTTCAGGAGGTCCGCTGCCGTCAGCTTCATTACATCGCAAGCCTCGCCGGCCCGGTTTTTATCCTTCCACAAAATTGAGGCAAAACCCTCCGGCGAAAGGATGGAATAGACTGCGTTTTCCAGCATCAGCACCCGGTTGCCCATTGCTAAAGCCAAAGCGCCGCCGGAGCCGCCTTCGCCGATGACCACAGTCAAAAGGGGTGTTTTCAGCGTGCTCATCAGGGCCAAACAGCGGGCAATAGCCTCACCCTGGCCCCGGGCTTCAGCTTCCAAACCGGGATAAGCCCCCGGCGTATCGATAAAGGTAATAACGGGACGGCGGAATTTCTCCGCTGCCCGCAGCAGGCGCTGTACCTTGCGGTAGCCCTCCGCCGTAGGCATGCCGAAGCGGCAGCGCACATTCTCATCCAGGCTTTTGCCTTTGCGGTGGCCCAGCACCGTTACCGGCTGACCGTGAAACAGAGCAACGCCCCCTAAAATAGCAGGGTCTTCGCCGCCCAGCCGGTCCCCTTTTTGCTCAAAGAAATCCGTGAACAACGCCTTGATAAACTGCATGGTGCCGGGACGGCTGATTGACCGGGCCAGAGCCACCCGCTGGGCGGGGGTGAGTGCCTTTTTCGTCTCTTCCGCCACTTGCGCCGCTTTATCGCCATTGCCTGCCACTGCCCGATTATCTGCAACTGGCGGGGCCGCCGCCGGCAAAACAGCAGTTTCAGCCGCATCCTCCGTTTCGACCATGTCCTCCGTTTTAACCGTAATCTCTGCTTTAACCGTACTTTCTTTAACCGTACTGTCCACTCCGGCCCCATTTTCTGCTTTAACGCTGATATCCTCTTGAGCCCCGTTATCTGCTCCTGTCCCGTTGTTCAGGTTAACTGTCCTTGTATCATCCATGGCGGGCGCCTCCTTTCCGATGCAGACGCAGCAACTGCCCCAGGGTTGCCTTCATATCCTTTCGCGGTACTACGGCATCAATAAAACCGTGGTCCTCAAGGTATTCCGCCCGCTGAAAGCCTTCCGGCAGCGCCTGGCCTATGGTTTGCTCAATGACCCGGGGACCGGCAAAGCCGATCAGAGCATTGGGCTCGGCTAAGGTGAAGTCTCCCAGAGAAGCAAAGCTGGCGGTAACGCCGCCGGTAGTGGGGTGGGTCAGGCAGGCAATATAGAGGCCTCCCGCCTGCTGAAACTTTTCAATGGCTGCTGCGGTTTTAGCCATCTGCATCAACGAAAGAATACCTTCTTGCATGCGGGCGCCGCCGGAAGCACAGAAGATGATCAGCGGCAGCTTTTCCTTGGCTGCCGTCTCCGCCGCCCGGGTAACCTTTTCACCTACGGCAATGCCCATGCTGCCCATCAGAAAGCGGCCATCCATCACTGCTACAATAGCGGTAAACCCTTCAATCTTGCCTTTGGCCGTTACGATGGCTTCCCGAAGTCCGCTGCGTTTTTGCAGGCTCCTTTTCTTCTCGGGATAACCTTCAAAATCTAAAGGATCACCGGCAACCAGATTCTCATTCAACTCCCGAAAGCTGCCCTGATCCAACAGCAGGGCCAGCCGCTGATAAGCGCCTAAGGGCCGGTGAGCGCCGCATTCCGGACAGACAGAAAGGTTTTTCGCCCAATCCGCCTTGGCCGCTACCCCGTTACATTCGGAACATTGTTCAAAAACATCCTGGGCAGAGGGGGCGGCTTTTTTTTGTACGGCGTTTTCCCGCCAAACTTTAAGCTGCAGCAGCTTCTGGCGGCGCCCTTTAAAAAAGTCAATCATCGGCCTTCTCCTTTATTTCCTCGCCCTTGCTCACCTGGAGCAGATCATCAAGATGCTGCTCCAAAAAGCTGGTGTCATAGTTACCCCGTAAAAAATCGGGGTGAAATAAGATCAGGTGGGCCAACTCCGCAACGGTGGGGTAGCCCTCCACAACCAATTCCTCCAAAGCCCGGCGCATCCGGCGAATAGCCTGCAACCGGCTCTGGCCCTGTACAATAATCTTCGCTACCATAGAATCGTAATAAGGGCTTAGCACACTGCCGGGATAAAGGGCTGAATCCACCCGTACGCCGCAGCCCCCGGGGAAATGCAAAAATCCGGTTTTACCCGGTGTGGGCCGAAAATCCTTCGCCGGGTCTTCGGCATTAATCCGCACTTCAATGGCATGGCCTCTGAAAGCCACCTCTTCCTGACTGAAGGCCAGAGGCAAACCCGCCGCAATGCGCAACTGCTCCCGAATCAAATCCAGGCCGGTGAGCATTTCGGTTACGGGATGCTCCACCTGAATCCGGGTGTTCATCTCAATGAAGTAGTAATGGCCCTCTTTATCCAACACAAATTCGATGGTACCGGCCCCCCGGTAGCCACAAGCTTTAGCAGCCCGCACCGCATCCTCTCCCATCCGGCGGCGCAACTGGGGCGTCAGGGCCCGGGAAGGCGATTCCTCGATAAGCTTTTGGTTTTTTCGCTGAATGGAGCAATCCCGCTCCCCAAGGTGAACGACATTGCCGGCACTGTCGGCCAGAATTTGAAATTCGATATGGCGGGGCTGCAGAATCAGCTTTTCCACATACATTTCGCCGTTGCCGAAGCAACTCACCGCCTCAGCCTGGGCGGCGGCAAAGCTGGCAGTCATCTGGCCGGCCTCAAACACCCGGCGCATACCCCGGCCGCCGCCGCCGGCACTGGCTTTCAGCAGCACAGGATAGCCGATAGCTGCCGCTACGGCAGCAGCCTCTTCAGCATTAGCCACCGTCCCCTCAGAACCCGGCACCACCGGCACGCCGGCCTCTTGCATCAGCGCCCGGGCCGCCGCCTTATTGCCCATGCGGCGGATAACCTCCCCCTCCGGCCCTATAAAGACTAAGCCGTATTTTGCACAAAGATCGGCAAATTCGGCATTCTCCGATAAAAAGCCGTAGCCGGGGTGGATGGCCTGGCAGCCGCTGCCCAGGGCGGCGCTGAGAATGGCTTGCTGGTTCAAATAGCTATCTGCGGCTTTCGGCGGCCCGATGCAGACAGCCTTTGCAGCCAATTGTACATGCAGGGCATTTTCGTCGGCGGTGGAATAAACCGCCACGGTTTCAATCCCCAGCTCGTTGCAGGTACGCAATATGCGCACCGCAATCTCGCCCCTATTGGCAATCAGGATTCTTCTGAACATAACTTATAGCTCCCGTATGCGGAACAGGCCGTCATCAAAGCCGGCCAGGGCGCCGTCGGCCAGCAAAACCTCTTCGATCACGCAATCGCAGGGGGCCGGCACCTCGTTGATCATCTTCATGGCCTCAAGTATACATACAGTATCGCCCTTTTTCACAGAACTGCCCACGGTGACGAAAGGTGCAGATTCCGGCGAGGGAGCAACATAAAAGGTGCCTACCACAGGGGCCTTGATATAGTTGCCGCCAGCGGGGGCTGGGGCTGCTGCAGGAACAGCATTAGCTGAGGCGGTCCCGGGGACCGTGGCAGGGGAGGCCGGCAGTGCCGTTGCTGCAGCGCCGGCAGGCGCCATAACAGGAGCAGGCGAAGCTGCCGTTATAGGGAAGGCTGCCCTTTCCAGTACCAGGCGAAGGCCATTTTCTTCATATTCCAATCGGGTAAGAGTCGTTGCTTCAAAGCTCTGCATCAGAGCTTGCAGTTCCTGCTGGTTCATCAGCAAAAACCTCCTTTCATCATAAAAAGCGGCCGAGGCCGCTTTTCTGCAATTGGGCCGGCAAGGCGAACAATAGTGCGATCTCCGGCTCAGGCATTATTCTCCAGGTAAGTGACCAAATCTCCTATGGTCTTCAGGTCGGCCAGCACATCGTCGGGGATCGTTACCTGAAGGGCTTCTTCAAGGGCCATAGCCATCTCCACCGCATCAAGGCTGTCAATATCCAAATCCTCGGTCAGGCGAGCTTCAGGCGTTATATCCGAAATCTCACATTTCAGGGTTTCCACTATCACATCACGCACTTTTTCAAACATAGCTCTATTCCTTTATCGTTTATTTGATAGACTAGATAGTTCTAATAATTTATCTAAAAATTTTTAGATAAATTATTTTAAGGATATTATAGACTTTCTCAGCGATTTGTCAAGGGGAAACAGCGGAATTGCGCTGAATATTTTCAATATTTTTCCATATAATTTTCGTTTGTTTATGCATTGTTGGCACTGTCTGTGCAAAAATTTCGGTTGTATGCGGTTTTGGCGCCTGGCCTGTACAAAAATTACGTTTGTATGCAAATCGGCGGGGTCGGGTGAGCAAAAATTGCGTTTGTATGTAAAATGCGAAGAGGATATTACCGCATAACCGCAAAAATTGTGCAGAATCGGCCTGGATTTGGCTAAAATAGGCCTCAGCAGCGGCTGCAATTCACTCACAAACGCAAAAAATGTACAGGCCGAACCCGGAAAGCGCATACAAACGAAAAAAATGCACAGGAAACGGCGAGAATCCGCACACAACCGAAAAAATGGAACAGAAAGATCCGCCAAGGGGGCATTGCCCCCGGATGGCAGCGCAGCTGAATGGCAGCGCAGTTGAATAGCACTGCCGCTAAATGATAAAGCCCCCGCATGAAACACTGTGTTCCAGCGTTCATACGGGGGCACTCTCTCAAAGGGTTCTCTCAAGGGGTTCTCTTAAAGGGCTCTCTTAAAGGGCTCTCTCAAAATGGCGCTCAACTTTGAAGCGGCTCATTCTGTAAAACTTCCGCTTACCGACCTTTCTTATTCCGCCTGACCGGCGGCGGTATCAATGGTAATAGCATTGTTGGCGCTATCCCAGGCTACATCGAAGCCAAAAGCCTCCCCTAAATCTCTGAGCTTGAAAAAATTGTTGCCGTTAATTGTGTAGGCGGCCAGGGTAACTGCCGCTCCATCCTTATAAATGGCGGAAGTATTGGCCTCAGCTTTTTTAGCGGTACCGTCGCCTTTTTCAAGAGCGCCGCCTGCCGTGGCATAGGCCTGGCCGGAAATAAGATTGATTGCGTTTTTGCCACCGTCCCAGGTTACGTCAAACTGTTTGGCGGAGCCGCTTACAACCTGGGCAACATCCCGGAGCTTAAAATAGTTATTGCCGTTGATGGTATAAGCGTCAAATTCTATGGCCGTTCCGTTTACCAGAACTTTTGAGTTGGTGGGTGTAGCTGTAATGCCCTTGTCTTGGGCGGCGGCCTGAGCAGCAGGCTTTTCTGCAGGTTTGCCCGGGGCGGCCTCTTCTTTGACAACACGCAGGAGACGGTCGCCGCCTAACCAAGTGCCCCCCGGATAAGCCTCAAAGGCATAGTAGCCCTCTTTGAGGAAGGTCACGCGGGAACCTTTAGTAAATCCATTCACAGAGGGCTCAGACTTGATATCCAAAGCGGCGGCCATGCCAAATCCGCTATTGTCAATGTATTTTAAAACGCCATCCCGCAAATGAATATCGGCAACCCCATAAGAGTCTAAACCGGATATATCAATGGTAGTGCCGACGGGAACGGTATATAGCTCCATTTGCCCATCAACCGCAGATATAAAAACCCACTCAATATAATTTTCCATACTATTATCTATAGAACTTCTGTCCACAGCCACGGTCTCCTTGGCGATGACTCCGGGGATAGTGTACAAATGGCCGGTGCTGTTTTTAACCGCTACATCTTCCGCTGCCAAAGCAGCTCCCGCCAGGCCTGTGGTCATTACCGCAATTAGACATAATACCAGAATTTTTTTTGCTAGTTTTTTCATTCTTAAATTCTCCTTTGAATTTATTTGTGCGTTGATTTTAGTCAACTGTATAGCCTTTCATGGTATCAATAGTAATGGCATTATTGGCGCTGTCCCAGCCTACGTTAAAATTAAAGGTTTCGCCTAAATCCCTGAGCTTGAAATAATTGTTGCCGTTAATCGTGTAGGCGGCCAATTTAATATCCCTGCCATCCTTCATAATGCGGGAGGTATTTAATGTGCAGGGCTTGGTTTTGCCGTCACCGGCAGCCAGCTCGCCACCGGCGGAAACATAAGGGGTATTGGAAATCAGCTCAATAGCGCCTACGGTGCTTTTTATATTGGGGTCAAGGCTAATAATGCCTGTTTCGGTATTCCAGGTTACGTTAAACTGCTTGGCGCTGCCGCTGACCACATGGGCCACATCTCTCAGCTTGAAGTAATTATTGCTATTGATGTTATAGGCATCGAAATTTACCGCCTTGCCGTTGACGTAAACCTTGGAATTGGTGGGGACGGCTGTGGCGGTTTTTGGCAGTTCGCTGACGGGAATGGCGGCAGGCCCTTCCTTGCGCACAGACACGGCATAGTAATATTTTTGGCCATCCACCTCCACGGTGATGTTAAAACTATTTTGATTTGTATACTGTGCATTATAGTTAAACTGCCAAGTTAGCCCCTTGCTCCAAGTATTATTTGACTTTGTGGTTGCATAAGGAGTGATATTCCACATCTGTAATGTTTCAGTCCGCCAATCTCCATTCCACGCCCCGCTATCAGTTGTAATATCATTCTTATGTTCGGAATTTTTATTAGCATTCCAACCGCCTGAGCCACCCCACCAATAAGTGAACTCCGTATTGTCTTTGTCTGCCCTCATCGAACCCTTATCGCCGATCTTTACCCAGGTCACATTGACATTCTGGCCGTTGGCATCCAAAGGAGTGACTTCCTGATGGCTCACATAGTTTGAAAAGGTTACCGGCCCCAGGGTTTTCGTATAATTCATCGGGGGGAAGCTAGTAGCCGGGGGAGTGACAGGCTCTGCCGGAGCCGGAGCGGCTGGGGCGCCCGGGCTTGTGCCGTCTGTATAAAAGAACTTCAGCTTATTATCCTTACAGTATTGCTCAGCGTAGCTGCCCCGATATACTTGATAAGTCCGCTCAGGATTTAGGGCATTTTTTCCGATTTCCTTTACTGTGGAAGGAATGATGAAGCCGCCGGAAGCTGCCAGAGCCCCCTCTTCAATGATCTCTAACCCCTCATTCAGCTCAATCCCGTTTAGCCAGGTCTGATTGGCGAAGGCATGGGCGCCAATACGCTTGAGGGTTGCCGGAGCTTTGAAGCGCCTAATGCTTGGGCGGGTTCCCGTCATGAAAGCTCCATTGTCAATGCTGATCACCTTTGTATTGCTTAAATCTACGGCAGACAGCTGAACCCTTGAAAAAGCACCTGTACCGATGTGTCTCAGGTTGGCCAGTTCTTCAAAGTTTACCGAGGTAATCTGGTCCCGGCCTTCAAATAACTGAAATCCCAGAATAACTACACTGGTTGGAAACTTAATACTGGTTACGCTTGTATCAACATTAGGAGAGCCGAACCAGACCCCGTTGCCTTTTGCCCCCGGAATGCCGCCATAGGCGTTGGTTTCGCCATAAATAACCTTAGCCCCCTCTTCCCAGGCCACCCCTTTAAAATTGATGGACTTATCCCGCATGGCGTAATAATCATTGGGGTGCATATATACATAGTCCTCATCCGTAAAATCGGATACACCGGTTGCTGCAAAGAGAGAGACAGCCGCCATTGAACAGACCATCATTACTGCAAGCAAGCCGGCAATAAGCTTCTTCATCATTTCTACTCCTTTATTATCTATTTAGAAATTTCTACATTAGTTTACTATTTTATTAAACCATGACCGGACTATCATTTCAACTAAAAAAGCCATAAAAAAAGCCGGCTTGAGCAAATCCCTCCACCTCCAGCCGCCCCGCCTGCCCTTGCAGAGCACAGGCCCCAATGATAAAATGGAGACATCACAAGGCTGGAGGGCACATTGATGAAAATTGCAGTATTTGGCATCGGCGGCGTTGGCGGCATCGTCGGCGGTGCTTTGGCAAAAAGCCATAAGGAAACTTACTTCTATGTCCGGGGTGAAAACCTCAAGGCCATCCGGCAACAGGGATTAAGAGTGGAATCCGCCTCCCTGGGTAATTTTGTGGCCCAGCCTAAGCTGGCCTCAGACAATGCAGAGGATCTGGGGATCATGGACGTTATTCTCCTCTCCTGCAAAGGCCACAACCTTAAAGAAGCCTGTATTGCCATAGGCCCCATGATAGAACCCGGCACAGTGGTTATTCCCTTGCTCAATGGGGTCATGGTCTCGGAAATGATGAAGCCCCTGCTGCCTCCCTGTCTTATTGCCGACGGTACCATCCGGGTGTTCAGCCATCTGGAGAAGCCCGGCCATATCGTCCAGAATGCAGGGCTCTGCAGTATTATCTTTGACATGAAAGACGGCAGCAGAACTGCCCTTCTTGAAGGGATTGCTGCCACCCTCAATAATGCCGGCATTCCAACCACCCTGTCGGCCAATATTCTGAAGGATAGCTGGATCAAGTACGTTTTGATGGGCAGCAGCAGCGCCTTGTATTGCTACTATGACGGGCCAGCCGGCAAAGTCAAGGATGATCCCAACCATGAAGCGGTACTGCGGGCGATTGCCGGTGCAATGACAGCGGTAGCTGCCGCCAAAGGGGTCACTTTGCCCGAAGACCTGCCCGACTACTGTGTGGGGCAGTTTGCCAAGGTGCCGCCGGATACCATGACCTCCCTTTACCGGGATCTCAGCAGCGGCAAAGCAGCTAAGGACACCGAGCTTGATCATATTATCGGCCGAATGGTTGAGCTTGGCAAGCAAACCGGTGTGGCCACGCCTTATCACCAGGCGGCCTATGAACGCTTCGTCATTGCACAATGATACGCAATCATACACAATCATACACAATACCCAACAGATTAAAGGAGCCTGCCGGTTTGAACGGCGAGCTCCTTTTTTATCCAAGCAATATTCCCAAGTGGTATTCCTCAGCAATATTCCTAAGAAACATCCCTATGACTACGTTTCCTGGGAACATCCCTATGCTATGTTCCTTTTGCCCACCCGGGCCACCTGCACGCACATATCGTCCCGGCCCCCTTCTTCCTTGCCGTTTTTGGCCAGATAAAGCAGGTACTCGGCAATTTTGTCCGGTTCCTCCATAGCTAGCTGCCGCATCAATTCCTCCAGCCAGTTGCCCCGGCCCTCCAAGCCCTCCAGAGCTTCCCAGGCGCCGTCGCTCATGGTAACCACCACATCCTGGGGATAGAGCACCTTGACGAAGCTTTGGGGTTCCAGTTGATCTAGTATTCCCGCCGGCGGCACACCGGCAGTAATCACTTGGAAATCCCCCTTCGTCCAGATCAGGGAAGGAGCGCCGCCGGCTTTGATGAATTCCGCCCGGCCGCTGACCTGGTTAATGATTACCAAGTCTAAGGTGGCAAAGCTATCCTGGTTATTGCGTAAAACCATAGCCGTATTGACGGTCTTTACCGCCATTTTAGCCGACAAGCCGGTGCGCAAAAACCGCTCCAGCAGCCGCAGAGCTAAATCGCTTTCACTATGGGCTTTGGGACCGCTGCCCATACCGTCGCTGACTACCAGGGCCAACTCCCGGCCCGGCAACTGCAGGCTGACGGCGGCATCACCGGATACGGTCTGGCCTTTTTTGGGACACTGGGCCTTGCCCACCTCCACATCCAGCACCGCCTTGGGCGCAATGGCACAAATACAGGTGTTGCCTCCCAAAACGGGGCAGCTTAATTCTTTAATCTCATGAGGCAGGCCCAGGCTCTTGTCAGCCAAAGGCAATAACTGCTCCCGGCAGCGCTGCCGGTCTTTGCAGGGCTCCTGAACAATTTTAATCTGGCTGCGGTCCTGACGGTTGTCAATGATGACTCTTTGTACCGGCAGGCCGTGGGCTTTCAGTTCCTCTTCCAGGACTTCCCGGCTTTCCTGGCAAATCTGGCTATCCTCGCCTACTTCCTCGGCCATCTCATGGAGGAGCTGCCCCAATCCCGACAACTGCTGGGCCACCATATTGCGGCTGCCGGAAAGCCGCCGTTCATAATAGCTCATCATCATGAACCGCTCGACTTCACAGCCGATAGTCCCCGCCAATTCCCGGCTCCTGGGACAGCGGCGCAGCAATTCAGGATCCAGGTCCTTTTCGTTGACCATGCCCTGCTTATGATAACGGCGGCCGCAATTCAAAATAGTGATGCCTGTCTTCATCTTATTTTCCCGCCAGCAAACGGGCCAGACATTGCAGCCTTCGCAGACCCTCTTGCAGACGCTTTCAACGAGCTGATCCCCCTCGGGCTCCGGTCCTTTCTCCTCTTCCGTATCTTCCATCAGCTCCTGAATTTCCATAAAGGCCTCGCCCAGGCTGGCCAGCCTTTCCTGATTGACCACTTCCGCACCATCACTGTCGAAGGTCAGGGAGATTTTCTCCTCCTCCCTTTGCAGCAGGGGACCAATGGGCAACAGAAGAAAGAAGGCGGCGGCCATTGAGGTTTCCATCAGGCTTTGCAGCAATACCGCCGGCTCGGAAAAGTAAAAGGCCAGCATCATATTGCCCAGGAAGAATCCTACAACCACGCCAACCCGGCGGAAGAGGCGGAAGCAGCCGCTAAGCAGGCCTGCCGCCGCGTAGAAAGTGACGGACCCCAAGGGCAAGTCCCCCTGAAATACCGGCAAAAGCCCCATAGCCACACCGGCGGCAGCGCCGGCGCCGGGGCCGCCCAAATAAGCAGCCCACATCAGGATATAACGGCAGAGCATGCTCTGAATGCCGAGACCGCAAAAGCTCATGCCCTCCACGCCCAGAAGCAGGCCCAGAATCAGCAGTATGGAACCGCAGCGGCTTTCGTAACCGAGCTGGCGGTGGTTGCGCCATTGGCTGAAGCCTTGGGCGCTGTACCATAGGGCCACGGCCAGCACAAAGATGAAGATGCTTTCCAATAGCAGAGCCACCGTTTGATAGATGGTGGCTTGTCCCATTAATAGCACTGCCCCCCGGATCAGGCAATGGAAGGCGGCGGCAAAGGCCGCAGCCAAAAAGGGCTTGTCCTGGTAGCCCCCCATCCGGCAGAGAAACAGGTAAGCGCACAAAGGAGGCAAACTATAAACCGCCGCTTGCTGCCAATCCATAAATGTAAAAAAACCCGCCGCAGCGCCAATGGCTGCCCCCAAGCCCCAGACGGGCCAGGCCAGGCAGACACCGGCGGCAAAACCGGTTCCAAAAGGATAAAGCTCTTTCAGTAATACGCCCCGGGAAAAAAGCAGCCCGCATACGAAAGACAGAGCCCAGGGCCAAAGACTGGCGACCTTTTGCCAGCGTTGCCGCAGGTCTGCATCTTTTCCCGGTAATGTCAGGTTTTTCAGCATGAGCATTCCTCTTTTTTCTGTGGAATAGAATATGGGCTTTGCGAGCCCATAAATACGTTCATGCTAATTATACCTTTTTTAACTGGAAATTTTTGCCGTTTTATGTCTTAGTTCTTTAAAATATTCCTTCATTTCTCCGTCTATTCCGACAGTTCCTCCGCTAAAAATTGCACATACATACCATAACGACATAATAGCCGGTCGGGCCGCAGCACCCGCACCTCAATATCCCGCCGGGCCGGTAAAAAGGTCAGCTTTACGGCCTGATCCAAAGAAAGCTGGCGGATCTCCGATAAAGACGTCCCTCTATCGCAATAAAAAGAGGCCATGCCGATACGGCCGCCGCCACTGGGCGCCCTAAGATAAAACAAGGTCAGCCGGGAAATCCAGCGTAGCTGCAGGCAATGAACATCACGGTCATAGCCTGTTTCCATGGGGTGATCAATGAACCCGATGCCTAAAACCTCATTAACCGCATCGTCTTCCAGCTCCAGCATGATTTCTTCTTGCCCCTGCCAATAACTCCCCAGAGACTCCTTGCCTGCGTCCATCTGCACCGGCACCCGGATCAGCGCCTCCAAAAGCACCGTCCGCAGTCCGGTTCTTACGCCATGGAGACAAACCAGCTCGCTGTGCTCCGGCTCCATACCCGGCCGGCAACTGGCCTGCCATTCCATTGTGACTTCCGTTACGCCCTGCCAATGGTTTTTCTCTGTCTCTCTGCCCCCTTGCCATAAGTATCCCTGAAACCGGCTGATGCCAAAAAGCGAGGAGGTTCTGGCCAAAGCCGGCCGGCCTCCGTCATGAGGCTCCAAAAAGAAGCTCCGCCGCAGCCAGCTTTCCTCCCCATCCTCATCACCTTGCAATGGCGTTTTACGATTTTCTTCCTGCCAGAATATCTGTACTTGCAAGCTGCCATGGCAAAAGCCCTCGTTTTCCTGCCAGCAGCCCGGCGACATAACGGCGGTTAACTCAATTTCTTCTTTGATGTGGTCCCTGGGCAACACCACATTTTCCCGCAGCAAAATCCAGGTTTCATCACAGCTCATACTGCGCCGCCATACCATATCCTGATAATTTCCCGCCGTTTTAAGGTGAACAGTCTCTGCCATTATCATGATCATCCCTTCTTCCACTGCCGGTCGAAGAGCGCCAACAACCGCTTTTCTTTTAACAGGCTGGCTTCCCAATAATGAAATTCCTGCTTCATCGTGGTCTGGTCAGGCAGCTCCTGCCGCAAAAAATACTGCCTGGCATAATACCAATAGCCTTCCGGGAATAGCCACTGGGCCTGTAAAGAGCTTTCGTCCACCGCCGTCAGCGGTCCCCGCTCCCGGCAATAGGCCTGGATCAAACCCGGCAACTCCCCGCCTCTTTCTCCTTTTAGGGCAAAGAGCGTCTTCAGCAGCAAGCTAAGGTCCATCATCTCCAAACCGCAATAAGGCCAGATGCCATAAAAATATGGTTTATCCTCCTGCCAGAGAATTTCCTTGCCGGAAATCCCCCAGAAAGCCCAGCCTTTGCCTGCCTCCTCCAACTGCTGCCGGTCAATATAGAGAAAATGATTTACAGCTTCCTGTCCCCGCTGATAACACTGCTCAAAGTTTTCCATGAACAGTCCTTCGATATCTGTGCGGCAGCCCCGGCGGCGGACAATGCCCCGGTAAAGCAGCAGCTCGCCTAACCGCTCCTGCAGCGTCCGGCACCAGTATTCCACCGCCCCCTCAGGCAAATAAGCCGGCCAGCCGGCCGCCCGGCGGTGGAGGCGGCCCAGTTCCGCTGCCAAACACAGCCTTTGCTTTTTCGTCAGGCGTCCGGCGGCTACGCTTTTGCCTTTGGCCGGCGCAGAAAAAGCCAGCCAGCAGACGCCGTTTTGAAAGACCGGTTCCTTAACCGGCGCCGGCAGCATATCGCAGCCCTGCTCAATGCTTTCCTGCCACCAGCGCAACAGCTCCTGCCCCACAATCTCCTGACCCGGCACAGCCAGCAATACCAGGTCGCCCCCTGAGGACCGCCAGTTGTGTCCCCAGGTTAACCACCTGCCCCGCTCCGGTAAAAAAGCCCTCCGAATCCCTTCGGAAGGCTCCAAACCCCGACTTCCCTCAACCATACCCTCACCTCGTTACAGCCTATGCTTGAGGGGTAGTAATTATGACGGCCTTTGCCGTAAAGAGCAGGACTCGTGGCGCTGCCCGATCGCTGCCTGGGTGCTGCCCGGGTGCTGCCCCGGCGCTCGAAAGCAGGGGCTAACTGCACAAAAAACGAGGTAGTGCATTAAATGAAGGACGGTTTATACAAGACTTGGTATAACCATTCTGCATATACGCATATCCACTCAGAAACCTGCATATATAGCCCCAATATTGCTGCATTACCTCGTTTTTTGAACACAGAAGGGCCGATTCGGCGGCAGTCAACGGTGGTCGGCGGCAGTCAACGGCAGTCAACGCCAGTCAGCCCCCGGCCACCAGCACTGTTCCAGCGACATGGGCTGTAAGACCGCACCGCTAATTTGTTTCCTGCCGGCCTGCCGCTTTGGCCCTGCCGCAGCGAGGGCCGCCCTTTTCATGAACAGCCCTGGGGGTTCACAGGATTTTCATATTACAGCGGCTGATTTTTATGATAGAATTAGGCCATAAATACGATAACTATAGAAATGCGAGGATGTTTTCCGTGACACGTACCAGACCTTTGACCAAAATCATTGCTTCCCTGCTGCTTCTTTGCGGCATCGCTCTATTCGCCGCCGGCTGCGGCGGCTCTCAAGGCGGCTCAGACCCTTCTGAGGCCGGGGAGACCGATACTCTGCTCATCACCGGGGTAAATCTGGAAGAGTTGTTGTCCCAAGGCTTGCCTGTGATCCTCAACTTCGGCGATGACAGCCGGGAAGCTAAGGCCACTTTAACTAACCTTGAAAGAATCAATAAGCTCTACGGTGATAAAATCCTGATCCGTTCCGTGGACCTGGCGGCCAATCCCGAGGCAAAAGAAGGCTTTCCCGTTCAGGTCATGCCCAGCCAGTTCTTTTATACGGCGGAAGGCAAGCCCATTACCCTGCCCGGCGATCTGGGCATCCTTATGAGCAGCTTTCAATCTTTGGAGACGGAGGAAATCATCTTTACCGTCCATGAAGGGGCCCTCACCGAGCAGGAGCTGTTGAAGATTCTGGCTTATATGGATGTCAAGTAGCCATTGGGAAGCGTGGGATGAATGGTGAATGCAAAGAAACAGACAGCCTTCTTATGAAAGCCTGTCTGTTTCTTTTTGTATTGGAACAAGCTATAATTAAGATAATTATTCGGTAATCATTAACAATGAACTTGTAATATCCTTATACGAAAACGAATGGGGTGATGATTTATGATGCAGAAAGATCAATACGGCAGGCTGCCGACAGTATTTATTAGCTCAACTTGTTACGACTTAAAGCAGATACGGGTTGACTTGCATAATTTTATAAATGAGCAATTAGGATACGAAGCTATACTATCCGAATTTGATTCATTTCCGCTTGAGCCAGAAATTTCTACAGTAGAAAACTGCATTCGTGTGGTTAGAGAAAGAGCGGATATTTTCTGTTTAATAATAGGTGGCCGCTATGGCAGTATTGGAGATAGCGGGAAATCAATAACCAATTTAGAATACATAAATGCAAAAGCTAAAGGCATCCCCATATATATTTTTGTTGATAAAAGCATCCTTGCCATACTGCCAATTTGGGAAAAGAATAAATCCGGGGATTTCAGCAATGTGGTAGATAATCCCCAACTATTTGAGTTTATTTCAGATTTGCGCGGAAAAGAAAGTGTTTGGATGTATGGATTTGAAAACGTACAAGACATAATAAAAGCATTGCGCAGGCAGCTCGGCTATTTATTTAATGACGCGTTGAAAGTACGCAGCGCACTGCATGTTAACTCGCTTTCACCAAGGCTTCAAAAGCAAACCGGTAAAGTGCTAAAAATTATCATGGAAAAGCCTTCTGGCTGGGAATACCTTTTGTTAGGAGAAATTTTGGAGCAAAAGATAAATGAGCTTGAAGAAATCAAGAGTGACCTGATATATGGCTTTTCTTTTGGCAACATATGCAAGTTATCGGAGCCCAATGATATTCTTGACTTCATTTCCTCCAAAACAGAAAAAATGTTACAATTAATAGGAAATTTTAATGTGCTATTTAAAAAAGCGATTCCTGATGCTCTTGGTGCACCGGGGGAGGCCGGCGATGAGGAAAAGCTTATCTATGTTGGAGAGAGATTCGGTTCAGCCTATGAAAGTTTATTGAGGTGGGGAATGGAGTTTAAAAATCTCTCTGTAAATGAAGAATGGGCCGGACTCATAAATTCTGTCTCTAAATTGTGGGTCTCACCAGTAACGGATATCAATGAATACGTCAAGAAATATAAGGCCGGAATGATTGAAATGCGCCTGCATTTAGATAAATATCTGATAACAGATGAGAATATGCCCGCGGCAACAATTGACTTAACTCTGGTCTTGAATTCCCCTGACCTATCTGAATTTGATACTGAACTCGAAAAAATCAGAAGAAAAATGTGACGGGATTATTTATATAATGCGGAGTGATGATCCATGAAAAAATGCATCTATATTTTGGCTTTGTTTATATTCTTTTGGGGTATAGGCGGCTGCACCGCTGCTCCGACGGCGGGCATGAAAAGTATGCCCGGCGCCTCAGGCGTTGGGGAAAGCCATAGCGAATCAACCCCAGCTCCCGCAGCCATAGAGCCGGCAGACACGCCCGACCCTATGCCGGGACTGCATACATACGAAATTCAAGCCCGTTTGCATGACGATATGCCTGAATATCGTTTCGCGGCCACAGGAACGGTACAGGGGTCGGATGAATGGGCCTACGGCTTTGTTCTGGGGCTGAATGTGTATGACGAAAGCGGAAAGTCCCTTCTAGCGGCGGATTTTTCGGAGATTTTGGATGGCCAGGTAGTCGGTTACCATGTCTATAATGAAATGATGGACACAATGGGGCTTCACGTTGTAGATGTAAATTTCGACGAATATAAGGACGTGATCATCCTGAACACCTTTGGAGGGGCGCACAGCAATACGTGGTATAACTGCTGGCTTTGGGACAAACAAACATCATTGTTTGTGCCGTCAAAGTCTTTTGCTGAAATTTGTAATCCCGCAATTGATGCGGAGAAAAAGTGTATCTACTCAGCCGGAGGCTCAGGCGCAGCATATTGGGGCGGCATGATTTACAAATTTATAGACGGCGAATATGTGGTTACAAATGAATTAGAGACCGGGTGGGACGGATTGGCAGAAAAGGCGCTTGTAAATGGGGAAATGGAGATTGTCCGCCAAGTATCCTACCGTGACAACGACGAACTCCTTGAACGAGAGAAGCAATACTATCGAGACAGCGGGCTGTGGCAATTAGACCATCCTCATTGGTATTGGCAGGGCGGTCACCATGCCGACCAATGGTTGGAATGAATATATCCACTGCGAGAGAATCTTGATTTGAGGTGAAGACACCGTGATTGTCAAAATATTACTGAGCATCATATTGACCTTTTTTGGTTTTAGGTTATATAATAGCATCATATCAATTATTTTTGATTTGAGGTGGAATTATGCTAACCGCATACGAAGAGCATGCCAAAGTCTTCAAAGCTTTTTGTGATGAAAAGCGTCTGCGTATCCTCGAACTGCTCCGAAGTGGTGAGAAGTGCGCCTGCGTGCTAATAGAACAGCTTGATATGCCTCAGTCCTCGCTGTCCTATCACATGAAAATTCTTTGCGAATCGGGCATCGTGGATAGCAGGCCAGAGGGCAAATGGACGCACTATAAAATAAGTGAAAAAGGCAGCGATGAGGCTCTGACGCTTTTGAAGGCAATCACCACGCCAAATGCGGCGGCAGAGGAAAGCTTTTACTGTAAGACATAAAGCCATCTATGCAAGGCGGATGGTTTTTTGTTGATATATCACATCAACTTTTTTCGATATAATTATTTATTATATTTCATATATAAAGAGAGGTAACATCACAATGCAAATAATTAAATCCATTTGGTTCTTTTTCCAGAACCAAATCCTCGGTATGAGATGGCTCAATGATCTGATAGGCTCCGGCTTGTCGGCGCTGGGGCTTGACACAACGAACCGATGGACAGGAAGCATACAATTTTTCATTTATGATGTCGTGAAAATTACAGTACTGCTGTGCTTCCTCATCTTCCTTATCAGCTACATTCAGAGCTATTTCCCCCCAGAGCGAAGCAGGAGGATACTCGGGCATTTCCACGGTATTGGTGCGAATTGTATTGCGGCATTGCTGGGCACAGTAACGCCATTCTGTTCCTGCTCATCCATCCCGCTGTTTATCGGATTCACCAGCGCAGGACTGCCTTTGGGCGTGACTTTCTCATTCCTCATTTCTTCTCCAATGGTTGACCTTGGCTCCCTGCTGTTACTAATGAGTATTTTCGGGGCGAAGATCGCTATTATCTACGTTTTGTTGGGCTTGGTCATCGCTGTTGTCAGCGGAACGGTTATAGAGAAAATGCGCATGGAGCAATATGTTGAGAGCTTTATCCTAACAGCGGCCAGCGTAGACATCGAATCTCCTGATCTAACAAAGAAAGATAGACTGGCCTTCGCTAGAGAACAGGTGCTGGCCACCTTCAAAAAAGTATTCCCCTATATCCTCGTTGGTGTTGGTATCGGGGCGCTCATTCACAACTGGATACCCGAAGAATGGGTGGCAACGATACTTGGCAGCAATAACCCCTTCGGCGTTGTGCTGGCAACGATTATCGGCGTTCCCATGTATGCCGATATCTTTGGCACTATCCCCATTGCGGAGGCACTGCTTTATAAAGGAGCGCAACTTGGAAGCATCCTATCGTTTATGATGGCGGTTACCACCTTGTCCCTGCCGTCCATCATTATGCTTCGTAAAGCTGTCAAGCCCAAGCTGTTGGCGCTGTTTATTGGAATCTGCACTGTGGGCATTATCATCGTGGGCTATTTATTTAATGTGCTTCAAGCTTTCACAAAATTATGACCGGATTGCTTGTATTGCTCATCGGCTTCTATATATTCTATCTTGATTTCTAAAAATATTAAAAGGAGATTCTGATTATGGTTTTGTTTGGCAAGAAAAAGAAAGAAAAAACCGCATACCATTGTGGCGACAACTGTAATATTGCAAGCATAGAGAAAGGGGAGGCCGCAAAAACTGAAGGTGCGTCTGTCAAGATACTCGGGTCGGGATGCGCTAAGTGTAACCAGCTTAAGGATGCGACAAAAGCAGCTCTTGAGCAGCTCGGTATGAACACCACCATCGACCATGTGACCGATTTTTCTGAAATAGCAACCTATGGTGTAATATCCACCCCCGCCCTTGTGGTGGATGGAAAGGTGATTTCCTATGGCAAGGTCCTTAAAACTGGGGAATTGGTAAAGATACTGCAAAGAATCAGAGGTTAATACGAATCTGTTTTCATTTCCGCAAAACAGATTGGGGGAAAGAAACTTGAAAACGATAAGGCAATGATGTTTGGTGCGAGCTGACCGCCCAATTAGGGTGAAGAGCTCCCTAATCCAAGCCGGATTTAAGGTTTGTGCCCCCATGGATTCCACCCCTAGCTGCTCTGGGGGTGTAATTTAATTCAAGAAACCGACAGGTTTTTCCGGAATGGGTGGTAATCCAGTTCATTGCAAAATGCCGTACAGCAAATCCCGGTCACAAATCACCACGCTGTCACGGCGGCAGTAGGTCATGGCTGCCAGCAGTATCCGCAGCCCCCAGGGCAGTACATCCTCCCGCCCCGGCATCATGCCCGGCAAGGCCAGCCGCTCAGCCGAAGGCAAGCTTTCCAGTAAAGCCAGCACCGCCTCCACCTGGCTGCGGCTCATTTCCAGGCCCAGCAAGGCTTCCGGATCATACTCCTTCATGTTGAGATGAATCGCCCCCAAGGTAGTGGCTGTCCCGCCGACGCCTACCAAAGGCCCTGTGCCACCAATAGCGGCCGCATTACCCCCCATTGCCCGTTCCGGCACCGCTATGCCCTGCCAGCCTGTCCTCAACGCCTCCAGAATGCCTTGCCTGTCCAAAGGCTTTTCCAGAAGCCGCAAGCTGCCGATAGGAGCGCTAACCGCCCTAATTCGGCCCTTAATTGCGCCTATATTCCTGTCAGCATCATCCCCCCTGCCTCCAACCCCTGCAGCCTCAGCCTTAGCCCCGGCAGCTCTGGCAGCCACATTAGTTCCGGCAATTCCGGCAGCCCCCGTGTCCCCCGCCTTTGCTGCTCCATCCTCTTCCAGCCACATCAGCTCCGTGCTGCCGGCGCCGATATCCAGCACCAGGGGCTGGGCCAGCGCCGGATCGCTTAGGCCCGTGGCGGCTCCCAGGTAGCTGAGATAGGCCTCCCTTTCTCCGCTGATGATCTGCAGGTCAAAGCCTGTCCGCTCTTTAACCTCAGCGGCAAAGGCCTGGCTGTTGTCCGCTTCCCGCAAGGCCTGGGTGCCCATAAGCCAAACTTTCTCTACAGGATAGCCGGCCAGTATCTCTTTATACTCGGCCAAGGCTGCCAAGGTTCTGTCCATGGCCCCCCGGCTCAGGCGGAGATGGCCCTGGCCCAGCCCTTCCCCGATTCTGGTGATTCTCACCTGCCGCAAATGGGTAAAATCACCCTCTTCTTTCTTTTCCACAATAATCAACCGGCAAGAGTTGGTGCCGATATCCATGGCTCCTTGATAGATTCCCATTTGCCCGTCTCCTTTCATCCTTCACCAAAAAGAAAAGGCTCAGGATCCGGCGCGCCTCTGCGCCATCATCCAAAGCCTGGTTTTTCTGTTTAACGGCTGCCTAAGTAAGACACAATAGCCTTGGCTGCCGAAGCCCGGGTAATCAACCTCTGCCGGCGCCTCTGCCGCCCCGCTTGGCATCGGTGCTGCGGCGGAACTCCAGTTGTTTTTGCTCGCTTTCTTTAATAAACTTGGAAAGCTTATCCTCAAAGGTCTCCGGTGCAGGAGTGCGAGGAGGGGTAAAGCCAGCGCTGCGCATAGGCGGTCTGTCTTTCTTAAATACGGGCCTAGGCGCTACCGGGGCCTCTGGTGCAGGAGGCTTAGCTTGCTTGATGGAAAGACCGATTTTGCCTTTGGGATCCACATTGATTATCTTCACCATGACCTTATCCTGCTCTTTGAGATAATCTTTTACATCCTTAACATAGGCGTCGGCCACCTCAGAAATGTGTACCAGACCGGTAACATTACCGGGCAAGCTAATAAAGGCACCGAAATTCGTAATACCGGATACTACCCCTTCAACGATGGTTCCAACTTCAATTGTCATGAACAAAAACTTCCTCCTGACTCCTTTAATCTCCTCATAATATTTATATCAGAAAATCATTAATGAAGTAAACGCTCCTCACCTTGTTTTAACTCCTCCCTCTGGGGGATGTCATTGGTGGGGATAGTCTGATAGACCTTGCTTTCGCCGGGCTTAACCATACCCAGGTCTTCCCGGGCCAGCTTCTCTACCATCTCCGGCGTATTCAGCAGCTCCATCTCATTTTCTAATTGCTGCTTAAGGCCTCCCAGCTCTTGGTTGCGCTGCTGCAAAACCTGCAGTTCCCGGCTCATTCTCACATAAGACATGCCATCCCTAAGCATGGGAAAGAGCATAAGAAACATTACCACAAAGAAAAAAGCGGCAAATCGTTTTTGCCTTTTTCGCTTTGTGGCTGAAAGGTTGCGCTTAACTTCCACCCGAATATCCTGGCCGCCCGCTGACGGCGGAACCACAGTGAGGGAGATCCGTTTTTCCACAGATTCTTCCTTTTCTGCTTTTTTGATCAATGCCTCTGCCATGACTTCCCCCGAAAAGTTAGGTGATTACTGTAATTTATCCTTATTCGCCGATTTCTTTAGTAATCCTGCCAGTTTACGGCGCCAGGATAAGATTTTTTTATTGGCCCGCCATGCTTTGTGATAAATCAACTGGCCGGCTCCAAGTGCTAACAGAACCCAGAGGCGGAAATCGCCGCCGAGAATTCGCATCAAAAAATAGTATACCAGAATAAAAATAAAAATCCAGAAGGAAATATCCCAAAGCCAGCGGAAAAAACCTTTTGGTTTGCGCCAATGAAACAACAGGGCGTAAATGTCGTAAAGCAGGCCCGTCCCCATACCCAAGGCCACAGTCAGAAAAACATAAGCAAGCTGCAAATAGATGGGAAACACAGCTTTATCCGATCAGCTTCTTTAATAAACTTTTGCTGCGCTCACCGGTTTTTTTCTCACTATAAGTAAGGCTGGATATCTTTCCCTCTACCGTCAGTTCTTCCGACTCCTGGTCCAACTGGGTAATTTTTAGCTGTTTGCCCCGCAGCTCCACCATGCCCAGATTGCTTTCCGCAATAATCTGCTGGTCATCGAATTCGTTAATTTCTTTTACGCCGGCAAGAACGATTTTTTCCCGTCCGGTTATGGTGGATACATATTGCTTATCCATATCACTAACCCCCTTTTGCTTACAGTGTATGGGGAACCGGGGCTTCCTATGACTATAATGATAAAACAAAAGAACCGCTCCTCCCGGTCTTCTTGACCAAGAGGGCAGTTCTTCCGGCTGGGCTTTCGCCATCAGCCTCACTCATAAAGCTGTTCAATTTCTACGTCTTTAAAGAAATAGCCGACAATCTCCTGGCCGGATTTTCCTTCTTCCGCCATAGCCCTGGCTCCCCATTGGCTCATGCCTACGCCGTGACCGTAGCCTTTGCCGGCAACTACTAATTTGCCGCCTTCCACAGCCAGTTTAGTCAAGAGAGCCGACTTGACCTCTGTGCTGCCAAGAGCCAGCCGCATAGCCGGCCCGCCGGTGGTCAGGCTGCCGATTTGCACCTTTGTGGCCCGGCCGCTTTCGCCTTTTTCCAGGATCTTGGCCGAGCTGATCTCTCCGGGATCATTGCCGGTAAAGCTCTTTAAGCGTTCCCTGGCTTCTGCCACAGGAATGGCAACGGACCACTGCTTATTGCTCTCTTCCGTGATGGCGGCGCCGGGATCTTCTACGGAATGGATATAGGGCGTTTCCTCTTTATCATAGGCCAGGCCCTCTAAAGCTGAAGCAGCGGTTTTACCGCCGCCGTCGGCAAAGAACCAGGCTTTGATCAGTCTGCCCTGCCAAGTGGCCACCTTACCCCGGGTATTTTCTACGGCCTTTTTAACGCTATCGTTGATCCGGCCGGCGTCATAGGCTTGAAACTCCTCCACATCCGTAGATGCATCCGTCCCTCGCTTCGGCACTCCTCCCAGGGATTCGATACGCTCCAGAGTAAATGTCCTGGCCAATATGGCCTGGGCTTCCAGGGCTGCCGCAGGCCACGTAGGATCCATCTCTGCCGCCACCACGCCCAGCAGGTATTCCTCCAAAGGCATTTCCTTCGTTTCCTCAGTTTCATGCATATAGAGGGTAATGTCGGGTTCTTCCTGCCACTTGCTGCCGGCAACTCCGCCGGCTTGTCCCTGCCCTGCCTTGCCATTCTTACCGGATTCCCCCGGCTCATTTTCCAAGGGGCGGGCCATGCCGCAAGCCGTAAGGCTAACGATCAACACCGCCAGCAGTACCAACAGAGCGACGGTCCAAACGAAAGGTCCCATCCGTTTTGATTGAATAAAGCTATACAACTTGTTTTGCCGATCTTTTTTTATTTCGACACTATGATTGTTCATAAAAAAAACACCTGCCTTTGGCCATAGTATGTCCAAAACCCAGGGTTTCATTTATTCCTTTAATCGATTGGCTGGCCTTCCATCAGTTTATACAAATTTGCCGCTTCTTCGGCCCGGACGGTTTCTTTAATTTCCAGAATCTCCGCCCTTACCTGGCGCTGGCCAAAACCAATTTCCAGCAAATCCCCTATCTTTACCTCGCTGCCGGGCTTGGCTACCTTGCCGTTGATCTTTACCCGTCCGGCGTCCACCATCTCTTTAGCCACTGTGCGGCGTTTGATCAGGCGGGATACCTTAAGATATTTATCCAGTCGCATACTGATGTTTCCTTTCTTCCCCCATGAGCTTGCCCTTCTGCCGGGCGGCGCCTACGGAAAATGGCTTTGGGATGCACCCAAAGCCATTTAATCAATCCGTAGTCCTAAAAAGTGCTGTTTAGATAATCGCATCCTTCAGCGCTTTACCGGCTTTAAAAGCAGGCACCTTGGAAGCGGGAATCTCAATGGTGGCACCACTGCGAGGATTGCGGCCGGTGCGGGCGCCTCTCTCACGAGTCTCAAACGTGCCGAAGCCTACCAACTGAACCTTGTCCCCAGCTTTCAACGTATCCTGAATGCTATCGAACACTGCAGCTACTGCTTTCTCTGCGTCTTTTTTGGACAAGCCGGCTTTCTCTGCTACTTTAGATACAAGCTCTGCTTTATTCAAATTAATCCCTCCCGTTCAAATTTCGGATTTCCTGTACTTATGTTCGATATGCTTGGCCAAAATCCTGCTTAATATACCGCTAGAATATTGATTTTTAAGGATTTTTTATGTTTTTCCCAGCTATTTGGCCTCTATCGGGGCATATGAGCAAGAATTTTTATCTGATTTTCAGTTATTTTTTCCCAGCTCCTTATTTTCTTCCGCTCTTTTTTTGCGCTTTTCTTCCGCCTTGATTTGCTGCCAAAGGTCTGCCACCTCTTCCGGATTATCGGCTTTTGCCGTTCCAAAAACATGGGGATGGCGGCGAATCATTTTTTCCGTAATACCCTGAATCACATCGTTGATGGTAAAGTCTCCCCGCCGGCGGGCCAGTGCGCTATGGAATACGATCTGCATGAGCACATCGCCTAATTCTTCCTTCAAGTGAGCCATATCCTTCTCGTCAATAGCCTCCAGCACCTCGCCTGCCTCTTCCATCAAATATGGCTTTAAGCTTTCGTGAGTCTGCTTCTGATCCCAGGGACAGCCTCCGGGGCCCAACAGCCGCTCAAAAACCTCTACCAGCTCATCCAGGGGATAATCAGAGCCCGACTTGTCCCGGGCCTTATCTTCCGGCTTGCCTGCGCCTCTGTTATCTCTGCCGTCGCTGGCTGTAGCCGGCAGATAAACGGAAGTCAGATGATCAAAATCTTTAAAGTGGTCTAATTCCGCCAGGGGACAGAGAATCAGCTTCTCTTCACCCGTTACGCCGGCATGATAAAGGATCAATATTTCCGCTTCCGGCGGCGCCGTCTCCAGCAAAAACAATTTCAACTCTCCGGCAACAAACCGGTTATAAACTTGGGTAAAGAGGCAAGGCCCCGGCGGCAAAGGAGGATAGCCCTTCCCTTTTAATTCCGTGTTCGCTTCTGAGGGCTCCAGACTCGCCTCCTGCGTCAATAAGGCCGCGTCCAGAAGGGTTAGGCCTTCCTCGATAGGATCGACGCCCAGAAGCAGAAATACGGCGTCCAGGAAGCTAAGAGCCGGCAGCAGCCTGATGCTCACTTGGCCGGCGCCATCAGTGCCATGGGCCAGAGAAGCTTTCTTTAGAAGCAGCCTTACCGTCTCCTCCGCCACCAGAGGATGACCCGGCACACAATAGCAAACTTTTTGTCCTTTTTCCGCCTCCTCCCAAACGAAACCGGCAATATTCTCATAGATCTCTTGGAAACTGCCGCCTTTATCGTAATAATGGTCACAGCTAATAAAAGCTTGTCCCTTTTCCCTTAGGCCGGCGGCGGCAGGATGAATCTCCGTCCGCAAGATTACCTTATCCGCATCCTTAATAAGCTGCCAGGTTTCCAGCGTCATTTTTTTCAAATCCGCCGGACCCAGGCCGGCAATCCATAATTCACCCATGGTCTTCCTCTTTCCTTTGCTGTGTTATTCCATTAAGAAAGCTTTACAGAGAGTTTTCTGTAAAGCTAATCATACCTCCTTTTATTATCTTTTGCAATTTCAACTGATATTAGCCAATATGATGGAAGGGGGCTCTTTGGTATTGGCGGATTTTATCCTCCCGCATAGTGACGCCAAAGCCTGGCTTAGGCTTATCCAGACAGATATGGCCATCCTTGAAGATGGATTGCTCCTCGGTGAGGCTATCCGCCAAAAGAATAGGTCCAAAGAGCTCGCAGCCCATAGTCACCGCCGGCGTAGAGCAGGCAAAGTGCAGATGAGCCGCATTGCAAAGAGGTGATTCCATCATGCTGCCCACATAGCAAGGGAAGGCAGCGCCTTCGGCGATGGCAGCCAGGCGTTTGGCGCCTAAAAGCCCACCGGCCTTACTGAGCTTGATACCGAACATGCCCACTGCGTCCCGCTTCACTAGCTGAGTAGCCGCTTGGAGAGATTCCAGGCTCTCGTCAGCCAGAAGAGGAATGCTGGTGCTTCTGGCAATAGCGACTAAGCTGTCCATATCGGATTTAGGTACCGGCTGTTCTACAAAATCCATATTGTATTCCTCAAAGAGCCGGATGGCCCGGATGGCAGTGAAACGGTCCCAGCCCTGATTGGCGTCGGCCCTAAGCCAAGCTTTGGGGAAGGCCTGCCGGATATTTTTGATGCGGGCCCCATCCTCTTCCGGCTTCATCAGGCCGGTTTTGAATTTGAAAATAAACCCGCCTTGGGCCGCCCGCTCTTCCGCCTCCTTCAGCTCCGCCTCCAAGGTACCGGAGGCCAGGGACCAGCTTAAAGGCACCTTATCCCGAACCTTGCCGCCTAGCAAGTCGTAAACCGGCAGGCCTCTCAGCTGGCCTAAAAGATCCCACAAGGCCAGCTCCACAGCCGCCTGGGCAAAATGATTGCCCCGAACCAGGCTGCCCATCAGATGGCGAAGCCCTTCGATTTCCTCCGCCTCTTTGCCGATCAAAAAAGGCCCCATATAAGTATTAACTACAGCCTGGGCAGATTCTACGCTTTCCTCAGACCAGGTAGGCCCTCCAAGGAAAGAGGTTTCCCCCCAGCCTGCGGCTCCGTTTTCCGCTTCGACCCTTACAAAAAGATAGTTTACTACTTCTACCGTCATCAAAGACATTACATGGGGCCTGATCAGAGGCATATCTACAATTATTGTCGAGATTCTTTTGATTTTCATTTTGACCCTCCCGTATCTTTTCTACTTGCTTTAGGCTTTTTCCGCTGCCGCATCATTCCGGTAATAAGCGCCGCCGCAGGTACTCCTGGTTGCCAGGCTGACGATGATCATGCAAAGGCATCCTACGATACAGGCCGGAATCGCGCCGCCGCTGAAGTAGACTTTTAGAGCCGGGATGAACTCAAAGGCGATACCGGTAAGGGCCCCCACCGGAATGGTGATGACGGCCGCTTGAAGAGTGGCTTTCTTCCAGTACATACCCAGGATAATAGGCCAGAAAATACCGCCTACGATGCAGACCTGGGCGCCCTTGAAAATATTTACCAGCATAGTGATAGGCCGCAGGGAAAGGGCCAGGCAAATCAAGCCCAGCACAACGGTGGCGATCTTTGCTACTTTGACGACTTCCTCATCCTTAGCCTCGGGCTTGAAAATATTTTTATAGATGTCCCGGGCTACGTTAGAAGAGGCGGAATTCAGGGCAGAGTCCGCTGTGGAGAAAGCGGCGGCCAAAATGGCGATCAGATAAACCGGAGTCATCCAGCCGGGCAGCCAGTTATCGATAGCCCAGAATACAGTATTATCGGTGGCGGTGATGGCAGCGCCGGCAGCCCGGACGCTCATGCCCACAAAAAAGCAATAGATACCGACTAAAAGTACGGCTACACCACCGCAGATCAGACCGATACGGACCGTTTTCAGATCCCGGGAGGCAGAGATGCGCTGATAGTAGGTCTGGCCAAAAAGATGGCCGCAAAAATAAGTTAGGGTGATGCTGATTACATAGGCACGATTGGGCAGGCTGAAGGAGAAATATTCCGAACCTAAGCTGGCGGAGGTAACGCCGCTAAACCAGCCGGTTTTCGTACCCACAAAACCCACTAAGAAAAGCATGCCGATGGTCATGACTACCTGCTGGAAAACGTCCATCCAGGCCACGGCATAAAGACCGCCGGTAACGGTGAAGATGATAAAGATAGCGCAGCAAATGACGGATCCCAGCCAAAGGGGAATGCCCAGAAGGTTGTAACACATCGTGCCGCAGCCAACGGCGCAGCCCAGGGTCCAGGAGCAGTACATAAAGATGTAGCACAGGCTGGAGAAACCCTTGATATACTTATTGTCTCCATAAATGTAGTCCAGCCACTGGGGTATGGTTGCGATATTCATTTTCTTGGTCCACCTGGAAAAAACCAGGCAGATGACCAGGGCCGACAGGGCAGAGCCGGCAGTGAAGGCGATGACCGTGACGCCATAGCTATAGCCGGTGCCCACAAAGCCAATGAGGGACCCGGTTCCCAGCCAGGTGGCAATCAAGGTACAGGATATGGCTATCGGGCCCAGGTTGCCTCCGGCAGAAATGTAGTCGTCGGAGGTAACGATGTTTTTGCTGGCCTTCATACCAACCAAGGCGGTAACCGCGATAAAACCTAAAAAATAAATCCAATTGCTCATGCTATTTTCTCCTTTCTTTTCTATCTGCCATCAGAAAGGTGCAAATCTCATGCCAACCGGATTTTTGATCAAGTTTTAAAAACGCCTTTATTTTCGCCGGAATTTTTTCGGCATTCAACATAAATTGCAGGTTCCAGAAAAATCTCTTATTGCAAAATGTAGAATTTGCAATCCCTCAAAAGATCCTAGAGCTTTCCTTGCTGCTTATACAGCCGCAGCTTGTTGTATAGAGTGGACAGGGAAATTTTTAATTCTTTGGCAGCCCGCTGCTTACCCTTGGTATCATAGCCATGCATTTCCAAGGCGGAAAGGATCAATTTCTTCTCGTAATCCTCCATAGAACAACCGCTGCTTTCCGGGGCCCTGGCTACGAATCCTCCTCTGCCTTCATCCTGCCGGCAGTAATCATCCATATATTCCCGGCCGTCTTGAGAAAAAAGCACCAGCTTACCTAAATAATTTTCCAGTTCCCGTACATTGCCGGGCCAATCCAGTGTCATCAGATGCCTGATTAGCCCCTCGGTCAAAATGAAATTGCTGCTATACTCTTCATTAAACTTCTTAATGATAAAAGCGGCAATGGGAGGAATATCTTCCCTCCGCTGACGCAAAGGCGGTACATTAATATTCACCACATTAAGACGGTAATATAAATCCTGCCGAAAACACCCCTTGGCTACCTCAGCTTTTAGGTCTTTATTGGTAGCAGCAATGATTCTCACGTCTACCTTCCGGGGCCGCAGACCGCCAAGCCTCTCCACTTCTTTATCCTGCAATACCCTGAGCAGTTTAGCCTGCAGCAGAAGGTTCATCTCCCCAATCTCATCCAAAAACAAAGTTCCGGTATCAGCCAGCTCGAATTTGCCCATTTTTGCTTTTGCGGCGCCGGTAAATGCCCCGGCCTCATAGCCAAAGAATTCGCTTTCCAGCAAATGGTCGGGAATAGCGGCGCAATTGATTTTGATGAATGGTTTTTTGGCCCGGTTGCCGGCCTGGTGGATGCCGTGAGCAAAAAGCTCCTTGCCGGTACCGCTTTCCCCGCTAAGCAGTACTGTAGCATTGGAATTGGCCATTTTATGCGCCATAGCGATACATTGGCGCAAAGCTTGGCTTTCTCCGATCAGGTTCTCCAGTCCATACTGAGAAGAAGCAAACTCCTGCACCTGCTCCTGTAATTTCTTCACTTGCTTATTGCGTTTTTCCAGCAGCCGGCTCATTCGCTCGATATCTGAAATATCGGAAAATACAGAGACTGCGCCCAGGGCTTTGCCGTTTACTAAAATCGGCGAGCTATTGGCTGATACCACTTTTTTGCCGTTTAGAGTGGTGTGGATTTTACCAAAGACCGGCCGCCGGTCCCGCAAAGCTTCCACTAAGGCTCCGTTAGGCGATACTTCATAGATATTCTTACCTATACGCTCTTCAGCTTTCTCTTCCAGTATTGTCTCGAAGCTTCGATTAACATAAATCACTTTTCCGGAGCTGTCTACCACCTCTACGCCCTCTAAAGTCGCATCCAAAGCCGCCCGAAGCTCCTCCTGCCAAAGACGCAGGCTCTCATTTTCCTTTTTCAGCTTCTGAACCTCAGCCTGCAGCAGTTCCAATTCAGAGTGTATATCCGTGTAAGTATCTCTATCCGTCGCCATAATTTCTCACCTTCTTCTATTGGCATATTAAAGGTTCCCGGGAACTTTTGTCAAGTTGGACTTTCTAATTTATCCCAAGTATACGGAACCGCCTAAAACAAAAAAACGTCCAACATAAGTTGAACGTTTTTCTACCGGTTGGACCGGTTCTTCCTGGCAGCGACATACCTTCCCGGATCTTAAGACCAAGTATTATCTGCGCTGAAGGGCTTAACTGCTGTGTTCGAGATGGGAACAGGTGGGACCCCTTCGCCATAGCCGCCAGGACTTCTGACTTGTCTTTTTCGTCCAAGACTGCGTCCGCTTCCTCAGTCTGTTCGGTCACGTACTCAAGTACGCTCCCTCGCTTCCTTCGTCACTTGCCTTGTCTTGAACAAAAAATCCTGCGTCACTTTTCTCGTGACTTCGCCAGTTTTCTTTCAAGGATGCAATTGTCTTGATCCCTGAAAACTGCATAGACAATTTCCTGCACAATTTGGTTTCCATAAGGATAGTATGGTCAAGTCCTCGGCCTATTAGTACCGGTCAGCTCAATACATTGCTGCACTTACACCTCCGGCCTATCTACCTGGTCTTCTTTCAGGGGCCTTACTTCTTGCGAATGG
>JBCFAO010000013.1:0-86058 GCA_038562165.1 Clostridiales bacterium | reverse complement strand
GCAGCAGCGCACTGAGCGCTTTTTCTTCTTCAACTTTCACCAAATGGTTCTTCCTCTTTCGGCGAATTGAGGAGAAGTAAACCTTTTGTCTCATAAAAGTGGTGCTTTTTCAGTGCCCTCCCCCACAACTTCAATTTTGAGCAGTTAGCCTCAGTAAACGGAAACAAGCCTGCCCTTTTTCCTGATTGACAAGCAAAGAACAGAGTGATAAAATGAGCCAAAGTTAGCAATTGCTAACTAATATTTATGCTGCATGGTTAGCTATGACTAACCAAAAGAGGAGCTACACAGTGAAAAAGATTGCAATTTATGGGAAAGGCGGTATTGGCAAATCCACCACCACCTCCAATTTGTCGGCGGCTTTGGCGGCCCGGGGGCTGAAGGTGATGCAGATCGGCTGCGATCCCAAGGCTGACTCCACAAAAAATCTAATGCAGGGACGGATAATTCCCACCGTGTTGGACCAGATCCGGCAGCGGGACAATCAGGTGAATCTGGATCATATTGCCTTTGAAGGCTTTGGCGGTGTGGTTTGTGTGGAGGCCGGCGGTCCTACCCCTGGTATCGGCTGTGCCGGCCGGGGCATTATTACGGCATTTCAAAAGCTGGAGGAGTTGGAGGCCTATGAACGTTACCAACCGGATATCGTGTTTTACGATGTGCTGGGAGATGTGGTTTGCGGCGGTTTTGCCATGCCTATTCGAGGAGGCTATGCCGACAATGTATTTATCGTTACCTCAGGGGAAATGATGGCCCTTTATGCCGCCACCAATATTGCCCATGCCATTGAAAATTTCGGCAAGCGGGGCTATGCCAAATATTCCGGCCTTATTCAAAATTCGAGAAATGTGGAAAATGAGGACGCCTTGGTTCAGCAGGTGGCCCGGGAAAGCGGCACCCAGGTTATCAAAATTATTCCCCGCCACAAGCTGGTGCAGCAGGCGGAAAATCAGGGCATGACAGTGGTGGAGGCTTTTCCCGGCAGCGAAATGGCCTGGGAATACAACTGCCTTGCCGACAAAGTGCTGGAGGAGGTGGGACTGTGAGCTGCTGCTTTGAAAATACCCTGCACTATTCTTCGCCGGCCCACGGTGATTGGGGCGTGGTACGAATTGGTATGCTGGCTCCGGAAAGCGTACAGCTTTTCGTTTGTCCCTTTGCCTGCGGCAGGCACGGCGCCATCGGCGCTATGCGCCAGGGTTTTAAAAACCGGCTTTTCTACCTGTATATCAGTCAAAGCGATATTATCAACGGCTATGATGATTTGATTCCTGAGGCGGTGGAAGAGGTCTTTGCCGCCCTGCCTAAACGGCCCCGGGTGTTCTTTATCTTTGTTAGCTGCCTCGATGATTTGATCGGCACCGATCATGAAGCCTTGCTGGCGGTACTGGGGGCAAAGCATCCCGATGTGGCCTTTCGGGTCTGCCACATGAATCCCATCTCCCTGGGCTCTCTTACGCCGCCGCCCATTTCCATTCAAAACAATCTCTATAGTTTGCTGGAACCCGCCGAAAACCGGGACCAGGGCGTCAATAGCCTCGGCAATCTGGTGGCCCTTTCACCGGAAAGTGAGCTTCATGATTTTCTGGAGGCCGCAGGCTGCGATGGGCTCCGCCATATTTCCCAATACGAAACCTACGATGCTTACCAGGAGATGGCCCGCAGCCGGGCCAACCTGGTGCTGGCTCCCGCCGGCAGGTATGCCGCCCGGCAAATGCAGGAAAAACACGGCTTGCCCTTTCTTTTTCTGCCGGTAAGCTACCGGCTGGAGGAAATTGAGGAAAGCTACCGCCGGCTCCAGGAATTTCTTTTGCCGGGCCAGCCCCTTACCTTTGATTTTTCAAGACAGAAGGAGGAAGCTTTGCAATGGGTAGCGCGGGTGCGGGCTTTGGTAGGCGCTGCGCCTATCATCGTTGACGGCTCCGCTGCTGTCAGGCCCTTTGGCCTGGCCCGGGCCTTGACCGAATACGGTTTTTCGGTTCGCCGCATTGAGGCTCAGGAATGCGCCGCTATAGACCGCAGCGACATGGAGTGGCTGAAGGTGAAGCATCCGGAGATAGAAGTCTTTCAGCCCCAGCATCACAAAGCGGTGCTTTTTGAGCGGCGGTTGCCGGGCAGCATTGCCATCGGGGTGGACGGCGCTTATCTGGCGGGCTCCCGCTATGTGGTGGATTTGTTCAACGATCAGGGAATGTTCGGCTATTATGCTGTGAAAAAGCTTATGGAGCTGATTGAGGAAGCGGCCAAAGCCCCCGTGGATCTGGAAGGGCTGATCAACGAATACGGATTGGTGGTGTGACTATGGCGGTTTTATCCCTTTTTTTGCCGCCTTTTTCTCCGGATTATTCCGGTGTCTCTGCGGTGTTGTTCGATTTGAAAACGGTGACGGCTATGCACGACGCCTCCGGCTGCACCGGCAATTATACCGGCTACGACGAGCCCCGCTGGTATGGCTCAAAATCTCCGGTTTACTGCTCCGGCCTGCGGGAGATCGATGCGGTTTTGGGGGACGATGAGAAGCTGATTCAGAAGATGATCGATGCCGCCCGGGATATTCAGCCTGATTTGATGGCCCTGGTGGGCAGCCCGGTGCCGATGGTTATCGGCAGTGATCTGACCGGGGTGGCGGCGGAGCTGGAGGAACGTACCGGCATACCCAGCTTCGGCTTTGACACCACGGGGACGGCCTACTACGACAAAGGGGCCGCCGCCACAATTATGGCCCTTTTAAAACGGTTTACAAAGCCTTTAGCCACAGAGGCCGGCAGTGTAAATATTCTGGGGGCAACCCCCATGGATTTTGGCAAAGGTGAGAATCTCCGGGACCTCAAAAAGCTGCTGCAAGACCGGGGCCTTTTCCTGACGGCTTGCCTGGCTATGGATTATAATCTGGCAGCTTTACGGCAGTCTGCCGCCGCCGAAGTTAATTTGGCGGTATCCCGTACCGGCCTTTTGGTGGCTGCCGAGATGGAAAAGCGTTACGGCATTCCTTACCTTTGCGGGCTGCCCTACGGGGAAAAGGCCTCGGAAGAATACTTCGCTGCCTTAGAGGAGGTTCGCCAAAGCCGGCAATCCCGGATACTGAATCTTTCATCCTGTGAAGCCGGTGCCGCCAGTGGTACTGACCCCTTGGCCGCTGCGCCGGAAATCCTCATTGTAGGGGAGCAGGTTCAAGCTAATGCCATTCGCCTGGCTTTACAACGGGATTATGGGGAAAGCTCTGTGGCCGTGGGTTGCCTTTTTGGCCTGGAGCCCGGTCTGGCCCTACCTCAGGATAAGGATTTAAAAAGCGAGCAGTTGATTGGTCAAGAGCTTAACCGGGACAATTACCGCTTGATTATTGCCGATCCTTTTTTAAAAGTATTATTGCAGAATAATAATAAAGAATTTTGGCCCAATGCCCAATATGCGGTTTCCAGCAAGCTGGCTGCGGAGCAGACAGCCCGCCTCACCGGCTCGTTTTTTAACCGCTGGATAAACCTCCGGGTAGATGAAAACCAAGGTCTGAATTTAAATCGACAGAAAGAAGGGTGTTAAATGAATCGTATTAAACGCATTACCGGTAGCCTTCTTGTACTTTGCCTTATCCTCGTCTCCTTTGCCGGCTGCGGCTCCACCGCAACCGCTCCGACGACCCCGCCTGCGGAAGCCACAGAGCCGGCCAGCGAAGCCGCCGGCGCTGCCGGGGGCCAAAGCGGACAAACTGCTACCCGCACCGTAGTGGACCACACCGGAAAAGAAATCACTATTCCCGCAGAAATCAACAAGATCGTTATTTCCTCTTTGCTGCCCTTGCCTTCCGTCTACAGCTTGTTTGAGGGCTCCACCGACAAGCTGGTGGGCATCCATCCTTCTTCCATGGCGGCGGCCAAGAATTCCATTCTGCCGAAAGTGGTACCGGATATTGTCAACGTCACCACCGATTTTATGAAGGGCGACGAGATGAATATCGAGGAGCTGCTCAAACTCAAGCCCGACGTGGTTTTTTATAGCGCCAACAACACCGCCGAGTATGATAAGCTGACGGCGGCAGGTATTCCGGCTGTTGGTTTTTCCACCTCCAATTGGAACTTTAACTGCGTGGAAACCTTTGAAAATTGGGTTAAGCTCTTAGGCGAGGTTCTGCAGCAGCAAGACAAGGCCGCCGGTATTGCGGAATACGGCCATCAGATCTACGATGAGGTTCAGGCTGTTTTTGAGCAGGCCGGCCAGATTGAAAAGCCCCGGGTTTTGATCCTCTTCAATTACGCCGGCGGCGTAATCAAGACCTCCGGCAGCAACTTTTTCGGCCAGTACTGGATCGAATCCACCGGCGGCATCAATGTGGCGGCGGATCTCAAAGGAACCCCGGAAATCAACATGGAACAGATATACGAATGGGATCCCGATATTATTTACATCACTAATTTCAGCCCCTATCTGCCGGAAGACCTCTACAATAATGCCATTGACGGCGACGATTGGAGCAATGTGAAGGCAGTGCGGGAAGGCAAGGTCTATAAATTCCCCTTGGGCATGTACCGCTGGTTCCCCCCTGCATCCGACACTCCCCTGGTCCTCAAATGGCTGGCTCAGAAAAACCAGCCGGAGCTCTTTGCCGATATCGATATGGAAGCCGAAGTCAAAGCTTACTACCAGCGTTTCTATAACGTTACCTTGAGCGATGAGGACATTCACCAGATTTTCAATCCTGCCCGTGAGGCTGCAGGCGTAAAGTAAACCATGAAACGTTCTCTTGCCATACCCCTGACCATTTTGATTATCCTGGCGCCTTTTGTAACGGCGCTCCTTTGCCTGGGCATCGGCCGCTACCATCTTAGCCCGGCGGAGACTCTGCAGGTGCTGTTTTCCCCCTTTACCGGCTATATGGCGGAGCCTACCGCCATTTCGGTGATCTTTAACGTCCGGCTGCCCCGGATCTTGCTGGCCCTTTTTGTGGGGGCGGGCTTGTCGGTGGCCGGCGCTTCCTTCCAATCCCTTTTCGGCAATCCTCTGGCTACCCCCGATACCTTGGGGGTGGCCACCGGCGCCTCCTTTGGCGCCGTAATGGCTTTGCTTCATACCCACAATATGCTGCTGGTTCAGGCCGCTGCTTTGGCTATGGGTCTGCTGGCTCTGCTGTTTACCTGCAGCATCAGCCGCCTGCGGGGCAAGACCAGCATCATTATGGTGGTGCTGTCCGGCATAGTGGTTTCCTCCCTGTTTCAAGCCATGGTTTCCCTGGTGAAATATGTGGCGGATCAGGAGGAGCAGTTGCCCACCATTACCTATTGGCTGATGGGCAGCATGTCCCGGTCCAGCATGAGTAACATTATTCTCGGCTTGCCGATTATCCTTATCGGCATTATTATATTGATTTTGATGCGCTGGCGGCTTAACATCCTTTCTCTGCAGGAAGACGAGGCTCAGTCCCTGGGCATCAATGTAAAACGGCTGCGGCTGGCGGTAATGGCGGCTTCCACGATGATCACCGCTTCTTGTGTTTCCATGTGCGGCCAGGTGGGTTGGGTAGGTCTGTTGATCCCCCATGCGGCCCGGATGCTCTACGGCAGCGACAACCGGCGGATCATTCCCGTAAGCGTCGGTCTTGGTTCCTCCTTTATGGTAGTTATCGATACTGCCGCCCGGGCCGCCACCGCCGCCGAGATTCCCGTTTCCATACTGACGGCCTTAATCGGCGCTCCCTTTTTCATTTTGCTGCTGCGTAAAACAGGAGGTGCAAAGCTATGAATTTCTCCGTCAGAAAGGGCTCCTTTAGTTATGGCAATACCCCTATCCTGCGTGATGTTTCCTTTTCTGTGGACCGCCGGGAAGTGCTGTCGGTTCTTGGACCCAACGGCGTGGGCAAAACCACTTTGCTCCGCTGCATGATGGGCCTGCTGCGCTGGAAAAGCGGCGAAACCCTCATCGACGGTACCGCCATCAGCCGAATGACCCATGCCGAGCTTTGGCGGCGGATTGCTTATGTTCCCCAGTCAAAGGACACAGCCCTTTCCTATTCGGCCGCCGAAATGGTGCTGATGGGCCGCTCCGCCCGGCTGGGGCTTTTTGCCCAGCCTGCGGCAGAGGACCGCAGGGTTGCCGCCGAGGCTATGGAGCAGGTTGGCATCCGGCATCTCGGCAATAAGAAGTGCAGCGAAATGAGCGGCGGCGAATTGCAGATGGTGCTGATTGCCCGGGCCCTGGCGGCCAAGCCCCAGCTTCTGGTGCTGGATGAGCCGGAATCCAATCTGGACTTCAAAAACCAGTTGATCATCCTGGACACCATCCGCCGGCTTTCCCGGGAGCAGGGCATTGCCGCCATCGTCAACACCCATTATCCGGCCCATGCCCTGAAAATCGCCGATAAGGCCCTGATCCTCAACCGGGAGGGCCAAAGCCTCTACGGCCCCGCCGCCCAGGTCATCAACGAGGAGAATATGGGCCGGGCCTTCAGCGTGCAAGTGAAAATTCAGGACTTTCTTTATGAGCAGCAGTGCTTTAAGAGCGTAATCCCCATTGCCGTGATTTCCTGAGCCAGACTCGACAAAAAAGCGCCGCTATGATAGGATGAAACAGTCAGCATACCAGTCAGTATATTAGCCAGCGAGACGAGGAAAACATGGGCTTTAATTCGTTCGGCATAAACGTAAATTTCAAGAGCCGTGCCTGCTGCGGCCTATTCTATTTCCTTGTGCTGATGGCCTTGGCCATGGCGCTGGTTCATCCAATCATAATGTTCTTTCCCGCCATCTTTATGGCGGTTATAGCTTTTGCATTTGCCGCTCCGGAAGGCAAGAGGGGTTACGTGGCCCTGGCTTTGTCAGTACGCAAAAACGAATAAATACTCCTTCATCATCATGACATGGATTAATAAACATGATTTATGGATGAAGGAGTATTTTTATGAATATAACAAGAAAAGAAGGCTCTCAGCGGGAGCTTAATTTGCCCTATGGCGATTTTTGCCGCCGGGTAAATAGTTATCAATGGCAGGATTGGGCAGAAGACAAATTAGTTGCTTTGCTATGGCAATCTGTGCAATTTCTATGCAAGGAAAAAAGCGCTGAAGCCTATAGCATCTTAAAAGAAATCATCAGAAGAAAGACAGGACTTGCTTTATTTGACAGCCAAATAATAGCCGCCTATTCCATGCAGCAGGGCCGCATTGCCGAGCTTCCTACCGGCGAGGGCAAGACTCTGGCTGCCGTGGTTACGGCGGCTATTTTTGCTTTGCAGAAAAAGCCGGTCCATATTTTAGTGTTCAACGATTATCTGGCCCGCCGGGACTATGGGGCCAATCTTGGGATTTATAAAGCTTGCGGTTTAACCTGCGGATATATAGACGAGGCCTCGGATTTCAACTGGAGAAAGGCTGCCTACGGCTGTGACGTCCTGTATGTATCGGCCAAGGAGGCTGCCTTTGATTATCTGCGGGATTTTCTTGCTATGGAAAAAGAAAAGCTGCTCTTTCCTGATTTCCCCATTGCTTTGGTGGATGAGGCGGATTCCATTTTAATTGACGAAGCCCGGATTCCCTTGGTTTTGGCAGGTAATCCTGACAGGCAGCCGGAGATGGCGGCTAAGATTGCCGGGGCTGTGGGGGAATTACCGGCAGCCGGTGTAGGCGTCAATAGGGCGGATAATCAAGTATGGCTGGCGGAAACCGGCATTGCCTTCATGGAAGACAGTCTGGGGCTGGCCAACCTTTATCTTAGCGAGAATGGAGCTGTGCTGGCTATGGTGAGCGCAGCTTTAGAAGCCAGATTTATGTTGAAGAGGGATAAGGATTATATCGTCAAGAACGGCTCTATCTGGGTAGTTGACGAAGCCACCGGGCGCACCGCTGAAAACAGACGCTTTCCTGACTTGCTGCATCAAGCGGTGGAAATTCAGGAATTGGGGCTGCAGGGGACCTCTGCCATTATCTATAACACCATAAGCATGCAGGCCTTCTTATTGCAATATAAAATGCTTTGCGGCATGACGGGAACGGCGGCATCCTCTGCGGCGGAACTGAAAAAAATGTATGATGCGGAAGTTGACGTAATCCCGCCTCATATGCCTTGTATCCGCATTGACCATCCTGACGCAATATTCTTAGAAAAGGCGGAACAAGAGGCCGCTATTTTGGCCTGCCTGCAATCCTGCCATGCCAAGGGACAGCCCCTTCTTATCGGCAGCCAAAGCGTAGAGGAGTCGGAGTACTTTTCCGCCTTATTGAGGTCGCGGAATATCAAGCATCAGGTTCTCAATGCCAGAAACGATGAAGAGGAAGCAGCGGTTATTGCGGAAGCCGGCCGTCCCTATCAGGTTACGATTTCTACCAATATGGCGGGCCGGGGCGTGGATATCCGCCTTGGGGACGGCGATGAAAAAGAGGCGAAATTCGCCGGGGCCGCCGGCGGGTTATATGTGGTGAGCACGGGCATCAACCGCAGCCTGCGCATTGACAATCAATTGCGGGGCAGAGCCGGCCGGCAGGGAGACCCCGGGGAGAGCAAATTCTTTGTTTGCCTGAGAGACTTGACTTTGGAAACCTTTTTTGACATTGAGTTTTATCATTATAAAAAATATCCGAAGCTGCTGCGCCGGGCTCAAAGAATCCAGGAGGGCAAGGACGGAGAAGCCCGCTATATGCTGGAACGGTATTCGCAAATCCTTGAAAAGCAAAGAAAGCTGGTGACCGGCTACCGTAACCGGATTTTGCTGGAGCTTGAGGCGCCGGAAATTATGAAAGCAGAAGAGCCTGCCGCCTATCAAGAGTTGATTGACCGCCTAGGTGAAAAGGGAGTGAAGCTGGCCGAAAAGCAGCTCACCCTTTATTTTATCAATATAAACTGGGCTTCTTATTTAGCGGCTATGGAGGATAAGCGCAGGGGCATTCATCTCATGGTCATCGGAGGACGCAGCCCTCTGGAGTCCTATCAAGCTTTTGCCCTTGCCGCCTTTGCCGAAATGACGGCGGACATTAAAAAGGATGTGACGGAGCATATGCAGAAATGCAAAATTACCGAAAAGGGCATCGATATGGCGGCGGCGGGCCTTTTGGGAGCTACGACCACATGGACGTATATGATCGATGAAAGCGCCAGCCAATTTAGCCGCATCCCCCATTTGGTCAAGTCTATGGCCGGCACTATACAAGGGACGTTGTTTACCTTTCGGGATATCTATGCCAAGCTAAGAAAAAGCGTTGGCGGCAAAAGGGGGTCAGGAAACCATGAATAAAAGCCTTGACAGAAGCTACAATATTTTCTATTGTTTATGGTAGAACCTAAAGTCAGGTTTAGGTTAAAGGATTTTTTATATTATTGTGGGAGGCCAATACCGTATATTTATAGGGAGGTTTCGTTATGCAGTATTCTATAGGCCAAGTGGCCAAGTCAACTGGTATTGCCATATCAACTTTACGCTATTATGACCGGGAAGGATTATTCCCCAACATGGAACGAAGCGGCGGCGGCATTCGCAGGTTTAGTGACAGGGAGATTGAAACCCTCGGAATTATCGAGTGTTTAAAGAATTCCGGATTATCGATTAAAGAAATCAAACTGTTTCTGGATTGGTGTCAGGAAGGGGACAGTTCTTTGCAAAAAAGGCGGGACTTGTTTTACGAGCGTCTGGCGGCGGTGACCAAACAAATGGAAGAACTGAAAAAAACCATGAATACCCTCCGGTTTAAATGCTGGTACTACGATACGGCTTTGACTGCCGGAACTGAGGATGCGCCGCGGAATTTGCCCCAGTCGCAAATACCGGAGGATATCTTAGCCTGTCAGCGTTCCGGCTGTCTGAATAGTCTTGGATAAAAGTGGTCATAGCTAAGGCGGGCGGTGGGCGCTAGGTATGGCAATAGCGGTGGCAGTGACAGTGACCACGTTGCTCAAAAATGCAAGTTTGTTGCTGTTCGCTCAAGCTAACTGTTCAAAAATGCAGGTTTGTCGTCTGTTCCCTTTGAAAATGAGCAAAATCTCAAGTTTAAAGTGTTCTAAGACGGCTTTTTTGCCGTATTTAGGGTCAGGGGCAGAAGAACCCACCTATTTTAAAGGAAGAACAGGCTACAAACTTGAAATTTTGCACAAAATCCATGGCTGACCGCTACAAACCTGCAATTTTGCACATTTCCTTTAACGGCCTGCAAATTGGGGACACTGGAAAAGTCGTCCAAGTCACAGGCTTGTGCAAAACCTCAAATTTTGTACATTTCAGCTCTGACAAGGTCCTTAACCTGCAGAGTTTGCGGTGGAATAATCATACAAGCTGACGCGGTTGCGGCCGCTGTTTTTGGCTTTGTAAAGCGCCGAATCTGCCTGGGCCAGCATATTATCCAGCTCATGGCTGCCGCCTGCAGGAGAATGGGCTAACCCGATGCTGACGGTGACTTTGATTTCTTTTTCCTGATAGGAAGTGACTGCATTTTCAATGGATTTTCGTAAATTTTCCGATATGGTAAAGGCCTGGCCGGCGGCAGAAATATTCTCCAGCAATACGGCAATTTCCTCGCCGCCGTAGCGGCCCACGATATCGTTTTTCCGGAAATGGCTTTTTGTCAGAGCGGCAATGGTCTGCAGCACAGCGTCGCCGCAGGAGTGGCCGTAAGTATCGTTCACCACCTTGAAATGATCAAGATCAATCATCAGCAGAGCATAGGATTGATTTTTTGCCTCTTCGCCGGTCAGTCTGAAATTGGCAATGTCAAAAAAAGTAGCCCGGTTATAAATGTTCATCAAAGGATCGAAGGTGGCTTTAGCATAGAGCTTTTGCAACTGATTTTCCTTATCGGTAATATCATGGATGATAATACAAATACCGTTGTTTCTTTTATCTTGCTGGATAGGGGTGCGGGTTATCTTATAAAACCGCATTTCACCGCCTATTTGGAGGGAAAGCTCATTCTCACCTTCAAACTGCTTTACCTGCCGGGCAGTTTCACCGGGATGCAAACTATCCAGTTCCGGAAATAGCTGTTTTGCTGCCTTATTGGCGTCCAAAAAACTGAAATCCTTGTCGCAGACAATAAAGGCGTCGCTCATGGATTCAATGACCTGATCCCGGGCCATTGGCACCACATCAAAGAGCTTCTGGAGCTTGACGGCATAGATAAGCGGTATCAGAGAAAGGGAAATGGCAAAGGGATTTAAATCGAGCAGAAGATGATTCGCAAAAAGGGTATGATAAATATTGACGGATAGCGGCAGCAAAATAGCAGCCAGCAAGCAAAAGCTCTGAGGCCGCTGCAGTTTGTTGCCGCTTCTTAAGTGCCTTAGAATACGCCGGATGCTCAAAAAAACCAGCAGAAAATTGTATAGAGTAGCCAAATAGCTTATGGGTCCGGGAAAACCATGGCAGTTGGAGAAATAGCCATTGAAGAAAAATTCGATATCTGTATAGTGCAGCCGCACCAGGGGAAAGGCCTGGGCCGTATAGGTATTGAAGACAGGCAATGCAAAGAGCAGAATATACTTATAAACGTTCAGCCGTTTTTCACCATAAATGTCTCGGATGAAAAGGTAGTTGAAAACCACAAGAAAGGGCGTGCCCATTTTTTGTACCCGGACGCCGACAAAGGCGGCTTCCAGGGTAGGGGCAGTGATTTCCAGCAGATAGCCGACGACGTACAAAAAAGTGCAGATGGAAGAAAAGATCAAGAAAAGGGAGCGCTCGGAACGATGATTGAGTATGGCATAAACCAGCAATATGATGGAGCCTATCGTTGCAATCAGCATGAACCAGACAAATATATTCATCGTTAATCCAGGCCCCCTTCACAATAGACTCATTTATCGGCCGGCCATTAGCCCATTGTATAAATTGGCCAGCAGCATGATCACTTCGGCAGCTTCAGGGACCTTGGCAGCATCGGCAAAATAAGGCAGCAGCTCTGGCGTCAGCAGGCCGCTATCGGCTAAAAACGCTGTGTTTTGTTGAAAATCGCCGCTGGGGACTATGGCTGCCGGTGCAGCCGCTGCCGCCGTAGCTGCTGCCGTAGCAGTTGTAGCCGGCGCCGTCTCCGCCGCAGCCGCAGCAGTTGCGGCTGTCCGGCCGGCGGCAAAAGCTCCGGCCACTGTATTGATTACCTCATCACAAGGGGGAGCGTCGCTCACCTCAATGTAGCCCAGGTCAAAACCGGCTTTTTTGACGACGCCATTAAGCAAATACTGATAACGCCATTTATCCATGGTTGCTTCCAAACGGTAATCGTTTTGATAACCGCCGTCCATCAGCCCCAGCCGCCGCAAAACGGCCAGCCCCTCGTAAGCCCAGTGGTCCGTCACCGGTTCCTTGATGGAGAAATCCTCCAGGTAGGCCTCTTGAGCTTTTAATGCAGCTTGCAGCCTGGCGATGGCCTGCCGGTCCCGGCTCATTGCCCTGAAATCTATTTCTTCATTGATGGATTGGGCGGCGGCGGCGCCGGCGGCCTGTCCGCAAGCCATACCCAAAGGCAGCACTCTGGCGCTGGAGGCAGCCAGGGAAGTATAGGAGGCGCTGCGGCCCACAATCAGCAGATTTTCTGCTTCCAGAGGTACCAGACAGCGAAAAGGCACGGCGTAGCGGTCGGGATTGCCGATAACTGTGCCAAAGGGCTGGTCCATGGAAGGCTGAACATCGGCGGGATAGCTGCCGATGGCGATTTTATCCCACTGGTCCCGGTTTTCCAGAACGTCGTCTATTGTGAGCTGATATTCGCCGATAAAATGGCGGGTCTCCCGGACATAAAGCTGGCTGGCGGTGGCGGTTAGCTCCGCTTTCTCAAAGCCGGTGAAATTTTGCCGGACATAGGGCAAAAGATGAACCAATTCTGTTTTGGCCCGGTCGATGGCTTCTCCATAGCTGCGGGCATTCAGAGGATCCACCCCGAAAATCAGCAAAGCATTGATCAGGACGTTGTTGTTGCGCTGGCGGGCCACATTGAAGCCCCGCAGGCGCATGAGGGGATCCCGGGGCACATAAGAGAAGCCCTCGTTTTCGTAGCCCCAGGCGGACTTGCTGGTGGCCCCCATGCCGGTGGAGCCGCCGCTGATCATTCCTTTTAGCCGCTGGCTGTTGAGGTGGAGAAATACCCGGAGCCAGCTTACATCGGACAACTCAAAAACCAGGGTAACTCCCATCTGGCGGTTTCTTTCACCGATATCTTCACCGCCGTAAGTATAGGGAGCCCCGGTTAAAGCCGCCAGGTCGCCGTCGGCGGTGGCGTCAATAATCCGTTTAGCGGTATAGGTGACTTCATTGCTGTTCTCCCAGACCTTGACGCCGGTAAGGGTCTTGTCTTCCATGACGGGAGCCAGCAAAACCGCATTAGTCCGCAGCGTAAGCAAGGGTTCCCCGGTAACCAGCTCGATGAAATAGTTTTTGGCTTCTGTAATATCGAAGGCGGTGCCGCCTACCCCATCGTAAAATTCTTCAAAAATTCCTTGGGTTAGCATGGTGCCGTCCCGCCCGTGACACATGTCCAGAAAATTCAGTTGCCCTAAAGTCATCAGGCCCCCTAAAGCTGAGGATTTTTCCAGCAGCAAGGTATTCATGCCGTTTCGGGCAGCAGAAACAGCGGCAGCAATACCTTCCGGTTCGGCTCCCACTACAATCACATCATAATCTGCAGCCGCGTTTTCCTGGTTGACCCAAATTACTTCTTCCACCGGCTGCCAAATCAGGTGGGGCATCAGGTAAAGGGTGCAAGCCAGAATGGCGAAGGCTAAGAGCAAGGCAACCAAAGCCTTGTTTTTGCGGGGAACGGGTTTGCCTTTTGTCAAGGAATCGGCAAGCCGCCTATCTTTGCCGGAGCGGCGTTCCGGGCCGGTCCAGCCGCCCTGGCCGGTACGGCGGTCCTTGCCTGAGCGCCGGTCTTTTCCCGAATAGGGGTTTTGGCCGGTACTGGCGTTAGTGTGATCGCTATGTTCAGCTTTTTTTAGTTGGGAATTTTCCATATAGCCTTTATACATTTCCTCCATGGCCAAGTCTGCCTTTTCCAGGGAGTCAAAACGTTCGTCTGTCATGATAACCGCCTTATTATATAGTTAATAATAAGTATATCTGATTCCTATTAGCCTGTAAACCGTTGCTATTGAGATATCTGGCCAGACGTGATAAAATAGATTTATTTCCGGATGAGGGGAGGATTACTATGGCATTGCAGAAATCCGGTGAAGATTATTTGGAAGCCATCTTGATGATCGAGGAGAAAAATGGTTTTGTCCGCTCTGTAGATGTGGCGGCGGAGCTGGGTTTTACAAAGCCCAGTGTCAGCCGGGCTATGTCTATTTTGAGAGAGTCGGGCTATATCCTTATGGATAAGGAGCAGGGAATTCAGCTTACGGAATCGGGAAGGACCAAGGCTACCGAGGTCTACCGCCGGCACCGGCTTTTGACGAGATATTTTGCGGAAGTATTGGGCGTATCACAGGCTATCGCTGAGGAAGATGCCTGCCGCATCGAGCATGTGATCAGCAAGGAGAGTATGGAGAAGATCCTTCGCCATATGGAGCAGATTGCCGAATGCGAAGGCTGCAAAAAGGTTCCCTGCAGAAAAAACTAGATTTTAAAATAGCTGTTGACAAGGGTCTTTCGTCCGGCGTATGATATGTCCATAAAGAAATACGGCATAAACCGATGAGTGAGAGTAGTAACCAGGGATTGAACTCCACAGAGAGCCGCCGGCGGTGGGAGTGCGGTGAGGGATACTTTGGCCAATGGACTCACGAGGGTGGCCCGAAAGCTTCTTTGCAGGCAAGTAGGCGTCAACGGGAACCTTACCCGTTATCCTAAGGCACATATGATAGTATGTGAGATGAGCGGGCTTTCGAGCCAATCAGGGTGGTACCGCAGAAGTTTCAGACTTTTGTCCCTACAGGGGATAAGAGTCTTTTTTTTATGGCCTGTCCCTGACAAACTTTTAGGGATTACAGAGTACCGGAAGCTTTTTGGTCTCATTTAACGGGTGCTGTTGTATTTCACCAAAATTAAGAAAGCGAAAGGATGACCAACATGACCAACAAGAACCAGGCAATCCCTTACAAAATCTTTCTAACAGAAGATGAGCTGCCCAAGCATTGGTTTGACCTGCGGCCTGACATGAAAAACAAGCCGGCTCCCATGCTGCATCCCGGCACCCATCAGCCTTGTACGGCTCAGGACCTGCAGCCGGTTTTCTGTGACGGCGTAATCAGTCAGGAGATGAACACCACCGAAAGCTTTATCGAGATTCCCGAAGAAGTTCGGAATTTCTATAAAATGTACCGGCCTTCTCCTTTAGTCAGGGCCTATTGCCTGGAAAAGGCCCTGGGCACGCCGGCTAAGATCTATTATAAATTTGAGGGTACCAATACCTCCGGTTCTCATAAGCTGAATTCCGCCATTGCCCAGGTTTACTATGCCAAGGAGCAAGGCATCACCAGCCTGACCACCGAGACGGGAGCGGGCCAGTGGGGTACTGCCCTGTCCATGGCTTGCGCTTATTTGGGCGTGGATCTTAAAGTTTACATGGTGAAGGTGTCCAGCCAGCAGAAGCCTTACCGCAAAGCGGTGATGGAGACCTACGGCGCTCAGGTGATTCCCTCCCCCTCCGATACTACAGTCGTAGGCCGCAAGATTCTGGAGGCCATGCCGGACACCGGCGGCTCCCTGGGTTGCGCCATTTCCGAGGCCATTGAGGTGGCCACCACTAGCCCCAACTGCCGCTATGTATTAGGCAGCGTGTTGAACCACGTACTGCTGCACCAGTCGGTAATCGGTTTGGAGACAGAGGCGGCCATGGCCAAATACGATATTCATCCTGATGTGATCATCGGCTGCGCCGGCGGCGGCTCCAACCTGGGGGGCCTGATTGCTCCTTTCATGGCTAAGAAGCTGAGAGGGGAAGAGGATATCCGTTTCATCGCCGTGGAGCCGGCCAGTTGCCCCTCCTTCAGCCGGGGACGTTTTGCTTACGACTTTGGCGATACGGGCCAGACCACGCCTTTAATCAAGATGTACACCCTGGGCAGCGGCTTTATTCCCGCTCCCAACCATGCCGGCGGCCTGCGCTTTCACGGCATGAACAGCGTCCTTTCCCAGCTTTACCATGACGGCTTCCTGGAAGCCAAGGCCTATCCCCAAAATGAGATTTTTGAAGCCGCCAGGCAGTTTGCCCGCTGCGAAGGGATTTTGCCGGCGCCGGAATCCTCCCACGCCATTAAAGCCGCCATCGACGAAGCCATGGCCTGCAAGGAAAGCGGCGAAGAAAAAACCATTCTCTTTGGCCTGACAGGCACCGGCTATTTTGACATGGCAGCTTATATGGCATACAATGACGGTACCCTCAGCGATTATATTCCCACCGACGAGGAGCTGGCTAAAGGCTTTGCCACCCTGCCTCCCGTTAAGGAATAGGGACTGGGACTGTCCGGCCAGCTACTGCATAAACAGCTCTTCATAAGCCTGCAGGCTGGCCTGCCGCCCGTGATTTGTCAGCTTAACGATTTTGTTTTCTACCCGTATGCCGCCGTCTTTTTGCAGGCGCCATAAAATATTTTTTGTAAAACTTTCATGCCAATGAAGGTGCAGCAGGATGGTATCAATTGCCACCCCCTCCTGCACCTTTATCTTTTCTTCATGATTGTAAAGATGAAAGAGCAGCAGGGTTTTGCCGAATTCGATTTTCTGCCTGCTGCGTCTGCGCAAAACGCTGACCAGCCCCCGGCGGGGGGCGAAAATAAAGACCAGCAGGAAAAGGATTCCCGTCATGACAGCCATGCTGCCGGCTATTGACACATCCAATACAACTGCCGCCCGGTAACCGGCTATGCCGTTGAAGGCGCCGGTAAGACCGCTTAAAATCAGCATATGCTTCAAATCATCAGTCAGCAAATAAGCTGTTGCCGGAGGCCCGATCATAAAGGCCACTACCAATATGGAGCCAACGGCCTGAAAGGCGCCTACGGCAGTAAGGGATACCATGGTCATCAGGCCGTAATGAACCAGACCAGGAACGAAGCCTAAGATTGCAGCCAGCATAGGATCAAAGGTTGAAATTTTCAGTTCTTTGAAAAAAAATAAGATGGCGGCCAGATTGATCAACAGCAGTATTCCCGTAGTATAGATAGCTTTGGCCCCCATGTCCCGGCCTGCTATAATCATCCGGTCAAAAGGCGCAAAGGCCAGCTCCCCCAGAAGGACCGAATCGGTATCCAAATGCACCGATCCGGCATAACGGGTGATCAGGATAATCGCCAGGGAAAAAAGCAAGGGAAAGACGATGCCGATGGCGGCGTCTTCTTTAAGAAGGCCTGTGCGGTAAAGGGTTTCGGTGAGCCAGACCGTAGCCACACCGATCAGGGCCGCACCAAGCAGTAAAAGAGGCGAGGACAGGTCATGGGTGATGAAAAAGGCCAGCACGATGCCTAATAAAATTGTATGGGTAATGGAGTCGGACATCATGGACATCTGGCGCAGCACTAGAAATACGCCGGGAAGGGCACAGGCCACCGCTACGATCACTGCGATAAGCTGGATTTCAAATTGAGGAGACATTGCCGGCAGCTCCTTCCGTTTTTAACAATCGCCTGTTTTTTTCCTGGCGGTACAGTTTGTGCAAAATACCCCGGCCCGGGGCGAACAAAAGGCTGATCAGCACAAGCAGGCTAACGCACAGAACGATGGCGGGGCCGGTAGGCAGCTTGGGGACTAAAGAGCTGGCCGCGGTTCCTGCCAGACCGGAAATTCCTCCGAAAAAGGCGGAAAGTATAGCCATTACCCAAAGCCTGTTCGTCCATTGACGGGCGGCCACCGCCGGAGCGATAAGCATGGCGCTCATCAGGATCACCCCCACTGTCTGCAGCCCGATGATAATGGCCAGCACAATCATGGCAGACAAGAGAAAGTTCAGTATTTTAGGAGAAAAGCCAAGGCTGTGGGCAAAATCATTGTCAAAAGTAAAAAGCTTCAATTCCTTCCAGAACAGCATAACCAGCAGCAGCAATACCAAACCGCAGACGGCCATTAGATGAACGTCTCTTTGCAGCAAAGCGGAAGCTTGCCCGAAGATAAAACGTTTCAGCCCCGCCTGATTGGAATTGGGGATTTTCTGGACATAGGTCAGGAGAACGAGGCCAAGGCCAAAAAACACCGACATGACAAGAGCCAGGGCGCTATCAAATTTTATTCGGGTATGACGGGTGATGGCGATAATGAAAAGGGTTGCTGCCAGACCGGAGATCAGTGCCCCCAGCAGCAGGATTTCTGTGTTTTTGCTGCCGAGGAGGATAAAGGCCATGACAACGCCGGGCAGGGCGGCGTGGGAAACCCCGTCCCCCAGCAGGCTTTGCTTCCGCAATACGGCAAAACTGCCCAAAACGCCGCTGATTATCCCTAAAAGCATAGAGCCAAGGGCCACGGTTTGGAAGGTATAGTCAGTCAGTAAAGCAAAAAAGCTGTTCATACTGCCATCCCGCTCCTTAAAAGCGTATCGGTGCTCCGGTAGGCTTTTTTCAGGTTTTCCTCGTGGAATATTTCGCTTACCGGACCGCTGGCCACTACTTGCAGATTGATCAGCGTTACCCAATCAAAATAATCCGCTACCGTTTGGAGGTCGTGATGGACCACCACCACGGTTTTTCCTTGTTCCTTCAGTTCTTTTAAAAGCAGCACAATAGCTTTTTCCGTCTGCGCATCCACGCCTTTAAAAGGTTCATCCATAAAGTAAATATCCGCTTGCTGCATCAAGGCCCGGGCCAGAAATACCCGCTGCTGCTGGCCGCCGGAAAGCCGGCTGATTTGCCGGCCGGCGTATTGCGCCATGCCCACTTTTTTTAATGTCTGCCGGGCCAATTCCTTATCTGCCTTGCCGGGCCGCTTGATCCAGCCCAGCCGTCCATAGCAGCCCATTAATACCACATCCAAAGCCGTGGCGGGAAAGTCCCAGTCTACGCTGCCGCTTTGGGGAACATAGCCGATAGGCTTCTTACTTGTCTTTTTGCTGCCCCAGCAAAAACGAATTACGCCTGATACGGAAGGGATCAGCCCCAGTATGGCCTTGATCAGCGTGGTTTTGCCGGCCCCGTTGGGCCCCACCACCGCCAGCAGCTTGCCTTGGGGGATTTTAAGGTCAATATCCCATAAAACCGGTTTGGCATCATAGGCAACGGTCAGGTCTTCCACTTCCACCGCATAGTTTTGCGAGCTTGCTTCCATGTTAATCCCTCCGGTTACTGTAAGGCTTCCACAATAGTATCGATGTTGGCTTTAAATGTGAGAATGTATGTTGCGGTGCCCGCAGCTTCATCCCCCAGGGAGTCGGAGTACAATTCTCCGCCGATGGCTACGTCAAAGTTTTTGGCTTTGACAGCCGCCTGCAAAGCCTCGATGGCTTTTCGGGGTACCGAGGATTCAATAAAGATTGCTTTGATTTGCCGTTCCACAATAAAGTCCGCCAGGGAGCTTACATCGGCGGTGCCGGCCTCGGCGTCGGTGCTGATCCCTTGCAGGCCCCGGACTTCAAAGCCGTAAGCATTGCCGAAATAATTGAAAGCGTCATGGGCGGTGACCAGTACCCGCTGTGCCTCAGGAACCTCTGCCGCTCTTTGGCGTATATAGGCATCCAGCCCATCAAGCTCTTTTATATACTCTTCCAGATTAGCTTCATAATCTGCTTTATTATTGGGGTCGGCTTCGGCAAAACCTTTGGCTACCGTTGCCGCCGCACTCTTCCAAAGGGATACGTCAAACCAGATGTGGGGATCGTAGATAGCGGGATCATCCTCTGAGGCAAGAAGTTTTGATGTATCCAGCCCTTCTTCAATGCAAACCACCGTACCCCCTTGACCGGAAAGAGAGCCAAAAATTTCTCCCATCTTGCCTTCCAGGTGCAATCCGTTATATACCACAACCGCCGCCTTTTGCAGCAGCTGCACATCGCCTGCGCTGGCCTGATACAGGTGAGGGTCGATGCCCGGGCCCATCAGGCCGCTTACGCTCACATGTTCGCCGCCAATGATCCCGGATAAGTCCGCCAGCATGGTGGTGGTGGCCACAACATTCAGCTTGCCCCCGGTACCGGTATTTGCTGAGGTTGCGGAGGATGTACAGCCTGCAAAAATAAAGATGATGCTCAGCATTAGAATCAGTATCCCCTGTGTCTTTTTTGCCATAGTTAAAGCCCCCATTCTAATCAGTTTCTTTGTTTTGACGGCATCCTGCTCTATTAAGTATGACCGGCGGGATGTTAGTCGCGGGAAACAGTGCTTCCTGGAGCTACTATATGATTGTTAAACTGCAAATGTTACGAATATACTCTGGTAAAATAATAAAAAAAGGATTTGATATTGTGAAAAGCCATAAAGATGATGAATTTCGGACTGTACGGGGTTACCAGCTCATCAACCGGCAGCAGAATCAGCTTACCTCGGCTATGGAGGATTATCTGGAAATGGCCTGCCGCCTTTGCGTTCAGGAGGGATATACCCGTATCGGCAGGCTGTCGGAAAGCTTGCACGTCCGGCCCTCATCAGCCTCCAAGATGGTGTCCAGACTGGTTAACCAGGGTTTTTTGGCCTATGACCACTATGAAAGTATCCGTTTGACAGACCAGGGAAAAAGGGTGGGGGAGTATTTGATCGAGCGCCACAATACCGTAGAGCAGTTTTTAAAGCTGATCGGCAATAGCAACCCGTTGGAAGAAACGGAACTGATTGAGCATACGCTGAATCCGGATACTGTATACAGGCTGAAAACCTTGCTGGAATTTTTTCAATGGGATAAAATGGCCCTGAAACATTTCCATGACTTCCAAGAGATACGGGGTGTAGGTGAAGGGGAACCGGCTTCATGCCCTTCTGCCCCGGGGGGATAAAAAAATACACCTCTAAAGCAGATGTTTATCTGACCTTGAGGTGCATTGCGTTTATTTAAAATTTGTTTATGCTTTAACGGTTTTGTTTGGCGAACTCACCGATTTTCTTGTCCATATTGGAGATGTGTTTCGTCAGCCACTCAACCACCATCTGGTTGGCATTGATAATAACGGAGATATTGCCGCCGGAGTTCTTGTAATCGTTGCGCAGCTTATCTAATTGGGCAATGAAAGCCGTATGGGCTTTTTTCTGCTCGTCATATCCCGGGTAGCGGATACTAAGCATATACTTTTCTTCGTCGGCAAAATGCTTTCTTGTATAATCGTCCAGGAAATTGAGTAATTCTCCGATGTATTCTTTGGCCTGGTTTTTCTTTCCTGCCTCGAAAAGCTTTTCGGCCTTATCAAACCACGTCTTATGCTGCTCATCAATCATACTGACGCCGACGGATAAAGATGGTGTCCATGGCATAATTATTCCTCCTCTTAATAAAAATAATTCTTACATATTTACATATTAACCTATAGTTATTGGATATTCAAGCCAAACATGTTATAATATTGTAATCACCAAAAGTTATGGTTCAACAGATCATAGGAAAGGGATGGCCACAGTGGATAAGGAGCCTTCAGAGCGGGAGTATTTCGTCAATGTGGGAGAAGCTCTCGCCAGAGTCCGGGATAATAAAAGTCTTTATCAAAAAATGCTGGATATGTTTTTAGAAAGCGGAGATTTTGCTTCCCTGGAGGAAAGTCTTTTGCAAAAGAACTACAGTAAAGCGGCGGATATAGCACACGCCATCAAAGGCATGACAGGCAACCTGTCTTTGACCAGATTATACGAAGCCAGCGGCAGGCTGACGGAAGAGCTGCGCCAGGAGCTGGCCGCTGATGAAACTTTGGCGGATTTTTGGGCCGCCTACAGCAAAACCCGAATCTATGTGGAGGCTATCGCTAAAGAAATGGCGGCCGAATAAAGGCAATCAGATAATCCGGCTCCTGGGCCATCGCAACCGGCTCAGCTACTGGCCAGCCGGATTTTTTCCGGCAGAGTGCTTTCCAGGCGGCTGAAACAAGCCCGCAGCTTGGGATTAAAAGCGCCGCATTCGCCCCGCAGGATCATTGCCACGGCCCGTTGATGAGAAAAGGCCGGTTTATATACCCTGACGCTGGTCAGGGCATCGTAGACGTCAGCCAAAGCGGTGGCCTGAGCCCAAATCGAGATATCATCGCCTTTGAGGCCGTCGGGATAGCCGTTGCCATCCCAGCGTTCGTGATGGTGGCGGCAGATTTCATAACAATATTTACAATATTCTTCATCCCGGGCGAAATTTAAGCTGATGAGAATCTCGCAGCCCCTGATGGTATGGGTTTTCATGATTTCAAACTCCTGGGAATCCAAAGGCCCCGGCTTGAGCAAAATAGAATCGGGGATGGCAATTTTGCCGATATCATGCATAGCCGATGCGCTGGAGATCATGTCGATTTCCTCGGGGGTCAAGGGATAGTCTTCCGGATAGGCGTCTTTGATGGCCTCCAGAAAAACCTTAGTCAGACCCCGAATGCGTTTGATATGCTCGCCAGACTCGCAACTGCGAAATTCTACGGCAGTGCTGAGGGCGTCGATGACGAATTGATTGGATTGGCGCAGGCGCCGGGCTTGCTTCTCCAACATCGCTTTCTGCTCTTTGAGCTTCGTTTCCAGGTTTTCCTTATGGGCATAAAGATTGATGACATTGAGGACCCGGCGGTAGACAATCCGGGGATTAAAAGGCTTAGTCAGCAGATCGGAGACGCCTAGCTCATAGCCCTTTAAAGTTTTCTCGTCGTCGTTCTCGCCGGTGATAAGAATAACGGGGACTTTTTGGATCAGCCCGGTTGCCTGCATATTTTGCAGCACCTCAAAGCCGTTCATTACCGGCATGATCAGATCCAGCAATACGATGGCGATTTCACTGGGATAACGCTGAAGATAATCCAGGGCTTTGCGGCCGTTTTCTGCCTGCAGCACTTCAAATTCTTCGCTGAAAAGCTCTTTTAAAATGATACGATTGATTTCCACATCATCCACAACCAGCAGTTTTTTCTTTCCGCAAAGCAAATAAATCCCCACCTTTCCCAAGGATTAATTATACTGCAAAAAACAGCAGATTCATAGGGCGTCTGTCCTATAGACCTGCTGTTTTTTTATCGGTTTTATTGAGCTTTATCCCAGAATTAAGCGGTTAATGCAAGAGATTAGCCCAGGATTTTTTTCAGATCAGCCTCGGGAGTGCTGATGGGAGCAATATTGAAGTTCTCCACCAGGTAAGCCAGGATATTGGGAGAAACGAAGGCCGGCAGACTGGGTCCCAAGAGAATGTTCTTAATGCCCAGGTGCAGGAGCGTCAATAAGATGCAAACGGCCTTTTGTTCGTACCAGGAAAGCACCATGGATAAAGGCAGCTCGTTGACGCCGCAGCCAAAGGCTTCTGCCAGGGCTACCGCTACCTTGATAGCGGAATAGGCGTCGTTGCATTGCCCCATGTCCATAATTCTGGGGAAGCCGCCGATTTCACCGGCATCCAGGTCATTAAAGCGGTATTTGCCGCAAGCCAGAGTCAAGACAATGGTATCCTTGGGGGTCTGTTTGACAAATTCCGTGTAGTAATTGCGGCCGGGCTTGGCGCCGTCGCAGCCGCCTACCAGGAAGAAGTGCTTGATGGCGCCGGCTTTAACCGCTTCTACAATGGTGCCGGCAGCGGCCAGCACTGCGCCGTGACCAAAACCAGTGGTAACCTGGCTGCCGCCGTTGATGCCGGTCATGGGCCGGTCTTCCTTGTAGCCGCCTAAAGCCAGAGCTTTTTCAATAACCGGCGTGAAGTCTTTGTCCTCGCCGATGTGAACCAGGCTGGGATAAGCCACTACTTCGGTGGTGAAGACCCGGTCTTTATAGCTGTCTTTGGGAGGCATCAGGCAGTTGGTGGTGAAGAGAACGGCGCCCGGGATATCGGCAAATTCCTTCTGCTGGCTCTGCCAGGCGGTGCCGAAGTTGCCCTTCAAGTGACTGTATTCTTTCAACTTGGGATAAGCGTGGGCCGGCAGCATTTCACCATGGGTATAAATGTTGATGCCTTTGTCTTTCGTCTGCTCCAGCAATTGCTTCAGATCATAGAGATCATGGCCGCTGACTACGATGAAGGGGCCTTTTTCCACGGAAAGGGGTACGGTAGTGGGCTGGGGAGTGCCATAGCTTTCAGTATTGGCTTTATCTAAAAGAGCCATGCAGGACAAGTTGACTTTGCCTGTTTCCATAACTACGGGCAGCAGGGTCTCCAGGCTGCCTTCCTCACCTAAAGCGGCCAGGGCTTTGATGAAAAAGCTGTTGACCTCTTGATCCTGATAGCCCAGAACGTAAGCATGGTAACCATAGGCAGCTACACCCCGGATGCCGAAGAGGATAAGGGATTTCAAGGAGCGGATGTCTTCATGGCCTTCCCAGATCTTTGTCATATCGTAATCCTGGCTGATGCCGAACTTGGCGGTAAGCCGGTGGGTTTTGTCAATCTGTTTCTGGATGGCTTCATCATCGAAGCTCACATTCGTAATGGTGGTGAATAAACCCTCCATGACCGTAAGGCTTAACTCATCGTCGGCCTTATTTTCCAAACCTTTTGCCCGGACGGCTTGAGCCAGGCCGATCAAGGCGCCGGTAAGCTTATCCTGGAGGTTGGCGGTGTGGTCCTGCTTGCCGCAGACACCGGCTTTACCGGTGCAGGCAGTGCAGCCGGCGGTTTGCTCGCATTGAAAACAAAACATGTTTGACATTAGTATTCCTCCTTTTTGTTTCTGTTTCTGTTGGTTCAACTTGATTTACTGCTGTTAGTTTTCGATTATCTGACCGTCGGTGGTGATGGTGACGATTTGCCAGGGAATCATTTTGCCGCATTCCTTCAAGGCTTTGATGGCCGCATTGGCCAAGCCGCCGCAGCAGGGAACTTCCATCCGGGTCAGGGTAACGCTTTTGATGTCGTTTTGCTGCAGAATAGCCGTCAGTTTTTCGCTGTAATCGCCTTCATCCAATTTGGGGCAGCCGATGATGGTTACCCGGTTTTTCATGAAACGGTTATGAAAATCACCGTAGGAGTAGGCTGTGCAATCGGCGGCAATCAGCAGATGAGCCTGATTGAAATACGGGGCGTTCACCGGCACCAGCTTGATTTGAACGGGCCACTGTCTCAGCTGGCTTTCCATTTCATGGGCAGGTGCGGCTGCTGATTCTTCATTAGCGGCGGCAGGACGCTTAATGGCGTGGGCATTGCTGCCGGGACAGCCCCCTGCCGGCGGACGGTTGATGGTATGGGCATTGCTGCCGGGGCAGCCGCCGAAATGAGGCTTGGCTTGGCCGGTTTTTGCGTCGGCAGCCTTTGTTTCTGCGGCTTTTTTGGCCATATTGATGGCTACGGCCTCTTCGTCATAGGCTAAGGCCTCCCGCTGTTCAAAGGTGATGGCGCCGGTAGGGCAGCAGGGCAGGCAATCGCCTAAGCCGTCACAATAATCATCCCTAATCAGCTTGGCTTTACCCCCCACCATAGCGATGGCTCCTTCATGGCAAGCTTCGGCACACAGGCCGCAGCCGTTACATTTACTTTCATCTATTTTGATAATCTGGCGAATCATTTCAATTCCTCCTTCGCGCTAATCCCTTGAGTTACTTGACTTACTGTGGTTAGTTTACTATACTGTTCACAAGAGGTATGTTGTATTTACAACAAAAGAGAGGGAAAATGAAAAATTTTTATCCGCTATTAAAAAAAATGCCATTGTTCAACGGCATCAAAGAAAATGAGCTTTCCGGCTTATTAGAATGTCTTTCGGCTAAAACAAAAAAATTTGATAAAACGGCAACGGTTCTGATGGCGGGAGATGTTTCTTCCTTTGTAGGGGTGGTTCTCTCCGGCGCCGTTCAGGTGGTCAAAGAAGACTTCCTGGGCAACCGTACTATACTAGCCAAGCTGGAGGCGGGGGAGCTCTTCGGGGAAGCCTTTGCCTGCGGCAAAAATCATATTTTGCCCGTAAATGTCTATACAGTGGAAAAGAGCGAGATATTGATGATCAATTACCGCAAAATGATCACCACCTGCACCTCTTCCTGTGTTTTTCATAATAAGCTCATTGAAAATATGCTGGGCATTCTGGCCGATAAGAATCAAATGCTCAATCAGAAGATTGAAATCCTCTCCCGCCGCAGCACCCGGGAGAAGTTAATTGCTTATCTGACGGCCCAGGCCCAGAAAGCCGGCAACGCAAGCTTTATGATTCCTTTCAACCGGCAGGAGCTGGCGGATTACCTTTGTGTTGACCGCAGTGCCATGACTAATGAAATCAGGAAGCTGCGGGAAGAAGGGGTTTTGCAGGTTGAACGCAACCATTTTGAATTGCTGCATCATAATTAATGATAAATATTATCAATAAAATATCCTGAAAGCCTTGATTTAGAAGGAATGTTGAATTATAATTAGATTAATTAAGCAAGGAGGTATGTTTATGTTAAGTGAAAATGTAGTAAAATTATTAAATGAGCAAATCTGCAAAGAACTCTATTCTGCTTACCTTTATCTGGATATGGCCAATTATTATAGCGATGAAGGTCTGACAGGCTTTGAGAACTGGTTTGTGATCCAAGCCCAGGAGGAGAGGGATCATGGCCTTTTGTTCCGGCAGTATCTGTTGAATAACGGCTACAAAGTAAAACTCTTACCCATCGATGCGCCGCCTTATGAATATGCCTCTTTCGGAGCGGTTTTGGATCAGGTGCTGGAGCATGAGCAGCTGGTCACCGCTTCCATCAACAATATTTACGACGCTGCTTACGCCGACAAGGATTTCCGGACCATGGAGTTCCTGAATTGGTTTGTGAAGGAGCAGCTGGAGGAAGAGAAGAATGCCAGCGATCTGATCAAGAAGTTTGAGCTTTTCGGCAAGACGCCCCAAGGACTTTATCAGTTGGATCAGGAGCTGGGGGCCAGAGTATACGCTCCGCCTTCTCTGGTTTTGGATTAGGATAGATAGAATGAAAGCATGGGCAGACAGCGGTTTAAGCTGTCTGCCCATCTTGTCTGGTGCTATGATAGGAACTCAGTTTTTTGGGAGGGAGAGAAGATGATAACAACCAAGCCGGGAATTCTCATGATTTTAAAATTCACAGCAGGCCTCGTGCTTGTCATGCTTCTGTTTCTTATGCAGGGCTGTTCGGAAAACGAAGATTTTGGAGAGCCGGCACAGTCCCAGGTACCGGCAATGGAAAATACGGCTCCCCAGGCAATTGCTCTGACTCCGTCGGAGGACGCCGCAGCCATCGGCATTACGGCGGAAAATTATCCCCGTATTGACGGCTCCACCTCTACTCTCCCGCTGGTGCAGGCAATATACAAAAGAATGTTTTTGCCCTTGGACGACAAAGAAGACAGATGGCCGGGCCTGCCGGAAAAGGCGTCCAAGACCGTGAAGTCCTATGAGCTGCTTATCAATGGCGACGTCGATTTGATCCTTGTACCGGATCCTTCGAAAGAGGTGGGGGAGATGGCGAAAAGCGCCGGAACGGAGCTTGCGTATATCCCTATCGGCGCCGAAGCCCTTGTTTTTATCACCCATGAGGATAATCCCGTAAGCAATATCGATGCGTCTCAGGTCCAGAAGATATATTCCGATCTATCCATCACCGACTGGTCTGAGCTCGGAGGCAAAAAGGGACGCATCGTGCCGATCTGCCGCAATTCCGATTCCGGTTCCCAGGCACAGATGGAGAATCTGGTGTTGGGAGGTAAAAAGATAAATCCGGCCGTCGAAGAGAATTTCATGGAACGGGACATGAACGGGATGCTGCAAATGGTGGAGGAATATCGTTATTTTTCCCGGGAAGGCGAGGAAAACGCATATACGCTGGGCTATACGCTTTATTACTACATACAAATTTCCCAGAGTGTGATGGGGGATGCAATGGATATTAAAACCCTGGCCTTTGGCGGGGTTGCCCCCACAAAGGAAAGCATTTTGTCAAAAGAATATCCCCTTGCGATCAATTATTATGCGGTGCTGCGAAAGGACCTGCCCAAGGATCATCCGGCCCGGAAGATCGCAGGCTGGCTGACAACCACCAGCGGTCAATGGGAGGTGGCCATTTCCGGCCTGGGGGCCTTAGAGACGTTATATGAGCCGTCGCAGTAAGCTATAAATAAAGGGAATGGAGGGCAGGGTGCTGCAATTATCCCTGTGTATATCTCTTTACCTGCTTTTTACGCAAACATCGCAAAACATAGATATTGTTGTGTTATGTTTTGAGTAAAGAACAGATAAAGGGGAATGCGGCATGAAAGCCTCAATTCAATCCAGGGTTCAAAAAGCTATCATATATAATGTCGTGGTTGCCGGCGTAGCAATTACGGCAATCACCTGTTTTCTGATCGGCCGCTATTCTTTGCAAAACCATAAGATACTGGCTCAAAGCCTGGCCTCCTCTTATGCCATGACGGTCAGCGAAGCGGCGGCTTCCGTAAAGAATCAAATACAGAACATTGCCGCCGACGAACAGGTCTGTAACCCGGCCTTTGATACTGAGGAGCGGAGAAGTTATTTGAAGGGCCGGGCCCGGGGCACTGTGTTTACCGCTTTTTCCGTCAGCGACAGATACGGAATCACCTATGAAGGAGAAAACATTGCCGGCAGCGATTTTTTTGAAAGGGCGATAGAGGGCGTCAGCTTTTTGGCGGCGCCTGTTCTGCTTCCGGGCCAAGAGGAGCCTGTGATTTTAGCCGGTGCTCAGGTTACGGCCATGGGGCCTACCGGCGTCGTTGCCGGCAGGCTGCCCGGCGATTATTTCGGCCCCTATATCCGCCGGATTTCTCTGGGTGAAACCGGTTACGGTTTTATTATCGATCCCGCCGGCAATACCGTGGCCCACGAAGATCCGGCTCTGCTGGGGGTCAACCTGCTGCAAACCGCCCGGGATGCCGGCCAAGAGCAATGGGCGGAGCTGCTGGAGGCTATGGCTGCCGGAGAGTCCGGCACAGAGATTATAACGATAGAGGGCACAAAAAAGCTGCTGGCTTACTCGCCTATAGAAGCGGTGGAAGGATGGTCCCTGGCCGTATGCCAGGACTACGATGAAATACTGGCCATGAGCCGCCAGCCTGTCTGGATTGCCCTGATTGTCCTGGTAGTTGCCGTGGCTTGTTCCTGGGTTTTGGCTACCCTGATTGCCGGCTCCCTGGCTAAACCGATTGCCGCCGCCGTAAACCGCTTGCAGCAGCTTGCCCAAGGAGATTTGGAATCACCGGTTCCCTCTGCCGCCTCTGTTAAAGAAGCCGAGGCCTTGTTGCAGGCTTTGGAACATACTACCGCTTCGCTGCGGGGATATGTATCGGAAATTTCCAGGGTGCTTTCGGAGATCGCCGGGGGTGATCTCACCGCTGACCGGCAGGCTGAATATCTGGGGGATTTTGCTCCTATAGGTACTTCTTTGGAGTGTATTCTTTTCTCACTCAACGGCATGTTTGCCGAAATCGGCGGGGCAGCCGATACAATCCGGCGGGGTATGGAGCAGGTTTCCCGGGGTTCTGAGCAAATTTTTCAGCGTACCTCCGCTGAAACCGAGGGAATGACCTGCTTGGACGAGAGGATCAGCGCCGTCACCGATAGCATCAAAGCGAATACGGAAAGCCTGCAAAAGGCAGGCAGCTTATCCGAACAGATGCAGCAGCGCTCTCTCCGGGCAGAGGCCAGCATGCAGGATATGCTGGGGGCTATCGGAGCCATGGAGCAAAATACGGAGCAAATAACGTCTATTATAGGCGTTATTGAGGATATTGCCTTTCAGACAAATATCCTGGCTCTGAACGCAGCAATTGAAGCGGCCCGGGCCGGCAATGCCGGCAAAGGCTTTTCCGTGGTGGCAGGGGAGGTGCGGCAGCTTGCCCAAAAAAGCAGGCAGGCCGCCGAGGATACCCGGGAACTTTTGGAACAGTCCGTAGGGTCGGTGCAAGCCGGACGCAGCCATGGGCAAAGAACCTTGCAGGCTTTGGAAGACATGGCGGCAATGACCACCCAGGTGACGGCAGCCCTGCAGCAGATTTCCGCTATGTCGGTCAAGCAAAAGCAGGCTGCCGCCGAAATGCAGGTTAATACGAAGGATATTGTGGCTTCCATTGCTTCCAACAGTGATTTTTCCCGGCAATGCGCAGCCACCAGTCGGGAGCTGCTGGAAGAGGCGGCACTTTTGGCCCGGAGAATGCAGCAATTTCGTTTATTGGATAGGAACTCTGAAGAAAGGGGTTTGAACATCTGCGCTTCAATATCTCCGGATAGCGGAGTGAGCCCGTAGACCGCCGTTTACTGGCCGGTTTTAGCCCGAAAACAGCTTAGGGGGAACCACCTTGAAAATGTGCAAAATTTCAAGTTTGTACTCTGGTGAGAGGCCTTTTGTGCAAAATTTCAAGTTTGTAGCAGGTGATTTGGCCTGAAAATAGGTTTTTACCCCATTTTCAGGCCAAATTTGTTTTGAAACCGTGATTTAGGGGGTTACAAACCTGCAATTTTGCACAGTTAGCCCAAGCAAACGATGACAAACCTGCAATTTTGCACATTTTGCATTAATAAAAAAAGAACTGCCGCCCCTTGGTTTCAAACCAAATTGCGACAGCCCCTCTGATAAAAGCCTGGTTTTACTGGAATGCCGGGAGAAGAACCTTATTGGCCGCGGTTTTTGGCCTCCAGAGCCGCCAGCAGCTTAGCCGGCGTGGCAGGCAGATCCTTGATGCGGACGCCGGCAGCCTGATAAATGGCATTGATTACCGCCGGGGTCATGGGTACCGTGGCCACTTCCGACACGCCTTTGGCGCCTAAGGGGCCGGCAGGATCGGGATCTTCCAGCATCAAAATATCATAAAGAGGCGTCTCGTCAATGGTGGGCAGACCTAATTGGCCGTAATATTTGACCTTAGGCCGGCCTTCTTCCATAGGAAAGGCTTCCGATAAAGCATAGCCGATGCCCATGGAGCAACTGCCGGTAAGCTGGCCGTCTACTACGTTGGGATTGATAAGCCGGCCTAAGTCATGGGCGGCAATGACCTCCAAAACCCGGGTTTTGCCGGTGGCCGTATCTACTTCAACGATAGCCGCCTGGGTCGTGTAAGCGTAAGCGGGATAGTTCTTATAGTCTTCTTTGGACACGCTGGCCCGGCCTTCCACATCGTAGAGGGCAAAGGTCTTGGGTGCGATGTAAACGTAACTGCCGGTAAGGCTTGGGGTTTCGCCCTGGCCGCTTTGCAGAAGTTCCAGGGTCTGCCGCAGGTTTTCCGGGGTGCAGGCAGGCAGCTGCTGATAGGAATTATCGTCAGGATCAAAGGTATATTGAGAGCCGGCTACAGGTGTGCCGGCATTAGCTCCGGCAGCAGTACCCGCAGCACCGGCAGCGGTAGTGCTGCCGGATTGTGCCTCCTGATTGGCTTCTGCCCAGGCAATGCCTTTGCCTGCCAGCACATCAGCCAGCCGGCTGCGGAATTCCTTGGCCGCCCCAACCACGGCGCTGCCGCTGATTAGAGTCTGCCGTTCGCCTACGGCATTGCTGTGGGGCACCGTCAGCTTGGTGTCGCCATTGATGGCGGTGATGGCCTCAGGCTGGCAGCCCAGCACCTCGGCGGCCAGTTGCACCATAGCCGTGCGGAAGCCCTGGCCCATGTCGATGCCGGAAACATAAAGGGTCAGGCTGCCGTCAGCCTCCAGCTTAACCGTAGCTCCGGCATCATCCACTTTACCTTTGCCGGCGCCCACGTTTTTGAACCCGCTGGCCATGCCCAGGCCCAGCCGCTTCGTACCTTGAGGATATTGGTCCTTATATTTTTCGTAAGCTTTCTTGGCGGCGTCCCGGCAAAGGGTGACGGTTTCCCGGATGCCTACGCTCTTTTGGAGAATCTCGCCGGAGAGCGTGCTGTCTCCTAATTGAAAGACATTGCGCAGCCGCAGTTCAAAGGGATCGATGCCCAGCTTTTCCGCCGCTTCGTCCAATAAGGACTCCATGGAGAAATTGGCTTGGTTAATGCCGAAGCCCCGGAAGGCGCTGGCAGGAATATTGTTGGTAGCTACAGCCTGGCCTCTGACTCTGGCCGCCGGAATACGATAGGGGCCTACGGAAAAAATACAGGCCTGGTCGATAACCCGGGGGCTTAAGTTGGAATAGGGGCCGCCGTCGGACAGCAGATAAGCGTCAATGAAGCGCAAATGGCCTTGCCGGTCTACGCCGATTTCGTAATCCATTTCATAAGGATGGCGCTTGGTACTGATGCCTAAGGATTCCTCCCGGGAAAGGACGATCTTTACCGGTCTTTTCAGACAGTAAGCAGCCACTGCCGCCGCCGGCTCTATCGTGGCATCGGCTTTGCTGCCGAAGCCGCCCCCCAAAGGAGTGACAACGATACGGATTTTGTCGGCAGGCAGATTCAGCACAGCCGTCAGTTGCCGCCGCAGCTCAAAAGGAGACTGGGTGGGAGCATAAAGAATCAGCCCTTCTTGCTCATCCCAAAAACCGATGGCGGATTCCGGCTCCAAATAGGCGTGTTCTACAGGCGGTGTGGTGAAATGGCCTTTTAAAATCAGCAGGTCCGGCTCTTGACGGACGGCGTCGGGATCGCCTACCACATGGGTCAGCTCTTTAATGACCTGGCCCTTGGCGGCAGCTTCCTGCATGGTAAATACGGCAGGCAAATCCTCATACTCCACCTGCACCAGGGAAAGGGCGGCCTTGGCCTGGGCGGCCGTTTCCGCCACAACTAAGGCTACCACATCCCTGACGAATTTTACTTCATGATCGCAAAAAACCGGTTGATCGGGAGTCAAAATACCATAGCCGTTTTTGCCGGGCACATCGGCGGCGGTCAGTACGGCCACCACACCGGGACTGGCTTTAGCGGCGGCGGTATCAATGCTGAGAACCCTGGCATGGGGCCGGCCGGCCCAAAGCGGAGCGCCATAAAGCATGCCGGGAAATTCCAGATCAGCGGCAAAGTTTAAAGCGCCGCTGGCTTTGGCAGCGCCGTCGGCGTCCCACAAAGGCTGTCCCATATAATTGTAAGAGGCCTCTCCTCCGCTTTGGGACGGGCAAAGGCTTTGATCATAAAGGGCCAGGGGTTTTTCCATGGGCTCTCCCTGGGGTTGCTGTATATATAAACGGCTTTGGGATAAAGGCGGAACAGAAAAAGAAGCGGCAGTTTCAGCCGGATTTCCGGAGCTTAAACCTTTTTCTTCTCTGAGACGGGAGGCAGCCAATTCGACTGCTTCAATAATTTTGACGTAACCGGTGCAGCGGCAATAATTGCGTTTTAAAGCTTTGACAATATCCTGCCGGCTGGGATTCAGGTTCTGATCCAACAAGGCTTTTGTGGCCATAACCATCCCCGGCGTGCAAAAACCGCATTGAATGGCGCCCACATCCAGGAAAGCTTTTTGGATAGGATGGAGTCTGCCGCCGGAGGACAAGCCTTCGATGGTTTCTACAGCCTTACCTTCTACGGATGAAAGTTTAGTAATGCAAGACCGGACAGGCCGTCCATCTATCAAAACGGTACAGGAGCCGCAATGGCCGGTGCTGCAACCCTCCTTTGTGCCTTTAAGACAGGCCGTACCCCTCAGGTAACTCAACAAAGAGTCAGCGGCCCTTTCTTTCGGTAAGCAGACAGGATTGCCATTGACAGAAAATTTAAGGCTATCCAAAGTCATAATACCCCCCCCCTAATATTATCTTTGCCTATTCGCCATCATATCATGAGTACCCCTCTTCAGAAACAACATAGGTTAGATTCTTGATTTTTTTCTTAAATAGCAATACCATAGGAGCAAAGGAATGAGATTCAAAGGAGGAGCGGCAATGGTTGAGAGGAAAAAGAGAGTGGAAGAGCTGGATCGCTTATACCCCCAGTACCTCAGTGATGAGGCAGCAAAGCAGGCTATAATGGATGTGGGCCGCCGGCTGTATAAAAAAGGCTACGTGGCCGCTAACGACGGCAATATTTCCTGCATGGTGGAGCCGGGTATTGTATGGGCTACGCCTACCGGTGTTTCTAAAGGCTACATGACGGAAGAAATGATGATTAAAGTGGATCTGACCGGCAGGGTCCTGGAGGGCACATATAAACCCTCCACCGAGTTGATGATGCATTTGCGGGTATATCAGGAAAATCCCGCAGTCAAAGCGGTGGTTCATGCCCATTGTCCTATGGCCACAGCCTTTGCCTGCGCCGGCATTGCCCTGGATCAGCCCTTGCTGGCGGAAGCGGTGGCCATGCTGGGACCGGTGCCCATAGCGCCTTTTGCTTTGCCGGGTACGCCGGCGGTGGCGGAGTCCATTGCTCCTTATTGCCGGGATTATAAAGCCGTCATGTTGGCCAACCACGGCGTTCTTACCTGGGGACCTAATATGACGGAGGCCCTTTACCGTCTGGAGCGGGTGGAATATTACGCCAGTCTTTTAATGCTCACGGGCCATTTGCCCCAGCCCGCCAGATATATAGCGCCGGCGGACGTGGAAATATTAAAGACATATTAAGAACCCATTAAAAATGAGGTAGAAAGGGCAGTTTTCGGCAAAGAACGATTGTTCTTCAACATTATTGGTGTTAAAATTAATATAGCTTTTTATTGAGCTAAAATACCTAGTTGAAAGGATATCGTTTCATGAAAGCGTTAATCTTGGCGGCAGGCTATGCCACCAGGCTTTACCCCCTAAATCAAAAGCTGCCCAAAGCATTATTGCCCATCGGCAATGAAACCATATTAGGCCATATTGTAAGCCTCGTTAATCAAATCCCGGATTGCCGGGAAATCATTATTATCTCCAATCACAAATTTATTGAGGATTTCAACCTATGGCTGGCCTCTTATCAAGGCTCCCTGCCCATCAAGCTGCTGGATGACGGCACCACTGATGTAGCGGAGAGCCTTGGCGCCATTGGCGATATTTGTTACGCCATCGAAAAAGAACACATTCAGGAAGACCTGTTGATTGTGGCGGGGGATAATTATTTTGATTTCCCTCTGAGGGATTTTTTGGATGCCTGCCGGCGGGAAAATCAGGACGGCGTCTGTGTTAAGCCGGTGGCAGACCCGGCCTTGCTTAGCCAAATGGGTGTGGTATTGTTGGATCAGGATAAGAATATAATTAATATTGAAGAAAAACCGGCTTCGCCCCAATCCAACCTGGCTATGTATGCCATTTACTATTATACGAAGGACACGGTAAAACTTTTTCAGCAATACCGCAGGGAAGAAAACCAGATGGACGCTCCCGGCAACTTTATTGTCTGGTTGTACCCCCGTAAACCTATTACAACCTATATGATTGAGGGCCAGTGCCATGACGTGGGCAGCCTTGAGAGCTACAGCCGGCTTTGTGAAAGTTTAGGACTGCCCTTTCCCGGAGAGGACGAACTGCGATGAGAATCGGCATTTTTACCGATACCTATTATCCTCAGCTCAACGGTGTAGCCACCTCCGTTTTGATGCTTAAGGAAAAACTTCAGGCCAAGGGCCATCAAGTCTATATATTTACCACCACGGATCCGGAAGCGCCCCGGCGGGAGCCCAGGGTTTACCGGCTGCCCAGCCTGCCTTTTGTGGGAGACCGCCGTATGGGCATGTTTTACCATTACGGTCTGGCCAAGATGGTGCGCCGGTTGGACTTGGATCTCATTCATACCAATACGGAATTTCCCCTGGGCATCTTTGGCCGCTATATGGCCCGGGAACTGCAGCTGCCTATGGTCCATACTATGCATACGATTTATGAGGACTACACTCATTATATAACGAAGTTCAGGATGCTGGATTCCCTGGCTAAGACGGTGGCTAAAAAGGTCAGCGGTGATTTTTGCAATTCTGCCGATCATGTCATAGTGCCTACAGAAAAAGTCAAGGACCTGATGCGCTCTTATGGCGTCACCAAAGAAATTACCGCCATTCCTTCCGGCATTGAGCTGGGTAGGTTCGAGCCTGGTCAATACAGTCAGTCAGCCATTCAGGAGCTGCGGCAGGAGCTGGGGATCAGCCAGGAGGCGAAAGTCTTGCTTTTTGTGGGCCGGATAGCCGAAGACAAGAACATTTCGGAGCTGTTTTACAGCCTGCAGCGGTATTTGCAGGAGCACAGGGAGCTATGCTTCCTGCTGATCGGCGATGGCCCCTATCGCAGCCGGCTGGAGGACCTGGCTCAGGAGCTGGATTTGGCGGATAAGATTATTTTTGCGGGGGCCCGGCCCTGGGATGAAATCGGCAAATATTATCAGGCCGGCGATGTGTTTGTCAATGCCTCTCAAAGCGAGGCCCAGGGGCTGACTTACATCGAAGCCATGGCTTCCGGGTTGCCGGTGATTGCCAAGGCCGACCGCTGCCTTGAGGGGATACTGGAAGACGGCGTCAACGGTTTCGCTTTTCGTGATGAGGCTGGCTTGGTGGGGGCCTTGGAGCAGGTTTTGGCTGATGCCGGGACAAGAGAAAAGCTGGCTCAGGGTGCCTTAAAGACGGCCAGCCGCTTTTCTGCCGACGGCTTTGCCCAGCAGGTAGCCGGGGTTTATGAGCAGCTGCTAAATTCCAAGCCCTACCGGCGGGTGTCTTAGCGGAGGATAGATTTCGAATAGGATAAGGTGTGGTGCGGTTTTGGCAGTGTATGAGGGGGCTTTTCAAAGCCGCTTTGCAGCCGGTTTTCCACTTCAATTGAAAAAGACCATCGACTTTTGTCGGCGGTCTTTTTTAATGTGGTGATTGGGGTGGCTCAGTGTAATTGCAGGACTTGGAGAAGGTGGGAGATGTCAACTTTTATGCATTTTTAGTTTTTCTGGTTTGTTCTTCGGATTTCTGCTTTCGTGCAGAAACCGCACAATAACGCATACGATCAACGAGGAACCAATATACCCGGTAAAAGGATAAATAGTTCCAACCAACGCTCCAAAGGGGAAAACCGAGGCCCCAAAAGCGGCAATCGCCACCATTAACACACCGGCCCTGTTCTTGAATGTGCCTTCAGGCCCGGCGAAGGCATTGGTTGCCGTCCACAGCAGCGGCGTTGCAGTGCTGAATATTTCGCCCAGAAGCACAGCCGTAAAAAGTGAACCCAACAGTGGAGAGATGCGTTGAGCAAGATAGAGTACCGGGATATCCAGCACCGATACATTTTTGAAGTTTACCATCATAGCCAAGGCCAGAATCAAGCCGGAGAGCATCAAAGCCACACTGCCCAACACGCCGCCCAAAATAGCTTCTTTTCTGCTTTGGGCCGTGGCGCCCATTTCAGACATAAAAGGCAACGAACAGGTCATGTTATATGCGGCATATAAAACGGAGGCAAGAGGCCAGAAGCCTCGAGAATTGCCTGTGCTATAAGGCACGTGCTCAGCCGTGGCGATGATTTGGTCGATTTCAGCCAGGCTGACCGGAGTCCGCGCAATCGAAAGCACACCTATGATCAGAGTGACAATGATCGTAAAGGGACCCAGGCAACCGATGATATTGATCAGACGGTTAAGCCCTCCAAAGACGACGATCACCGTTAGAGCGGTCATCATCACTCTTCCGGCCAGGGGGGGAAGGCCCATATATTGATTTAATGTTGCACCAGCGCCTGAGATCATGACGGCTAACATGAGAAAGCAGAATATGGGCGTAAACCACTCCATAAAACGGCCAAGCCTCTTGCCGCAGCAATAATAATATATGTTGCCCAGCTTACCCTTGCGGTTTTGATAGCCTAAATCCATGATGATGGCGCAGGTAGCTGCAAGCAGCAGCATGGTCAGCAATGCCCCCGATATGCCTCGTGTGCCATATGCGGAAAAAAACTGCAATATTTCCTGTCCGGTGGCAAAACCTGAGCCGATGATAAAAGCCGCCACGGAGCCGGCGTATTTAAATACATAATTCCATCTTACCTTGTTTTTCATAGCCCCTCACACACAGATATATTAATCTATATCTATATGCGAAACCGTCCATTTATGAGCTGCGGGGTGAGAAAAGGGGCAGGCTAATCTAACGCGGCAATGTAAAATACACTGAATCACAATAGAAGATTTGGTGCCGGAGGACCACTTTTTGCAGGCTACAGGCATGGTAAATGACCCGATTGGCAGCGAATATGGGCTGGGCAGTTAACAACTGTCCAGCCCATAAGCTCATGGTTTCTTACTTCTTATCGTTCACCGCAATCCAGATTTCACAGGTATAATCGTGGTCGCCCACCTCCGCGGAGGGGTAGACCTCCAGCTCTACGCCATTGCCGTATTCGTAGTTGCTCTGGGGAAAGAACTCGGTGACGATGCGTTGATAGGTGGTCTTGAATGCACCGGGCATCGGACCCTTGCACTGGAATACCGCAAAGGTATATGCGGGAATATCCAGAATCTCCAGCGCTTCTCCATGAAGGGGCGCACCATTGTACTCAGCGCCGATGCCGTAGGGAAAGCCGGAATCAGCCATCTCCCCGGAGAAGCAGATGCCCAGCACGCCATTCAGATTGCCAAAGCAGCCATATTTGCAAATGTTTTCAATGGTGCCGTCCTTGGTGCACTCGTTCCAGAATGCCGAGATTTCCTCTGTGGCGGTGTCCCCCTGGGGCTTGGTGACCTGCTTTTTCTTGCAAATGATTTTGAACGCGTCTTTCTTTTCAATTCTGTAGTCCATCGTACTGCCTCCCGATAAAATCAGTTTTACGGACAGTCTGAAAAAGGATTTGATGGTACCTCCCCGGCGCGCTTCGGTTGGAGTGATTCCATGAAACCGCTGGAATGCGCGTGAGAAGCTTTCGGGGGTATCGTAGCCGTACTTGAGTGCGATGTCGATGATTTTATCACCTGTGCTGAGCAAGTCTTGGGCTGCCAGCGTCAGGCGGCGCATACGGATATAGTCGCCAAGGGAAAATCCACAGAGCATACTGAACATCCGCTGAAAATGAAAGGCCGATGAACAGGCCTGCTTCGCCACCGCCTCATAGTCGATTTTCTCCGTCAAATGCGCCTCTGTGTAATCAAGAGAGCGCTGTATCCCCGTAATCCAATCCATCTTCAAACCTCCTTCCGTAAGTAGATTCTAGCAGGATTCATCCCATTGTTCCGGACTTTCCGTGCGGTGTTATGTCAGGATATGCAGCCGCGGCTTACATGTTACAGCCGGTTTCTTGGCGGCATTCCACTGGCCGTTTTGCTTGGCTTCGGCTATTTTCTCTCTGCCGTGGTCGGTCATGATGCCCTGCTGCTCCAGTTTTTCGGTCAGTGGCTTGTTCTTCTCGGACCACTTGCTGTTTTCCCGCCGCTGGTAAGACAATGCTCCGTCAACCATGCCCTAAACTCCGCTTGGTTAGAGAATTTCAACATTTCGTTCAGAAGCAGCCCGCCAGCGTAATTTGCTTTATTTTTTTGCCGAGAAGAACAGTACGGTGCCTTTTGTGTAGGTTTCTACGCCACGAAACTTCGCCGCTTTAAAAATCCCGCGCAGCTCCTGCTCGCTGTATACCTTGACATCGCCGGACTTGGAAAAGGGAAACACCACGGTGTTGGCGAGCCACCGTATCACCGGCGTGAAAAATGGCTCCGCCATGTAGATCATTCCATTTTTTTTTAAAACCCGCATACATTCACCCGCAAAGGCATGGGGGTCCTCAAAATGATGGAATGCGCAGGACACCGTGATGACATCCATGCTTTCGTTTTCAAGGGGAAGGGGGACGCAGGAGCTTACCGCAAAGGTGCAGTCGGGATAATGCTCTCTGGCGGCGGCAATCATATTTTCGGACAAATCCACGCCGAACCCGTGAATGCTTGCTTTCTTAGAAAGCGTCCCCAGCAGCGATCCGTTGCCGCAGGCCACATCCAAAATACTGTCTCCGTCACGGAGGACGACCTGCTTCATTAGCTCCGCTTTATGGGGTTTGGTGTAATAGCCCTCAGGCGAGGTATCGTACTCAGCCGCCATCTGGTTGTAGGTCTTTTTCGAACGCTCGGTTCGTTTCCCCATGTTAATCCCTCCTGCAAATTGAATTTCCCGCTATGGAAGAAGTAAAAATCCTGCCGCCGTAAAATCTTTCTTATCCCAAACCGGACAAATCAATTTGGCTCTTTTCAGCAAGGAAAGCTGACCCCAAAGGGATAGAGAGCCTTTATTATCAACGAGAATTAGAAAATAGGCACAATAAAAAACAGGGGTCCCTTTTCCCTGCTTGCGAATCCCTACACTCCATTTAAGCCACTTCTTTTTCACACTGTTTTAAATTTTCATCATGTCATAATCCAAAACTTTCTGTGTGCGTCTGATTGTTATTCAAACAAGTAGCTTGTCATCGAAATAGAGCCAAGCACACAGGAGTCATTGAAGACGGTGATATTATCTTTTTCGTCGGATGCCCCTAAAGCATAAAACAGCGGGGCAAAATGGTCTAATGAGGTAAAAGCAAAAGACGACGATGTGCCCGCTTGTTCAAAGCGGATGACATTCTCAACGTTTCGGCTCAGGATATTGCTCTTGATATAATGGTCAAATTCTTCAGCCCAAGAGTATCCCCCATCCATATCCCAGTTTACTCTGGCAAGGTTATGGACAATATTTCCGCTTCCGAAAATCAGCACGCCTTGCTCGCGAAGCGTGCGGAGCTTACTGCCTATTTCAAAATGGACTTTGGCGGAGGCGAGCCTGTCCACACTGAGCTGAAATACGGGTATATCCGCATTAGGATAGATCCGGCGCAAAACAGACCAAGTACCGTGGTCAAGACCCCAGGAATTATCAATTTGGGCCCTGTCCCCAATAAGCTCCTTTGCCAATCTGGCGATATGAGGTGAACCGGGCGCGTTATAAGTAATCCGGTACAGCTCGTCAGGAAAGCCATACATGTCATAGATCATTTCCGGAGCGGGGGAATCTGTAACCTTGGTGCCAGGCGTGAACCAATGGGCGGAAATGGAAAGTATGGCCTGAGGCCTTGGAAGCCGCGCGCCGAGCTGTTCCCATTGGGCAGAAAATTGGTTTTCCTCAATCGCGTTCATGGGCGATCCATGCCCAACGAACAAAACAGGCATATTTTTTATAGATATACCCCCTTACTTAACAAACAGATGACAGGAAATGTAAGTGATCTTGTACTCAGTATATCAATATTATAGAAAAAAGTCCATTCAATCCGGGGTTTTAAATATGAGTCCCTCCCGAATTTTTCAATTTACCACACTTGATTCATATGTCAGCATTTAACTGCAAATTGTGATGCGGATAACAAACAGATGCTAAAATCAAGGTATAAAAAGGGCACGAGCAGCCAAATCTGACTGCTCGTACTTTGGCCGGAGTGACAGGATTCGACCTGCGGTACTCTGCTCCCAAAAGCGAAGGCAGCGGGCTGCGCAGGATCGGAGCAGCAACGGAAAAGGGGTACGCCCCCGACTGTGAAAATTCAAGCAGTACGAAAGTTAACCCGGCTACAAGCCCGTTTATTCAGCTAAGGGGCCTGCTATTAGAGGCCGATCAAGCTTTGCTTGCTTCATTATGTCAGATGTGCGTCTTGATATGAGGATATCTTCCCTTTTAATTTAGTGGGAAGCTGGAGTGGAGGCCCTGAACACGCCTTTATACCTTAACCAGATTTTCTTTGATTTGCTTGGTAATTTCCGCAAGCAGCATCAAAAATCCTTGAATTTCTTCGGCGGCGGCGTTGTCAATGTGAACGCCGGCGGTGACCACCACCGTCTGGCCGCTGGCCAGGCAAAGCTCCCGGGCCAAAGGTTGGGCCAGGCCGTCGTCTTTATGGCCCAGAACATTGAGAACGGAAGAGGTGGCACTCATGGTGCCGTCCTGCTTTAAGCTGGGCCGGGGCTGGCAAAGAACCACGCATCCGATGTGACTTTTTTCACCGCCGCCTAAGTAGACGTTGACTCCTTCATCACATTGGATAGCTACGGCTTCCAACAGCAGCTTGCCTTCGCCTGCTTTTGCGTGAATGATATTCATGATGGTACCGCCCTTCTGTTAGTGTATTGATATTGCAACCTTGTAGTCTATAGGCCCTTGACCTTATATTTCACAAGATAAAAGGTTCATAGTCTGAGGCGATTTTTTCAAGCAGAATTTCAATATCATCATCAGAAAATCCATATTTTTTTAATCTTTCTCTGTATGTATAAATATAATCATCAAAAGTTGCCTTTGCTGCATTACTGTTTTTGCGGATTTCCCGGCGTATTTCTTCAGTAGCTTCTACAGAATAATACCCTCCGGTTTGCCGCTCAATATCCCTCATCATTAAAGATGCGATTGCTTCGCCTAATGTAGGGCCTTGACGCTTAAAAACACTGCTCACAATAAATGTTTTACCATCAATAGTCAACTCATCCACATCGAAAGGAACCCCTTCTTCAATGTGCCGCAGCGCTGCTTCCTGCAATTTTACCTTCTTCACAAAATTTCTTTATCTTATCTGATGTTATCTTCCATTTTTTCGCGCAGTCAATGATCGTCACATATTCTTTTGGCGGCAGTTCTGCATTGTCTGGCATGGGGTACTTCCTTTCCTTCTATATTCACACTATTATAACATAGCCTGAGGAGAAGTACGGCTCTAAATCCAATCGGAAAACTACAAAATATCGACAGACATCGATATACATCCTTTGGCGATTTGCTTGAAAACCTTGTCCGGCCATTTTCAACAAGGGCCGTAAATCGAAAAATATCCTCGGCAACGCATATTAACCAAAGTGCGGTTAATACTAGGAAATATTACTAAGGATATATTTGCTAAACGATTATGATGGGAAGTGTCTCCTTAGCAAAATACGTAAACGAGGTAAGCTATGGGCGGAACTATCGGATTAAACATAAAAAGAAAAGAGGCTTGGGCCAAGGTTACCGGCCAGGCCAAATACACCGACGATTTTCCCACGGTAGGCCATTATACGGCCAGACTTCTAACTTCTCCTTATGCTCATGCCAGAATTATCAGCATAGATAAGACAGATGCCTTATCCATCAAAGGGGTCAAGGCGATAATAACGGGGGAGGATTATCCCAATTTCTGTGGGCCCCTGCTGCTTGACCGGCCGGCTATAGCTAATCAAATAGCCCGTTATGCCGGAGAGCCGGTAGCCATGGCGATTGCTGTGGATGAAGCTACAGCAGCTTTGGCAGCGGCAGCCGTTAAAGTGGAATATGAGGTGCTGCCTGCCGTATTCACACCTCAGGAGGCTTTGAAACCGGCGGCGCCGCTGGTCCATGAGAATATAGGGAAATATGGCCATACGGCCGAGGATATAAACCCCAGGCCCAACAGCAATATCTCCAGCTATTTTCCCGTAAGAAAGGGCAATATGACGGAGGGGTGGAGCAATAGCCAAGTAACCATCGAGCAGGAGTTTTTCTTGCCCCCCTCCGACCACCTGGCCATGGAGGTGCGGGCTGCCAGGGCGGAAATCTCGAAGGATGGTATGGTGACGATTACCACATCATCCCAGGCGCCTTTTGAAGTGAGGAAGCAAATTGCCGAATGCTTTCAGGTTCCCGCCGGCAATATCCGGGTGCTGGTGCCTTTTGTGGGAGGCGGCTTTGGCGGCAAGGCTCCGGTGATGCAGGAGCTGTTGGCTTATATAGCCTCCCGGGAGGTGGCCGGCAAACCGGTAAGGCTGGTAATGGACAGGAAAGAGGACTTGACGGCAGCGCCCAGCCGGGCGGGGTTATCGGCCCGGATTAAGCTGGGAGCGACGAAGGAAGGCCTGCTGCAGGCGGCGGAACTTACTTTTTGGCTGGATAACGGGGCTTATACCGACATCGGGCCTTATATGGTCAAAGCTATAGCGGCAGACTGCACCGGTCCTTACCGGGTGGATAATCTTCATTGCGATGCTTATGGCGTCTATACCAATCATACCTATGCCACCTCTTGCCGCAGTTTTTCCCATGAATCCCTGACCTTTTGCATTGAGCGGGCCATGGATCTGCTGGCGGAAAAACTGGCTATGGATCCTTTGAAGTTGCGGATGGTCAATGCCATAACGGCGGGGCAGTATACGCCTACCCAGGTCTTAGGCACTTTCAGCAATCTGGGCAATCTGCCGGCCTGCATCAGCAGGCTGCAGGAGATGACGGATTGGCAGGAAGGCCCGCCGGTGCAAATAACGGCGGATACGGTGAGGGCCAAAGGCATGGCTTGTTTTTGGAAGGCGGCGACACCGCCCACCAACGCTCCTTCCGGCGCTTTGATTACCTTCAATCCCGACGGCTCTTTAAATTTGAACACCGGCGTGGTGGAAATGGGCAGCGCCAGCCAGTCCCACCTGGCCCAAATGCTGGCGGATAAGCTGGGCATTAGCGATGACCAGGTTCATGTAGTACTGGAGGTGGATACCCGGCTGAATCCTGTTCACTATAAAACGGTGGCCAGCATCACCTCCTACATTGCCGGCCGGGCAGTGATGCGGGCGGCGGAGGATATTTTAGCCCAATTGCGCAAGATGGGAGCCGAAGCCTTAAGCTGTTTTCCGGAGGATATCGAAATCAAGCAAAGCCGGGTTTATGCCCGTCAAAACCCCGGTATCTACATAGAGTTTAAAGATATCGTCATGGGTTATAAAGATGTTTTCGGTAATTCAATAGGGGAGCCGGTGGTGGGCCGGGGCACCAGCATGTTTAAGGGGCTCAGCAACCTGAATCCGAAAACCGGCAAAGGCCAGTCGGGGCCGGCCTGGACCGTAGGGGCTCAGGCGGTGGAAGTGGAAATGGATTTGCGGGATTATACCTATCGCATTATCCGTGCCTATTCGGTGATGGATGTGGGCAATTTGATTAATCCCGAAGGTATGTCAGGCTCCGTCCGGGGTGGCATGTCCATGGGAATTTCCATGGCCAGCCGGGAAAATTTCAGCTACGCCAAAAATGGCAGGGGGGAAATGACAACGCCTTCCCTGCGCAGCTATAAGGCCCTTCATATAGGGGAGGAGCCCATTTATGAATTGGATTTTGTGGAAACCCCCCAGTTGGATGCGCCTTACGGAATGCGCAGTATGTCGGAACACGGCATTATCGGTATGCCGGCAGCTTTGGCCAATGCCTTGTCCAAGGCCTGCGGCGTAGCCTTTAATCAGTTGCCCTTGAAGCCGGAGGACCTGTGGCGGACAGCCACGGGGGCTGGAGCAGTGGCTGAGCCGATGAGGGCGCCTGGTGCTGCGGCGGCTGTGGCAGCAGCCGGAGATGCAGCGGTGGGAGCTGAGGCCTCAGCGGCCGCCTTTGGAGAAGGGGCCGGATTTGCAGAAGGAGGTGGTATTCAATGATTCCTGTAAACTTTGCTTATTGCCGCCCTTGTACGCCGGAAGAAGCTGTCCAGGCTTATGAAGGCTACGAAAAAGCCGGCAAAAAGACTTGGTATTACGGCGGCGGCAGCGAAATCATCAGCATGGCCAGGGTGGGCAGCATCACCCCTGAGGCTGTGGTCGATTTGAAAGAGATTCCGGCCTGCTGCGAATTGAAGGAGGAAGGGGGCCATATCCACATGGGCGGGGCCCTTTCCCTGCGGGCCATTGCCGATTCCCAATGCTTTCCCCTCCTTGGCAAAGCCGTAGGCCGGATTGCCGACCATACCAACCAATGCCGCATTACTTTGGGAGGCAATCTCTGCGGTACTATCATCTACCGGGAAGCTGTGTTGCCCCTGCTTTTGGCGGAGGCCCAGGTTTCCCTGCAGGGGCCTTCAGGTGTCCGGCGGCTGCCTTTGCAGGAAGTCTTCGACGGCAGAATGCAGCTTTTGCCGGGAGAATTTATCCTAAAAGTGCATGTGCCGAAGGAGTATGCGTCAATGCCCTATTTTCATGTAAAAAAAGCTCCTACAGAAAAAATCGACTATCCGGCTGTATCCTTAGCCGCTATCATTGAAAAGGGCCGGCTAAGAATCGCCTTTGCCGGGATTTGTTCTTATCCTTTCCGCAGCAAAGAGATGGAAGAAGCGCTGAACGACGCCGGTATGACCATTGAACAGCGGTTAAACAAAGCAGTAGAATTGCTGCCGGAAGAGCCGGCGGATGACGCTCACTGCTCCCGGGGATACAGACAGCTTTTATTTGAAAATATGGTCGGACAAGCATTGATGGAATTAAACAAGGCCAGTGAGGCAGGTGCGGGGGCATGATGGAATATAATGAAGAACGATGTGTAATAGAGCTGCAAGTTAACGGCCTGGCCCGTCAGGTTATGGTCCGTCCCGCCGATATATTGCTGGATGTGCTGCGGCAGGAACTGGGGCTGACCGGTGCTAAACCGGGCTGCAAAAACGGCGACTGCGGCGCCTGTACCGTTATTATGGACGGCTGGCCGGTGAAGTCCTGCCTGGTGTTGGCTGTGGAGGCTGTGGGCCATCAAATTATGACGGTAGAAGGCCTGGGCGCCTCCGGCGGGAAAACCAGCAACAAATCCAGCAGTGCCGGCACCAGCGCCGGCAGCAGCAGCAATGCAGATAGCGGCAACGGCGCCGATAGCGGCTACATCGACCCGGTGCAGGCGGCCTTCGTCCAGGCCAACGCCTTCCAATGCGGCTACTGTACTTCCGGCTTTTTAATGGTCTGCCATGCTTTAGCCAATCAAAAGCCGGATGCCGAGGAATATGAGATCGAAAGCTGGCTGGAATCCAATCTCTGCCGCTGTACCAGCTACCAGGAGGTTCGCCAGGCCGTCGATATTATGCTGGGCCGCAGCTGATAAACGGTAAAACAGCTAAAACGGATAAAACGGTCGCTTACAAAGTGATCTCTAAAATACTTTGTTTCTTTTTGTTGTCAAGCAAAAATAAACAAGGTATTTTTGCTTATCGATAAATTTTTCTTATGTTATTGTAAATAACAAAATACTTGGTATGATAACGATAGCTGTAATACTATTGGGGGAGAGCGCTTGGGAGGAAAATTTATGAATGAATTTCGTTACTGTAAAATCGAAATCTTTATCCCGGAAACTCACCTGGCTGTACTGCAAGAGGCTTTGCGCCGGGCAGATGCCGGACATATCGGCAATTACGATAGCTGCCTGTCTTATAGCAGGGTCACCGGCTGCTGGCGGCCTCTGTCAGGCAGCAGCCCTTATATCGGCGAGGAGAATACCGTTAGCTCAGAGCCGGAACTGAAAGTAGAAGTAACCTGTCTGCGTCATAAGGTGGATTTGACGATTGAGGCCATAAAGGAAGTGCATCCTTATGAAGAGCCGGTAATTAATGTGATCCCGCTCTATTGCACAAGCATTGGATATTAGTATACGCACTACCCTTGCTACTGTACTGCCGTCACTGCCGCTTAATGCTATATTGCAGCCGTGTTTTCAACAAGGGCTGGCGCAAATTGGCTGTCAATGAGCCAAAGGCGCCGGCTCTTTTTTTAGCTCTTTTCTTGCCCCTTTTTCCTAGGGCGAGATACTTGAAGATTGCATTGATAACTGATAGAGTAAGACGATAGGGAAAGGAGTGGAGCCTGGTGCTGAAGCGGAAAATCCGCGAATCCGGACATGGCGTATTGACGGCGGCACTGGTTGCCGTCATCTGCATTGCGATTACCTTTTTTTATTTGACTTCCTATTATAAAATCGGCGATATTTATCAAACTGAGACTGAGGCTATCGTTGTCGATTTAAAAAAGGCCTTTTTAAAAAGCACCATCGATAATCTGTTTTATGAGATTGATTTGGACCGCCGGCTGGAGGACCAGCGCTATGGTGAAATTGTAGACTGCCGCTATGACCTGTTGAGCCGTCAAGAATACGCAGACGAGAAGGAATTTGGCCAGACCCTGACGGCTAAGTTCCACAGTGACTTTCAGGAAGGCGATGATTATTGGTCAGTTTTGCTTTGGGACAACAAGAGTGGCGGCGTTCTCTATGATCCCAGGGAATTGCTGATTCAAGATATTGAAACAACCCTGGAAAGCCTGCAGCCTGACCTGGCTCATTACAGAATTATCACCTACGGCGACCTTTCCTGCCTGTTTGGCATTAGCCGCCGGGATATTGAAGAGATCGTAAAAGAAGAAATCGGCAGGCGAGTCCGGCAGACGAGATTCGATAATGATTCTTACCTGTGGATTAATGAAATTATCAATTATGAAGGCGGCAAAAACTATGCCATCCGGCTTGTTCATCCGAATCTGCCTGAGACGGAGGGGATGTATCTTTCCACGGATATAGAGGATATTAAAGGTAATTTATATTTTCTTACGGAGCTGGAGGGTATTAAAAAGCAGGGCGAGCTGTTTAACCAATATTATTTTAAAGAACTGAACAGCCACCGGATTTCGGAAAAAATTTCTTACGTCAAGCTTTATAAGGATTATAACTGGGTCATCGGTATGGGTATGCCTCTCAATGAGATGGATCAATACATTGCTCAGGTTAATGAAAGAAGCCGGGAAATGACGGCAGAGAATGCCTTTAAATTATTATTGGCTTTGATTCTTGTTGTGGCTTTCTGCCTGCTGCTGATCCTGCTGGTGCAAAGGTGGCGGTTCAGGCGTGCGGAAGAGAGGCTGGAATCGGAGATGCACATTGATCCCATCACCAGCGCCGGCAATAGAAGATACGGTGTAAAAAGCCTGATGCGGGCTTTCGGGAGGTTTAAAACAGAAGGCAACAGCCCGGCCATCCTGATGTTTGATCTGGACCATTTTAAAGAAATCAATGATAATTGGGGTCATGACGTGGGGGATCGAATATTGCAAGAGATAACGGCCATTGTATACGGTACTATCCGCAGTACAGACCACTTGATTCGCTGGGGCGGCGATGAATTTGTCGGTATTATTTACGGGATGAGGGAAGAAAATGCCGACGCCTTCGCTCAAAAAATCAGGGAAGCCATATCGTCTTTAAAAGTTGCAGCCGGCAGCGGCGAGATTAGTCCCACGGTGTCCATTGGCATTTCCTATTTTAAAAAGGATGATGAGGACTATTCTTCCGCATTGAAACGGGCCGATCAGGCCATGTATATGGCAAAGATGGAAGGCAGAAACAGAGTCTGTATTTTGCCGTGACGGGAGCACTAAAATAGCAATGAAACGTATTAGAAAACCCATCATCGAATATATGGCAACAATAAGGCGAAGTGTAAATATCAAATCCGTAGCCTATCGCTGGGCAATAACCCTTGCTTTGCTGATTGCCGCATTCATTATAGGTTATTTGTTTCGTGCTGCGGGGCTGCCTGAAACCGATATAGTCATTGTCTACCTTCTCGCTATTTTATTAACGGCGAGGTTTTCCCATGGCTATGTCTTCGGTTTTCTTGCCTCTCTCCTTTCTACTTTTTCATTCAATTTCTTTTTTACAGAACCGTATTTTTCACTGGCTATAGATACTCCCAGCTATATCATCACTTTTATTATTATGACGATCACGGCATTGATCACCAGCGCCCTTACTACCCATGCCAATCAAAATGCCATAAGAGCCCGTGAAAAAGAGGCCGCAACAAAGGCTTTGTATACGTTAACAAACCGCTTGACTGATGCCTCCGATATTTATGATATTGCAGGAATTGCAACGAGTACGATCAGTGAAATGATCCACTGTAAAGCGGGATGTCTTTGTTTTGATAGGACTGGCAAGCCCGAGCCGGCTTTTATCCAGCAGGTTTCTCCCGAAAAGCAGATCCGCCGTGAAATCCCGGACGCCAGCGGGCTTATGCACCAGATTGAGGGCCTGCGAACCGGCTATGATATCGGCACGGAGTTTTACGATTGGCCTATCTATGGGAGGGAAACAACCCTCGGGATCATCCGGATTCCAAAAGATGCCGCGAAAACCATGAACGAATCCCAAAGGCGAATGCTGCGTGCCATGATTGAAAGTACCGCCCTTGCGATGGACAGGTTCCGGGCTGCCGAGCAGCAGCAAAAATTCAACGAAGATATTGCCCAGGAAAGATATCGCGGTAATTTGCTGCGGGCCATTTCCCACGATTTGCGCACTCCCCTTTCCGGCATGATGGGAACGGCTGAAATGCTGCTGAATATGACGGACAGGGACGATCAACGATACCCGCTTCTGGAAGGGATGCATAAGGATGCAAACTGGCTGTACTCTCTGGTTGAGAATATTTTAAGCCTTACCCGTCTGCAGGAAGGAAAGCTGGTGCTTTACAAACAGGAAGAAGCCGCCGAGGAGGTTGTGGGTGCAGCGATCCGGCATATATCACGGCGCTGGCCCGAATATGAAATAGCGGTTAATGTGCCGGAAGAATTGCTGCTGGTTCCGATGGACGCAAAGCTAATCGGGCAAGTACTTATCAATCTTTTGGACAATGCCGTCAAACACACGGTGCCTCAAGATGAGATTAATGTTTCTGTGACAAAAGATACCGATAAGAATTGCGCTGTGTTTTCGGTGCGTGATCACGGAGAAGGCATTGCGGATTGCGATTTGCCCAACATTTTTCAGATGTTTTATACGTCGAGGGCTAAGCATGCCGATGCGCAGCTTGGCATTGGCCTGGGCCTTGCCATATGTGAAGGGGTGGTAAAAGCCCACGGTGGGAGCATCAAGGCTATCAATCACATGGATGGCCCCGGCGTAGAGGTGACCTTTACGCTTCCCTTGGAGGTGAGGAATCATGAATCAATATAACGCCTATGTCCTTGTGGTTGAGGACGATAAACAGATACGAAATTTTATTTGCTATTCGCTGGATGCGGAAGACTTCAAACACATTGCTTGCAGCAGCGGCCAGAGTGCCTTAAGCCTGCTTATTACAGAGCCGGTTGACTTGATGCTCCTGGATCTTGGGCTGCCTGATTTTGACGGTATGGAGGTTATCCGAAAGGTGCGGGAATGGTCGGAAATGCCTATTATTGTTGTTTCTGCCCGTGATCAGGACAAGGAGAAGGTGGCGGCGCTGGATTTGGGAGCCGACGATTACCTGACAAAGCCTTTTTCGGCCACCGAGCTTTTAGCCCGAATCCGTGTGGCGCTGAGGCATTTATATCGGCAGAATAGCGGTTACAGAGTGCAAAATATCCTGCAGGTGGGCGAACTGCAAATTGATTTGGACAAGCGGTTGATCTATCTCGAGGGCGAGGAAACCCATGTAACGCCTATGGAATATAATCTGCTGGTGCTGCTTTTCAAAAATATCGGCAAGGTACTTACAACTAAGCAAATTTTGAAAGAGGTTTGGGGCGTAGGCTATAGCAGCGACACCCAGGCCCTGCGGGCGCTGATGGCCGGTCTCAGACGGAAAATCGAGAAAAATCCGGCGAAACCGCGATATATTTTGACGGAAATAGGGGTTGGCTACCGGCTTGTAGATGAATAAATGGTTTTCCCAAGGCCGCTTCGGGTGCAGAACCGAAGCGGCTTTTTTATTCTCACAACATTCTCACAGGGTTTCTTGCTTCCTCACACCGTCCTCACACCGATTTCATTATGATATTTGAAGTTGGATCAGGTATTTTATGTGAGTTACCGGCCACATGCACAGGGAGCGTGAGGATAAATGAAACGATTTGAATTAAAGAAACAGCGTCTTTCGTATACGATCATTGCGAGCAATATAGATTTTGCTTCTGCACTGGCAGAGCTATTGTCGGCCAAAGGGGATTCTGTTCTGATCATTTCCGGCAATCAAAAGGATGCTTTACCGATCCCTCCATTATTTGGCGGACATACGATTGCAGGGGATGTGACGGATCTGCATTTACTTGAGGAAGCGGACATGGCCAAGGCCGACAGGGTTGTGGCAGCCACCGATGATGACAATATCAATCTGCTGGTAGTGCAGCTTGCCAGGGAAGTATTTGGTGTTAAACAGGTGGTTGCATTATTAAACGACTGCGGACGCGAATGCGTATATCAGGAGTTTGCTGTTCCAGCATTCAGTCCGGCACTTATCACCGCCAAAGAGATTATCAAAGAACTTGCAGATAAGAAGGCAGAAACGCTATGAAAAAGAGAGCTTTACTGATTGGGGGATTCCAGAAATCACGCTTCCTTGCCGGTATTCTGAATAATATGGGGTACCGGGTAACCATCGTCAATGCCAACCATCAGCATTGTCTTGAGCTTGCCCAAATGGATTTTGTGACTGTGATACACGGCGATGGTACAAAACCGGATATTTTACAGGAGGCAGGCGCCCAGGATGCGGAGCTGGCTATTGCCCTGACCTCAAAAGATGCGGATAACCTTGTGGCTTGCCAGCTCTGCAAGAAAAAATTTCATGGCAAAAGAACGGTGGCATTGGTGAATGACCCAAAGAAAACCACCTTCTTTTACCAAATGGGGGTTGATTCCGTTATCTGTGCGGTCAGCTCCATCGCAAGGGTCATCGAACAGCAGCAGCTTTTGCATGGGATTGCCACCCTTGTGCCCATCAGGGAAGGGCGGCTAAATATTGCCGAGGTTCCTATTGCACAAAACGCCCCGATTGCAGGCAAAAAAATATGGGAAATTGATTTACCCCATGAGGTAATCATCGGCTGTGTCCTGCGGGGTGAGCAGAGCATTGTCCCCCGGGGGGACACGCGGGTATTGGCCGGTGATGTGTTGATTCTGATTTCGTCAGACAAGCAGGAAATGCCGGCAATCCGGAAACTGACGGGAAGGTCATAAAAAGGAGCCGGCAGGGTAGAGGCCGGTTCTAAAAATACAGAGGAAAGCGTGAGATGTTTATTGAATGCGAAATGGCTTAGTCCGGGAAGGTTCTTGGTGCTTGGATTCGCCGCCATGATCTTCCTTGGAACGGTATTGCTGCTTCTGCCTGTTTCGGCAGAACCAGGAGTTGTCATTCGTCCTGTGGATGCATTGTTTACCTCCACAAGCGCCGTTTGTGTGACGGGGCTCATCGCCATCGATACGGCTGACTATTTTAGTGTGTTTGGGCAAACTGTGGTTGCGCTGTTGATTCAAACCGGAGGGCTGGGTATCACTTCTATTGGCGTTGTTTTTATTCTGTTGGCAGGTAAAAAAATAGGATTGAGAGAGCGGGTCCTGGTGAAAGAATCCTTAAATCTGGATACGCTTAAAGGTATAGTGCGGCTGGTCAAATCCGTTATGATCGTGACGCTGTGCTTTGAAGGGGCCGGCCTGGCCCTCAACTATATCGTATTTTCGCAAGATTATCCGCCTTTATCGGCGCTGGGCATCAGCGCTTTCCATTCCGTGGCGGCTTTCAACAACTCCGGCTTCGATATCCTGGGCGGCTACCAAAATCTGATTCCCTATCGGGATGATGTTCTGCTGAATCTGACAACCTGCGGGTTGATCATTTTCGGCGGCCTGGGCTTTCACGTCATCCGGGAGATATTGCTTAAGCGGTCTTTGCGGCAATTAAGCATGAATACCAAGATCGTTTTGACCATGACGGTTTTTTTATTGGCTATTGGAACGGTTTTATTGAAATTTACGGATGACGTAACTTGGCTGGGGGCTTTTTTCCAGAGCACTTCTGCCAGAACCGCGGGCTTCAGCACTTACACCCTTGGCGAATTTACCGTTGCGGGGCAGTTTATTTTGATTATATTAATGTTCATTGGCGCTTCGCCGGGTTCCACAGGGGGCGGCATAAAGACCACTACCGCCTTTACTTTGCTCAAAAGTCTTCTTGCCTTTGCCACCAATCGGAATTGCACGGCCTTCCGGCGCAAAATCCCCCAGGAAAGCATCATGAAGGCATTTACCGTCACGATTTTGGCGGCGATCCTCGTCTGCTTCATGACCCTTCTGATCTGCATTATCGAACCGCAGTTCACCTTCATGCAGGTTTTGTTTGAAGTCGTATCGGGATTCGGTACGGTGGGCCTGTCCACAGGCATCACGCCGCATCTGGCGGACAGCAGCAAGCTTCTTTTATGCCTGACCATGTTTATCGGCCGGCTTGGTCCGCTTACTATGGCTTGCATATGGGTATACAAACCTTCGTCAAACCTTTCTTTTGCGGAAGAAAGAGTCACCATTGGATAGGAGAGAATGAACATGGCGGATTATAAATCGACCATTGCTTTCGGCGTCATCGGGCTGGGCCGTTTTGGATTTTCCCTGGCGGAGATACTTGCCGACAATGGCAAGGAAGTTTTGGTGCTTGATAACAATGAGAGCAAAGTCAGACAAATTCAAGACAAGGTACAGCAAGCCTTTGTTATCACCCAACCGGACAAAGCAACATTAGAAGAGGCCGGAATACAGAATTGCGGCACTGTCATCGTCTGTATTGGCGAACATGTGGAAGCCAGTATCCTGACAACCCTCAACGTGATTGAGCTGGGTGTGCCCCGGGTCATTGCCAAAGCCATCAGTGCGGAGCACGGCAGAGTTTTACAGAAGATTGGGGCGGAAGTGGTTTACCCTGAGCGGGACCGGGCTGTCCGTCTTGCCAATACGCTGATAAGACCCCGGGCCATGGATTATATTGACCTTTCCGATCAATACGCGATTTCAGAGATCAGATTGTCCAATAAACTACAGGGAAAAACCATTCTTGAACTGGAATTTCGCAAAAGGTTTGGTCTTAACATCATTGCCATTGTCAGGGACAATGAAACCATTGTGGAAATCATGCCTGGCCTGCAGCTAAAAACAGAGGACTTGATCGCCGTTGTGGGTACGAAAGAAAGTATTTTGAAATTTGAGCGTTATTTAACTTCCTGATCGCAACAATCTGTACAAGGACATCATCAAACGGTATTATTTGTTTAAGGGATAGAGATACTATTCAATTAAGACCGATTTCAGATAGAAGGTGATGTCCTATGTTATCAGAGAAGAAAGTGCCCAATAGATTGGCAAATGAAAAATCCCCTTATTTGCTCCAGCATGCTTACAACCCCGTGGACTGGTATCCCTGGGGAGAAGAAGCTTTCCAAAAAGCGAAGGAAGAAGATAAGCCGGTCTTTTTGAGCATCGGCTATTCCACTTGTCACTGGTGCCATGTAATGGCTCACGAATCCTTTGAGGATCAGGAAGTGGCCGAGAGGCTAAACCGTGACTTTATGCCGGTGAAAGTGGACCGGGAGGTCCGGCCGGATGTAGACGAAGTCTATATGAACATCTGCCAGATGATCACAGGACAGGGCGGCTGGCCTCTGACCGTGGTGATGACGCCGGAGCAGAAGCCTTTTTATGTGGGAACCTATTTCCCCAAAAAGAGCCGCCACGGTATGCCGGGCTTATTGGATATCCTGGATTCCCTGGCGGAACATTGGCGGGAAAACCGGCAGCACGTGGAGGAAGTCAGCCGGCAGTGGACGGAAATTTTGCAGGAGCGGGAACAGGTCAAGAGTCAGAGCAAGGCCCCAAGCAAGGTCCGGGACAATTGGCAGCAGCGCTTTCGCCAAATGGCGGCGGAGCAGATTCTCGGCAAAGCCGGGCAGGAGGGCAATGAGCCGGCAGGATATTATGACCCTTCGCCCCGGGATTTTTTGAACAATGATGAAGGGGAAATGATCAAAACCGCCTATGAGCAATTGAAGCAAAGCTTTGATGCGCAATGGGGAGGCTTTGGCCCGCCCCCTAAATTTCCTTGCCCTTCGCAGCTGCTTTTCCTGCTGCATTATCACCACTTTACTAAAGACGAAGAAGCCCTGGCCATGGTGGAAAAGACCCTGGAGCAAATGTACCGGGGCGGTATCTTTGACCATATCGGCTTTGGCTTTTCCCGCTATTCCACAGACCGGCAATGGCTGGCGCCCCATTTTGAAAAAATGCTTTATGATAATGCCCTGCTGGCTATGGTTTATACCGAGGCCTGGCAGATTACCAAGCGGCCCTTATATAAGGTTATTGCTTGCAAAACCCTTGATTATGCCTTGCGGGAGCTGGGAGCGGCAGAGGGCGGTTTCTTCTCCGCTCAGGATGCGGACAGCCAGGGTGAGGAGGGCAAGTATTACGTTTTCACTCCGGCGGAGATTTTGGAGTTATTGGGCAAAGAAGATGGGGAGTACTTCAACTGGTACTTCGACATTACGGAAAAAGGCAATTTTGAGGGCAAAAACATTCCCAACCTCATCGGCAATCCGGAGTTTGACCAATTGAAGGAATGGCTGAAGGAACGGGAGGCGGAGAAAGAGGGCGAAAGCAGCCGCAGCTCTTCGCCTGATGCCAAAGCTGAGACTGGAGCTAAAGCCGGGGCCGGAGCTAAAGCCGGGGTTGCAGCCGGCGAAAAAGAACCTTGGCCTATTGACGGCTGGGGCAGCGCTTCTGCCGATGGCACCAATCCCCTGATCCAATGGCTGGCTCAACAGGTTTACGCCTACCGGCTGGACCGGATGGAGCTGCATTTAGACGACAAAATATTGACGGCCTGGAATGGTTTAATGGCGGCAGCTTTAATTAAAGCTTACCAGGCCTTTGGCTGGAATCATTATTTAGAGGCAGCCAGAAAGACCTTGGTTTTTGTAGAGGAAAAGCTTTTTAGTCCCCAGGGCCGGCTCCTGGTAAGCTACCATAAAGGGGAGGAGGGCCCGTCCGCCGCCGCTGCCGGCCAAGGCCAAGGTTTGCTGGATGATTACAGCTTCCTGATCTGGGCCCAGATGGAAATGTATGCGGCCACCTTTGAGCTGGTTTGGCTGGAAAGGGCCCTGGAGCTCAATGATATCCTGATCCGGGAGTTTTGGGATGAGGAAAGGGGCGGCTTTTATATGACGTCCTCCCAAGGCGAGAAGCTGATCAGCCGTCCCAAACCTTTTTATGACGGAGCTATGCCCGCAGGCAATTCAGTGGCGGCTCTCAACCTGCTGCGCCTGGCCCGGCTTACCGGCCGTCAAGAGCTGCGGGATAAATTTGATGAGCAGATCGAAGCCTTTGCCGGCGCCGCCGCCGGTTATCCCGCCGGCCATTGCTTCTACCTGATTCCTTTAATGCTGGAGCTATATCCGGAACAGGAGCTGATTTGCACCTTGCCGGCAAAAAAAGGGGAGAGCGATATTGCCCTGCCTTTGGAGCAAAGGCTGAAGGCCATATTGAACCGGCGCTTCCGGCCCGAGCTGACGGTATTGGTAAAGGAGCGGGCTGAGGAGAATACCTTGGGAGAAATAGCCCCCTTCAGCAAGGATTATCCCTTGGCGGAGCTGGCAGGTTTCTATCTTTGCAGCGGCAAAGAGTGTCAGCCCCCCTGCCATAGCCTGGAGGAATTAGCAGGCAAACTGGATGATCTTCGCCATTAGAAAAAGGGTAAAATAAAAAGAGCCTCATTCCTTAAAGGGAGAGGCTCTTTTCCTTCAATGTGCCCGGAGTGGAGTGGGCTGCGATACGGATTAATGAGTTACGGAGGGCAGATTGCCCAGGTTATTGCCTTCCCTGCCGTCGGGCAGAGATTTGAGATATTCATTGCCTTTGCGGGAGGCAATGCCTACACCGCGGATGCCTCCTTGCCTGGCCAAAGCCACAGCCTGAGTTTTATCCAAAATCTGGCCGTCGGAAAGATGATAGCCGGTAACCCGTCCCCCTTCTTTAACCAGAGCGGTAATTTCTTTAGCGTCCGGCAAAGGCGTAGGGATGTCGCTAAGGGCGTTCATGGCCAGGGAAGAGCCCATGGATTCATTCATATACGTTTCCTCCTGTTTGATCAATGGTTGTTATAGATCAGGCATTAAAGCCTGTCTCTCGTTATATTGTGATCTGAGACAGGAGGTCTTATTCTATTAAACCAGATTTTTTAACCGTTTGGCTAAAGGCAGCGCTAAAATGGCGGCCAGAGTGACTTGCAGGAAGTTGACGGGGATGGAGCCGGCGGGGGCAAGCCAGTTGCCGTAAAGAATGCCTTCGACCAAATAATAGCCGCCGATAGTGATTAAATTAGCGGCGAAAATGGAAAGGGCATAAGAGCCAAGCCGGTTTTCCAGATTTTTTTCGGCAAAATAACCTACGGTAAAGCCTACAGCGCCGGCAATGACGAAAGAAAATGGGGCCCACAGCGTCCAGCCGGAAAACAGGTCAAAGAGAGCCAGGCCGAAGGCGCCGGCCAAAGCGCCGGTTCTCTTGCCGTAGAGAAGAGCGAAGATAAATAAAGGCAAATCGCCTAAATGAATCATGCCGCCTACGCCGGCGATGGGGACACGGATATGAATAAACATAGCGGTGACAAGCACCAAGGCAATAGCCAAGCCGTTGATGACCAGCATTTTAAGAGTGGATTGGCCGGTAGCGGGAACGCTGTTCATGAGAAAACCCTCCTGAGATATGAATGAGATAATTTAAGTAATGCAGTAATTCAGCTTGTGATGCAATTAGCATAACCCATTTTTGTACATAGTAAAATGGACAAAAAATTTATATTAGATATGGACAGAGTGGGACATAGAGATGATAAAGCGGGAACATAATCAGCCCTGATTGCGTCAATATAAGAAAAAAGCCAAGCGGGCTAAAGCGCTGCAAGGCGATAAAGGAGAGTGGAAATATGAAAGCAGACAAGTATTTTGCTTTGACTTTGATGCTATTGTTTACGTTGGCCGGGTTCTCCGGCTGTGGCCAGCCGCAAGCGGATATTACAGAAAAGACGGATGCCGGTTTGGTGAATATTGCCTCGGTAGAGACACGGAAATTGGAAACTCCCGTTTATGGGCAGGAAGATGAGCAGGCTGCTGCCGTGGCCCAAGGCGCCAACCGTTTTGCTTTCAAGCTGGGCTCTCTTTTGGCTAAAGAGGCCGGCGCCGAAAACCTGGTCAGCTCCCCTTATTCCGTATGGCTGCCCTTGGCGGCTTTAGTCAATGCTGCCGATGACGCCGCTAAGCCCGGGCTGCTTGAAGCTTTGGAGACAGCAGGCATCAGCGAAGAGGATTTGAACCATGCCGTTTCTCGAATGCTTCATGATTTGACAAAACAAAGAGAAATAGAGACGGCCAAAGAATACGGCGAGGAATTTCATAATCCCCTGAAAATTGCCAATGCTATTTTTGTAGGCAATAATGTAACGTTGAAGCAGGATTTTGCCCAGTTGTTTATGGATTATTTTCGGGGCAATGTGATGAATGTGAACTTTCAATCTCCGGATGCCGTTGCAGCGGTAAACCAATGGGCCAGCGAAAATACGGAGGGCCTGATCCCCAGTATTGTAGAAAAATTTGATGAGGATACGGTAGCCGCCCTGGCTAACGCCATTTATTTTTCCGACCGCTGGCACTGGGAGTTTGATCCTGACCAGACGGAAGAAGACGTGTTTTATTCTCCGGGAGGGGAAACCGAAGCTTCTTATATGCTGCGGCAGGGAGATGAGCTGACCTATTATGAGGATGATGAAATTCAAGCTCTGCCTCTTTCCTTTAAAACCGGCGGCGGCATGTATATTCTGCTGCCCAAAGACGGTGATGCCCAAGGCCTGTTGAGCGGGATGACCCTAGAGTATTTTGAAAAGATACAGCAAAACGCTTCCCGGTCTACGGGCAAACTTTTGCTGCCCAGGTTTTCTATAGAAAGCAGCATCAGCCAGTTAAAGGATGTTCTTAAGACTCTCGGCGTACCGCTGTTTGACCGGGAGGCTGCCCATCTTACCGGCGGTTTGCTGGAGGAGAATATTCCGGTTTGGCTTTCCGACGCCGCCCATAAAGCCTTGATCCAGGTGGACGAAAAAGGCACCACCGCGGCTGCTGTGACGGTGATGATGGCGGGGACTACTTCCATGCCGATGCCTACGGAGCCTTTTGAGATGATTTGCAATAAACCTTTTGTTTTCGTGCTGTACGGTTACACGTATGACGGAGGAAGCCAGGTGCTGTTTACCGGTATGGTCAACCAGCCCTGAGGCAACAATACCAATTGGAATATCGCCTGCAAGAAAATCATCGTATAAGCGAAAAGAGAGGATTGTCAGGACAAGATGTTTACTCATGCTCTTGTCGTAAGAATTATCAATAATAGCTTGTGCCCCGGTTTTTATTTTGGTATATTATCCCTATGCAGAGGGCAAAGGTAAAACAGAGGTTAAAGCGAATCTGTAATACATAGCAAGGAAAGAAGGATACCAAATGAAACTGGTTGTTGTAGGCGGAGTCGCCGGCGGAGCATCTGCGGCGGCCCGGGTCAGACGGATCGACGCAAAGGCGGAAATTGTCATATTTGAGCGGGGCGAGCACGTGGCGTTTTCCAACTGTTGTTTGCCCTACCATCTGAGCGGTACGGTGGAAGACAGCGAAAGCCTTGTGCTGATGAGTCCGGACAAATTCAAAAAGCAGCATGATATTGACGCCCGTACCAATAGCGAAGTAATCGAGATCAAGGGTGATCAAAAGAGGGTCGTTGTTAAGGATACCTTGACGGGGGAGACCTATGAGGAGAGCTATGATAAGCTGCTTCTCTCTCCCGGCGCCAATCCCATCCTGCCTAAGAGCATTGTGGGCATTGACAGGGAAAACGTCTTCACCATCCGGAACGTTTCCGACATCCGCAGGCTCAAGAGCTATCTGGATAAGCCCGGCGTTCAGAACGTAGTGGTTGTGGGCGGCGGCTTTATCGGCGTCGAGACGGCAGAAAATCTTTGCGAGGCCGGAAAGAAGGTCAGGCTGGTGGAAGGACTGGACCAGATCATGGCTCCCTTTGATTATGATATGGTCCAGATACTGCACAAGGAACTGATGGATCACGGCGTAGACCTCTTCCTGAAGAGCACTCTGACCGGGATTGGGGATGGCATAGTAACGGTCCAAAAGGACGGGGGCTCCTTTGAGATCCCGGCGGACGCGGTTGTGATGTCCGTGGGCGTGGCCCCCGAAACCGGCCTGGCCCAAAAGGCAGGGCTGGAAATCGGCGAGACCCGGGGAATCCGGGTGAACCACAATTATCAAACCAGCGATCCGGATATCTACGCCGTAGGCGACGCCGTTGAGATATTCAATGCTATGACGAAAACATATGGACGTCTTGCTTTGGCCGGCCCCGCCCAGCGGCAGGCCCGGGCAGCCGCCGATCATATGTATGGCATCCCCCACAACAACAAAGGATATATCGGTTCCTCCTGCGTGCGCATATTCGAGCAGAATGCCGCATCTACGGGACTAAGCGAGAAGGCGGCGGCAAAAGCGGGATACAGTTTTGATTCGGTGCTTCTTTTCCCGCCGGACAAGGTCAGCTTGATGCCGGGAAGTCATCACATGGCGTTTAAACTGGTATTCGAGGTGCCCACCGGAAGAATTCTGGGGGCCCAGGCCATCGGCAAAGGCGCTGTTGACAAGCGTATCGACGTGATCGCCACTATGATTACCATGAACGGCACTTTGGAGGATTTGAAGGAGCTGGAGCTCTGCTATTCGCCGGTGTTCGGCACGGCAAAGGATATTGTAAATCAAGGAGCTTTCGTTGGCCTGAACATTCTCTATGGCCGGTACCGGCAGGTGCCTGTGAATCAAGTGCGGGAGCTGGTGGAGTCCGGCGCGTTCATTGTGGACGTCCGGGAGCCGGGGGAATATGCCGCAGGGCACCTGAACGGCGCCCGCAACATCCCGCTTTCTCAACTAAGGGAGCGCATGGATGAAATTCCCCGGGACCAGCCGGTTTATATCCACTGCCGCTCCAGCCAGCGCAGCTATTACGCCATATGCTGTTTGCAGGGCAACGGATATCGCAACGTCATCAATATCAGCGGTTCGTATCTGGGCATTAACCTGTTTGAATACTTTAACGACCAGACAGAGCACCGCACTCCCATTATGAACAAGTATAATTTTTCGTAATTCACTAATTCAGGTTGCCGCAAAGAGGGTGTTTCCAATTGGTTTTTCAAAAGCCAATGAGAGGCACCCTCTTTTTTGTGTGCCCGGTATGGGCGGATTGAGGGGAAAGGTCTCAAACAAAAACCACCTTGAGATAATCAAAGTGGTTTTGGATGGAGACGAATCGCCGATGAAGGTATTGCCGATTTCATCACGGGCTGATATCTGGTACTTCTTTTTATGCCGCTGCCATTACAAGAGCCAATAGCGCTATGGAGCCGATGAGGATTATCGCCGGTGGTACTGTCATATCATCATCTTTAGTAGGGACAATATCTCCGGTGGTAATATCAAAGGTAATAATACGACCGTCCTTTGTTGCCACGGTTAGTGTATTTTCCTGCTCATTATATTCCCGCTTTTGCCATTCTTCCCACCAGGCAGAAGATACCGAAAAGGTCACTTTAGACCGGTCTTTTATCAAATCTTTTACTCTATAGCTTTTTACCAAATTCCCGTTTTGATAAAATCCAATGGCTGTTCCTTTTAGGTCACCCCATCCTTTGGTGTGGGCGACGCCTACATATGCGAAATGGAGTCCGTCACGGGAAAAGAAAATATTTCCGTTATGGAAGTATCCCCAACTATAATCAATGTTGAAACGCTCATCCTCAGGAATGTAATAAATATTCATCAGCGGGTCGGAATTGTAGTAGAGGCCTGATTTTAGCTGCTCTTCATTTTCCTGGCCCAGAGGCGTCATGTGAAAGATTTTGTTTCCGTCATCAAGCAGGATGGTATATGGCGTGGCCGGAGCCTTAGTATCTGCGTAAGCAGGGGAACAGAAAAAGAAAGTGATAGCGCAACATAATAGTAGTAAAGCGGTCTTCTTTTTTGTAACGATTAGCCCGTATGACTTGAAAAGTACAGGGATTCGCCATCTGGTGCCCATTATAGGACCCTCCTTTCAACATAAGGCAGTTTTCGATTAGAGAGAGCTATTTTTCTTTATTTTAAGCCGTTTTTTTCATCCCGTCAATTCTCTGGGGCATGGAGATTTCAGAATCATCCAAAGGATAGAAATGAGTTCAAAATGCTTCGATTCTTCTTTTATAAAATGAAAAACATTGTTGCAGCCAGCATTGCTCAGAGACTAAGCAGCACAACATCAGCGGCACTAAACCCGATTTGATATATGAAAACCAATACCACGCAGGCGTATGGCGTTGCGGCGTTATTGATAGCGCAGTATTCTCCTGCGATGGTTGAGAAAAAGCGAAGTATAACTGTCAGGAGGATAATGACGGTGGGAACGAACCTGTTGAGCATCTGTCCAGTAAAGCGCAGGAGAAGTCGCTGCAGTCCGGTGGTGTAGATAGTAAGATTAAGATATAGCTCAGACTATTGCCCTGCTAAATATGAAACGGCTTAGGTAAAAGCCTGCTCCATTTCCCAGCACTATACAGTAACGCAAAGGCTATGACGGCAATCTCCTTTTGCTATGAGTTGGTAGCCGCTGGGGGCGTACGGTGTCAGGAGTTGAGGGTTATAAAGCGATCAGGCAGGGGCGGAGGAATAGCCCTTTTAAATAGCAGAAAACATGTCAGCCAATGTCACTTTCCTCTCTGTTATAGTAATGCCAAGCAAACCGGTGAGCTTGAGTATTGAGTGCAGAAAGGAAGGAAGGGCATGGCAAAACATACGGAGAATTATGGCTTTACTAAGCCGGAGCCTAATGATTTCTATGATATCGAAGTGGGGAATAACAACTTAGATGTAATCGATGGTCTGATTAAAGGGAATGAGGAGGCTATTGATGATATTGCTGGTTCTGGCCGCACCACGGAGACGGTTGTGGGGGCTTATGTTGCGGCTCAGCAGGCAGTTGGGCAGGTTGGCAGCGTGGATGAAAAGATCGGCTCCGCTGGCGACACCGGCGGCAGCACCACAGCCGGCAGCGTGATGGCTAAGATGAATGCGATACTGCAGAAGTTTGGATCAGCCTGGACGGATGCCAGAGCGGCTAAGTTGGATAATTTGGACGGTACCGTTAGCAGTAGGGCCAGTCAAACCAGCATTACCACGCTGCAAACGACAGCTAACACCATCAACGATACCAAGATCGGTGCTACAAATAACACCGGCGGCACGGCCACGGCGGGCACCGTGATGGCGAAGCTTAATGCTTTGTTGTCGTCTATTATTGGTGGGGCGAAGGGTGGCAAACGAGTTTTTATTGCTAACGGTACGTTTGTAGTGCCTGCGGGCGTAACTACGATATTGGTCACAGCATGTGGTGGCGGCGGTGGCGGTGGCGGTGGTAACGGAGCAGGAGGCGGCGGTGCTGCATGTATTATCGGAAAACCTTATAGCGTGACTCCGGGGGCAAATATAGCTATTACTATTGGCGCTGGTGGTGCCGGTGGAGCTGGTGGTGCCACTACAATAGGCTCGTTAGTAACCTTAAGTGGTGGTGGGCAAGGAGGTACTGGTACTTCTGGTCCTGGCGGTAGTGCTGGTGGAGATGGTGGAGGTATTGGTGGCAGCGGCACTGGTGGCGGCGGCGGGGGTGGTGCTGGTGGTGCTGGTGGTGGCGGCGGCATTGGTGGCGGCGGCGGAGGTGGTGGTAGCTATGGTGGCGGCGGGGGTGGTGCTTATGGTGGAACTGGTGGTGTCGGTGGAGCTGGTGGCGGAGGTATTGGTGGAGCTGGCGGGCAAGGAGGTACTAGTAGTTCTAGTGCTGCTAGTGGAGCTGGTGGAGCTGGCGGTTCCATTGGCGGCGCCGGGGGCGCGGGTAGTTCCTATAATAGCGGAGGGGGCGGTGCTTATGGTGCTGGCGGCGGCGGATCAGGTAGCAACGGCAGAGGTGAAAGCGGCGGGCCCGGTATCGTCATCATCGAATGGTAAAAGGAGGATGCATTTGTGCGATTTGCGCAGATTTCATGGGATAAAGCACATTGGATATTTGAGGCGGAGGATAAACTCGAATGGCCTCCGGGACCGGAGGGAGAACCGATTGTTATTGTTGATGTCACAGCCAAGCCCGAAGTGCAGGAGGGGTGGTTATTCGATGCGGAGAACAGCGAATTTACTGCACCTCCTGAGCCCGAACCCCAGCCCCTTCCCTCGGTGCCGGATTTCACGCCGTTGAGCCAGCCAATGGCGGCCGAAGATACAACGGCCCTGCAAGCTGAGGTAAAGGCATTAAGAGAGCAAATGTCAACGCTGATCAGTCTGCTCCAGCAAAAGGGTGCCTAATAAATCAAATTTAATATCAATACCCATTACAAGGCAGGATACCTAAACGGTCCTGTCTTCTTGCTGTAATTTAATAATGAAAGGCGGTCGAGACATGGACACAATCAAAAGCATCAAAATCGTAGTAACGGCGATTGGCACAGCCATAGCGGCACAACTTGGTATATTGGCCTTGCCGGTCTTTATGCTGCTGGGGTTGAATATCACGGATTATGCCACGGCAATTTTGGCAGCGAAGAGCCGGGGCGAAGAGGTTAGCTCAAGCAAAGGCATGAAGGGGATCATCAAAAAGTTAGGCATGTATGTCCTGGTATGTCTGGGGGGCGTGGTGGATATCCTGTTGGCCCACGGCGGGGACAGCATCGGCCTTGTGTTGTCAGGGTCATGGCTGTTTGCCTCCCTGGTGGCGGTGTGGCTCATTTGCAATGAGCTGATCAGCATATTGGAGAATCTCATTGACCTTGGCACGCCTATCCCGCCTTTTTTGATGCCGCTAGCCAGAAAGATTAAGGATACCATCGAAGCCAAAGGGGGAAGCATCAATGGTTAAGGAATATAGCCTTGCAAAGGACGGGAACACAAAGATTTCGGCGAATTTTACGGTCAGGGAGTTTGCTTGCAAGGACGGCAGCGATAAAATTCTGATCGACGACGCCCTGGTGGACATACTGCAGAAAATCCGGGACCATTTTGGTGTTCCAGTCAAGATCACTAGCGCTTACCGGACGGCGGCCCACAATGCCAAGGTGGGCGGTAGTCCAGGCAGTCAGCATCTGCGGGGCACGGTTGCCGATATAGCCATAGAGCATTTGCAAGGCACAGCAACCGATATTGCTGTAAAAGGTGCATCGCCGCTGGCTGTGGCACAGCATGCCGAATACCTGATGCCCGGCAGCGGCGGCATAGGCGTCTACGGCACCTTTGCCCACGTCGATGTCCGGGCAAGCCGCAGCCGGTGGGATCAGCGCAGCGGCAAACAAGTCGTTGTTGGCGGTTGGCCGGGCTACCAGGCCCCGGAGCCTGTTGTTGACCCAGCGCCGGCAGAGACTGTCACGGTGGAGCTGCTTTGCCGCTGTGGGGGTTTGATTACTACCGTCGAGGATAAGGCTTAACGGCAGCATTTACGTCCCTGTACGGCAGCTAGGTGAGGCCCTGGGCTATACGGTGGAGTGGACAGGGGACAAGGTGACGGTAAAATAGGTGGGCATAGCAAAGCCGCTTCCGTGCGTGATTTTTATCGCATCCGGGGGCGGCTTTTTTTTGTTGTCTTTTATTACCGGTTGCCTATCGAGAGGTTTAAATCGTATAATCTCCCTACCGAATAACCGGAAATAACTTTCCGGAAAGGAGAGAATGACTTTATGCGTATGAGCATACCGGAACAACTATGGAAGCCTTTACGTCAGCACCTGGAGGAGCTTAACATAGCAGCGACCACAAATCGCTGGGACCAGATAAGGGAGGCTATGGATACGCTGCAGTATGTGATAACCTGCGGGCAATCCTATTATGGCCTATCGCCCAGTCTGGCAGTAAAGCATAATTTTGGCGAGTATCTGCTTGTGGATCGGCGAAGTGGGGCTGTGGTGGAGTTGTAACAATAAAAGCCATAAGAAAAGCCTTGAAATATCCCCGAAAATATTTCAGAATGGGTTTAAAAGTGGGTTATATGCAAAAGTAAAACGCCGCCAGAACCTATACCTGACGGCGTTAGCAATGGAGATGAGGGGAGTCGCGCCGCTCACCGAGTCCGTTGATGCATTTCTTTGTAGTTCGCTATCACGCCGGGGCGGGCCAACCCTCCCCATAGGTCGGCTTGGCTAATCCGCCCGTTCGACTCCCCCTTTTCTATATCGCTACATCAAAAAAACCACCTTGATCGTCTCAAAGTGGTTTTTTTTAATGTAGTGGAGATGAGGGGAGTCGAACCCCTGTCCGAAAGAATGACCACGCAGGCATCTACGAGCGTAGTTTGTGCTTTAATTTCGCCCTGACTGCTCCCACAAACAGGATCAGGCAACACTATTTCCGTTGATTTCCCTTGAACTTACGGAAAGCTGGGTCCAAGGTAGCCTGCTAAATGTCTCCCCATTCCTCACCGCAGGCACAGAGGGTGGGGAGTCAACTGCAATTAAGCAGCTAAAGCGTAATTATTGTTTGCAATTAAGCGTGTGTACCTTTTTAACGGGCTGGCACCAACCCGGCTCGCTTCCCACGCCACCACTTCCCCCGTCGAAACCAGTACATCCCCTCATATAGAAGGATAACCGGATCAAACTAAGTCAGCTATGGACTTTGTTTTTATCTGCAAACATTTACACATACAGTATAGCATATGTCGTACAATTTTTCAAATGAACAAGGAAAAACTGCCATGGCAGTTTTAACCGCATATTTTTTAAAAAATTTTCAAAATGGGCCGTTTCAGGCTGATTGCCAGCTAATTTCTAAAAACGCGCAATACTTTATTCCCTGCCTCTGAAAGCCCGCTCCATTTCTCGCTTGGCATCCTTGGCAGCGGCGGCATCCCGCTTGTCGTAGAGCTTTTTGCCCTTGCATAAGGCCAACTCCACCTTTACCTTGCCGCGGGTGAAGTATAGCTTAAGGGGAATCAGGGTTAGCCCTTCCTGCTTGACCTGGCCAAAAAGCTTCATGATTTCCCGTTTGTGCATCAGAAGCTTCCGCTGCCGCAGGGGGTCTACATTGTAACGGTTGCCTTGCTCATAGGGGCTGATATGTACGCTTTCCAGGTACATTTGCCCGTCTTTGACCTGAGCATAGCTGTCCTTAAGGTTGACTTTCCCCGCCCGCAATGATTTGACTTCTGTGCCGGTGAGGGCGATGCCGGCCTCGTAAGTATCAAGTACAAAATAATCATGCCGGGCCTTGCGGTTTTCGGCAATGACTTTTATTTTTTCTTCCGCCATACCGATCACTTTCCTTTCGCCGGGCGGCAATATATTGGCCAGAGTATGACCTGGAGTGTTATTATATCATATTCGAGGCTGGCCGCAAAATTAATTTTATTGTGTAGGCTGAATGGCTGCCCGGGCTATCCCGGGCTTTCGCTTGCTGCCCGGACTTTCCCTAGCTGTCTGGATCCTTGACTAATTGCCAGGGACTCGACTAGCCGGCAGGCTTTGACCGATCACAGAGCCTGGGCTGGCAGTCAAGGCTCTGTGATCGTCGCAGGCCAATTGCCGTAACCGATCCCCATTGATTTTATCCCCAGCGCCTCAATTCCCAGCGCCTCAATCCGCTTCAGGCGGTTTCCCTTGATCCCGCTTTAACCTATCCGGCTATATATCTTCCCGGAACCTTAATTCCTTCGTCATCCGGTCAAAGCCCGCCTTCGTATTGGGAAATATCTTGCGGGCTACATCCAGATAATTTTCCGGGTCCGGCATGGCCGGTGAAAAGTGGGTCAGCCATAACTCCTCCACCTGGCCGGCCTTGGCTAAAGCCGCCGCCTCGCTGAATATCATATGTTTCTTTTCCACCACTTGATCCAGCTTTTCGTCGTCGCCATAGAGTCCTTCGCAGATAAAAAGGTCGGAGCCCCGGATAAAGTCAGGTATAGCGGCAATAGGCCGGCTGTCTGTGATGTAGGAAACCTTAAGGCCTTTTCGCAGCGGTCCCAATACCATGTCCGGCGTAAAGCTTTTATTGTCATGCTCGATCTTTTCGCCTTTTTGCAGCTTAGACCAGGTGAAGAGCGGCAAGTTCAATTTTTTTGCCTTTTCGGCGTCGAATTTCCCTTGCCGGGGTACGTTAATACTGTAACCCAGACAAGGCATATGGTGATCCAGGGGTAAAGCCGACAGCTTAAACTCTCCTGCCGTAAAATCCAGGGGCTTTCCTGCTTTAGGCATCAGCTCAATGAATCTGGGTTCATAAGGCAGAGGCGCAATCACGCACAGATGGCTGACCACCTCCCGGATACCTTTGGGGCCTGCTATGGTAATAGGCTCCCTGCGGTCGCTGTTGCCAATGGTCAAAAGTAGGCCCGGCAAGCCGGCAATATGGTCGGCATGAAAATGAGTGATGCAGATAACATCAATATCCTTAAAGCCCCAGCCCAACCGCCGCAAAGTGACCTGGGTACCCTCGCCGCAATCCAGCAGCAGCATGCTGCCGTTCAGGCGGGCTACCATAGCAGTCAAATAGCGGTTGTGGAGGGGCATGAAGCCGCCGGTTCCGATCAAGGCAATATCAAGCACGTCTCCTGTCCTTTCTGAGCAAAGCCGGCGACACCGCCGCCGGCATAAGTGAGTACGGTACTATTATACCGTCTCGCTAACAAGTTTAACAGGAAAGATTTCAAAATTTATCCACCCATAAAATCTGCCCATTTGCATGAACTATGCCGCAAGCTTGTCCAATAGGGCATTTTCACTTTGCCGGCAGTCCAATCTTTTGCCGGCAGCCCAATCTTTTGCTGTCAGTACGGCAGATTCTAGCCGCTTCTCTGTCGGATAACGCTCATGCAACTTTTGAACAGTTTCGTACAAAAGCCTAAATCCATATAATTACCTAATCTCGACTATCCTTTAATTGAATCGTCCGATTGAAAACATCTATTACCCCTTCGTCTTTAAGGCTTTTTAACTCCCGAAATAAAGACGGACGCTGTACTCCAAGATAATCGGCAAGCTGCTTTTTACTGATTGGCAGCCTGATAATATTCGAGCGCTGCAAAACAGATTGCTGTCTGAGGTATTCTAAAAGGTTTTCCCTTAGAGTCTTTTGTATTGCCATCGTAATTTTTCGGTTAAGTTTCTGTGAGTTATGGGACAACATTCCGACGAATTGCATCGTAAAATTGTAGTTCCGCAAAAAAAAGGATATGGCTTTCTTGGTAACATGCAAAAGCCGGGCGTCGGACTTACAGTAGATTGTGAATGGGTATGTATTGGTATCGCCAAACAGCAGATTTGCCCCCAGCATCTGACCCTTGGGAAATTCAAACATCGTCATTACCGAACCGTTTTCAAACAGCGAGTAGGCAACAAGACTGCCGGACAAAACAATATCAAAGGTTTTACAGCTATCTTTTTGATTATAAACTGCCGCACCTTTTGAATAGCTCTTCAAATATATTTGATTGTCCGAAATCAATGGCATAACCTCATCCGGCGATAGTTGTGAAAACAGCGGCATAGCCTTAATGAGCTCTATCACGGCAGCATCACTCCCTGTTCAAATATTATAGCAAAAAGAAACATATGTTTCTATCTAGAGGCCAATCGAAACTTTACAATAGATATACGTTAGACCCCGGCTTCGGGAAAGCAATTAATAGGGGGGGGATATGTATGGATGTTTTTACGCTGGCAATATGGATCGGTACGTTGATTTTTCTTGGAATTTCTCTTGCTAAAGATAAAGTAAAAACAAAACAGGTGCTCAAAATGGCCCTTGGAATGGGAAAGGGGATGGCCCCAAGCATCCTTTCCATAATTTTTGCAATTGGCCTGATCTTAACGCTGTTGCCGCCGGCTAAAATTGCTGCCTTTGTAAGTAATCAATCTGTCCTGTTGGCTACGGTGGTGGGAGCGCTGTTTGGCACCATCACACTGGTTCCCGCCTTTATTGCCTTTCCCCTGGTGGCTACGCTGGTCAAGGCAGGAGTCGGCGTGGTTCCCTCCGTCGCTTTCCTGACAACCCTGACGATGGTGGGAGTGGTGACGTTTCCTCTTGAAAAAAAGGCGTTTGGAGTAAAATTTACCGCAGTCCGCAATGGCCTTAGCTTTCTTTTTGCTATTGCTATCGCCCTTGTGATGGGGGTGATGATATGACAATCATAAAAAAGATAAGGGAAAACCTCTTCTTGGTCATTGTGACCTTGGCCTATATCATTATGTTTATCGTAAAACCGGCCATGGGAATTGAGTCAGTGAAAAGCAGCGGGTATTATATCAAAGAAATGCTCATGATTATGCCGGTCATCTTCATTCTGACGGCACTTTTGGATATGTGGGTTCCCAAGGAAAAAATCATGCGGTATTTAGGCAAGGAGGCAAACGCTAAGGGCGTTGTTCTTTCTTTTGTAGTCGGCAGTATTTCGGCAGGCCCGGTTTATGCGGCGTTTCCAATGTGCGTTATGCTTCACAAGAAAGGGGCTTCCATTCGCAATATTGTCATTATCCTAAGCTCATGGGCTGTAATTAAGATTCCCATGCTCCTCAATGAGGCTAAGTTTTTAGGGCCAAAATTCATGGCTATTCGATGGGTGCTTACCGTTATTGCCATCATTATTTTTTCTTGGATAACACAGAAAATCATCAAGGATAAGGAGCTGCCAGGGGAAGTGCTGACACAGGCCGGGCTTCATATCAACCGGGACGCCTGCATGGGCTGCACTTTATGCGCCAGGAACTATCCCGAAGTATTTGAAATGGAAAACAAAAAGGCACTTGTAAAATCATATGAAGCGTTGGATCCGGATAGGCTGGAGAACGCAATAAAATCGTGTCCGGTAAAGGCTATATCTTATAATGAGAGCATGAATATGTAATTCTCCGCGGAATTGAGGCTTTTCGTTAATTTGCAAAATTTGTAATATGCGGTATATAATATAAGGCATTAGCGAAAAGGAGGTTCTCATGAAAGAGATATTTTCAAAAATTCTACTATGCGTCCTTTTGGCGGCGGCTCTGGCCTTTACCGGCTTTATCGCCCTATTTATAACTGCCTTATCCGGCGGCAGCCAATTTTATCTTAACCTTATAGCAGCCTGCACAGGAGCCTTGATTATATTTGTGATTTTGAAAGTATTCGCTTTAATCAAGCCCCGGTTGCTTAAAATTCTGTTTTTCTCCTTTTTAGGAGTTTCTGTCTTGGCCGTGGGCGTATATGAAGTAAACAAAGCCTACCACAATAGTTTTTCCCGGGTTAATGAGCAGGGAGTTAATTTAGAGCTTTATAAGCCCTTTGCGGAAAATACCAAGGCAGTGAAACTTGAAGAGGAATCAACTCTGAAATTGGAGGAGCAGCTGCCCCGGCTGGACGGGGCCACGGCCTTGTACCCGTTGTACTCTGCCTTTGCCCAGGCTGTTTATCCGGAAAAAGACTATGATATATACGCTGTGAAATACGATTATTTTCCAGGGGAAGGCGAAGTGGCCTGCACTAATACCGCAGGAGCATATTCAAGGCTTATCAATGGTGAAACGGATATTATCTTTGCAGCCCGTCCCTCGGAGCAGCAATTGAAGGAAGCCAAAGAGATGGGGGTTGAATTAAAGCTTACGCCTATCGGCAAAGAGGCTTTTGTGTTTTTTGTCAACGCCCGAAACGAGGCGGAGGGCCTTAGCACTGAGCAAATTCAGGATATTTATGCCGGTAAGATTACCAACTGGCAGGAGGTAGGCGGTAAAAACGAAAAGATCCGGGCTTTTCAACGCCCGGAAAACAGCGGCAGCCAGACCATGCTGCAAAAGTTGATGGAAGGCAAAACTTTGATGGTACCGCCTAAAGAGGATCTGGTCTTGGGGATGGGGGGAATTATTGATCAGACAGCAAGCTACCGCAACTATAAGAATGCTATAGGCTATTCCTTCCTCTTCTTTGCTACGGAGATGATTCAAAACAACGAGATAAAATTGCTCAAAGTGGATGGGGTCAAACCCGACAAGGGCACTATTGCCAGCGGAGCCTATCCCCTGGCCACTGAGTTTTATGCCGTTACTGCAGGAACAAATCATCCCAATGTGGATAGCTTTATTCAATGGATACTGTCTCCCCAGGGACAATATTTAGTTGAAAAAACAGGATATACCTCTATAAATCGATAAACAGATTAATTGACAAAACGCAACCTATTGCCTATAATAAGCAATAGGTTGCGTTTTGTTTTGGAGGAGCGTAAAATGAATATTCCCACAAGAGAATATCTATTTGGCAGTATCTTTCTTCTGGCCAACAAGCTGCAGGCTTTAGGGGACGCGATGCTGGAGGAGGTTAGCTTAAAACAATGGCTGCTGCTGGCCATGATTTTTAATATGGATACAAAGCAGCCGTCGGTGACGGAAATAGCGGAGTTTATCGGCAGCAGCCGCCAGAATGTCCGGAAGATGCTGGAGGTCCTCTGCGCCAAAGGCTATGTGACTCTTGGTGTAAACGAACAGGATAAACGTAATCTATCCGTAACCCTCACTGAGAAAACCTTTCAATTTTTTGGCCGGTTTGAAGCCAAAGGGGCTGCTTTTTTGGAACAGCTTTTTGACGGCGTCGGCAGCCCTCAGCAGGAAAGCGCCAGGATTACGGTGGAAGCCCTTTTTGATAATCTCGAAAGGATGAAAATACAATATGGCAAAAATGATAGTCGTCTATAAATCCCGCTATGGTTTTACGGACAAATATGCTCACTGGATTGCCCAGGAAACAGGTGCGGACTTGGCGGAGGCGGGCAAGATTAAGGCGGAGGATTTACAGAATTATGATGTGGTTATTTATGGCGGCGGTCTTTATGCCGGCGGCGTAAACGGGATTTCATTAATCACCAAAGCCTTTTCGTCAATTGCGGATAAGGTTCTGTATTTGTTTACTGTGGGAGCCGCAGATGTATGTGATAAAGAAAATATTAACAATATCCGTCATTCATTGACGAAGGTTCTTACCCCCGACATGATGAATAAAATCAAAATATTTCATTTCCGGGGCGGTATCGATTATCCCAGGCTCAGCTCCATTCACCGCATCATGATGGCCGCGATGGTAAAAACCATCAAGAAGAAGGGGGCGGCAGAATTAAATAATGAAGAAAAAATGATGCTGGATACCTACGGCCAAAGGGTAGATTTTACGGACAGAGCGGCTATAGCCGGCATGATTGACGATCTGAAGCTTTTACAATAGGCCGGCAGCCGGCAGCAAATTAAAAAATTTCAAGATAAACAAAAAAGCCGTCTCAATGAGACGGCTTCGGTTTTTTGCTGGATTGCTTAAGCAATATTAACATTGACAGCACGAAGTTTACGGCTATCTTTGGGATCCTGCTCTACATCAAAGGTGATTCTTTGACCTTCGTTTAAAGAGCGGAAACCGCTGCTCTGAATAGCGGAAAAATGTACAAAGACATCGTCGCCTCCGTTATCATTGGTGATGAAGCCAAAGCCTTTGTCAGCATTAAACCATTTTACAGTACCATTATTCATTGATGATACCTCCTAAAATTTTATTATTCTAGAGCAAAAGAAAAAACCACGGGTGTTGAAGCCAAAATGAAAATTGACTTACGACTCGTGGCAATCAATCTAATACATTTAGAACACTTCTTGAGTATAGAGGAAAAAGTTTAATTTGTCAATAGGGGATTTTAAACAAGAAAGCGGTATGGCCTATGTAACCATACCGCTTCATTAATATATAGAAATAATATTTAGAAATCAAGAGGGAATCAGGCTAAGGCCTCAGGATGGAACATGGGCACGCCGGTTTCCTCGTCGTAGCGGCGGATCATGTCAATCTTATCCAGCACGCCGATGATCACATCCGTAGTCATCAGCACCTTATTCATCCCCTCGACCATATGGCCGCCGTAAGCGTTGCCATTGCGGTCGCTGAGGCTGCAGTGGAGATGCAGCAGGACTTCGCCGTTATCGCCATGGCAAATGGTGCCGTTGGCGGAAATCAATTCAATTTGCCCTACAAACTCAGTAGGCTTACCATAGCCAAAGCCAAACTTCGCCGTAGTCACCGGCATAGGATTGCAGACGGCAGCGCCGTCAAGGCTGCCAATGGCGCTAAGCACCACGCCGTTTTTAATGCCTTTCTGCTCACAGACTTCTTTAATGCCATTCATTACATCCATACCGGGACCCAAACGAAAGGCTGCAACCTCTTTGATTGAACCATGGACTGTACGGATCATATTTACTCCATTCTGCCGCCGGCTATGTGCGGCTTGTCATTTTATTTTGTTTTTTCATCCTCCTCCTGCTCAGGCAGAGCAAATTGATGCATGTTATGATAATACTGCACAATTTCATGATTCAACCGCTCCTTGGAGGACCGCACCTTGCCGTTGCATAAATCCATATAGATAGCCTCATGGCGCAGACTTACGTCTTTACGCTGCTCCGGCGTCATGAACAGATTGATCTTTTCAAAATAAGACCTCATTACTGCCATGTTCATCTGCATGGAATTTATGATAAAGTTATTTTTTGAACCTCGATATATTGCATTATGAAAATTAAGATCATCCGCGTTGAACTTTACGCCGTCATCAAAATGAATCTTCATATTTTCAACGGCATTGCGCATTTCTTCGTAGTCTTCCTTGTCGGCCCGGAGCACGAAAAGCTCGAAGGCTTTGCCTTCCACCGCTTGCCGGAACTCGATAAAAAGCCGGTGCTGTTCGTCAACTTGCGGGGGGCTGGCGTTGCTGTATTTGATAAACTCATGGTAGCCGGCAGGAATGCAAACGTAAGAGCCGATACCTTGCCTTGTATGCAGAAAGCCCTTGCTTTGCAGCATGGTGATCGCCATACGGATGCTGGCCCTGCTGGTATTGTATATTTTGCACAACTGATTTTCCGAAGGGATTTTTTCATCTACTGTCCAAACACCGTTAATAATGTTTTGCAGCATCATGTTGTAAATCTCTTCGCTTCTTGTTAATTTTCCGGTTATATAATAATCCATATACACACCCACTTAATTATTATTAGATGTCAGACTTGTATTATCTTTAACGTCATAACAATAATTAACCACATTTTTAAGAAGTTTTCAAGCTATTCTTTAGTTTGGGCTTAATTGTGCAAAATTTAACAAGTAAACCGCACAAAGGAGGTGAAAAGGATTATGCATACAACCAAAAAATCTATTCATTCTATAAACCGCAGTAAGTGGCCAAATCATTATAATATACGGGAAATTTAGGCTGAGCTGCAATACCGGCAAAAGGTGTGGGAATGCGGGCGACGCCGCCTTTGTGGGTGGCTTCCAAGCCTTCGATGACATCCTTAAACTTGCTGGCAGGCATAGCAAAGGCTACTTCGTTGTCGTCGGTTATGGCAAAAACCCGTTCGCCGCCGCCGGGAATAATCACGTTGCAGCGGTTTTCCGAAATCGGTACAATCACCTCGCCGCCGCAGGCGCCCCGTCCGGCAAAGCGGGATTCGATATAGCCGCCGGTATTGTAGAGAGCGCCCTGGACGAAGCGGGTAATCTGGGCCCCATTGCCGTAACATACCACGCCATCGGGCTCAAAGCCGCAAAGATGAAGGGGGGCCAGCAATATGCCGCCGGTGTCCGGAACCGGCTTTTTGGGGGTGGTGGACTGAGTCAGTTTGCCAGCTTCCGGGCTGCCCACATATAAAGGATGAACCAGGCTGCCGTCTTTCACGAAATCCGGCTCTTCTTTGTAACCCAATATCACTTGGCCTAAGGGACAAGCTTGATCCTGCTGGTAAAGGGCCACTGCCCAGCCGTATTTGCGGGCCAGGCTCATGGCCTGACAAAAGGCAATGGGATAGCCGAAATCACGGGTGGGAACCTTCGTGCGGGGGGGCAATTCCTCGCCTTTCTTTAGGAATTTAAAAGCTACAGGAAAGGTTAAAGGGCGAATGTACTTAGAAATGGACTGATCTAGCAACTTCACTTCTTCTGTCATGAAACCACCTCTTTCATCTTGTTTGTCTTGTAATACATGTATGATAATATTGCGGTAAGATTTTGTCAATAGCCTTTGCCCAATACCTATCAAGAAACTCCAGTAATAACGGGCTTTCCTACTATCTACATCGGTTATCTCAAAAATTGATTGTTGACAAATAGAGCATTGAGAATTATCATACTTGTATAACATGATGAATAAGTTAAACAGGTGATAAAACCTTGACATGGATTCTGCAAACCGCATTTCCAAACATGATGATTAAATTGTATTTCCAAAGCTCAATAGTCGAATAGCCGGAGGGAAGACGATGAAAAAAATTGGGATGATCGGGTTGGGCACAATGGGCCTTCCAATGGCAAAGAATCTGCTGGCCAAAAGCGGATTAACCGTTGTGGGCTATGATGTACATGAAAGCAAAATGGAATTATTCCGCCAAGCCGGCGGTATTACCGAAGATAGCATTATAGATATCGCAAAAGTCTGTCAATTCATATTTCTCAGCCTGTCCAGCAATGCCAGCGTTGACGGTGCAATCCGGACGATTCTCCAGAACGCCAGGGAAGGCACTATCATTATTGATTTAAGCTCCACGGCGCCCCGGATCTTGCAAGAACTCTACCCCATGGCTTGCGCCGCCGGCGTGCAGCTTCTGGATTCTCCCGTCAGCGGCGGTGAAAGAGCTGCTATTGCCGGCGAACTGGTGTTGATGTGCGGCGGCGACAGTGAAGCTGTTGAAGCGGTAAGGGAGCTTTTATGTTGTATCGGCCGGCGGGTCACCTATATGGGGCCCATTGGCAGCGGCAATATCGCCAAGCTGGCCAATAATATGATCGTTGGCTGCAACATCATAGCCATGGGAGAAGCCTTCGCTTTTGCCCAAAAAGCAGGCATCGATCCGACGGTCTTATTTGCCGCCATCAAGGATGGTTATGCAGCCAGTACGGTTCTTAATGAAAAAGCGCCAAAGATCATTACCCGGGATTTCCGGCCCAGCGCCAAAACTATACTCCATCAAAAGGATCTCAGAAACGCCGCCGAGCTGGCTGACAGCATGGGAGTTGAAATTCCCTTTGCGGCTTTGGCATTGGAATACATGGAGCAAATGGCAGCCCGCAATCTGGGAAATGAAGACCATTGCGCTTGTATAAAAATTATTGAAGAAAGAATGGGGGTAGTAATCAGCGGAGGAAAATAACGGACTTATTGCTATGGCAGGGGAAGAATATAAAACCGAATGGAGGAACAGAAAATGAAAAAGCTAGTTTCTACGTTATTGTGCTTATTATTGATTACCGGTTTACTGGCCGGCTGCGGCGGTTCCCAGGGCAGCTCCCAGCCCACCCAGGGCTCTACGGAAGCTACTCAGGCTCCTGTGAAAGCTATCGACCTGAAAATGAACGTGACCACTTCCGATGCCAGCGTCTGGATGGTTGGCGCTAAAGAATTTAAGAGGATTATCGAAGAGAAAACCAACGGCAAATATATCGTATCTATTTTCCCCAATGAGCAGCTTTCCGGCGGCGACCTGCAAAAGGGCACGGAAATGCTCTTTACCGGAATTACCGATCTGGATATGCGCTCCGTCATCAACATGACCGGTTTTGATCCCCGCCTTACCGTCACTTCCATGCCCTGGCTGTTTACAAAAGGCTATGACAGCGTGGACGAGATTCTCTTCGACGGCGAAGGCGGCAAGATGCTGGCCTCCATGATCGAAGAAAAAGGCGTCAAGGTTCTGGGCATGGGCGAGAACGGCTTCCGCCAGTTGACCAACAACGCCCGCCCCATTCACGCTCCCGCCGACCTGGCAAGACTGAAGATCCGCACACCACCAATCGCCATGTATGTAGAGCTCTATAAGCTCTTTGGCGCCGATCCCACGGCCATGAATTTCGGCGAGGTTTTTACCTCTTTGCAACAAGGCACCATCGACGGCCAGGAAAATCCTTACGACACTATCCGCAGCGCCAAAATCCAGGAAGTACAGAAATACATGACCATCTGGAACTACTCTTATGACCCCTTTATGATCATGAGCAGCGGCAAGCTGTGGAACAGCCTCACTGACGAAGAAAAAGAAATTTTCCTGGAAGCCGGCAAGGCTGCCGGTGCAGCCCAGGTTAAAGCCTCCCGGGAGAAGGATGCCGAGATCATCGAGGAGTTCTCTAAAATCATGGAGATCAACGAGCTGACTCCCGAAGAAGTAGCTGCTTTCCAGGCCGCTGCGGCTCCCATTTATGAAATGTACAAGGATACCATCGGCGAGGAGATATTCGCTGCCTTTGGTTACAAGTTCTAATTTTCTCCGTTATCTGCCGGCAGAATCCGGCGTTTAATGTATTGCAAAATAGAGGAAGGGCGAAAGCTAAGGCTTCCCCTTCCTCTCTACAAAATGACAGAAAGGGTATCGTGAGGAAATGATGAAAATGGTATTTAAAATCCTTGATTATATTGAAGAAACACTGATTGTCATCTTACTGGCTTTCATGACAATAATGAATTTCGCCAATGTGGTGAGCCGCTATCTGCTTGCTAATTCCTTTTCCTTTACGGAAGAACTGACGGTTATGGCCTTTGTCTGGGTTTCCATGCTGGGCATTGCCACCGGTTACAAAAAATACTCTCATCTCGGCATGAGCTTCGTTGTGGATCAATTTCCCCCTAAGGGGCAGGCTGTCTTCGTCCTGCTGTCCATGGTCTGCTCCTTAGCCACCATGTGTTTTATGGTTTACCTGGGCTTTGAGATGGTCAGTAACCAGATCATGCTGAAATCCATGACGCCGGCTCTCCGTCTTCCTTCAGCTATGCAAGGCTTAGCCATGCCCGTTGGCGGATTATTTATCGCTGTTCGCAGCCTGCAGGCCGGTATTCTTGAGTTTTTGCGTTTATGGAGAGGACAGGAGCCTAAGGCAGGGGAGGAGCAAGTCATATGCTAGCATTGATACTCTTTGGACTATTTTTTCTTTTCATATTCTTGAATATTCCCATTGCCATCTCTTTGTCCCTCTCTACTTTGGTGGGTCTGGTTTACGGCGGCTACCCCCTGGCCATGTTCCCCAGTATCATGTATTCCGCCATTGGCAAATTTACGCTGCTGGCCATTCCCTTCTTTATTTTGGCCGGCGTGATCATGGACTATGCCGGTATTTCCAAGCGGCTGATCCACTTTGCCACGGTTTGCGTCGGTCATCGCAAAAGCGGCATGATCGGCGTGCTGGTAGTGGTGTCCTGCTTCTTTGCCGCCATCTCCGGCTCCGGGCCGGCTACCGTAGCGGCTTTGGGCAGCGTTTTGATTCCCGCTATGTCGCGCCTGGGCTATGACAAAGGCATGTCCTCGGCTCTGATGGCTGCCTCCGGCGCCATCGGCATCATTATTCCTCCCAGTATTGCCTTCGTTATTTATGCTTCCATTGCCGACGTTTCCGTCAGCAAGGTATTCAGCGGCGGCATCATTCCGGGCATCATCGTGGGTATTGCCTATGTTATCGCTGCCCGTTGGTCCTCCCGCAACAACGATAAAATTGTCATCCAGCCCAAGGCCTCCAGGCAGGAGATGTGGGTGGCTTTTAAAGACGCCATTTGGGGTCTTTTGACGCCGGTTATCATCCTGGGCGGCATTTACGGCGGCGTATTTACTCCTACTGAGGCTGCCGGCGTTGCGGTGGTTTACGGCCTGTTTGTCGGTATCTTCATTTATAAGGAAATTAAGATTAAGAACCTCTGGAACCTCTTTGTGGACTCGGCTGTTTCCTCCGGCGTGGTTATGTATATCGTAGCCTGTGCCAGCGTCTTTGCCTGGCTGCTGACCACCTCCCATATCGCCTCGGATTTCTCCGCCTGGCTGCTCAATCTCACCTCCAGCAAGGTTATGCTGCTGCTTTTGATCAACGTTATCTTCCTGATTGCCGGCTGCTTCCTGGATGCCAGCTCAGCCTTCTATATCCTGTTGCCCATAATGATTCCCATCATGAACACCTTAAACGTGGATCTGGTTCACGCCGGAGTATTTTTGACGGTTAACATGGCTATCGGTCTGATTACGCCCCCTGTGGGCATCAATCTTTACGTGGCCTGCCGCATATCGGGGACTACCGTATCGGAAATTTGCCGGAAGATCATACCCTTTATTCTGGCCGGTATCACAGCCCTTTTAGTAATTACTTTTGTGCCGCAGATTACCATGTTCCTGCCTAACTTTACAAAATAGTTCAACCAGAAGATAAAGGAGATCGAAATGACCAGTATGATTGTGATTGGCGGCGGCCCCGGCGGCTATGTTGCCGCCATCCGGGCCGCCCAGCTTGGAGCCGAGGTAACCCTGATTGAGAAGGAACACTTAGGCGGTACCTGCCTGAACATTGGCTGCATTCCCATGAAAGCATTGCTGCATAGCGCAGAGCTGCTGACGGAAGCCAAATACGGCGCTTTGTCCGGTGTTATTGCGGCGCCCCGTCTGGATTTTGACCAAATGCAAAAGAATAAAAGTCAAATTACCGCCAAGCTTGTACGGGGCGTCACTCAGCTTTTGAAAGCAAATGGCGTGGAGGTAATCTCCGGCCAGGCCCGCTTTACAGGCCCCAAAACCCTGGAGATTACGGATACATCAGGTAAGCATAGCCTCAGCGCCGATAAAATCATCATTGCCACCGGTTCTCTTCCCGCCATGCCGCCGATTCCCGGTCTGGACAGCGGCAAATGCATTGATTCCACTCAAGGGTTGAATTTAAGCCGGCCCCCCGCTTCCATGGTGATCATCGGCGGCGGCGTTATCGGCATAGAAATGGCTACAGCTTACAGCAGCTTTGGCACTAATGTGACAGTGATCGAGATGCTGCCGGAAGTACTGCCGATGATCGATAAGGAAATCGCTGAGGCCGCCCGCAAGCAGTTGGAAAAGGACGGCGTTAAAATCCTGACGGGCGCCAAGGTCATGTCAGTTACCGACAGCGGCGCTTTGGCCAGGGTTCAGATCGAAATCGAAGGCCGCAAGACTATAGCTGAGGGGGAAAAGGTTCTCGTTTGTACCGGCCGCCGTCCTAATACGGCAAGCCTGGGCCTGGAAGAGGTGGGAGTTCTGCTGGAAAGAGGCTTTATTGCCGTCAGCCGCAGAATGGAAACCAATATACCCGGCGTATACGCCATCGGCGACTGCGCCTCAAAAACCATGCTGGCCCATGTGGCCTCCGTCCAGGGCGAGATTGCGGCGGAAAACGCTATGGGCCATGAGGCTCTCTACGATGAAAGCACCAATCCTTCCTGTGTCTACACTGTTCCGGAAATTGCCACCGTCGGTTTGACGGAAGAAGCCTGCAAGGCCAAGGATATCGCTTATAGCGTAGGTAAATTCCCTCTGGTGGCCAACGGCAAGTCCCTGATTATGAACGGGGGCGTGGGCATGATCAAAGTGGTGGTCGCTGCTGAGGATCATAAAATCCTGGGGGTACACATGGTGGGTCCCCGGGCTACGGATCTGATTACCGAAGGAGCCTTGGCCATCGGCCTAGGAGCCAGGGTTAAGGATCTGATTAACACTATTCACGGACATCCCACAGTGGGGGAAGCCGTCAGGGAAGCTGCTTTGGCAGTGGAAAAACGGGCTATTCATATGGTCAACCGCTAACCCCCCTGCAAAACCCTTTATCTACTCTAAATCACAAAGCAAGGAGAAAAAAGCAAATGGAATACAGTAATGAATTTTTAATGAAGTTGTATGAAGAGCTTTTGCGCTGCCGTTTATTTGAGAAAAAACTGGTGGACACTTATGCCCTGGGCAAAATCCCCGGCCATATCCACAGCGGTCTCGGCGGCGAGGCTTGCTATGTCGGTACTCTGGCCACCCGCCAACAGGGTGATTATTTCAAAAACAGCCACCGCTGCATTGCTGTTGCCAATCTGCTGGGCGTTAGCCTGGAAACGGCTTTCTCGGAAATTATGGCTAAGCGGACCGGCAATGCCGGCGGCCGGGGTGGCGTTAACCACGTTTCCCAACTCAAATACAACATGCTGGGCTTTTCCGCCACTTTAGCCTGCGACATCGGCCTGGCAGGCGGTGCGGCTATGCGCCTGCAATATGACGGCATTGACAACATGGCTTACACCTTCTACGGCGACGGCACCTCCAACCGGGGACCTGTTCATGAAGCCATGAACCTGGCGGCGGTGTGGAAGCTGCCGGTGCTCTTTGTCTGCGATAACAACCAGTTTGGCATCTCCACCCACGTTTCCCAAGGTTCCTCCGTACCCAACCCCGGCGCCGACAGAGCCGGCGCCTATGGTATGCCCTCGGAAGTGGCCGACGGAACCGACGTCCTGGCTGTATATGAAGCTGCCAAAAGGTTGACGGATCATATCCGGGCAGGCAAGGGCCCCGCCGTGCTGGAATGTAAAAACTACCGTTGGAGAGGCCATTTTGAGGGAGATCAAACGCCTTACCGGGATAAGGCCGTCACTGAGGAATGGATGAAGAAAGACAGCGTGGCCAAGATGGAGAAGCTGCTTCTGGACAAGAAAATCATCGATCAGGCTACTATCGACAATATGTATCAGCAGATTGACGACGAAATGGAAAGGGCCATCGCTTTTGCCGAGGCCAGTCCCGCCATCACGCCGGAAGAAATCTACGATAACTTGTACGTTTAAATAAATAGGAAACGAGGAGGAAATAGTATGCTGGTTACGTTTGCACAGGCTGTCGGCGACGCCATGAGAGAAGAAATGCGGCGGGACGACAGGATATTAATCTTTGGCGAGGATATCGCTGAATTTGGCAATATATTTGGTATTACCCGGGGCATGCTGGAGGAATTCGGCCCCAAAAGGGTACGCAATACTCCCATTTCGGAGATGGCTTTTATCGGCGCCGCCATGGGCGCTGCGGAAACCGGTCTGCGGCCCTGCGTCGAATTGATGTACTCCGACTTTTCCCTGGTAGCTTTCGCTGAAATCTATCATTGCATAGCTAAATGGAGATACATGCATGGACCGGAATATAAGCTGCCTTTGGTAATCCGCAGCGCCATGGGTTCGTCCTTCGGCGCTACCGGCGAGCATTCCAACTGCCTGGAAAGCTTGTATATGCACTCCCCCGGGCTGCTGGTTGCCAGCCCATCCACTGCTTATGATGCCAAAGGCTTGCTGAAAGAGGCTATCCGCAACGACAATCCCGTTATGTTCTTCGAGCATAAGCAGCTCTACAAGACAAAGGGAGAGGTGCCGGAAGAAGAATATACCATTCCCTTCGGTGTCGCCGACATCAAGCGGGAGGGCAGCGACGTTACCATAATTGCTATCGGCCTGATGGTGGGCAGAGCCCTGGAGGCCGCCGAAGCTTTAGCTAAAGAAGGCATCAGCGTTGAGGTGCTGGACCCCCGCACCCTGGTGCCCTTCGATAAAGAAGCAGTGCGCAAGTCCCTCAGCAAAACCCACCGGGCTATGGTCGTTGAGGAAAGCAATAAAACCTCCGGCGTCGGCGCAGAGCTTGCAGCCATGATGCAGGAAGAAATGTACGATGAGTTGGACGGCCCCGTGGTGCGGATAGCCGCCCTGGATGTACCCCTGCCCTACAATATTGAGCTGGAGAAATACGCCATCCCCGATGCAGAGCAGATTGCCGCAGCCATCCGCAAAATGTTCTGATTGCCGAAAAGGCGGCTGGAAGCAAATTTATAGGGAAAGGAAGGATTTGTTGCGCATAAGATGCGGACAAAGCAAATAAAACATGAGCTTTACATTAGTCATGCCTAAAGCGGGCCTAACCATGATCGAGGGAACGATCACCAGCTGGCGCGGGGCGGAGGGAGCCCAGGTTGCAAGCGGCCAGGTGGTAATGGAATATGAAAACGAAAAGAATATTATCGAATGTTTATCTCCTTATGACGGGCTGCTTCATATCGTTGCCCGGGAGGGGGATGTAATTCCCGTAGGGGGCACCATCGGCTATATCGCTGAGAATCAGGCAGAATATGCGGCCCTGCAAGGAGGCGCCGCGGCTGAGGCAGCGCCGGAAGCTGTTTCCGCTGCTGCAGCGCCTGCAGCGCCGCCTGAAGTTACTCCTGCGGCTGCAGCCATACCGGCGGCCCTTCAACCCCAGCAAAATCAGGGGCGTATTAATGCCACCGGCTATGCTAAGAAGCTGGCCCAGCAGCACCAGGTAGACCTGCGTGCCGTCAAACCCAGCGGCGCCAACGGCCGTATCGTAGCCAAGGATGTGCTGGCCCAGGCCGGCAGCGCCGGTGCCGGAGCGGGGACTACCGCCGCAGCCGCCGTCTCAGGAGCAGCCGCAGCAGTTGCAGCCGCACCCGGGGCAAGTACAGCGGCAGGCAAGGCCGCCGCCGGCGGCGAACCCGCGATTACGCCGCTGGCAGGCCTGAAGCGGGCTGTGGCCAACAACATGTTTGAGAGCCTGCACAGCATGGCTCAATGCAACAATACCGTGGAGTTTGATGTCACTGATCTGATAGATTTCCGCAGCAAACTGCTGGAAAACGAAGCTTTCCTGGGCAGGAAAATTACGTTGAACGATTTGCTGACCATGGCCGCCATCCGGACGCTGCAGAAAAACCTTTTGCTAAACTCCACCTTTGACGGCGCCAATATCACCACCTATCCCAATATCAATCTCGGCACCGCTGTCGCTACGGATATCGGCCTGATGGTGCCGGTGATTGCCAATGCAGAGCAGTTGACCCTGCTGGAGTTGAGTCAGGCTCTGCGGGAAGTGGCTGCGCGGGCCCGGGAAAACAAGCTGCAACCCGGCGAGCAGAGCAGGGGCACTTTTACTCTCACCAATGTAGGCATGTTCCCCATTGATACCGGAACGCCGATCATCAGCCCTCCCCAGGTAGCGATTATCGGCTTTGGCCGCACCGTAAAAAAGCCGGTCGTATACCAGGATCAAATCTGTATACGAACCATGATGACCGTATTTATCACTTACGACCATCGGGTGCTGGACGGCGCCGCCATCGGCACCGCTTTGCAAACCTTGCAGAAGTATCTGGAAAACCCCGCCCTCATTTGTGTATAAAGCATTGGCGTTGCAGGCAGGGACCAATAGCGAGGCCGGCGTTGAAGCAAGTGTTAAGACCAATATTAGGACAGTATCGAAGTAAATATTAAGCCGGCATTGAAAAAGTCCTCCTGCGCAGCCTGTGGTATGCTATCCCCAGGTCACGGGAGGGCTTTTGTCTGGATTATCCTTACACTTTACCTGCAAGCGTCCTGGCCGCCGCCGCTGCTGTCGCCGCTGCCATCGTCGTCGCAACCGCTTTGTGAGAGATAAGCTTATAAATAAGAAATTTGTGAATGAAAATAAACTTAAGGATGTGGATTACTTTTGTTTTGGTGGTATTTATGATATAGTAGCTTAAATTGGTAAATCTTTGTTTAAGAAGGAGATGAGCTAAAGTGGTTATGGCGTTGGAAAGTATATTGGCTATTGACAAAAACCGGATACAGGAAGCCGCCAAGACTTTGGCGAAAGAGGATATTCCGCCCCTTATGGATTGGTTGTCGTCAAAAGACGACAGTATCCGATATCAAGTGCTCCTCCTTCTCCAGAAGAGAAAGAAAAAGCGATAAAATAGACGGCTTTGTTTTAAATGCATCCTAACTTCCCGCAAAATTACACCATACAACCAAGGCCAGGCAAAGTAGAAAGCCAGGCAGGGATATCCTCAGCGGCAAAACCGCAAGCAAGGAGGATGTCCCTTTGTTTCTTCGTC
>JBCFAO010000012.1:0-87381 GCA_038562165.1 Clostridiales bacterium | reverse complement strand
GTCCAAAATTTGTAAGGTCAGGCCAATCACCCTCTTATTGTAACCTAGGCCGCAAGTAATTGGGAGGCACGGTGATCAGCCGTGCCTCTCGACCTGTCTATATAGTAGCAAATTTTGTACATTTTCAGTGACCTCGCCCTCGGCTAAACCTGCCATTAGATCAAAGAAAAACCTGCAGCATGCCGGCCACGCCATAAGCCGCCGCCGTCATGATCACGCCGGCTATGAGTACGCCGATGGCAATAGCCGGGAAAGCTTCCCGCAGCCGCATGTTTAGCAAAGCAGCCACGCCGCCGCCGGTCCAGGCCCCCGTGCCGGGCAAGGGAATACCTACAAAGATAGCCAGAGCCCAAAAGGAAACCTTCTCAAATTTTAAGCTGTGCTTGATTAATCTGGATTCGTACCAATGAATAAAGCCGGAAAACAGCGGAAACCTTTTTAGCATGTATAGTATCCGCTTGATAAATAGTATGATAAACGGTATAGGCAGCAAATTCCCCAGCACACTGATGATAAATACTTTGTACCAAGGCATATTAAGAGCCGCTCCCAGAATCACCGCACCCCGCAGCTCAATCAACGGGATCATGGAAACGATGAACAAAGCCGTTTCCTGCCCTGCAAAAGATAGCCACTCATAAATCGCCTGCAATAATATCCTCCTCCTTTACTCGCAAATCCCGCTTTCCCATTATACACGATGAGTCAATAAAGATATACCTAAAATCCCCAAGCACCTCCATACAATTTTATTACAATTTCATGGACAAACTTTTCTCTTGCACTTTTTTTAATAATGGTTAAAATGAATTTGCACCATTAAAACTATGGCTGACTAACGGAGGAAAATCATGACTTTAGATCAACTGGCTATCGGGCAAAGCGCCATCATTACCGCCATTGCCGGCCAGGGCGTTTTGCGCCGGCGTTTGCTGGATATGGGGCTGACGCCCAAAACAAAAGTAACCCTGCGAAAAGCTGCTCCCTTAGGCGATCCCCTGGAATTGTTTCTGCGTGGTTATTCCCTTACGCTGCGCAAAGCGGAAGCGGCTAATATCACTGTGGAGGTGGCTGCTTCATGATCTTTGCATTAATCGGCAACCAAAACAGCGGCAAAACCACTCTGTTTAATCAGCTCACCGGGGCCAACCAGCATGTGGGCAATTTCCCCGGCGTCACCGTAGAAAAAAAAGAGGGTAAGATCCGCAAACAAAAAGATGGATTCCTCATTGATCTGCCGGGCATTTACTCCCTTTCTCCCTATACAGCCGAAGAAGTGGTTACCCGGGATTTCCTGCTCAACGATAAGCCTGACGGCATTATCAATATTGTGGACGCCACCAATATCGAACGCAATCTTTATTTGACCTTGCAGCTTATGGAATTAAATATTCCCATCATTTTGGCTCTCAATATGATGGACGAGCTGGAAAAAGGCGGCGGCTCCATCAATGTCAAAAAAATGGAGGAAGTGCTGGGTCTGCCGGTGGTACCCATTGTCGCCAGTAAAAACCAAGGCGTAGACGAACTGGTATCCCGGGCGATAAAAACCGTAGAAGCCGGCAATCTCAAGCCTTACCGGGATTTCTGCAAAGGCCCCTTGCATAAATGCATCCACTCCATCAGCCATTTGGTGGAGTTTAAAGCTAAAGCCAAAAATATTCCCAGCCGCTTTGCCGCCACCAAACTGGTGGAAGGCGACCAGCCCATGCGCCAACTCCTGGACCTGCCCGAGCAGGATCTTCATATTATGGAGCATATTGTAGAGGAGATGGAAAAAGAACTGGGCACCGACCGGGAAGCTGCTTTAGCAGATATGCGTTATGATTTTATCGAGAACCTGGTAAGCCAGACCGTCAATAAGCCTTTCAACAGTCCGGAAAGGGTTCGTTCTGATCGTATCGACAACCTGCTGACCCACAAGTATTTGGCCATTCCTGTTTTTCTGGCGATCATGCTGGCTACTTTCTGGCTGACTTTCAACGTGGCGGGAGCCTGGCTCAGCGACCTGATGATGGCCGGCATCGACAGAATCACCGCTGCCTTCGACGGCTGGCTCACTGAGGCTCAAGTGGCCGGCTGGATGCATTCTTTGCTGATTGACGGCGTTTTTGCCGGCGTAGGCAGTGTTCTGTCCTTCCTGCCCAACATTATGGTGTTGTTTTTCTTCCTCTCCCTTTTGGAAGACAGCGGCTACATGGCCAGGGTGGCCTTCGTTATGGACAAGCTGCTGCGCAAAATCGGTTTATCCGGACGTTCCTTTGTCCCTATGCTCATCGGCTTCGGCTGCTCCGTTCCGGCTATTATGTCCACCAGGACTCTGGCCAGTGAGCGGGACCGGAAAATGACCATTATCCTGACTCCTTTTATCTCCTGCAGCGCCAAAATGCCGGTTTATGCCGTTTTTACTGCCGCTTTCTTTATGGATCACCGGCCCTTGATCCTTCTATCCCTTTATGTGCTGGGTATTTTGGTGGCCGTCGTCATGGGCCTGATTATGAGCCATACGATATTTAGCGGCAATCCCGTGCCTTTTGTGATGGAGCTGCCGGTATACCGGATGCCCTATGCTAAATCCGTTGTGCTCCACATGTGGGAAAAGGCCAAAGACTTTATTACCAGAGCCTTTACCGTGATTTTCCTGGCCACGATCATTATCTGGTTTTTATCAAACTTTGATATCCGTTTTAACCTGGTTGCCGATAATGATCTGAGCCTGCTGGCGGACCTGGGGCGTCTGGCCTCCCCGATCTTTGAGCCTTTGGGCTTCGGGGACTGGCGGGCTTCCACCGCTTTAGTAACCGGTCTCATGGCTAAAGAAACCATGATCAGCACCTTGGCCATCCTCACCGGCGCCAGCGAAAGCAATATTACCCAAAGCCTGACCCAGATGTTTACGCCGGCCTCTGCTTACGCCTTCCTCTGCTTTTCCCTGCTCTATATGCCCTGTGTGGCTGCCATGGCCGCCACCCGCCGGGAAATGGGTTCTATGGCCGTCACCATCGGCGTCATGGCCTTTCAGACTGTTACTGCCTGGGTGGCAGCCTTTATCGTCTATCGGCTGATCGGGCTCTTTGGCCCGGCAGCAGGCGGTATGAATCCAGTGGACTGGCTTTTGGCGGCAGGCTTATTCCTGATTGTGCTTACCGTACTGGCCTATATGCGGCGTCAAAAGAAAAAGTCTTCCTGCTCGGGGGGCTGCGCCGGCTGCGCTTATGCCTCCAGTTGCAGCGCCGAAAAGAAAAAGGGCGATTCCGGTGGTGGGAGCTGACTGCTCAAAGCGAGGGCGCTGAAAAAGTGGCTCAAGTCCTAAAAGATAGGGCAACCCCCAATTGGTCTACAACAAAGACGGCTTCCGGCTTACTGATATGCAACCCCCAGATAGGACAGTGAAACAAAACACTGTTTGTATCTGGGGGTTGCACATTATACGCCAGTTGCCGTCTTTGTTCTTTTTTTCCGCTGCCGTTAATGCAACAGCCTTTTTTATGCCGGTTAAAGGGTACCTTGAGGCTGCCGGACTGCCGGACTGCCGGGCTGCCAGGCTCCATCACCCGCCTGCCGGAACCCTCACGTCGGTCAGCCCGCCTTTTTGCTCTCTTCGACAGCAACAGCCGCGCCGCCCTCTTCAGCCACCGGCTTACCGGCCCCTTTATACTCAGCTGCTTTTTCCGCCAAAGCGGCGGCTTCCTCCATGTCCTGCCCGGCCTCGCCGGCAGCAGAGCCTGCTTCCCTCTCTTCTTCCTCCTCCGGATCCGGCAGCTCAATCTCCATCATCGCTTCCTGAAGAACCCGCATCTCCTTTAACGACATGGTAATGCCCCGGCTGGCCTTCTTATCCCCCGGCGACCATTCCCGCAAATCATACCTGGGTCCCCGGTTATTCCAATTAATCAGCCGCAGCTCCTTTGTCCAGCCCCGGGGAGACTCCGATAAAACCCCCAGCTTATCCAACACTTCATAAGTAATATTTGTCATGCCGATCCGTCCCTCCTTCAATACCCATCCTTAATTAATGTTTGAATAGGCGGCCGCTCTACTCTTTATCCTATTATAATATGGATAATTTTGGAAGTCAAGGTTCTTATTGTAAATTATTGGCAGCTATTTTCCTCTGTTGGAATCAAAGATCGAATATCCACATTAAAACGGTGACCGGCTCGAATTAAGTCGTCAAAAAGCCCTTTGGGCAATAAAATACCTTGCTCCTTGTTTCGCTCCATCCGCCGCCAGCTTTGCTCTCCCGGCAAAAAGATATTCTCTGCACCTTTAGCCCTGGGGCTGGCTTTAATTGACCGGATATATTCGTCTACATCCTTCTTGAATTCCGCCGGGTCCCGGTAAGCACCGATATCGATGGCCATATAAAACTGGCCTGAATTTTGAGGCTTATCCGGATAGCCCATCATGCTGAATACATTTATCCCGGCGCCGGCCCCGCCCAATAAACCGGCCAGCATATCGATCACAACGGCCTGTCCGTATCCTTTATAACCACCGGCAGAAAGCAGAACGCCCTTCATCGCTTCTTGAGGATCATCGGTAGGTACGCCTTCTCTGTCCAGGGCCCAATCCTTAGGAATCTTCTCCCCCTTGGTCAAAGCCAGGGATACCTTTCCCTGAGCTACCTGGCTGAGAGCCATGTCCAATAAAATAGGATTTTCCTCCCCTGCCGGCACATAGACGGCAAAAGGATTATTGCCTACCATAGCTTTACGGCCTCCCCAAGGTGCCATCAGCGGCGGGGTATTGGTTAAGGCAATGCCGATCATGTCCTTTTGGCCGGCCAGCCAGGCATAGTAAGCCCCGGCTCCAAAATGGTGCCCATTGACTACGGATACCGTGCCGATGCCGCAAACCGCCGCCTTTTCGATAGCCATTTCCATGGCCCGCAGACCGCTGATCTGGCCTAAACCGTTATCGCCGTCGATCAAAGCCATGGCTTTCCTTTCTTTCAGCACCTTTATGTCTGGCCGGGCCTTCACTGCTCCCGTATGGATGCGGTTGAGATATAAATGAAGCCGCATGACTCCGTGAGTATTGACGCCCCGCAGGTCTGCCTGGATCAGATTGTCCGCTACCTGCCGGCAATGCTCTTCCGTAAGCCCGGCGCCTTTTAATAAGATCACCATAATATCGTATAGCTGTTTCTCTTTTATTCTTATCAATGCCTACGCCTCCTTTCGTCTATTTTAACATGGCCCTATGATTTTCGGCAAAACTTGTTTTAGGGTGTAAAAAATCACAGACACTCTTCAAAGTGTCTGTGAAAAGCTTTATTCGAAGAATGAATAGTTTATGCTTTTGGCCCTGGTTATCGCGTAATACTATCAAGTTTAGATAATAGAAAATTAAAACTTGGAGAGCGATTATTTTGCAGATTCAGGTGTTTTCCTATCTCATCCGCCCATTTACACTTTTGAGTTCCAATTTCATAGTAAGAGGCCCCAATTCTTTTCAATTTTGCCATCCCGCCATTATATACGACCTCAGGCATTTTTCCTGTTGGCTATTCTATAATGGTATTAACCACCCTTGGCGGCAAAGGCGGTTAATCAACCGGCAAAGGAGAAAAATGATGAAGCCTGTAATCGGTGTAGTTCCCAGCTTACAACTGCTGGACGCAAGGTATTCTTATACGATGCGGCCAAACAATGCGGAAGCCATCTCAGATCACGGCGGCCTGCCCCTGCTGCTGCCTTACACAGAAGATGAATCAGCCTTGTCCCAAATCCTTTCTCTGGTAGACGGCATTTATTTTACCGGCGGCTGCGATATTCTGCCTTCCTATTTCGGAGAAGAACCCATTCAAACCCTGGGAAGCCTCTGCCCCCCAAGAGACGCCTTCGAGATTGCTCTTTACCGTTTGGCATCAGCGGCAGATATGCCCATGTTCGGCGTGTGCCGGGGCATGCAGATTATGAATATTGCTGCCGGCGGCAGCATCTATCAGGATTTATATGCCCAGCTGCCGAAAGCCGGCTGCCATTCCCAAAAGGATTTACCGGGGGAGTTTGCCTTTCATTCCATCGGCCTCAGCCCCGGCTGCAAAATGGCCCAATTATTAGGGGCGGAAAAGCTGGCGGTTAACTCCTTCCACCATGAGTCTGTTAAAGATACTGCACCGGGCTACAGGATATCGGCGGCAGCACCGGACGGTGTCATTGAAGGAATGGAAAGCCAGACCCTGACTTATTCTCTGGCCGTGCAGTGGCATCCGGAATATATGTATGGCAAATCCCCTTTGTTCGGCAGGCTCTATAGTTCTTTTGTGGAAGCCGCCGCTGTTTACCGGGATTCTAAATTATAATAGGCAGATACGAGGGTACCGTATTTATTGAAAAAAGCAAGAGCCGGCTCTGAGACCAGCTCTTGCTTTTTTGCTCTTTATGTTAGAAACCTAAACTATTCTTAGCAGCAACCCTGAGCCATCATGGCCTCGGCGATTTTCAGGAAGCTGGCGATATTGGCGCCGGCTACGAAATTGCCTTCCAGGCCAAACTCTTTGGCGGCAGAGGATACATTCTCATAAATATCCTTCATGATCTTCCGGAGCTTGGCATCGATCTCCTCCTCCGTCAAAGGCAGGCGGGTGGAGTTTTGGCTCATTTCCATCCAGGATACGGCGACGCCGCCGGCATTGGCTGCCTTGGAGGGTGCATATAAAATACCGGACTCTATAAAGTAGTAAGCAGCTTCCGCAGTGGAAGACATATTGGATCCTTCCGCCACGCATTTGCAGCCATTTTTTACCAGAAGCTGGGCTGCTTTGATATCAATCTCATTTTGGGTAGCGCAAGGCAGGGCGATATCGCAAGGAACGCTCCAAATGTTGCAGCAGCCCTCTGTGTAGACGGAACCGGGAACTGCCTGGGCATATTCGGAAAGCCGGCAGCGCTTTACTTCTTTGAGGGTTTTGATGATTTCAATATCCAGGCCCTTCTCGTCGTAGATGTACCCGCAGGAGTCGCTCATGGCCACTACCCTAGCTCCCATCTCCTGGGCTTTCTCACAGGCATAAATGGCTACGTTGCCGGAGCCGGAAACCACCACGGTTTTGCCGGCAAAGCTGTCACTCTTAGCAGACAGGGCATTGGCCGTAAAGTAGCATAAGCCGTAACCGGTAGCGGACTTGCGGCCTAAAGAACCGCCGTAGGGAATACCCTTGCCGCTCATGGTGCCGTTAAATTCGTTGGTAATCCGTTTGTGCTGGCCAAAGAGATAGCCGATCTCCCTGGCGCCTACGCCGATATCGCCGGCAGGCCCATCGGTGAACTGGCCCACATGGCGGTACAGCTCCGTCATAAAGCTTTGACAAAACCGCATAACTTCATTATCGGATTTACCCTTGGGATCAAAGTCGGAACCGCCTTTGCCGCCGCCCATGGGCATGGTGGTCAGGCAGTTCTTAAAGCATTGCTCAAAGCCCAGGAATTTAATAATCGAGGCATTAACGGAAGGATGAAAACGCAGACCGCCTTTGTAAGGCCCGATAGCGCTGTTATATTGTACACGGAAGCCCCGGTTCACCCGCATATTGCCGGCATCGTCCATCCAGGGCACCCGGAAGATGATCAGCCGTTCCGGCTCCACCAGGCGGCGGATAACATCAGCCTTCACAATATCCGGCCGTTTTTCTACCACCGGCTCCAGAGATTCCAGCACCTCAAAGACGGCCTGCTGAAATTCCGGTTCATGGGGGTCCCGCTCCATAACTTCATCAAAGATCTTCTTCAAATATTCATTTTTTAATACGCCGCTCATGATAAATCCTCCCGACTAATTAAGAATACTGATGTTATTTATAACAATGTTTATTATAACAATGTTTATTATAACAATGTTTATTATAACAATGGTTTTTTCCTGATAAAAGGCCTTTGGCGTATACTTCCGCGTATACATATAAGTATACAAAAGTTGGTTCCCTAGAGAGCTGAATTGTACAGCCGCCGAAAATGACGTATAATTGGGCTTAAACCAGAGTTTTATTTAAGATTATTGCCGGGATGCTGCAAAGGTATCTCCGATATATAAGGGGGAGGCATGAGCCTTTTAACAACGCTGACTCGCAATTGGTTGACCAGATCCCTGGAGCCCTTTGCCTTTAAGAAGGAATATGATAATCATTTGGAATTTGAACAGGAGGATAAACTGGGCCTGTATGTCCATATCCCTTTTTGCAGGCAACTCTGTAGTTTCTGCCCCTATTGCAAACAACTGTATGATGAGACTGTCTGCAATGAATATCTTGACCATTTGATCCGGGAAATCCATCTGGTTGGTTCCCGGCTGACACAAAAAAAGCAAGCCAGCAGCTTATATTTTGGCGGAGGCACGCCGGCCCTTGCCGCTGCCAGAATAGGCGAAATCATCTCGGCGCTGCAGCAATATTTTATTATTACCGAGGGCATTGGAGCAGAGCTCCATCCCCATAATGTGAATGAAGAAACCTTGAGGATTTTACGCTCTGCCGGCGTCAGCAAAATCAGCATTGGCATTCAGTCCTTCAGCCATAAGTTTCTTTCGGTTCTTGGCAGAAAAGACTTCTCAATGGAGCAAATGACGGAAGCATTGCAAAAGGCGCCTTTTGATACGGTGTCCATGGACTTTATTTTTGCGCTGCCCAATCAAACTTTTGAGGATGTGAAATCCGATATTGAAGCAGCCTTTTCAATAGGGGCAAACCACGTGGCCATATATCCTTTTATTGACTTTACCTTTACGGGCTCAATCGTCAAGGCAATGGCAAAACGGGAAAAACGAAAGCTGCTGGATGATATCACCTTGTATTGCCGCTCTAAAGGATATACCCGGGATTCTATCTGGACATTTTCCAATGTGCCCGAAGCAAAGTATTCTTCCATGACACGGGAAAACTTTCTGGGTTTTGGCTGTTCAGCGACAACGTTATTACGCAATCAATTTAAAATCAATACCTTTTCGGTAGCAGAATATCAAAAAAGGATTGCCGGAAATAGCCTGCCCACTTCTTTGACCCTTCGCTTTACCAAACGCCAGCGCATGATCTACTATCTTTTTTGGACCGCCTACAGCACCCAAGTTGACGCTGAAGCCTTTGAAAAATTCTTTGGTGAAAAACTGCAAAGATACTACGGCTTTGAGTTGTGGCTGGCAAAGAAGCTTGGCTTTATCACCGAAGAAAAGGGTGTATTCCACATGACGCTGAAAGGCGCCTTTTATTACCACTACTATGAAAACTTTTACACCCTTTCCTATATCGACAAGATGTGGAGCGTTATGCGAACCCATGCTTTTCCGGAGGAAATCAGGCTGTAAGTAGTAAGGCAGTAGGCGGCAGGGATGTAGGTTCTGGCCTTTGGCTGAGGCTCATGTGCAAAATTGCAAGTTTGTACCTGGCCTTAGGCCCATTTGTGCAAAATTGCAAGTTTGTATCCCTCATTCATGCTATTTTTTGTTTAAAGTTTCAAGTTTATGGTATAAATATAATTTTCCCCTCATAATTTTAAATTTAAGGCTTATTTTGGGTGGACAAACCTGCAATTTTGCTCAGTTAGATACGGCGAACGGCGACAAACTTGCAAGTTTGCACAGTTAGCCTTGCTGAACAGCGACAAACCTGCAATTTTGAGCAGCGGCGCCGGTTAGCTGCAATGCACCCCTTCCCTTGATCGCATGATTAAAAGCGGATGATCAGCAATCTCTGACCATCCGCTCTTCTTATGCTGCTTTTCCGCGGTTTCGGTTGTATTCAAAGCCTCAGCCGGCCAATCAGTCCAAAGTAATAAACTCCTGGACAAAATAGAAACCGTATTTGCTGGCTTTTTTGTAGTATGCACCTACACCCAGATATTGATTGTCCTCCAGCATGCCCTGGCGATGAGAGGCGGAATCTACCCAGCCCTTCAGCACCTGGATAGCGTCGGCAAAGCCGCCGGCCAGATTTTCCGATACTTTGCGGACATTGAGTCCCGCAGCTTCCATACGTTTTAGAGGATCCAAGCCCTCAGGATTCAAATGGCTCAGGTAGTTGCGCTCGGCCATATCCTTGGCATGAGCCAGAGCTACTCTGGCGGCATAATTATTGTAACCAACTTCTTTTTTGCCGTTAGCAACACGGAAGGCATTGGTAATGTCCACGCATTCCTGCCCGTAGGTACGCAGCAGCCGGTCCGGGTTCTTTGCAAAAATCGCCAACTGCTCCGCCGGACTGGGAAACTCCGTCATACAAAACACGGCGTATAAGGAATCCTTATTATGAGGGTCAAACCACAACTCCATAGTGTCACTGCTAAATTGGGCGGCATCCGCATCTTTTTTAGCCGAACCGTAACCTAGCTTGTTTTTCAAGCCAAAGGTCTGGCAATTGGTGAAGAACGCCCTCACCCGCTGATCCTTCATGCCTACCATCACAAATTCTTTGTAATCCCGGTTGTAAACATGCCATTGCAAACCATACGCCGATTCGTCAATGCGGTTGGGGCGGCCCAGGCTCTCGGTTAGCTGGCTCTCCGTCTGGCCCAGCCAGATCAGCTTGCCATTGATGGTTATTTCGTTGTCGGTCAGCTCACCCTTGGAAACGGGGGTGCTGCGCAGATGGATAGCCTCCCCCTCCGCCGTCTTAGTCCATTCCACCTGAAAGCCGAAAGCCTCGGCCCCATAGCGGATGGGGACATAGACCCGGTTGATGGTCTGATCAATATAAAGGGCGGCATCCTTCATGATATTTGCCCTGCCGTTGATGGAGTAGACAGAAGAATTTAAGGCGTAAATCGCCTCCACCCTGCCTCTGGCAGCGCTGACGGTGCCATTGCTTTGCTGCCAGGTCACTTTGGCCCCCAGGGCTTCCAGATAGGAACGCAAGGGATAGTAAGTCCGGCCGTTTTTGTTTTGGATGGGATCGGTGAGAAATATCTCCTGATCATCCAAATAAAGCTTAATTGCGGGCGGACCGCTAAGCTGGCTGCCGGTTGTTTGACTGCCGGTAGTTTGGGTTCCGGTAGTTTGACTGCCGGCCGTTTGGCTGCCGGTTGTTTGGCTGCCGGTGGCAGAGGCGCTGGCCTTGTCTGCCGCCCCGGCCTCTTCTTTGACAGCCGTATCCGCGGCAGTATCGGCCTTGGCTGTGGCAGGCTCGTCAGCAGTAACTATGCTTCCTGCGCTCTTCAATTCTGCCCCATTGCTTTCTGCGGCATTCAGCTCTGCCGCCGCCAAGGGTGAAGGGAGGCTCAGCAAAGCCAGGCAAAGACTGCCCAAAACAAGTCCCCGTATACGCCTGTAGGTCGCTTTAGTTCCAGCTTCCCCTTTAATTGCTGCCTTGATGTTCAACCTGACTTTCCTCCTGTATCCGGCTTACCAGCTTGTCTAAATGCTCCGCCGCCTTTTCAATGACGACCTGGCATTTCTTTTCCGGCGTGCGGTAGTCGTTTTTGAGAGCATCGCAATATATGCTGCCCATTTCTGCCTGAAAACCTTCCAGCAATTCCTTTGTCATGGGTTTTAACTCCTGGGACTGATGGGCTACGGTATCAATCAGCAAATGGCTCAGGGCCATAACGGCGCCGCAAAGAGCCCCGCAAGTGCTTTCGATAGCTAAACCGCCGCCAAAACCGCCGGCCAGCTTCATCCCTTCTTCACTGAGATTTAAGCCGTAGGCCTCATTAGCGCCCCGGATAATTTTTTCCGCACAATTATAATCCTCCGCTTGCCCAAAGCCCTCGGCGATCAATTGTTTAAGCATTCCTACGCATCTCCTTTGCTTGCCTCTGTTTGCCGATCTGCCTCTTTAATCCTGAGGTACAGTATCTTCGGCGCCTTCGCCATCTCCTGTGGATTCTTCACCGCCGTCAGAGGCATCGGGAGCATCCTGGGAAAATAACGCCATGGGATCATAGCCTTCCACATAGGTGATCTCAGCCTTATCCACTATCTCTGAATAATATTCGTCAAAATATTTATCCTTGGCGTCCTGCAGCAGTCTGGTAGCCAGGTCTCCTTTTACCTCGTCGAAGGATTTCGTACGGGCAGGGGAAATATCGTCAAGAATAATGATATGGTAACCAAATTGAGATTCCACCGGCTCCTGGGTAATGTCTCCCGTCTTCTGTAATGCATAAGAAGCCTCGGTAAAGGGAGCCACCAGGGAGCTGCCGCCGTCCATAACCCCGGCCGAATTGAAGGGCCCGATGACGCCGCCGCCAGCTACGGAACCCTTATCATCACTTTTTTCCGTCACTAAAGCGGCAAAATCGGCGCCTTCGTTGAGGCTTTTGATAATGGCCTCCGCCTCCTGCTTAGCCGCGGCTTTGGCCTCTTCTTCCTGAGCCTCAATCAAAATATGACGTACCGTTCTGGTCTCGTCGATTTTGAACTCGCCGGGATAAGTATTGTAGTATTCCTCCGGGCTCTGCTCCGGCTCCGTAATTCCTTCCGTCTTAGCCTCATAGAGATTTTGAATAATCATCTGGTTCTTGATATAGCGGCGAATGGTCTCATCGGTGAAGCCCATCATAGTCTGGATGGCTTTGAATCCCTCTTCATCCGTCTGATACAAGGTAACCAATTCTTTGATGTAGTCTTCAACTTCTTTATCGGCTACTTCAATATTTTCTTTTTTGGCTTCCTGCATCAGGGCAACCTGCTCGGCGTAACTGCCCAGATAGCTCAGCTTATAGCTATCCAAAAAGCTGGTAACCTGGGCATCCAGCTCTGTGGACATATCCAGCCCCAGGCTCAGAGACATGGTTTCCAAATACCATTCCATATACACGTCTTCATGAATATCTTCGCCGTTTACCGTAGCAATGACTTTATGCTCACCGGTACTGACGCCGCCGATGGCGGCCGGCACCTGGCCCTGAGGCTCCTGGGAACCGGCGGCGCCGCTGCCGCAAGCCGTCAGTAAGCTTAAGGCCATAGCTGCAATACAAAGTACTGAAACAATCCTCTTGCTATTTTTCATTTAATTTCTCCTCATATCCTCTATTAATCTCTTGGGCTTTAACCGCACAGCTTGCCCAATAAGATACATTATAACGCATCCTAAGCAAGTTTTGAAGGAAAACTTGCTTCAAAAAATTTCAAGTATAGAAATTTATGGGAGCTGCACCAGGTCCGGAGGCAGAGTTCAGGACTTTTTCACAAGGGCCAGCAGCGCCTGTACTACTTTCGTTAAAAAGCCGATGACATTCTGCTCTTCCAGCTTAGCCAATTGAATAATAATTTCCAGCTTATCCGTGGCATTGAACGAAATGCGGCGGTTAAAGCTTTTCACCAGCTCCATCAGCTCCGGTCCTTTCAAACCGTGATCCTGGGCCATCATGATTTTAATCTGCTTTGGCTCCTGGATAACGCCGGCAATTTTAGCCTCCTTGGCCACGGCTTTAATGAAACCGATAGCCAGCAGGTTCTCCAGAGGATCCGGCAAATCGCCGAAACGGTCTACCATTTCTTCCCGCAGTTCGTCAATATCTTCATTGTTTCTGGCGTTATTGATCCGCTGGTAAAAGTCGATTTTGGCGCTTTCGTCCTCCATATATTCCATGGGAATATAGGCTTTGACCTGGAGATCGATAGCCACGGTTTCCAGTTCTTCCTCGGGACTTTCCGGCAAGGCATGGCCCAGCAGCTTCTCCCGGCGCTTCTTTTTCATGGCGTCTTCCAGCATCCGGCAATACAGATCGAAGCCTACAGCGGCGATTTGGCCGTGCTGCTCCGCTCCCAAAAGGTTGCCGGCTCCCCGGATTTCCAGATCCCGCATGGCAATTTTGTAGCCTGCTCCCAGCTCCGTAAACTCCCGGATAGCCGACATCCTTTTTTCGGCCACCTCGGAAATAGTTTTGTCTTTCGTGTAGGTAAGATACGCGTAAGCCACCCGGTTGGAACGGCCCACCCGGCCTCTGATCTGGTAAAGCTGGGCCAGGCCCAGGCGGTCCGCATTATTGATGATCACCGTGTTGGCATTGCTGATATCCAAGCCTGATTCAATAATAGTGGTGCAAACCAGGACATCGATATCCCCTTCCATGAAATCAAACATGATCCCTTCCAGGGCTGCTTCCGTCATCCGGCCATGAGCCGAAGCCACCCTGGCCTCCGGCACGATAGCGGCAATACCCTCCCGGACCCTGTCGATATCTTCAATCCGGTTATGCACATAATAAACCTGGCCTCCCCGGCCCAGTTCCCGGCGGATGGCCTCCCGAATCAAAGGCGCCGAATATTCTACCACATAGGTCTGCACAGGGTAACGGTCCTCCGGCGCCGTCTCAATAACGCTCAAATCCCGCAGGCCCGACATAGCCATATGGAGAGTCCGGGGAATGGGTGTGGCCGTCAGGGTCAGCACATCCACCGATTGCTTGAGTTTTTTTATTTTTTCTTTATGGCCCACGCCGAAACGCTGTTCTTCATCGACAATCAAGAGTCCCAGATTTTTAAACTCCACGTCCTGGGACAAAATCCGGTGGGTACCGATCAAAATATCCACCCGGCCCTGAGACAGCCGCTTCAGGGTATCTTTTTGCTCGGCGGGACGGCGGAACCGGTTGAGCACCGCTACCTCCAGAGCAAAGCCCTCAAAGCGTTCCCGAAAGGTATTATAATGCTGCTGGGCCAAAACCGTGGTGGGCACCAATACAGCCACCTGCCAGCCGGAAGCGGCGGCTTTGAAAGCAGCCCGCATGGCTACCTCGGTTTTGCCATAGCCTACGTCGCCGCAGAGCAGCCGGTCCATGGGCCGGGATCTTTCCATATCCTGTTTTACTTCTTCGATGGAGCGCAACTGATCCTGGGTTTCCTCAAAGGGGAAAGCCTCCTCAAACTCCTTCTGCCAAGGGGTGTCTTCGCCAAAGGCCGTACCCGGCAAGGCTTCCCGGGCAGCATAAAGCTCCAGCAGCTCTTCGGCCATATCATCTACAGCCTTCCTGGCCTTGGCTTTAGTACGGACCCATTCGCTGCCGCCCAGCTTCGATAATTTAGGCCGGTTGCCTTCCTGACCCGTATACTTTTGCAGCAGCTCCGCCTGGTCCGTAGGCACATAAAGGCGGTCGGAGCCACTGTAACTGATGACCAGGTAATCCCGCTGGGCCTGGTCTACCGTAATATTCTCAATGCCTTCATAACGGCCGATGCCATAATTGATATGAACAATATAATCACCGGGTTTTAAATCTTCCAGGAAAAGCTGTTTTTTGCCTTCCCGAAACATTTTCTTCGTTGCTTTCTTCTTGGGCTGAAAAAACAGTTCATGCTCCGAGACTACTGCCAGCTTAAGGCCGGGCAGGTCAAAGCCGCCGGATATCTTACCCGGCAAAATGAAGATGCCCCCGCCTGCGGGGGTAAAGCTGCCGTCGCTCCAGCTGCTTTCCAAACCCAGGCTGCGCAGGCTTTCCTGCAGCCTTTGACCCCGCTCTTTGCTGCCCGCCAGAATCATCATGCAGTATTGCTGCCGCCGCCATTCCGTCAGTTCATCGGCTAAAAGCTGTACCTTTTTTAAAAATAAAGAAACGCTCTTTGCCGTCAGGCCCAGGGTATTGATGTCCTCAAACCAGCTGGGCCGCTTAGGCAGCAAAGCCAAAAACAGCAGCCCGTTACTGCCGGTTTGCCGCACCAGATCATCCAGGGACAGGTAAGTCCGCATTTGCCCGGGGCAGATACGGCCTTTTTCCAGCAGATCAAGGCAGGTCTCGCTGTATTCTTTTTCCCAAAGCTGACTGGCCTCTTTTTGGCGTGAGGGCTCAGCCATCACCGGCAGCAGCGGCCGGCCAAAATAATCGCTGATCAGGCAGGGTGCAACGCCGGCATAAGGCAGCAACTGCTCATGGCCGGGAAAAAAGCAGCCTTCTCTCAGCAATTCCACCAGCTGTTCCGCTCTGCTGCCCTCCTGGACTCCCTCTTTGCCTTCTTCGCCGCCGGTCTCTGCAGCCGTTTTTTTCTTGCGCCTTTTAGCCGGGATTTTTCCCTCTCCCTGAAGCCCTGCAATAATGCTGGCTTTTTGCTCCGCTGAAAAAATACATTCGCTGGCGGGGGCAAGAAGAATATCCTGGACTTTATCGATAGAGCGCTGGGATTCCGGAGCGAAGCTGCGAATGGAATCCAGCTCTTCATCAAAGAATTCCAAGCGCCAGGGTTTTAAAGCGGTGGGGCAAAACACGTCCAATATACCACCCCGGAGAGCAATCTGGCCCTTTTCCTCAACCCTTTCCACCCGTTCATAACCCCGCTCCACCAGCCAGGCCACCAATTCCATCACATCCAGGGTTTGCCCTATTTGCAAAACCCGGAAATGAGACCGCAACTGCTCCTTGGGCAGCATAGTCTTGCGCAGAGCCTCCACCGTGGTTACCACAGCCACCGGTCCCTGGGCATACAAAAGAGCCTGAATTACCTCCAGGCGTTTCCAGCGGGTCTCTTTGCTTTGGGCCAGCACCTCAAAAGGAATGATGTCCAGGGCCGGAAAATAAAGAACCTGATAGTCCGGCAGCCAAAAGCTGAAATCATCAATAATTTCCCTGGCCTTTTGAGTATTTTCCGCCATAAACAGGATGTCCTTGCCCTGGTTTTCGGCTATGGCCGCCGTCAAAAACCCTCTTTGGCTGCCGGATAAGCCATGAATCAAATTATGGCTTTTTTCGCCGGCCTGCTGTATCACAAAACTATATTCGGATTGTTTCTTTAAAAAAGCTTGCAGCAGCGATATCCCCGTATCCAAGTTCCACCTATCCTTCATCCATTTTCGGTGGAACTCGTTCCACCTATCCTTTATTCATTTTTCGGTGGAACTCGTTCCACATGTCCTTTATTCATTATTTTCTGCCGGCGGCAACGGCCGCAGGTCAGTGGAGTTAAACTTATTCATGGCCGGCACGCAGCCTTCCGTCAGCCAATAGCGAAGTCCTTCGGCCCCTTTATCAAGCACCTTGTCCAGCAGCCCCTTTTCCTCTATGGAAAAAGCCTGCAAAACATAAGCCTCCGTGGTCATAAAATCCGGCGGCCGGTCTACGCCGATTTTTAACCGGTCGTATTTGTCGGTGCCCAGACGCTGGGTAATGGACTTTAGGCCCCGGTGGCCTCCGGTGCCGCCGCCGCTTTTGAACCGCAGTTTACCTAAAGGCAGATCCAGATCATCATGGATAACGATGAGATCCTCGATGCCGTCTTTATAAAAATTCACCAATTCCCAAAGGGAATCGCCGCTGAGATTCATAAAGGTCTGAGGCTTCACCAGCAATAAGCGTTCGCCTGCCGCATTGGCCGTGCGCACCAAAGCCTGGCCCTGCTTTTTTTCGCAGGCCCCATCCCAAAGTTCTGCCAGCCGGTCCACCATCATAAAGCCTACATTATGCCTGGTATGGGCATAAGTAAGTCCGGGATTTCCCAATCCCACAATCAGTTTCAACGAATTTACCTCCCCAAAAAAACGCAATAAAAAACAAGATGCGAAAAAGGCTAATTATACGAATAATTTGCTTACGGAAATGTCCTCATGAATCCGGATAATGGCTTCGCCGATCAGCGGAGCAATGGATATGGTTTTGATTTTCTCGATCTGCTTGTCCTGCGCCAAGGGTATGGTGTTGGTTACCACCACTTCCGTCAATACGGAATCCTGGAGCCGTTGGATGGCCGGGCCCGACAGCACGGGATGGGTACAGCAGGCAAAGACTTCTTTGGCCCCAAAATCCATAAGGGTTTTGGCCCCTAGAGCAATAGTGCCGCCGGTGTCGATAATATCGTCGATCATGATGGCTCTCTTGTCCTTGACGTCGCCGATAATATGCATGATTTCCGCCACATTAGGCTTAGGCCGCCGCTTGTCGATAATGGCCAGGGGCACATGCAGGCTTTCCGCCAAGGTCCGGGAACGGGCCACGCCGCCGATATCCGGCGATACCACCACCACATCTTTCAGATCCATGCGGTTCTTAAAATAATCGGACAGCAAGGGAGCGGCATGAAGATGGTCCACAGGAATATCAAAAAAGCCCTGAATCTGGCCGGCGTGAAGATCTACGGACAATACCCGCCGGGCCCCGGCCTGGGTGATCAGGTTGGCGATCAGCTTTGCCGTAATGGGATCCCTGGCCTTGCTCTTCCTATCCTGCCTGGCATAGCCGTAATAAGGCAGCACCGCAGTAATTCTTTTGGCGGAAGCCCGGCGCAGGGCGTCGATCATGATCAGCAGCTCCATTAGATTATCATTAACCGGCGTGCAGGTAGGCTGGATAATGTAGCAATCGGATCCCCGGACGCTTTCGCCGATGCTGAGGCAAATCTCGCCGTCGCTAAATGAACTGACGGAGGCGTGGCTCAGCTCCATTCCCAAATATTCGGTGATCTCCGAGGCAAGCCGGGGATTAGCATTGCCGGTAAAAATTTTGATATTCTTATATCTGACCATTCTATCCCACTCTCCTTCTCTGTTTTCCTATTTCTTTTTTGTTTTGTATTATCCATTATTTTTTTGAGGGCCGGTTTTTCCAGTCCAAAATATTGGTTTGTCTGCCCCTGGCCACGCCCAGGGAATTGGCCGGCACATCCTCGGTGATGGTGGAACCGGCGGCAGTATAGGCTCCCGGGCCCACATTCACCGGCGCCACCAAATTGGTATTGCTGCCGATGAAAGCCCCGTCGCCGATAACGGTAGGAAACTTATTGACCCCGTCATAGTTGCAGGTAATGGTGCCCGCCCCCACATTGACTTTTTTGCCGATGGTGCAGTCTCCCATATAGCTGAGATGAGGGATTTTAGCGTCGGTATCGGCTTTGACTTTTTTCATTTCCACAAAGCCGCCGGCCTTCACCTTATCGGCCAGCACACAGCCGGGCCGCAAGTAAGTGTAAGGTCCGATCTGACAGCCTTCGCCGGTTTCACAGCCCTCCATGGTGGACTGGTTTACCTTGGTGCCTTTGCCGATGGAGCAGTCGGTAATCCTGCTGCGGGGGCCGATAACACAGGCTTCGCCGATAACCGTTCTGCCAAAAAGCTGGCAGCCCGTTTCCAGCACCGTATCCCGGCCGATTTCCACCAAAGGCCCCACAATAGTGGTATTGGGCTCTTCCACCGTAACGCCGGCCAGCATATGGCCTTCCAGTATCCGGTGGCGCAGACGGTCCTGAGCCTTAGCCAACTGCAGGCGGTCATTGATACCCCAGATCTCCTCAGGCTGGTCCACCTGGCAGGAGGTCACCAGTTGCCCCTGGGCCGCCAGATAAGCAATAACGTCGGTAAGATAATATTCGCCCTGGGCATTGGCGGGGGTTAGTTGCTCCAGAGCTTTGCTCAGCCAGCCTAAATCAAAGCAGTAAGCGCCGGCGTTGACCTCCCGGATCTGGCGCTGGTTTTCATCAGCGTCTTTTTCTTCCACGATGGCAGTCACCCGGTTTCCTTCTTTAATGATCCGGCCATAACCTCTGGGTTCCTCCAATAGCGCCGTCAGCACCGTAGCCTGAGCCCCCTCCCGGCGGCGGCGCAGCCGCAAGTCCGTCAAAGTCTCCCCGGTAAGCAAGGGCGTATCGCCGCAAACCACCAGGCAATCGCCGCCGCCCCAGGCAAGAAGCTGGGGCAACGCCATCAAAAGAGCATGGCCTGTACCTAGCTGTTCTTTTTGGTAGACGGGCTCCGCCCGGTCTTGCAGTACCTGCTCCACCTGCTGGCCCCCGTGGCCCAGCACCGCCAGAATATGGCCGGCGCCGGCCTGCTCCAAGGCTCTGACAACATAAGCAATCATGGGCTCGCCCAGGAGCGGATGAAGCACCTTGGGCAGATCGGATTTCATTCTGGTACCTTTGCCTGCCGCCAGGATCACGGCTACCGTTCCATTATTATCAGTATTCGCCATCATGTTGATCCCTTCCTTCATCATCATCTTCCATCTCATCCTGCAATGTCATATTTCTTTCTATTATTCTTTCGGTCATATCTGAGTCCATTGTGGTCCGGGTCAAAAAAATCCCGGCTGCCTCATCCGGCGGTAATCCGGAAAAAACTGTGCCCAGCCTTTCGGCCAACCGGCGGGCAGGTTCCTCACTGTCGAAAAAAACCGCCAGGGTGGGGCCGCTGCCGCAAAGCAGGATTTTGCCGGCTGCTGCCGCGGCAGATTCTTCCTTCAGCTCTTTGGCCAGCCGGTCCTTATATTTCCTCAGTTCCTTGCCCAGAGAAAAAGCCGGCTCTTCTAAATCGTTAAACATATTATCCCGGATCAGCTTGAAATCATTTTCTTTCAAGCCCTTTAATAGCAGGGATAGCTGAGGTTCGGCTGCTCCCGGACCGCCGGGCCGCCCAATCCCTGTCCCAGCCCTTGCTGTTGCCTCCATCCCGAAGGCCTCCGGCTCAGCCGCAGCTTTTACGGACTCCTGTATCCGGGTCGGCACTTCGGGGTCTTGAGCGCCGTCTCCACTGTCCGGATTTTGCCGGTCCCAGGCCTCATAGACTTCCTTGGTGGCAAGCCCAAAAGGGGGCTTCAATAACACTACCCACAAAACCGGTCCCGGCGGCAGCGGCAAAAGCTCCTCGCCCCGGCCACTGCCTAAGGCAGCCAGGGGTTCCAGGCAAAAAGCTACATCAGCGCCCAGCCGGCCGGCAAAATCGCCTAACTCTTCTGCCGATAATTCCAAATCATACAGGTAGTTCATGCCCAGCAAAACCGCTGCGGCATCGGCGCTGCCGCCGGCAAGGCCCGCCGCCGCCGGAATCTTTTTGCGTATCTTAATAGCCACCCCCGGGATTTTACAGGGAAAAGCCCGGCAAAGCAGCTCCGCTGCCTGCCAGGCCAGGTTTCGCCTGTCCTCCGGTACACCCCACGACAAAGGAGCCTCACATATCAAATGTATGCCATGGCCGTTTCTTCTCAGAACCACTAAATCGTGCAGGGAAATACCCCGGAATAAGGTTTCCAGCTGGTGGTAGCCATCCCGGCGTTTTTCCCCGATCTCCAGGGTCATATTTACTTTGGCAAAGGCCCTTACCGTGACGCTTCTCATCGGCGCTTCCTTTTTTAGGGGTTAAAATAGGGTTGAATCCGGTTTATAACGCATAGGTAGCGGACATGCCCCGCACTTCGTTACAGCGGCTGGAAATCCGGGCAATGGCAAACCATGCTGATACCAGCCTCGTAAGCCTGGCCTTCCTTTTTGCGTTGACCGCTGCAACAGCCATTTTGATAAAACTTACAATTAACCGTCCTGCATTCCATAAACCCGTCAGGCATAATGACTCCCCTCCCGTCTATTTGCTTCCCGGCAGGATTCTGTCCGAGCCCCCGGCCCGGGCAGAATCGTTTAAGCTTAGGATAGCCAAAAAACGGCAGGAACATACTAGTACTCTGTAACCACTAAAAGCTTACATCTGCTTGCCTATTTTCTCAATTGCGGCGTTGTCGTCGCTCACCGTAGACACCGCTACGCCTCGCTCCTCCGCCTTGCACTTGAGAAAATATTCTGCGCATCTGTGACAACTTCTAGTGGTCACAAAGCACTAGATTACTCCGATTGGCGGCGGCTTTTCTCGTATTTCTCCCGTTCACCCTTGTGCAAAACTAATTTGCGCAGACGAATGGATTTCGGCGTTACTTCCACCAACTCGTCATCGCCGATGTATTCGATGGACTGTTCCAGGCTCAGGTTCCTGGGCACTTTCAGTTTTACCGTCTCATCCTTTGTGGAAGAGCGCATATTGGAAGCCTGCTTTTCTTTGCAGACATTAACCACCAGATCCTGGTCCCGGCTGTTTTCCCCTACGATCATACCTTCGTATACTTCGGCGCCGGGACTGATAAATAATGTTCCCCGGCTTTCTACGTTGATTAAGCCGTAAGTGCGGGCCGTTCCCGTCTCCCAGGCCACCAAAGCCCCGTTTTTGCGGCGGTTGATTTCGCCTTTGTAGGGTTTATAATCGTCGTAGGTGTGGTTCAATATGCCGTAGCCTTTGGTGTCCGTAAGAAATTCCGTCCGAAAACCCACAAGGCCCCGGGCAGGAACGGAATATTCCAATCTGGTCCAGCCCCCCCGGGTCTCCATGCTAAGCAGCTCGCCTTTGCGGCTGCCCATTTTCTCCATCACCGTACCTACGGCTTCTTCCGGCACATCCGCTACCATATATTCAAAGGGCTCGCATTTGACGCCGTCAATTTCTTTATAGATGACCTGGGGCATCGATACCTGAAATTCCATGCCCTCCCGGCGCATATTTTCAATGAGAATAGACAAATGCAGCTCGCCCCGGCCGCTGACCTTAAATATCTCCGGCCGGTCCGTTTCCTCTACCCTTAACGAAACGTCGGTTTCCGTCTCCCGCATCAGCCGGGCCGCCAGCTTCCTGGCCGTGATCGGCTCGCCCTCTCTGCCGGCAAAAGGAGAGTTGTTTACCAGAAAGCTCATCTGCAAGGTAGGTTCATCGATTTTTAACAGGGGTAAAGCTTCTACGGCGCCGGGCTCGCCTATTGTTTCACCTACATTGATCTTACCCAGACCCGCTACGGCGGCAATATCGCCGGCGGCCACTTCCTCCGTCTCAATGCGCTCCAGACCCCGGAAGCCAAAAAGCTTGGTGATTCTGGCCTGCTCCTTCGTGCCGTCCCGCTTGGCGATTTCCACCATGGCCCCGGCCTTCAGCGCACCCCGGCTGACCCGGCCGATGGCGATTCGCCCCAGATAATCGTTGTAATCCAAAAGCATAGCCTGAAACTGCAGGCCGCCTTCTTCTACCTTCGGCGCCGGTACGCAATGAATAATGCTCTCATAAATCGGCACCATATCTTTGCCGGCTTCCGTATAGCGGGTGCTGGCCCAGCCGCCGATTGCCGAAGCATAGACCACGGGGAAATCCAGGTCCTCGTCGTCCTCCACACCCAAATCGATAAGCAGGTCCAGCACCTCGTCCACCACTTCTGCCGGCCGGGCGTTCTCCCTGTCCATCTTATTGACTACCACAATGGGCTTTAGGCCTTGTTCGATGGCTTTACGCAGCACAAACCTGGTCTGGGGCATGCAGCCTTCAAAGGCGTCCACTACCAGCAGCACGCCGTCCACCATTTTCATGATCCGCTCCACTTCGCCGCCAAAGTCGGCGTGGCCCGGTGTATCCACAATATTGATTACGTAATCCCCATATTGTATGGCCGTGTTTTTGGCCAGGATAGTGATGCCTCGTTCTCTTTCCAAGTCATTGGAATCCATGATTCGTTCCGCCACAGCGCCGTGGGATTTTAACCCGCCCGCCTGGGCCAAAAGCTTATCCACCAAGGTGGTTTTACCGTGATCCACGTGGGCAATGATAGCCACATTGCGGATCTTATTACTGCCTGACATATATCGCTCCTTATATTCAGTTTTGTACCTTCCTATTTTAAGGGTTCCCGGCTCAGATTACAATAAAAAAGTTTGATCTTTTCCCAATCCTCAAGGATATCCAAATCCCAGCCCTGCCAGGAAGCTCCCGCCGGCAGATAATGAATCCGTTCCTTTTGCTCAAAGGCAGCCCTCATGCCGCCCTCCTCGCCCTGGAGCTCCTTGAGCCTTCCAGCCATATCCATGGGGAAAATTGCCGGCGAGCCGGGCTTGCCATCATAGGCGGGGAATACAATCTTATCGGGCTCCTCCTGAAAAGCCGCTTTTAGGGCTGCCAGCAGCTCCTTGGTCAGCAGAGCCTGATCGCCGGTGAAAAAAATCATGCCGTCCAAGGGAGGGCTTTCGCCGCTGTCCACCATGGCTTCCAAAGTGGCCACACCCAGCCGGATGGAGCTGCTTTTGCCTTCCAAGGCCTCGGCGTTAGCCACCGCCTTAAATCCTTGGCGGCAGGCCAGCTCCAAAACCTCCTCGTACTGGGATACCACCGCCACGGCAGCATAATCCATTTCTTTTATCCTATCCAGCACCCTGTCGATTACTCTGGTCTTTTCATCCAAAGGCATCAGCAGCTTGTTGGTTCCCAAACGCCGGGAAAAGCCGGAAGCCATAACTACGGCTCCGATATTTTTTTCTTCCATTAATATATGCTCCTTTAAATCCAGAATGGCAGGGCAGTAAGCCGGCAGCGGACGAAAGGGGAACCGGCGGCGGTGGCGGCACGGTAGGGGCGACCGGCACAGGCCAGCGGCGGTGGCACGGTAGGGGCGGGGCTAGCAAAGGCTAACTGCTCAAAATTGCAGGTTTGTTAGGGTGTGACATAGCTAACTGCTCAAAATTGCAAGTTTGTTATCGTTCGCTTTGACTAACTGAGCAAAAATGCAGGTTTGTATACCTCTAAATCCCTGCTTTGGAACAAATTCGGCCCATAAATGGGTGAAAACCCTATTTCCAGGCCAAAATACGTCCTACAAACTTGCAATTTTGAGCAAAATGCTATAAGCAGGCAATACAAACCTGCAATTTTGAACAACACGCTATGGCATGAGATGTAAAGCTGCAAAGTTGAAGGTCTGCACAGAAACCGCTTCTGTCCCTAATTTTTCCACTGCGGCCCGATAAATTGATTAATTGATTTGACTCCTGTTATCCATTACAATAGAGATAAGGCAAAAGGAGGTATGCTATGCATCTTTTTCTCTACGGCCCCAGCGGCGCCGGCAAAACTACTCTGATCAATGCCGCTCTCCGGCAAGCTAATATAGCGCCGGCCGGTTTTTCCACGAAAAAGCTGCCTTTGCCTCAATCTTCCCTGCTGGTTCAGGCTCCGCTGATCCAGCCCCCGCTGCAACCCCCTTCGCTTTCGCAGCCGCCCTGCGTCCACGTCAAGCAAGCCACTCACCAGGTTCTGCTGAGTCCGCCGGATATTGGCCAAGCAGTCAAGGATACCGGTGCTATTAGCGCCAACGCCGACACCCCTGCCTCATGGGACAATCCCGTCTCACTTAGCGGCAGTCCTTCGCTTAGCGGCAGCCCCGCCGCCTCTGTTAGCGGCCGCTGCGCCTCATCTGTCAGCCCCAACTCCGGCAACCTTGTGGGCCTCTGCGGCCCAGCCGGTATAATAGCGGCTTATCCCCAAGTCTTCGACACCGCCGGCGCCGCCTTGCTGGAGGGCATCCCACCCGGGAGCCTGGTGCTGATGGACGAGCTGGGCTTTTTGGAAAAAGAGGCCTTTCTCTTTCAAAACCGGGTATTGGAGGTCCTGAACGGCCCCTATCTGGTATTAGGCGTAATCAAGGAAAGATCCGATCCTTTCCTTGACCGGGTAAAGAGGCACCCTTTGGTGCAATGCCTGGCGGTAGAGACGGCAAGCCGTCGGCAGGCAGCGGCTCAGCTCCGGCTCTTTCTAGGACAATAAACCCTTCCGCTTTCCCTTCGTTTCCTCCGCCCACTTTCTTGGCCAAGTCTGCCTTCACCTTGCGAAAAGAGGTAAGGATATCCTCATGATCCACGGTTTTCGGATCGAACCGGAACATGCTGAACGTCAATTGCAAAATAGAACTGATTCCCAAAACCGCTATAATTGTGCCCAGACCAACTTTCGCCCCCAAAAGCCAGCCCACCAGAAGAGCCGTAGTCTCGATAAGGCCCCGTACCGCTCCGATGGGCACCCGGGAAAGGCGCTTGTCCAAAGCCACCATCAGCGAATCCCGGGGACCGCAGCTCAAACCCGCACTTATATAATAGTAGGTTCCCAGGCAGATGGCTACCTGCCCCAGCAGCAGCACAAAAATTCCCAAAATGTAATTTGTGCATTGGGGCAGCGGATTCAGCCGGATCATCAGATCCACAAATACGCCCATCAAAATGGAATCCATTAATGTGCCCATGCCGATTTTCTCCTTGAGGGCCACATCCACCAGAATCACCAGCAAAGCAGTAATAATAGAAACATTGCCGTAGGTCAGGCCCGTGACGGCGGCCACGCCGATATTGAAGGCTCCCCAGGGCGCCAACCCCACGTTAGCTTGAATACTAAGATAAGAACCTATAGCGCATAAAAACAGGCCGAAGGCTACTCTGGCCGTTCTTTTTAGAAAATCGGTCATGATACATCTCCCTTTTTGAATGCCGGCCTCTCGGATTCCAGTTTCTTGGATTCAAGCTTTTCGGATTCCGGCCTCCCGAATTCAAGCTTCTCGAATTCAGGCTCTATTGTTCATTCTACATCAATAACCGCTATAATCAACCCTTAATCCCGATTCCTGATAAAAAACCGCTATCGGGATAAGAAAGGAAACGCCTATGGAAGCTGCCCAATTTGAAGATGCCTTAAAATCCATCGCCCAAATTTGCGAAGGCTATTCCACAATCACCGACACCGCCGGCATCCGGATCAGGACTTACGATTCCTCCGGCACGGAGTTGACGGAAATGCGGGGCATGGTTTACGACCTGGCCCGGGAAGCCGGTGAAAGCGGCCAGATCAAGATCGGTTTCTCTCAAATCGCCAATGACGCCCAAACCTGGGCCATTCCCTTCGGCGACTACGTGATTGCCGCCAGCAACACCGCCAAAACCGCCAGGGATCAAGCCTTGGTCAAATCTTTGGATCAGGCCCTGCCCTTTATTGCCCGCCTCGTAGGCGGCGAAGCCGTTATTTTCGATAAAAACGGCTTACGGCTCAATACGGTAGACGCCGCTGGCAAGGTTATTGAAAAGCAAATCGGCAAGGTCAGCAAGCTGGCCCGCAAAGCCATGGAGGAGCAAACCCCCACCTTCGGCGAATCCACCTCCGTTCACGGGGCCATGGCTATCCGCATTCCTATTACTAAAGAATACGGTCTGGGCTTCAATAACGAGCTCACCGTCCACCATGAGAAAAAATTATTTGAGGAAGTTAAAAAGTTTCAGACCGCCCGCTACAATTTAAAGGATATTGTAGGCGAAAGCGAAAAAATCACTTATGCCAAGCACTTGTGCCTTACGGCCTCCCGGGCCTCCTCCATTTTGCTCAATGGGGAAACGGGCACCGGTAAAGAGCTCTTTGCCCAGGCTATCCATAACGAAAGCGACCGGCGGGATAAGCCTTTCGTCGCCATCAACTGCGGCGCCATACCGGCCAGCATCATCGAAAGCTATTTATTCGGCTATTCCGGCGGCGCTTTTACCGGTGCCAAAAAAGAAGGCAGCAGCGGCGCCTTCGAGCAGGCCAATACGGGTACGATTTTTCTTGACGAAATCAGTGAAATGCCGCCGGACCTGCAGACAAAACTGCTGCGGGTCATTCAGGAAAAAGAGGTAATGCGCATCGGGGAGTTCACGCCGATTAAGCTGGACGTCCGCATTATTTCCTCCACCCATAGCGACCTGCTTCAGGCTGTCAAAGAAGGCCGTTTCCGGGAGGACCTCTACTACCGCATCAACGTCATCGAGATCCGCATCCCCCCTTTGCGGGAGCGCAAGGAGGATATTCCCCTGCTGGTTAAAACTTTTATTGCGGAATTTAACCGGCTGTTGGGAAAATTCGTCTTTTCCGCCGAAGACAGATTTTACGACATTTTAATGAGCCACCACTGGCCCGGCAATGTGCGGGAGTTGAAAAGCTGCGTGGAACGGGCTATGAATATGACCAGCGTCAACGAAAGCCGGTTGCTGAGTTCAAGCCTGCCCCCTTATTTGCTGAACTTGAGTCAGGGCCACAGGGGCCCAACGGGCAAATCTTTCAATTTAAAGGACCAGATCCAGCATGCGGAGATTGCAGCCATCAAAAACGCCTTGCATCATGCCGGCGGCATTAAAAAAGAAGCCGCCGACCTGCTGGGTATCAGCACCATCACCCTCTGGCGAAAAATCAAAGAATTTGGCATTGAATAAATGAAAAAATAGAATAATTAAAAGCCTCACCCCTTATGCCTCAGCAATATCGGCGCCTGTGTATTTCAACCTTGAAACCATCATTTCATTTTTGAAACGTTGAAAATCCCTCACAGGCCGCCATATTTTTGAGGCATTACATTTTTGAAATGTTTGGTCGCTTTTTCCGTTTTTATCCGACAACTTTTGCCCTTTTCTGCTTTCTGGCCCAATCATCAAAAATCTTAACAAATGTAAAGGTTTTTTGTATACTCTATTCTATTTTTCATCATTGTCGAATTTTTGGCATACTTCTTGCTATGTTAAATAGTAATAGATGGTCATAGGGGGACCGGACCAACCACTTTTTTATATAGAGAGAGGAGAATGTATCATGAGCAAGCTAATCATTACCAACATCGGTACTATTGTCAGCGGGGATTGTGCCAACCCAATCCTGAAAGGTGATACTATAGTCGTGGAGGACAACCTTATCGTTGCCATCGGCGGCAAAGAGCTGGCCGAAAAGGCTGAAGGCGCCAAAGTTATTGACGCCGGCGGCACTACCGTAACACCCGGACTTTTTGATTCTCACGTTCATACCACTATCGGAGATTTTGCCCAGCGCCAGTCCACCCTTAATTATATTGACAGTGCTTTACACGGCGGCGTTACCACTATGATTTCCGCCGGCGAGGCTCATATGCCCGGCCGTCCTAAAGATCCGGCCGGTACGAAAGCCCTGGCTATTTTAGCCCATAAATCTTATGAGAATGCCCGGCCTTCCGGGGTTAAAGTTCACGGCGGCGGCCTGATCCTGGAAAAAGGCCTTGTGGAAAAAGACTTTGCCGAGCTGAAAGAGCAAGGCGTATGGATCGTAGGCGAAATCGGCCTGGGTTCCGTCAAGTCTCCTGCCGAAGCAGCTCCGATGGTAGAGTGGGCCCATAAATATGGTTTCAAAGTGCAAATGCATACCGGCGGCACTTCCATTCCCGGCAGCTCCACCGTCACTGCCGCTGATGTTATCGCCACGAAGCCCGATGTGGTTTCTCATATTAATGGCGGACCTACCGCTATCTCCCTGCAGGAAGTGGACCGTATCATGGACGAGACGGAATTTGCTCTGGAAATCGTTCAGTGCGGCAATCCCAAGGTAGCCGATTACGTAGCCCGCCGGGCCCAGGAAAAAGGTATGCTGCCCCGGATTATCTTCGGCAACGACGCTCCTTCCGGCACCGGCCTGATTCCCTTGGGCATCCTGCGCAATATGTGCCAGATCGCTTCCGTATCCGGCATCGCTCCCGAACAGACCGTTTGTATGGCCACCGGCAATACCGCCAAGGTCTACGGTCTAAACACCGGCGTTATTGCTCCCGGCAAAGAGGCCGACCTGGTAATCATGGACGCCCCTTTGGGCTCCGTAGCCGAGGACGCTTTGGGCGCCATTGCCGCCGGCGACATCCCCGGCGTCAGCATCGTCATCATCGACGGCGTAGTGAAGGTCAACAAGAGCCGCAATACGCCTCCCGCCACACGCCAGGCCAAAGTTCAATAAGGCTTTAATAAGCCGCCAAGGTAATGCTTAGGTTTTAAGGGGTTAAGAGGGTTTAAGAAAGGGTGGATTTAGTGATCATCGTTAACGAAAATTGTAAAAGCTGCGGTATTTGCGTAAAAAACTGTCCCGTAGAAGCTTTGTACTTAGAAGGAAAAAAACTGCACATTAAAGATTCCTGCGTACAATGCGGCATCTGCGTCCGGGTTTGTCCTTTTAAAGCTTTGGAGAAAACCGACGAATTGCCGGCTGCCGCCGTAATATGCAGCAACTGTCCCATTCAGTGCCGGGTTCCTGAAGGCGCTACCGGTGCTTGCAAACGCTACGCCAACAGAAACGGCAAGCTGGAAAGAACTTTGGAACATGTTTTGGAGCCCAAGGATTTAGTTTCCCCCGAGGAAAATATCCGCCGGCCCATCATTACCGCCGTCGGCGGCGGCGCCAACTACCCCTGCTCCCTGCCTGCTCCCCATATCGTCAAGGAAAGCAGAGAGGGCGTGGATGTGGTTACCGTTGTCACAGAAGCACCTTTGAGCTACAGCGGCCTGATTGTGAAGCTGGATACCAACAGCTATATCGGCGAAGAGGGCGCCAAGGTCTACCGTGACGGCAAAGTTGTGGGTATGGTCAATACGGAAGAATACGGCTCCAAAATGATCGCCATCGGCGGCGCTAACCGGCTCACCGGTGACGGCGGCTTCATGACGGCCCGCACCATCGTGGAACTGGCCAACGGCCAGGAAGTGGAAGTTTCCGTAGACAAGAAATACAAAGTCCGCATGCAGGCCGGCAAAGCCCCCATCATCAACGGCGTTCAGGAAAAGAAAATGCGCCTGGGCTGCGGCAGCGCTACCGTAGGCCTCTTTGCCTATCTCATGAAAGAATGCGTGGACGAATGCCTGGTTATCGACCATCATGTCATCGGCTTATGCACCGAGCATCTGGCCGGCGCTGCCATCGGCCTTTCCTGGAGCGGCGTGGTGCCCAACGCCACCAAGAGCTCCCGGGGCCGCTACTTTGGCGAACACGGCGACGGCATCGGCGGCACTACGCTGATGAGCTGCCGGGATGCCATCAAGAGCGTGGATATGTCCATTGCCAAACCGGGCATGACGATTCTGGTGGTCAATACCACCGGTGAGATTCATGAGCTCTTTGAGCTACAGGCCGACGGCGAAGTCAAGGCCATCCCCATGACGGAAAAAGCCCTGCGGGTGCCGAAAGCCATCAATGAAGCCTGTGAAGAATCCCGCTGTTCCGTGATGTACACCGGCGGTACCGGCGGCAGCGCCCGGGGCGGCGTCTGCAAGAAGCCTCTGGCTCTTTCCAAAGCCGTCCACGCCGGCAAAGCCGTTCTGACCATCGGCGGCGCTCCCACCTTTATTCTTCCCGGCGGCGGCATCAACTTCATCATCGATACCGAGCAAGTGGTAGCCAACGGCTTTAGCTGGGTCCCCACTCCCGCTACGGTGGCGCCGGTGGAGTATACCATGAAGCTATCGGACTACGAGGCTATTGGCGGTCATATGGATCAGGTCAAGGATGTCAAAACCTTAAAAGGCGATGCCTAGGCCGGATGCTTTGTGACTCCTAAAAGTTGTCACAGATGCGCAAGCAGGTGCAAACTTCAAGGGGCTACAGAGCACTAAAGTCCTTAGCCGCTGCCTCGCTTCTCTTTAATGATTACTACAGGTTTTGCGGAGGCTTCTATGCAGTATCAAATTACAGATCATGACCGGCTTGCCTCCGCCCCGGACTCCGGTCCTTACCGGGTGCTGGAGGACGGCAAGGTTTACGTAGACTACGGGCCCGTTTCCATGGTGATTATGGCCGATAAAGAAGGCCGTCCCTTAACGGACCTTTGCTGCCAGGCTTTTGCCGTAATAGAGGAAGGGCTGAAAGAGCTCACCTCCTCTCTGGATTTATTGCGCCTGTATCCCGGCCAAATTCCCTTGCGGATTCTGACGGGACTGCCGGCCCAAATGCTGGAGGCCGTTTTAGCAGTGGAAGAGCCTACTTTGACTCCTATGGCTACCGTTGCCGGGGCTATGGCGGATTTAGTAGCCGATTGGCTCTTTGCCCGGGGAGCCCAGCGGGTTTCCGTCAACAACGGCGGCGACGTAGCTCTGCGGCTGGCCCCCGGACAAAAGCTGAATCTGGGCATTATGTCAAGCCTTGCTGCCGGCCAGGTGGATCTGGTGGTTCCCATCAAAGCTGAGGACGGCATCGGCGGCGTAGCCACCAGCGGTTTGGGGGGCAGAAGCTTCACCCGGGGCATCGCCCAAGGGGTCAGCGTTTTTTCTTCCCGTTGCATTTTAGCCGACGCTTTGGCCACTCACCTGGCCAATACCACCTATGTGCCTTCTCCCCGGGTTCTGACGACGAAAGCCGGTGTTTTCGATCCCCAAAGCGATATCCGGGATCTGGATGTAGTAGTGGCAGTAGACCGGCTGACCCGCCGGGAAGTGCGGCAGGCTTTGGCCCAAGCGGAGCAGGAAGCCCTCCGGCAAAAGCATAAAGGCAACTTACTGGCGATGACCGCCAGAGTTCAGGATCAGATGATCCGGATCAATATGCCAGGCTCCCAAACCGAGTAAGATCAAGATCAATTATACATATAAAGGAGAGATTGCTTATGTTAGAACCCAAAATCAGAAAAGTCGTTACCTCTGTGGAAGAAATCCGTTACGAAGGCTTCTCCGACCTGGAAAAACCCATTCGCCGGGTTTCCGTAGCCGCCGTTATTAAGAATCCTTATGCCGGCAAATACCAGGAAGATTTGTCCGAGCTCAGTGAAGTCGGCGAATGGCTGGGCGATTACCTTTCCAAGGAAGCTGCCAAGATTCTGGGCGAAGGCAATATCCACAGCTACGGCAAAGGCGCCATCGCCGGCCTGGACGGCGAATTAGAGCATTGCGCCGCCATTCTTCATCCCAAGCTGGGCAAACCCATGCGCGACGCCATCGGCGGCGGCAAAGCCATCATTCCTTCCGCCAAAAAAGCCGGCGCTGCCGGTACGGCTTTGGATGTACCTCTGCACTATAAAGACGCCGCTTTTGTCCGCACCCACTATGATGCCATGGAGGTCAGGATTGCCGACGCTCCCAAATGCGACGAAATCGTAGTGGCTCTGGCCTTCACTGACGGCGGCCGTCCTCATCCCAGAATCGGCGGCCTGCAAATCAGCGAGATCAAAGGCGAAGACGGCTTGCGCTAAGCGTCCGTCTTTTAAACTCCCTGTATTGTTACTGTGATTGAGGTTTACGGGGGACGACGCGTTGCCGCCCCCTTTCCTTAATCTACTGATATCACAAGAAAGAGGATTGATACTCATGAAAATCGGTTTTATCGGCGCAGGCGCCATGGGCAAACCTATGGCAAAGAATCTTTTGGCTGCCGGCTACGAGGTCTATGTTTATGATTTAATTGAAGCAAACGTCAAAGAGCTGGAAGGCTTCGGCGCCAAAGCCTGTGCCGATAGCGGAGAGTTGTCCGCCAAAGCTGATTTGATCGTTACTTCGCTGCCCAACGCCAAAATTGTAGAAACGGTCATGACCGGCAAAGGCGGCGTTATGGAAAACTGCAAACCCGGCACCATCATCATGGACATGAGTAGCGTAGCTCCCGCCACCACCAAGGCTATGGCCAAGGCCGGCGAGAAATACGGCGTCAAATACATGGACGCTCCCGTCAGCGGCGGCGTGTCCGGCGCTGCGGCAGGCACCCTTACCATTATGGTGGGCTGTGACGAAGAAACTTATGAAAAAGTTGCTCCCGTTCTCCAGGTATTAGGGAAAAACATTTACCACGTTGGAGAAGCCGGCGCCGGCGACGCCATTAAAATCGTCAACAACTTGCTCTTGGGCACCAGCATGGCCGCCCTGGCCGAGGCTCTCGTTTTGGGCGCTAAGCTGGGTCTGAAAGCGGAAACCATGAAAGAAGTAATCAGCGTCAGCTCCGGCCGTTCCTATGCCCTGGAGGCTAAGTTTGACAAATTCATCATGGCCGATGCTTTTGATACGGGCTTTGCCGTGGATCTGCAGTACAAAGATCTGGGCCTGGCTCTTGACGCCGCCAAAGACGTGGCCGCCCCTCTGCCTTTGACCGCCGCTGCGGCTCAGGTTTTTGAGATGGCCCGGGCCAAAGGCCTCAACCGCCAGGATATTTCCGCCGTCATCAAGGTTTGGGAAGACTTGGCCGGCGTCAAGGTCAAAGATTGTTAAGGACACCAATTACACCAGGGCTCACCAGTATTACCGGTCATATTCCTATTATGTTAAAAGACGAGGGGGGTTCGTTCTTTTATGAAAGCATTTAATTTTTACACGCCAAAGACGCTGACAGAGGCTTTGGATCTGCTGAACCAATGTAAAGGCAGAGCCACGGTTATCGCCGGCGGCACAGACGTGGTCATCGAGCTGACGGAACGTCAGCGGGACACCGACTGTGTGATCAACATCAACAAGCTCAATGAGCTCCGTTATTGTAAAGTGGAAGACGGCAAAGTGAAAATCGGCGCCTTAACCACCTTTACCGAACTGGAAAACGATCCTTATATCAGAGAGAATGTCAAAGGCCTTCATTCTTGCGCCGTTCATGTAGGCTCGCCCCAGATCCGCAATTTGGGCACCATCGGCGGCAATGTAGTCAATTGCTCCGTGGCCGGCGACAGCCCCACCACCTTCATGGCCCTGGATGCCACCGTAGTGCTGCAAAGCAAGGCCGGCAAACGGGAAATGAAGCTGACGGACTTCTACGCCAACTGCAAAAAAACCCAGATTGCCGACGACGAGTTAATGACGGAAATCTATTTCGACGCGCCTGCCAAGGGAGTTGCCACGGCCACCATGAAGCTGGGCAAGAGAAAGGCCTTGGTCATCGTCGTTGTAGGTTTGGCCGTCCTCGTTGAAAAAGACGATGCCGGCAATATCAGCCGGGCTCAGGTAGTCATAGGCGGCGTATCGCCTAAGCCTGCCCGTTTGCCCAAGGTTGAGGAGTATTTGGCAGGCAAACCCGTCAGCAAAGCCACCTTTGCACCTTGTGCCGATCTGCTGTCGGATGCCGTCAGGGAGATGATTCCCACCAGAGCTTCCATGCCTTACAAGAAAGAAGGGGTCAAAGGCGTTTCCGACAAGACCTTTGGCCGGATTCTGGCGGATTTTGGTCTGCAGGAAGGTGGTCGTTAATATGGATAAAATAAAAATCAGCTTTATATTAAATGATAAGCCCGTAACGGTAGAAACCAATCCCAACAAACGGGTAGTGGATCTTTTGCGGGAAGATTGCGAATGCACCAGCGTTAAAGAAGGCTGCAGCGAAGGGGAATGCGGTGCTTGCACCGTCTTAGTAAACGGCACTCCCGTTACCAGCTGCCTGATGCTGGCCGGCCAAATTGAAGGGGACAGCATCCTGACTCTCGAGGGTTTGATGAAAGACGGCGAGCTGGACAAACTGCAGACTTCTTTCGTGGAAGCCGGCGCTGTTCAATGCGGTTATTGCACGCCGGGCATGGTTTTATCGGCCAAAGCCCTGCTGATGAAGAATCCCCATCCCACTCATGAAGAAATCCGGCGGGCGCTGTCCGGCAACCTCTGCCGCTGCACCGGCTACACCAAAATCTTTAAGGCCGTCGATATGGCCGCAGGAAATTAAGGAAGGAAGGAGCGATCAATATGGCATTACGTGATCTGGCAGTCCTGGGCAAAGCCAATGTAAAAAAGGACGCCTACAATAAAGTTACCGGCAAGGCTTTATTTGCCGCCGATTTAAAATTCGACCATATGCTGTACGGCGGTGTTTTCCGCAGCACAGTGCCCCATGCCACCATCAAACGCTTCGATGCTTCCAAAGCTCTGGCCCTGCCTGGTGTGGCTTGTGTGCTGACCTCCAAGGATATCCCCGGCGGCAACCGCATCGGTATCATTATGAAGGATGAGCCGGTACTGGTGGACGACAAGATCCGCCGGGTAGGCGACGCCATCGCTATCGTAGCCGCCGAAACACCGGAGCTGGTGGAAGAAGCTTTGGAGCTAATGGAAGTGGAGTACGACCTCCTGGAGCCCATCCTCTCCTATGAGGACGCTATGAAAGAGGGCGCCATCAAAGTCCATGGCGACAGCAACCTCCATGCCCGCAAGCATTTGGAATCCGGCGATGTGGATGCAGCTTTTGCCCAATGTGACGTTATCGTCGAAGGCACTTACACCACCAATATGCTGTCCCATATGTTTATCGAGCCCGATGCCGGCGTAGCCCGTATCGAAGACGGCATTCTCACCGTCTATGCTTCCACCCAAAACGCCCATTTTGACCGGGGCGAGGTGGCCAGAACCATGGGCCTGCCCAACAACAAGGTCCGGGTAATGCAGGTAACCACCGGCGGCGGCTTCGGCGGCAAGCTGGATATTTCCGTCCAGTGCCACTTGGCTCTTTTGACCAACGCCACCGGCCGCCCTGTGAAGATGGTCCGCAGCCGTAAAGAGTCCACCGACGTTTCCGCCAAGCGCCATCCCATGGTGATGAAAGCCAAAACCGGCGCCACCAAAGACGGCAAGGTTTTAGCAACGGAAGTCTTCATGACCGGCGATACCGGCGCTTACGCCTCTTACGGTCCCGCGGTTATCACCAGAGCCGTGGTCCACGCCATGGGTCCCTACGATGTGCCCAATGTGCGGATTGATGCAGATTTTGTTTACACCAACAACCCTATGTGCGGCGCTTTCCGGGGCTTTGGCGTACCCCAGGTTTCCGTCTGCCATGAAGGCCAGATGAACGCACTGGCTAAGGCTCTTAATATGGATCCCATCGACCTGCGGATTCTCAATGCCCAAAGGCCCGGCACGGTGCTGGCCACCGGCCAGGTGCTGGACGAGGCTGTAGGTTTTGTCGATACCCTGCTGGAAGCCAAGAAAAAAGCGGCGGAAGTGCTGGATCCCTGCAAAGAAAACCAAGGCATCGGCGTAGGCTGCATGTGGTACGGCGTCGGCAACACCGGCTTGCCCAATCCCGCCGGCGCTTTCGTCGAGGTATTGGCTGACGCCTCCGTCAACCTGATGGTAGGCTGCGCCGATATCGGCCAGGGCTCCTCCACGGTTATGGCCGCCATTGCCGCCGAAGAACTGGGTCTTTCTTATGACGACATTCATGTTGTTGCCGCCGACACAATGGTAACACCGGAAGGCGGCGCCTCTTCAGCCAGCCGCCAGACCTTTATCTCCGGCAACGCCACCAGAAATGCCTGCAAGCAGGCTAAGGATACCTTAGCCGAGACCGCTTCCAATTTTCTGAATGTGCCCAAAGAAGACCTGATCTTCCGTGACCGGATGATCTACAGCTCCAAGGACCCCGCCATCAAAATGACGTACCCTGAGCTGATGGCTGAGATGAAAAAATGGGGCAAGCTGGCAGTAGGCGCCGGCGCTTACAACCCCAAGACCACCTATCTGGATGCCAAAACCATGGCCGGTATTCCTTACGAGATCTATTCTTACGGCACCACCATCGCCCAAGTGTCTGTAGATACCAGCACCGGCGAAGTGGATGTGCAGAAACTGATTTCTGCCCATGACGTAGGCCAGGCCGTAGACCGGGAGATGGTGGAAGGCCAAATCGAAGGCGGCATGGTGATGGCTCAAGGCTTTGCCGTTTTTGAAAAAATCGAATTCGAAAAGGGTAAAATCAAAAACCCCATTTTCTCAAAATATCTGATTCCCACCGCTATGGATTCACCTGAAATTTATCCCATTATCGTTGAGTGTCCTGGAGAGGCCGGTCCCTTCGGCGCCAAAGGCGTCGGTGAGCCTGCTTTGATACCGGGTATTCCCGCCATTACCAATGCTGTGGAAAACGCTTTGTGTCAGAGATTTTTCGAGCTTCCTCTAATGCCTACGGAAGTGATGAAAAAGATCCGCAGCTAATACGATTAGGCCTGTTGGAATCCCTATCGTATTGCCTATGGCTTAGCCGGCTCAAGGTTCGGTGCAATGCTTAAAGCAAAGGACCTTGGGCCGGCGGAATCCGGTGATAGAGCAATCAGGAAAACCCTAAAGAAGGGGGTGTTACAGAGCTCTGCGTACGTTGAAAACAAAAGTGTCCTTCGGACTCAATCTGCTATCCGAAGATATCAGGGCGCAGATGGCCTTCGGACTCAATCTGCTATCCGAAGATATCAGGGCGCAGATGGCCTTCGGACTCAATCTGCTATCCGAAGATATCAGGGCGCAGATGGCCTTCGGACTCAATCTGCTATCCGAAAAGAACTTGGGGCGCAGATGTCCGGCAATGTACGCAGGGGCAATAGATGGTTTTTGCAGTTTGACCACGGTATCTTTTCATAAGATATTATCGATCGATCACTGAGAGGGGGATCATCTATGTCAGAACCTAAATCCTTTTCCGCTTTTATGAAAAAGCAAGGTATTGAAATTACCTGGAACAGAATCGGTATCGGCGCCCTCGGCGCTATGGCTCAAGGTCTTTTTGCATCTTTATTAATTGGTACCATTATCAATACCCTCGGTACTCAATTAGGCATTCCTTTCCTTAACCAAATCGGCGGCTTTGCCACGGCCGGCACCGGTGCGGCCATGGCCGTATCCATCGGCTTCGCTTTAAAAGCCCCGCCCTTTGTCCTTTACTCCTTGGTAGCCGTAGGTCAGGCGGCCAACTCCTTAGGCGGCGCCGGCGGTCCTTTAGCCGTATTCTTTATCGCTCTTATTGCCGTTTTTGCCGGCAAACTGGTTTCCAAAACTACGCCTATCGACTTGATTGCCACACCCTTTGTGACCATTGTCGTGGGTGTTACCGCCGCCGTCATTTTGGCGCCTCCCATCGGCAAAGTCGCTTCTTCCATCGGTTATGCCATTATGTGGGCCACCGACATGCAGCCCTTCCTGATGGGTATCCTGGTCTCCGCCATCATGGGTATTACTCTTACCTTACCCATCAGCTCTGCTGCCATCTGCGCAGCTTTAGGCCTGGTGGGTCTGGCCGGCGGCGCTGCCGTAGCCGGCTGCTGCGCCCACATGGTAGGTTTTGGTGTGGCCTCCTACAGGGAAAACAAGATTGGCGGCCTGATGGCTCAGGGCCTCGGTACTTCCATGCTGCAAGTACCCAATCTGATGAGCAAGCCTGTTCTCTGGCTGCCGGCGGTGGTTGCCTCCATCGTCAACGGCCCTGTTGCTACAATGATTTTCAAATTGAAGCAAAACGGTCCTCCCATCGCCTCCGGCATGGGCACCTCCGGTATGGTAGGCCCCATCGGCGTCATCACCGGCTGGTTTACGCCTTCTGAAGCTGCCGCCAATCTCGGCGAAGTGGCCACCGGCGCTACCGCTTTTGACTGGCTGGGCCTTCTGCTCATCGCCATCGTCATTCCCGCCGCAGTGGCCTGGCTAACCTCAGAGCTTATGCGCAAACAAGGCATGATCAAGTCTGGCGATTACAAAATCGAATGCTAAACATGCCAAAGTAAGGTTTTACTACACTGTTTTTGTTAACGTATGCCAGAGAAGCCCGGTTCCTGCCGGAGCCGGGCTTCTTCTTTACCGGAACAATTTACGAAAAACTATTAAATTTGATTTGCAGGAAGGTGTTTAACAATGAATTTGATCGAAAGCCATTTGGCCAAAGCCGCCGGTTTAGACAAGGTAAGTGCCGGAATGGACGTCAGTTGTAAGGTTGGCTATGTGGCCGCCCATGATGTGACTGCCCCTATCGCCATAAAGCAATTTCGGGAAATTGGCGTTGACAAAGTATTCGATCCGAAGCGGGTTCTTTTGATTGTCGATCACATCTATCCTGCAGCCAGTGAGAAAGCCCGGGACAGCGTTTGGATTATGGACGATTTTGCCCGGGAATTTGGCATTCCCATCTATAAAAAAGGTGAAGGCGTCATCCACCAGATCATGTATGAAAAACACCGGGCCGAACCGGGAGAACTGGTGGTTATCGCCGATTCCCACACCTGCACCTGCGGCGGCTACGGCGCCATCGGCATTGGCGTAGGCTCCACGGAAGCTGCCGCCGCCATGGCTACAGGCCGTTTGGATCTTGAGGTGCCGGCAGTGGTGCAGGTTTATCTTACCGGAAAATTGAAAGAAAACGTATTCGGCAAAGACTTCATTCTTTATTTGGGTGAAATCTTTGGCACCGACTACTTAACGGATAAAGGCCTGCTGATCACCGGCCCCGGCATTGAATGCTTTTCTGTGGCGGAGCGCATGACGGTCTGCAACATGGGCACGGAGCTGGGCAGCATGATCACCTTATTTGGTACGGAAGAAAAGGAAATGGAAGTGGAAGAGATCCGGGAAATCGATCTGTCCACCCTTAACCCCAAAATTGCCAAGCCCTTCTCCCCTGCCAACGTCTGTGATGTGGCGGAGGTGGCCGGTCTGCCCATTACCCAGGTTGTGGTAGGAAGCTGCACCAACGGCCGCATCAATGATATGGAGCAGGTGGCTTTAGCCCTCAAGGGCCGTCAGGTTCATCCGGGCGTTAATATGCTGGTAGTGCCCTCCTCCAAAAACGTCTTAAATACTATGGAGGAAAAGGGTTGGTGCAAGATCATCCGGGAGGCCAACGCCACAGTGCTCAATCCCGGCTGCGGCCCCTGCTTCGGCGCCCACGAAGGCCTGATCAGCAACCGGGACGTGGTGGTATCCACCACCAACCGCAATTTCCCCGGCCGTATGGGAGCAAACAAAGGCCAGATCTACCTGGCTTCGCCGGCTACGGCTGCCGCCAGCGCCATTGCCGGCAAGATCACGGTACCCGGTACAGAGGTCAGCCTCTAGTACTTTGCGAATGAAATCAATTGGGAGGGATGCGCAAATGGAAGTAATAAAAGGACGGGTTTTTGTCTTGGGTGACGATGTGGATACAGATCAGATTCTGCCTGGCTTCGCCATGGCCGAACCCTTTGAACAATTAGGCAAATACGCTATGGCAGGAGCCCCCGGCCTTGATTTTGTCAACCGGGTACAGCCCGGCGACATTATCGTGGCGGGACGCAATTTTGGCTGCGGCTCTTCCCGGGAACAAGCCCCTATCGCTTTGAAGATGGCCGGCGTAAGTCTGGTAGTGGCCACCGGCTTTGCCCGGATTTTCCGCCGCAATGCCATCAATATCGGTTTGCCCGTTTATGCGGCTGATATTGCCGGCGCTTTGAAGGACGGAGATATTATCGAAGTCGATATGGTCAAGGGTGAGATTCGTTATCCCGATGGCCAGGTTACGGCTAAGCCTCTGTCGGATAATGTTTTGAAAACCCTGGACTACGGCGGTCTGATTCCCCGGGTGCGGGCAGAATTAGGAATTTCATAAAAAGGAGACGTATCATGCAAGAAAAGACAAAACGTATTATCAAAGAAGATATTGAAGCCGTCCGGGCTTATGCCGACACTTTCGGCGTGGAGATGCCGGATCTGGACGAAAAAGGCGAAGTTGTGGGCCTGCCGGCGCCCTATCCCCGGGAAGTAGCGGGGATAGTCCGCAGCGGTTACCGTATTTACGAGCTGGCCCAGCTGGCGGAAAAAAGAGGCTGGCCTGTGCAGAATCCCATTTTGGGCCGCAATACCGGTGAAGAAACATACAAAGAATCCAAGAACATGTATGAGTACGCCGAAAAATTCGACGAGACCCTCTTCCACTTCGTCCATTCCGAAGCCACCCGCCATATTGATCCTTTGAAAGGCCGGGAACTCATCGAGCAGTCCCGGGGCAAAGGCGGCATCACTCCCAAAGGAGAGCGGGACTACGTGCAAATGGGCGGCGGCGCCAAGCATCCGGTGCGGATTAACGCTACCGGGGACACCCCCCACCTTTCCATTATCAATGCTTTAATTGCCGGCTTTGACGGCACCGACATCGGTCCGGTGATCCACGTCCATTTCGGCGGCCGGGGCATCCATGATTACAAAACGAAGGTAGTTAACGGCTACAAAGCCCTTCAGGTCTGCGCCGACAACAATATCTTCGTACAGCTTGACTCCCACAAGCATTTGAATAACATCGGCGGCACCGACGGTATGGCTCTGGCCATGTGCTTGATGGCCGAGGGCCTGGCCATTCACGCCGGCCTGCCGGCTGAGTTGTCCGCTATCCAGATGAATATCGCCGGCATCAACATCTATGCGGATCTGGCCGTTATGCAGGCATTTAAAGAAAATATGTGGAGCAAATCCCTGATCGTGGTACCGGAAACCTTCCAGAATCCGCCGCCCAACCTGATCGCCGAGTCTGCTCATTTTGCCCGGATGGCCATCAATGCCAAGCTGGGCGGCGCCCACTTCTACCGGCCTAAGGCTGCCGAATCCGTGGGTATTCCCACCGGAGATTCCATGGGCCAGTCCATCTGGGCCACCCGCAACGTCTTTGACGGTACTTATACCCAGCCCATCGAATCTCCCATTATCGACGCCAGGAAAAAAGAAATCCTCAGCGAGGCCATGGCTGTGCTGGAAGGCGCTTTGGGCGTAAAGAACCTGACTCCCGACCAGATTACCCCGGAATTCTGGATGCAGTGGAGCGATGAGGAGCTTATCGACAAGGCTGTGGAAGCCGGCAAAAGCGGTATCTTCGACTGCCAGCGGGCCGGCGGCTGGGATCTGAAGCGTCACGTCAAGGTTCACCGGGATCATGACGGCATCACCCGCTACATCAAAGGCTTCACTCCCCTGGGCATCGATCCGGAGCGGGTAGCGGTTTCCATCGATAATATCACCGTGCCGGCGGAAGTCAAAGCCAACAGGCCGGAAACCATCGTTTTGGGCACCGTAGGCGCCGACGCCCACGTCCAGGGCATCAACCAGGTACGGGAAGCTTACCAGAAGGCAGGCTTCAATATCATTTACCTGCGGGGCATGAACCTGCCGGAAACCGTAGCGGAAGTAGCCGCCGAAGCCAATGCCGACATCATCGGCATCAACAACCTGCTGGGCATGGCTCAAACCCTCTTTCCCCGGGTAGGCCAGCGTCTGGAAGAGCTGGGCCGGCGGGATAAGACCCTGATCATCGCCGGCGGCCGTATTGCCGAAAAAGAAGAAGAGCATGCCATGTATGAAAAGAAAATCGCTGATGAAGGCATTGATTTCTTAGGCGTAGACGCCTTCTATGGCCCCGGCACCGATACGGATAAGATCATTGCTGAAACAGAAGCCCTATTAAAGGCAAGAAATAAATAAGGAGTTGATACACATGCAGTCTGATGTTTTTCGTGTTCCAACCGTCATCATGCGGGGCGGCACCAGTAAAGCCGTGTTCCTGAAAGAAAATGACCTGCCCTCCGACAAAGCTATCCGGGACAAAATTATCCTGGCCATCTTCGGCAGCCCCGACGTCCGTCAAATCGACGGTTTAGCCGGCGCCGACCCCCTGACCAGCAAGCTGGCCATCATCGGCCCCCCCAGCCGTCCCGACGCCGATGTGGACTACACCTTCGGCCAGGTCAGCATCAACGACACCGTCATCGACTACAGCGGCAACTGCGGCAATATTTCCTCCGCCGTAGGCCCCTTTGCTATTGATGAATCCATTGTCCGGGCTGTGGAGCCTGTAACCACTGTCCGCATTCACAACACCAATACCGGCAAGATCCTGGTTGCGGAAGTTCAGGTCAAAGACGGCAAAGCCGTAGTCAAAGGCGATTGCAAAATCGACGGCGTTCCCGGCACCGCCGCTCCTATCCTGATGAATTTTGCCGCCACCGCCGGTTCTTCCACCGGCAAGCTGCTGCCCACCGGCAACGTGGTAGACGTGGTGGAAACCAGCAAAGGCCCCATCGAAGTGTCCATGGTGGACCTGTCTAACCCCTGCCTCTTTGTGCGGGCGAAAGACGTAGGCATGAAGGGTACGGAAAATCCCACAGAAATCAACGGCAACAAAGAGCTGCTGGCTTATTTGGAAGAGATCCGGGCCAAGTGCACCGTCATTATCGGCAAGGCCAAAACCGAGGAAGAAGCCACTAAGCTCTCCCCCGCTTTCCCCATGATCGCCTTTGTTACCGAAGCCGCCGATTATGTGGATTTCACCACCGGCAACACCATCAAGAAAAGCGATGTTGACTTCGTTTCCCGCATGATGTTTATGCAGGTGCTGCATAAGACTTATCCCGGCACCGGCACGGCTTGCACCGGCGCTGCCGCCAAGATCCCCGGCACCATCGTCAACCAGGTCATTCCTCATATCGACAGCATCGAGACGGTGCGCATCGGCCATCCTGCCGGCGTCATCCCCGTAGGGGCTGCTGTCAAAGACGGCGAAGTGGTGAAAGCCAGCATCGAACGGACGGCCCGCCGCCTGATGGAAGGCTATGCTTTTGTGGAAACCGATAAGATTTACGGAGCTTAAGGCCGTGAGTACGCTTAATTCCGCCCACAGCCTTGAACCGGCAAAGGCAAAGGAAGCCAATCTTCTCGTTTATGATGTGGGCAGCACCTACACCAAGGCTACGGCTTTTCGCCTGGAAGAGCCGGCAAACCTGATTTTTCTGGGCCGGGGCCAGTCTCCCACCACCTTGGAAGATGTGTTGCTGGGGGTGGAAAATGCCCGGCAGGCCATAGCCGGCCAGGGCGTCAGCTTCAGTAACGATTTACGCCATTACGCCACCTGCAGTGCCGCCGGCGGCCTTAGAATGGTAGCCCTGGGCTATATGCCCCGGGTTACCGCCAAAGCTGCCAAGGAAGTATCCATGACCGCCGGGGCCCGGGTAATGGAGGTTATCTCCTACGATGAGCCCGTGGAATACCGGGAGGAAGTGCTGCAGGAAATCCGGCCGGATATTATTTTGCTGGCCGGCGGCACCGACGGCGGCGACCGGGAATCCGTTCTGGAAAATGCCGAGATCATCGTCCGGGTCAAAAGCAAAGCCATGGTGGTGGTGGCCTGCAATAAAGACGCCCAGGCTGAAGTAGCCGCCCGCTTTGATGAAGCAGGTATTCCTTACGTCAGGGTGCCCAACATCATGCCCACCATCCATGAGCTGAACATCAAGCCGGCCCGGGAAGCCATTCACGCTCAGTTTATTAAGCAGATTACGAAGGCCAAAGGCTTAGACCGGCTGCAAGCCATACTGGCGGACAAAACGGTAATGCCTACGCCGGGAGCCGTGCTCCTAGCCAGTGAATTGCTGGCCAAGGGCACCTATGAGCAAGAAGGCATCGGCGGCCTGATTCTTGTGGACATTGGCGGCGCTACTACGGATATCCATTCCGCTCTGCCGGAACTGGAAAACCTGAAGCTGGAAGAACGGGGCCTGGTGATCAACAACGAAAAGCAGTTTTCCTACCGGACGGTGGAAGGCAATCTGGGCCTTCGGGTCAGCGCCACCGGCATTCCGGAGGCGGTAGGTCCTCTGGCTATAATCCGGGATATGGGCCCTCAGGAGCCGCCGGTAACGCCGGAAGAAGTTCTCGACTATACCGGCAAAATGGAAAAAGAGCCGGCCACCATACCGGACAGCCCCCGGGAATGGGCTATGGACAAGGCCTTGGCCATGGCCGCCATCGCCGTAGCCCTCCGCCGCCATGCCGGCCATCTTTCCAAAGAGGCCGATCCTGTTTTAGGCATGGTAGCCGGTACCCCCGTGGGCCGGGATCTTCGGGCAGTCAGACACGTTTTAGCTGTGGGCGGAATTTTCTATTACACAAAAGCCGGGGAAAGGCAGGAAATCCTGGCCAAAGCTTTTGGTGATCCGGGGATTTCCCTATTGCCCGCCAATCCCGATTTTTATTTTGATCACGACTATCTTTTATACGCCATGGGCGTTTTATCCCGCCATTTCCCCGACCCGGTGCTTTCCTATTTGAAAAACCATTTAAGAGAGGATTGATTCTGGAACATGAACAGCAGAAAACAATTAAAGCAATTATTCCAATCCGGCAAGCTTATTATCGCCCCCGGCGCCCATGACGCGCTGACTGCCAAGATTGTCGGCAAAGTAGGCTTTGACGCCGTTTACATGACAGGCTACGGCCAATCCGCCAGCCACTTGGGCGAGCCCGACGCAGGTCTGATGACTATGTCGGAAATGGTTATGCGGGCCAACACTTTTGTGGAGGCTGCCGGCGTACCCGTTATCGCCGACGCCGACACCGGTTTTGGCAATGCTATCAATGTGATCCGCACCATTCGGGAATACGAAAAGGCCGGCGTAGCCGTCATCCAGTTGGAAGACCAGGTTATGCCCAAAAAGTGCGGCCACATGACAGGCCGCCAGGTAATCTCCAAGGATGAGATGGTGGGCAAAATCAAAGCCGCCGTGGACGCCAGAATCGATCCTGATTTCATGATCATGGCCCGTACCGACGCCCGGACCGTCCATGGCATTGAAGAAGCCTTAGAGCGGGGCGTTGCTTACCAGGAAGCCGGCGCCGACATTATTTTCATCGAGTCTCCCGAGTCCGAAGAAGAAATGAAGAAAATCAACGAAGCTATTTCCGTTTACACCCTGGCCAACATGGTGGAAGGGGGCCGTACTCCCCTGGTCCCCAACGACAAACTGGCAGCTATGGGCTACAATCTGGTCATCTACCCCACCGCCTCCACTTATGTCACCACTAAAGCCATGCTGGACCTGATGGAAGGCTTAAAGAAAGACGGCACCACCGCCACCATGATCGACAAAATGATTCCCTTCCCCCAATTCAATGATCTCATCGGTCTGCCCAGAATTCGGGAAATTGAAGCCAAATACGCCAACAGAGGCTAAGGCTGCCACATCAAAAATGAGTATGCAAGGGTTTGGAAAGGAATGATCACATGGGTTTAAGAGAAGCTATTAAGGAAAAAATGCCCTTAACCATTGGGGAAATGCTGGCCCTGGCCAGCGAATATAACGCCCGGGTAGTAGACGTGGTGCTCATTGAAAGCGAGCTGCGTACAGGCCTTTCCCGGGAAGAGATTCTCACAAAAGTGATGGACGAATATGCCCACAACCTGAAAGCTCTGGACATCGGCCTGAAAGACGGCGAAAGTATTCTGCTGGGCACCGTGGCCTCACAATTGAATCAAGTTAAAGGCACGAAATGCTTTAAGGATACCTTCCTGGATAACGCCCTGCTTTATACGCTGGCGGCTCAGGTGGGCAATCACTGCATCGGTTTGCGGCCCTGTGCCGGCACCGGCGACTCCTGCCCCTATGCCGGCTTCGTAAAAGCCATGCAGACAGAGGGCGTTGATGAGGCCGCCATTGCCGAGGTAGCCGCCCTGATCCTGAAAATCGGCAGCATCTTCCGGGTAGGCAAGGTCAGCACCGGCTGCAATATGGAAGGCTTCGGCGCCGGCGCCGCCTGCATCTCCGCCGCTACCGTAGCTTTGGAAGGCGGCACTCCCGAGCAAATGGAAAAGGCCATGGTTCTGGCCATTTCCCCCACCATCGCCAATCCCTGCACTCCCAGGGTGCTGGTGCCGGCCCTTTGCACCACCCATGTGGGCGGCGCTATTCTTATCGGTATGTACTCCGCCCGCCTCTGCATGCTGGTGGATATGACCGTTAATGTGCCCATCGACGTGATGATCGCCATGGCTGCCGAGGTCCATGTGGTCTCCGCCAAAGCCGTGGTGCCTACGGTGGTGGAATTCATGGAACCTTTCTTTAAGCGTAAAGCCAATGTGGAATCCCTGATCAGCGAAGAGGTCAAGGCTGCCGAAAACAAGCAGATCGAAGAAACCTTGCAGAAGGCTAAGGAAATCGCTAAAAAGCTGGCCGACGGCACCAAGCCCATCCTCCAGACCTACGGCGACGCCGTAGTAGGCGGATCCAGCCAGGCCGTGGGTTCCCCCACCAATGCCGCCAGAATCGTCCATGAGCTGGCCAAGGGCAATATTAAAAAGGTTACCGTAGAGCTTTATCCCGAGCTTTTTGCCCGCCGGGCCATCAATATCCCCGGCGTCCTTATGGGAGCCGTCTTCGGCGCCAATACCGGCGATTACGAGATGTACGGCAAAGCCGTAGACAAAGTCAAAGAGATGGGTATTGCCGTAGACATTAAGGAAAACAAAGAATACGGCATTCAAAAGATCACCATCGAAACCGATGAGGGCGCCTTCATGGTGGATACCCTGAACCGGGGCGGCGGCCGCCTGGTACTGCGGGATGCCTCCCCCTCCCTGGCCCAGGCCAAGGAAATAGCGGAAAAGCTAGGTATTGTACTGGCTCAGTAATACTGATTCTTCTGTATCCCGTTTCCTCCGGGAAAAATATTGTCTGCCCGGGGGTATGGCCGAAATAAACGGTCACCCCTATGCCTCCGGGCAGGCAGTGTTTTTATATGGTTATTTTGTTTAGCTTGTGAATCTTTTCATTTTCACAAGCTAAGGAGGTGTTTCGTTTTCCACTATTGTAAAATCCGCCAAGACAGCGGACGCAAGGCTCACGGAATTTAATTCTATAATAATTGAGGAGGACTTTCCATGCCAGAATTAGAAAGAACAGATTTGTCAGAATCACAAAACAACCCCCCCGCAGTCCAGGAAGAAGGCGCTTACGAATACGCTTTTGAAGCCGTACCGGAAGATAAGAAAAAAGGGGGCCTCAGCCTTTTTATGGTGTTGGCCGGTTACCCCATTGCCTTGTCTAATTTCGTTACGGGGGCTGCTATCGGCATCAAAATGTCTTTTGCCCAGGCCATGACCGCTATTCTGGCGGCAGACGCTTTTCTGATTTTTGTCGCCGTTTGTACAGGCCTTATTTCTTATGAAACCGGACTTTCCACCTCCTTCCTCTCCCGCACGGCCTTCGGCAAAAAGGGTTCCAGCATTTTCTCCATATTGCTGGCTTTATCCGCCGTCAACTGGATCGGCATTAACGGCAATACCTTTGCCGGCATGATCCAAACCAACTTTGCCTGGTGGCCTATTCCCGTTTCCATTACCGGCGTTATTGTTATTTTTATTTGGGCTCAATCCGCTATCCGGGGCTATAAAGGCCTGGAGTTCATCTCCTTTTTGGGTGTGCCGGCCGCCATTGTGCTTTCTGTAGCCTGCTTCATCGGCGTGGGCCTCAAAACCGGCGGCTATACCTCGATTTTCTCTTATGTACCCGGGGAAACCATGACCTTTACCGCCGCCTCTGCCTCGGTGGTGGGCAGCTGGGTTTTTGGCTGTATTATCACGCCGGACGTCTGCCGTTATGCCAAAAGTAAAAAAACCGTATTGGTCAGCGGCACCTTAGCCTTCTTCATCGGACTGTTTTGTCTGCAGTTTATCGGCGTTCTGGTAGCCATGGCCACGAAAAACGGCAATTTCTCGGCCGCTACCGCTGCCTTAGGCTTAGGCTATCTCGTTTTTGCCTGCTCCGTTTTCTGCCTGTGGACCACTCAAGACAACAACATTTACGGCGCCTCTCTGGCTTTGCAAAATGTTTTTAACGAAACAAAGCTGAAGGGCAAAATCACTCACGCCCAGATAGCCATTAGCATCTCTGCCTGTGCCGCTATCTTTGCCTTTGTGGGCGCGCTCAAATATTTATTGCCCATCATTTCCTTCCTGTCTGTGCTGTTAGCACCTGTGCCTGCCCTGATTGTGGCGGAGCGCTATTTTGTGAAAAACAGTAAGATCAATATTGATATCAATCCTATCGCTATCGCATCCTGGATTCTGGGCGGTATTTGCGGTAAGGTTTGCTTGGAACTCAATTTCTTCGTCTCTCCCGTGGTGGCCTTCGTCTTTACGCTGATCGTCTATACCGTGTTAAGCAAGGCTTTTGACGGCAAGGTATTGAAGAAGTAAGTTTCACCGGCATATATCTTGACGTGAGATAGTACGGCAATCGAAAAGAGGCCGTCCCATTTTAAAATGGTCCCTGTAAAATAGACAGTTAGAAAAGGGGGATATTCTCGCTGATCTTTCAACTGACTCTGTTTTACAGGGTCTTTTTTTGTTATCCTTTTGTTAGCATTGCAGAAAGGGTATTGTAATATGGGAAGGAACTATTTTACAGATGATCAGATAGAAGAACTGCAAAAAAATCCATATGTTAAAAAAGTCAGCAATAAAGCGCTAACTTACACAGATGACTTTAAGGCGGTATTTACTGAAAAGTATCGTCAGGGCAACCCACCTTCTGTAATCCTTAGGGAAATGGGATTTGATCCAAGAGTATTAGGCAAAAAACGTATTGACCGTTTTGTTGGAAACGTGTATAAATACGAAGTGCGCAGCGACGATTTTAGAGATTTAAGGGGAGAAAATTCCGGACGGCCTTCTGTTAGGGAGCTTTCCGATAAAGAGCGGATGGCTCGTTTGGCGCATCAAGTCAAATATCTAAAGCAGGAGAATGAATTTCTAAAAAAAATCGAATTTTTAAACAGACAGACGGAAAGGAAAGAAAAACAGAAGCCTCACCAGAAGAAAAATTCAAACTCATCCGAGAAATAACATCGCGGGACAATAACGAGCTTAATATAAGCTGGTTGTGTGAAAATGCAGGCGTTTCCAGAAGCGGATACTACAACTGGCTGAATTCTCAGTCCATCCGTAGGGATAAAGCTTTACGGGACAAGGCAGATTTTGAGTTGATTCTGGAGGCATATCAGTTCCGCGGATATGATAAAGGACGACGTGGAATTTACATGCGGCTGTTACATATGGGCATGCGAATGAACCAGAAGAAAATCAGCCGGCTAATGAAAAAATTCAATCTTTGCTGTCCGATACGAAAAGCGAATCCATACCGTCGTATGGCAAAAGCCTTAAAAACCAGCAATGTAGCAGAGAACCTTGTTAACCGTGAGTTTGAGGAACACGGCTCAAGAGCCATACTTCTGACAGATATTACGTACCTGTTCTACCAAAGCAGCCGTAAGGCGTATCTTTCCACGATTTTCGATGCCTGCACCAAGCAGGTGTTGGCATATGCGGTAAGCGATTCTTTAGAAGTGGACTTTGTACTGGAAACGGTCAGTCTCCTGATACAAAAGCATGGAATTTCTTTGAGTAAGGAAACCATCATCCACTCCGATCAGGGCTGCCATTACACCAGCATATCCTTTCAGGCCCTGCTCAAGGACAACGAATTACGTCAGTCTATGTCAAGGCGAGGAAATTGCTGGGACAACGCACCGCAGGAGTCCTTCTTTGGTCATATGAAAGATGAAATCCATTTGGAAGGCTGCAATACATTCGAAGAATTGAAGATCATTATTGAAGACTATATGGATTACTACAACAATGATCGTTATCAGTGGGATTTAGCCAAATTGTCGCCGAACCAGTACGATGAATATCTACGGACTGGAAATTATCCTATCCATGTATAGATCAGAACGGCATTTCTTCTGGAATAGAGATACCATAGATACGGCAGAGTGATTCCAAGAACTCTATTTTTTTGTTCGCTTCATCCAGAGTGCCCCTTACCGACCAATAATCACTGCGGAGCTGCTCGAAAAAGTCCTCTAATTGTTCGTATTCCTTTTTGTCGTTTTGCTTTGCCATGGGAAATCCTTTTACAATAGCGTTCATCATACTAATAGATATGCGGATATATTAAATGCTGGCAGTTCTATCGAAGTTGATATTGCTGCCAGCATTTGCTTGCATATCTCCTCCGTAAAACCCATTTAATCAGTTCTACAGAGATTTTTATAGGCCTCTTTTTAAAATTGTCCTTGACATGGGGACCATTTCATTTTGGGGCAGCCTTCTTTTTTGATGGCTGGACGGTGTAGTCGGTCTGTTGCGAGTCAACTTTGTGCAAACCTTGCAGGTTTGTCAGTGATAGCGGAACCATTTTGAGCAAAATTTCAAGTTTGTAGCGTATCATTCCTTTAAGTTTAGTGGTTCCATTTCGCCTCTGGCCCTAAATACAGCGAAAAACCCGTCTTTCAACATTTTTAAGCAGATACAAACCTGCAATTTTGCTCATCTGAGGGCGCGCCAGGTTACAAACCTGCATTTTTGTGCAGTCAGCAATGTTTACAATATTCCTATTGACATTTTCCTCCACCGCTATATAATTAGATAGTCTAACTAATTAATTGAGGGGAGGTGCCTTTAGACTTGGCCGATTTCAAAGACCAATTGAGCGATTTGCTGACCGAGACTTTTGAATACATCTTGAAGATCGAGGAAGCAAACCTGCGGGATAACAATATTGATGCTTCCATCAGCGAAGTCCATCTCATCGATGCCATCGGCCGCCGGGAAACGGCGACGATCAGTGATATTGCTTCCGCCCTCAACATTACTCTGGCCTCGGTAACTATCGCCGTAAATAAGCTGGTGGCCAAAAATTTTTTGCTCAAAGAAAAAAATCCCTCCGACGGCCGGTCAGTTTATATTTCCCTGACGAAGGCGGGTAAGCGGGTCTATCGGCTTCATCATTTCTTCCACCGGAAAATGGTCAACACCATTACAAAGGATATGAGCGAAGAAGAAAAACAAGTTTTTTATAACGGCGTTTTGCGGTTAAATCAATACTTTGAAAAAAACGCTATAAAATTGGAGAAATAAATGAGCTTTCAAATTATGGGAACGGGCAAAGCCCATCCGCAATTTTCTTTAACCAACGACCAGCTTTCCACCATAGTGGACACTAATGACGAATGGATCACCAGCCGCAGCGGCATTAAAACCCGGTTTATCGCCACCACGGAAACCGGTCTGGAACTCACTGCCACCGCCTCTAACCAGGCCTTGGCCAATGCCGGCATAGCAGCGGCTGATTTGGATCTGATCATATGCGCTACTTTGCAGGGAGACAATGTCACCCCCTCCTTAGCCTGCATGGTGCAGCAGGAAATCGGCGCCCATTGCCCCGCCTTTGATCTCAATGCAGCCTGTACCGGCTTCATTTATGCTTTGGATGTGGCGGCTGCTTATCTGGACAGCGGCCGGGCAGATAAGGTGCTGGTGGTGGCTTGCGAAATGATGTCGAAGCATCTGGACTGGAATCACCGCTCCACCTGCGTTCTTTTTGGCGACGGTGCCGGAGCTGTAGTGCTGCAAAAAGGCGATGGCCTCCTGGCCAGGGTGCTGACAGCCCAAAGCGATACAGAGCAGGCCCTATTGATTCCCGGGTTCAACAATATCAATCCCTTCAGCCAATTGCCCCACCGGCCCAATGTTCTTAGCATGTCCGGCCGCAAGGTATTTAAGTTTGCCGTAGGCGCCATGGTTAAGGATGTTAAAAAAGCTTTGGCTCAGGCGGGTCTTACGCCGGCCCAGGTCAAAATGGTGATCCCCCATCAGGCCAATATCCGGATCATTCAAAGCGCCGCCAAGCTTTTGGGCTTCACCGAGGAACAAACAGCCATCGGTATCCAACATTATGGCAATACCTCTTCCGCCAGCATTCCCCTTTTGCTGGATGATCTGTGGCGGCAGGGTAAAATCCAAAGGGGAGACATTATCGTTTTGTCGGCTTTCGGCGGCGGTTTTACTACCGGGGCCTGCATAATAAAGCTCTAGCCGGTCTTTATTTTAAAACTCTGGCAGCCTGACCGAATTTACTTTAAAACTCTCATTAAAATCGAGGAGGAACCACAATGACATTAGAAAAAGTAACTAACCTTATCGCTGAAAAAAAGGAATTAGATCCTGCCGCCATTACTGCCGAATCTACGTTGGAATCTCTGGGCTTTGACTCCCTGGATACGGTGGAGCTGATTATGGCCTTCGAAGAAGAGTTCGGTATCACCATCGAGGCTGACGAAACCCTGCAAACAGTAGGAGATTTGGTCTCTCTCATCAACAGTCTGACTGCTTAATCAATCCCTTCAGCAGGCTTTCCAAACCCAAGGAGAGCCTGCTTCTTTAACCAGTACTCTGTGACAAGTTTTAGCCGACACAAAGCACTAGGCCTTATATAACACATGGATTTGGAGGATTCCGTATTAAGATGAAAACGATTTTATGCGACCTGTTAGGCATCCAATACCCGATTTTTCAGGGCGGTATGGCCTGGGTTTCTGATTACAGCCTGGCTTCCGCCGTATCCGAAGCCGGCGGCTTAGGCATTATCTCCGCCGGTTCCGCTCCGGCAGACTATGTCCGGGAGCAGATTCGGCAAACCCGGGCCCGTACCAATAAGCCCTTTGGCGTCAACCTCATGCTGATGAGCCCTTTTGTGGAGGACATTGCCACCTTAGTGGCCGAAGAAAAAGTACCGGTAGTGACCACGGGAGCCGGTCTGCCCACCAAATATATGAAAGCCTGGCTGGCTGCCGGAATCAAGGTAATTCCCGTGGTCCCTTCCACCGGCGTGGCCAAACTGGTCCAACGGGCCGGGGCGGCGGCCGTTATTGCCGAAGGCGGTGAATCCGGCGGCCATATCGGCGATTTGAATACGATGGCCCTGGTGCCTCAAGTCTGCGATGCAGTACAATTGCCGGTCATTGCCGCCGGCGGCATCGGCGACGGCCGGGGAGTAGCGGCAGCCTTTATGCTGGGAGCCTGCGGCGTCCAGTTGGGCACCAGATTTTTGGTAGCCAAAGAATGCACTATCCACGAAAATTATAAAAAGAAGGTTCTGGCAGCGGGCGATATCGCCACCATGACCACCGGCCGGCGGCTGGGCCATCCTGTCCGGGCTCTTAAATCTCCTTTTACCCATCAATTTCTGAAAAACGAAATGCAAAACGAGATGTCTTTGGAAGAGCTGGAAGCTTTCGGAGCCGGAGCCCTGCGCCGGGCCGTCAAAGAAGGAGACGAAAAAAACGGCTGCTTCATGGCCGGCCAGGTCAGCGGCCTGGTCAATAAAGAACAAACCGCTAAAGAAATCATTGAAGAATTATTTGCCGAAGCCGCAGTAAAATTCAAGGAGGCCGCGGCATGGGTAAAATAGCTTTCCTTTTTGCCGGCCAGGGAGCCCAATACACCGGCATGGGCAAAGAATTGTGGGAAGTATCACCGGAGGCCCGGACTGTTTTTGCTATGGCCGACGCTATCCGCCCCGGCACCTCGGAACAATGCTTTGCCGCCTCCAAAGAAGAGCTGACCGTTACCAGCGTGACTCAGCCCGCCTTGTTTTGCGTTGGCCTGGCAGCAGCCCGGACCTTGGAAGGGGCAGGCATCGGGCCCGATTATATCGCCGGCTTTTCCCTGGGGGAGATTCCCGCCTTAGCCTTTGCCGGCAGCCTGACCGATGAAGAGGCTTTCCGCTTCGTCTGCCGCCGGGGAGAGCTGATGGAACAATGCTCCCGGGAAAGCGGCAGCGCCATGTTTGCCGTTATGGGCCTGGCCGCCCCGGCCATCGAAGAAATCGCCGGCGCCTTGGCCCGCTGCTATCCCGCCAATTACAACAGCGCCAATCAAACGGTGGTAGCCTGCCAGGCTGATTCCGCCGCTCCTTTTCAGGCGGCAGTCAAAGCTGCCGGCGGCAAAGCCCTGAAACTGGCCGTCAGCGGCGGCTTCCACTCACCTTTTATGGATCAGGCCGCCGAAACTTTGGCCGCGGAGTTTGCCGGTTTGGCCTTTGCTTCCGCCGCCATCCCGGTAATCGCCAACGTCAGCGGCCGGCCCTATACCGGTAAAGACCTGCTTTTCCGGCAAATCAACAGTCCCCTTTATTGGCAGTCCTCCATCGAATATCTGGCCTCCCAGGGGGTAGACACTTTCGTGGAGTTGGGGGCCGGCAAAACCCTTTGCGGGCTGGTCAATAAAATCCTGCCTCAGGCCGGCACCCTGAATGTGGAGGATAAGGCCAGCCTGGAGCAAACCCTGGCCGCACTTAGCGATAGGGCCGGCAACGGCAACGACGCCGGCATGGGGAAAGCCGAAGGCCTGCCGGAAAACAACGGAGGTTCCAGATAATCATGACAAACTTAAAAAATAAAACAGCCGTGGTCACCGGCGGCAGCCGGGGCATCGGCAAGGCCATCGCCCTGGAGCTGGCTGCTCAAGGCGCCGATGTGGCTATCCTTTATCATGGCAACGAAGCAGCCGCTATGGAAACCTGCGGCCAGCTTGAGCAAATGGCGGTAAAGGCCAAAGCCTACCGCTGCGACGTGGCCTCCTTTGAGGCAGCCAAGGACACGGTAAAGGAAATCCTCGGCTGCTTTGGCAAAATTGATATCTTAGTCAATAACGCAGGCATCACCAAAGACGGCCTGCTGCTTTCCATGAGCGAGGCCAGTTTCGACCAGGTGATCAACGCCAATTTAAAAGGCGCTTTTAATATGATCCGGCATATCTACAGCCCGATGATGAAGCAGCGTTCCGGGCGGATCATCAACATCACTTCCGTAGCCGGCATCATGGGCAATGCGGGCCAGGCCAACTACGCCAGCGCCAAAGCCGGCATGATCGGCCTGACCAAAACCGTGGCCCGGGAGCTGGCCGGCAGAAACGTTACCTGCAATGCCGTAGCGCCGGGCTTTATTGAAAGCGATATGACGGCAAAGCTGCCGGATAAAGTAAAAGAAGGAGCCTTGGCCTCCATACCCTTGAAACGGATGGGCCAGCCGGCGGAAATTGCTAAGGCTGTGGCTTTCCTGGCTTCCGAGGACGCCTCTTATATTACCGGCGCCGTGATCCAAATCGATGGGGGGTTATGCATGTGAAAAGAGTAGTAATAACAGGAATGGGAGCCGTCACTCCCATCGGCAATACCTTGTCCGCCTATTGGCAGGCTTTGCTTGCCGGTAAAGTAGGCATTGATTTTATTACAAAGTTTGATACCGAGGGTTTTAAGGTAAACATAGCGGCGGAAGTAAAGGACTTTGATCCTTCCCTTTATATGGAGAAAAATGATATTCGCCGCACTGATCTTTACAGCCAATACGCTTTAGCCGCGGCCGCCCAGGCCATGGAGGACAGCGGGATTATGGGCCGGGTGAAACCGGAACGCCTGGGGGTTTACGTGGGCTCCGGTATCGGCGGTATGGACACCTTTATGAGCGGCCACGAAAAACTGCTCTCCGACGGGCCCCGCAGAATTTCACCCTTTTTTATCCCCATGATGATCTCCAACATGGCTACCGGTAATATTTCCATCAAGTATCAAGCCATGGGCCCCACCCTGCCGGTGGTCACCGCCTGCGCCACCTCCACCCATACTTTGGGCGAGGCCTTCCGCACCATCAAGCACGGCTACGCCGACGCCATTATTGCCGGCGGCACCGAAGCTCCTATCAATGCTTTAGCCACCGCAGGCTTCATCAATTGCCAGGCCCTTTCCACCAAAAACCTGCCCTTGGAAAGCTCAACTCCCTTTGACAAAAACCGGGATGGCTTCGTAATGGGTGAAGGAGCTGCCATCTTGGTTTTGGAGGAATATGAGCAGGCCAAAGCCCGGGGAGCTAAGATTTACGCAGAGATTAAAGGCTACGGCAACACCAGCGACGCCTACCATATCACCGCTCCCCATCCGGAAGCGGAAGGAGCAGCCAATGCCATCCGTCAAGCCTTGGCGGAAGCCGGATATCGGGAGGGCATGCAAGTCTATTACAATGCCCACGGCACTTCCACTCCTCTTAATGACAAAGCGGAAACCCTGGCTATAAAGAAAGCCTTTGGCGAAACTGCCGCTAAAAGCTTGCACATCAGCAGCACCAAATCCATGACCGGCCATATGCTGGGGGCTGCCGGCGCCGCCGAGGCCATTGCCGCCGTCAAGGCCTTGCATGAAGGGGTCATTCCGCCCACCATGGGCTATAAAGAAGCCGACCCCGACTGCGATCTGAACTATACCCCCAACCAAAAGGCTGCCGTGGCCTGCGACTTTGCCCTTTCCACCTCTTTGGGCTTTGGCGGTCACAACAGCGTGGTAGCCTTTGTGCCGGCAGAATGATTGCGGCAGATTGATTGCGGCAGACCAGCAAGGAGATGCAAAGAATGAATAAAGAAGAAATCAAAGCCATATTGCCCCACCGGGAGCCTATGCTTTTGGTGGAGGAAGCCTATCTTAATGAAGACGGCAGTGCCACCGCTTATTACGACGTCCGGGGCGACGAGTTTTTTCTCCAGGGTCATTTCCCTGGCAATCCGGTGGTGCCCGGCGTTATTCTCTGCGAAATGATGGCCCAATCCTGTGCCGTTTGCCTGGCAGAAGAAAAGGCCGCCGAGACGTATTATACCAGCCTCAACAACGTCCGCTTCCGCCAGCCCGTAAAGCCGGGGGACCGGGTCCGCTGCCACTGCCGGATTACGAAAGCAAGGAAGCCCTTTTACTTTGCGGAAGGCAAGGTTTACGTCGGAGACAAGCTCTGCGCCCAAGGGGAATTCTCATTTATGCTGGCCTAGGGCCCCTGAATTTAAAAAGAGCATGCATAAACTATTGGGAGAAAGGCCTCAATCAAAGGCCTTCTTTCTCTTTCTGTTTATTCATGCTCTTTGTCTATGCTTAAGCCAGAGCCCTCACTGCCTCCACCGCTTTGTCGATTTGCTCCTCCGTATTGAAATAGCTAAAGGAAAAGCGCACCGTACCCTGGGGGAAGGTGCCCAGGGACTTATGAGCCGATGGAGCGCATTGCAGCCCGCTGCGGGTCATAATGCCGTATTGCTCCGCCAGTTGAAAGGCGACTTCGCTATTATCCCGGTTTAGAAAATCCAGGGAGACTACGGCCATCCGGTTAGCCATACCCGGCTCCCCTACGATCCGGATACTATCCATTCTTTTGACGCCGTCAAGGAAACAGGCGGTAAGTATCATTTCCTTATGATGAATGGCCTCCAGAGACTGGTTCTTAATGAATTGCAGGCTATGGCGCAGACCAAAGATGCCGGCAATATTCATGGTACCGGCTTCAAAGCGCTCCGGCAGTTCTGGCGGCATTTCCTCGGATTCGGAATGGCTGCCGGTGCCTCCTGCCACTAAGGGCTCCAGCTCCGCCGCCAAAGACGGCGCAACAATCATGCCGCCGATGCCGCCGGGGCCCATCAGCCCTTTATGGCCGGGGAAACAAAGAGCGGCCAAGCCTAATTCTTCCATGTTGATGTCAATGTGGCCTGCTGTCTGAGCGGCGTCCAGCACAAAGGGCACGGCTTTTTCCCGGCAGATCTTGGCTACTTTGGCTATCGGCATCAGGGTACCGCAGACATTGGAAGCATGCAGCATCACCACCAGCTTCGTATTGGGCCGGAAAAGCTCCTCCAGTCCGGTGAGCACCAGCCGTCCCCGGCGGTCGCAAGGCACCCGGTCAAAGGTTACTCCCTTGGCTGCCATCTGCACCAGGGGCCGCATTACGCCGTTATGCTCCATAGAGCTGACAATACAGTGGTCTCCCGGTTTCAGGAGCCCCTTGATGATCAAATTAAGGCTTTGGGTAACCCCGGCAGAAAAAATAATGTGGGACTCCTTTCTATAATGAAAAAGCTCGCCCAAAAGCTCCCTTGTCTCCAGCACCCCATTGGCGGCGGAGGCGGCGGCCTGATAGCTGCCTCTGTTGATATTAACGCCATTGTTATCCAAATAATCCGCCATAGCTTGGCCTAAACCCGGGGCCTTGGGAAAGCTGGTGGCTCCGTTATCTAAATATATAGTCTCCATGCCGCTCCACTCCCATCTTATAACGCATAGATATAATGATCATTATATGCAGGAGGCCGGTCCAATGTTGACAAAGGGGCTGCCGCAAAAATTGGCTTTTTGAAAGACCAAAATTTGTGACAGCCCCTGGTTTGTATTTTTTTGTATTCTTCCCTATTTTTCTTAAAGCTTCGGTTTTAGATATAAAGGAATACAATGCCCACAATCAAGAAATAAATGCACATTACGGCAGAATAAAACATGGATTTTACGGGGTCAACCTTAATACCCAAAATACCGCCAACCAGGCCGGCCACCACAAAGGTAGTCAGGTCGGCAGGAGGCAGGCCCTGGCCAGACATAGCCAAATGGGCGCCGGCTACGGCTACATTCACCGGATCCAGGCCGATCTCAATCAAGGCGGGGCCAAAGAAAGAGAAAATGGCGTTTTGGGCGGTGGTCTGAGAACCGGTGAGCATACCGAGCAAGCAAAGAGCGGCGCTGCCGCCCAGCTTCAGCAGGTTCTGGTTGAGAGCTAAGGCAAAGGTTTTTACAGCTTCGATCTGGCCGGCTTTGTAGAAAGCACCCAGCATCAGACCGGCGCTGACCTGCACCGTGAAGCTGGTCTTTACATTAACTAAGCCCCGGCCAACGACGGTGCCCAACTGGCTGCGCACCCTGGGAAAAAAGAAACTGATGACCATGACGATAATGATGCTGAGAACAATCAGGTTGGAGAAGCCTTTGATGATCGGAATGGTCTTAATGATATCAATAAAGCCGCCCATAACCATGGTGATCACGTCAATCTTGAAGCCGGTCCGCAAAACTACCAGAAGGATCAGGATAAACAAAGGAACCAGCGTAGGCCAATTTTTCCTGACGATCTGACCGGCCGTCTCCTTGGGAATCAAGTCTTCCGGCAGGGATTTAATTTTGATAAACATATTCGCCACATAAATAGAACAAAGAATGACACCGACACCGACGGTAAAATAACCAATGTTAACTACGGGATCGGGTTCAATGCCTACCAAGCCGGCAGCCAGAAATATGGCTTGGGTGATCGGCGGCATGATAGAACCAAGGCTTGCGCCCATAACGATAGTGGCGGAAATCTGCTCGCCTGTTAAATTCATCTCCGCTAAGGATTTGATGACCAGAACACCGATAACGGTGGAAGCGGCAATAGCGTCACCCAATAAAGAACCGGCAATGGTCAAGGCGATCATAACGGAAATGATCAGCCCTTTAGGCGAATGTCCGAACAAGGCCCGCAAGGAATTGATTACGGTATCCATTGTACCCATTTCCACCTGAGTTTCAGCATAGACGCTGCCGAATACCGACAAGCAAATAACCCAGGCAATCCGGTCTACGCCGTCAATCCAGGCCAGACCCCAATCAACCGGATTTATGACTCCTCCCATCAAAAGAGCCACTAAACCCGTAATCAGCAGACCGGCTTGTATATTGCCGCCAACAAGAGGAATCTTAGGAATTAAAATAATAGCCAGTAAAACAATAAATGGAATGATAACGATAATCATGGTATCCCTCCTTTTTTAACTGCCAACGATTTGGCGATGCCGGAAAGTCTCTGCGCCCCTCCTTTCACTACCTTGCGGAAGAATATCTATATCATTATCCATAGCTCTAATGTAAGCGGCACCTTATCCTAAGTCTGCCTGAATTCATGACTAAGTAATTTTTAACTCAATTCACTTTAAATTCCACTTCAACTTTCAATTTCCTGCCAGACCTTTCGTCTGATAAAAGATAATTTTAAGAATTAAGAAATTGTTTGGAAATTTTTATTTATAAATTATTTTGCATGGTAATACATAAAAAAAGACTGCCTCTTCATCGAGACAAGCCCTTTTTCTTTGCTCTCTTTTTGCTCTATTTAAAACGTCAGACAAGACTTAAAATAAATTGCCCTCCTCATCGAAGGCCAGCTCTTGCGGCTCTCCCACAATTTCAATGGCGGGATGGCTTTTGGCTTCTTCCAGCAGCGCCTCGGAAATTTGAATCTCGCTGATGTGCAGGGTATCCCGGATTCTCACCATACGGATACGCTCCTTATCGGCGCCTAGGGCCGTCTTGATGGCGGCCTGAATAGCCAGCCTGTGATTATCCAGCACCATGGGGATTTTAGCCGAATCGGTGCCGCCGCTGGTCAACAGGTTGGGGTAGGTCGTGTTGAAATCCATCTTCTCAAAGAGCCTGCGGGTGGTCACGTCCGCTGAACCCACGCCCACTGCCGCCCCGTGGCTTTCGACCGTTAGGTCTAAAACGGCGATTTTTCTGGCCCGTCCCTCCCGGCTGATACCATAGCCGTGAGCATAGGATTTGGTGATGTTGGTATCCATGCCGGCGCCGCTGATGTTCTTGCCCATGTAGTCCACCACCAGCACGTCCAGATGCTCCAGCAGCAGGCTGGGCAACAGCCGGCGGGCCTCCGCCAGATACCTGGGCTCCTGCAGGGCGATTTCTTCCTTTGTCATGGCCGACAGGAAGAAGGTGCGGTCAAAGGCATTTTCAACGGCGGCCACGCCGAAGAGAATATTCGCTTTGCTCAGATAGGCATTGCCGCATAGCTCAATGGTCTCTCCCATCCGTTTGCGGCCCCGGTTATGGACGGTTTCGGCCCCCTGCTGCTTGCCCAGCCCCACCGCCATCATCTTGAACAGGCCGCTCTCGTAGCGGCCGCGGAAGCCGGTATGGGGCTTGATGCGGTTGATCACCACAATGCCGCCGGCCTGGTGAGCATACCGGTCGATGTAGACCGGCGTCCCATCTTCCAGAGTATCCAATAGGTCTACTTCCATGGATGAGCGGACGGGACACCCCATAACCTCCTCGGTGATGCCGAAATTCCTTAAAAGGGCTGTCTGCCCCTCCGCCACAGCGCCGCCATGGCTGCCCATGGCAGGCACAATAAAGGGAAACCCGCCCTTTTCCCGGATAAACTGCACGGTCTCCCGGATGATGAGGGCGATGTTGTCTATGCCCCGGCTGCCTGCCGTCACCGCCACCGTCATGCCGGGTTTCACGATATCCTGCAGCTCAGGCCGCTGAAAGCTGGCCCGGAGCACCGCCGCCGGATCCTCGATATGGGCGGACTCGAATTTCTGCCGGATCGTGACCATTCGGGGAATCTTTTCATTGAAGAGCAGGGCGTTTACTTTTTCGTTTTTGTCATGCAAAGCCGGTTCACTCCATTCTGCGTTGAGTCTATGCCGCGCTCAGGGCGGCCAGAAGCCTGTAGACCTGGGGGTAGATCATGACCACGCTGATAAAGCGGATAATTTGAATCAGTGCGACCTTCAATCCGTCGCCGTCCAGATCCTCGGCGATCATGGCCATATCCGCCGCCGCCCCCGGAATGGTGGCGATGAAACTGGTATGCAGATCAAGGGGCGTGTAGAAATAAAGAATGGCGCCCAGGGTCCAGTTCATCACCAGATTGACCAGCACCACAATTAAAATAGGAAAAATCAGATGGCGTAGGCCGGCTAAACTTTCCCGGGTGATGGCGCTGCCCACCAGCGTGCCGGTACACATCTGGGTAAACCGGCGCAGGGAAATGGGGATGCATCCCCGCTGGGTGGTAATGTTGAAGGCGGCAAAGCCTACCAAAGAAAACAGCAACGCCCCTGCCGGCAGTCCGGTGAAATAGCCCAGCCAGCCGCAGGCCAGGGCCAGGGCAAGAGAAAGAAAAAGATTCATCCAATCAAAGCTGTGGACGGCGCCGTAATATTCGCCGCTTGCTTCCCCGCACCGGGCTGCAAACACCTCCGGTTTTCTCCGGATCAGCAGTCTCAGGCAGAGGCCGTCCAACAAGGGAAACAGCAAAAGATTGGTGAAATTACGAATCAGGTGCACCACAGAAACCTGCAGCGTATCGGCCCCCAAGTCGCCGGCCATGAGTACAATATCCGTCATGCCTCCGGGCGAGCTCATCAGAAAACCGCTGATCAGCGTTACCTGCCCGGCAGTGGAGCTGCGGCACAGGTAGCCGGAGCCGATGGAAAACAGCAGCATGCCGGCCACGACGATGGCAGCCGGTTTCAGCAGCCCCCGGAGGTTTTTTACCTGGGCCCGGGTCAGGGGCAAGGCGATGAAGGCCCCCGCCACCGACTGGGCACAAGGCTTAAAATACCAAGGGATATAGGCGGTATTGGTAAAAAGATTCCAGGCGGCAGCAAAGACCATGGCTCCTACCAGCGCTCCCGCCGGCATTTTGGCCTTTAGGGCCAGGGAGCCGCCGATGCAGCCGGCGGCAAGGGTAATGAGGAGCCGCAAAGCAGTCACAGCGTAGTTTCACCCACTTTTTCAGCGGCTCTCCGCAGCACAGGGATAATTTCGGAGGCGTTGGGAACCGCCAAGATATGCGCCGCCGGGCCGTATTGCTTCAGCATCACTTCTATGGCCTCCTCTACGGTATCGTAACCGTCCAGAAACATGGTGCGCAGGTCGGCCTGAGGGATGGCGCTCCCTGCCAGGATAATGCGGTATTTTGCCGCTGCCCGGGCCAACATGTAGGCCTTGCCGTTGCCGTCGGGCTCAAAGCCCCGGGTCAGAAACCGGTTTATAACCTCATCCAGGCTGCGGGCCTCCCGCAGCAGCTTGCCGGGTTTCCCTGCCCCGTCGGGACAGTGGGCACACAGGATAATGCCTCCTCCCGGGGGACAGACCATCTCAGCGCAGCCCAGGGCTTTTTGCGACTGATGCAGGTCCAGATCCCGGGGAAATCCGCCGGGACTAACGATAACGATGTCCGGCTGCCGAGGAATGGGCACCGTCCAGATCCTGCGGCTGACCTCTACCCCCGCCAAATAGGCCTCCTCCAAGTCACCGGCAACACACCGTACCAGTTCCCGGCCGGTGTTTTCCACCGCATTCACGATGAAATCCACCCCGGCCAGGCGGGCCGCCTCCAGGGACTCAGTGTGGAAACGGTTGCCCTCCAGCAGGCCCAGGGAAATAGCCTCGGGCCGGATAGGAAAAGAATGATGCCGTTTAATGGCAGAAAGACCTGCGATACCGGGAACCACGCTTTTGCGCCCGCCGGAGAACCCGGCGAACTGGTGAGGGGTAATGCAGCCGGTGAGCACCTTTACGCCGGCCTCGGCAAATTTGCGGTTGACGGAGACCTCCACACCGCCTTTGGTAAAACCCAGGGTCACGTTTTGTCCGGGGTCCCCGGCGGCGTGGTGCACAATGGAAAATCTTCCGATTACCGCCTGACCGTACTGCGCAGCCAGCTCCTGAAGCGTGTTGGGACGGTGATGCCCATAGGCCACTACCAGAGAGATAAACTCGTCGGCAATACCCGCTGCGTTTAGCTCCCGGGCCAACTCTTCCACCATCAGCCCGCCGGGATAGGGTCTAGTAATATCGTTGATGACGATGGCCGCCGTCTTGCGGCCCCGGGCAATTTGCCTCAACCTCCGGCTGCCAATGGGCTGAACCAGCGCCCGGGCAATTTCCGCCCGTTTATCCGCCACTCCCGGCACATAGGCCGGATCGGCGACGCCGATGAGGTTCGGGACCTGTATGCTATGGAGCTGCGTACCAATGGGAATGACCACCCCGGTTTTTTTGCTATGCATGCCGCCTCTTCCTCCGTCCGCAATCGGATTTCACCATCCTCCGGAGCTCTCCTTTGCCCGGCGGCTCAGATCACCGGACCCAGGCAGTAGATATCCATGGTGGCAAAGTAGTTAAGGGCCTCGTTTTTCGTCAATTGTCCATTAAGGACCTTCAACAGCAGGGCAAAAGCTTCCTCCCCAACCTCCTCAATGCTTTTCTCGCCAATGATGATGCGGCCGGCGTTCAGATCCATATCGTGCTTCATGCGCTCGTAGGTATTGGGATTGCCGCAGATTTTGATCACCGGCATGCTGGGAAAGCCCTGAGGCGCTCCCCGGCCCGTAGAAAACATCATGACCTGGGCGCCGGCGGCGGCCATGCCGGTGAGTATTTCCGGCTCCCGGCCCGGCGTGTCTTTGATCCACAAGCCTTTTTGATCGGTGACGTAGTCGGGATATTCCAGCACGCCCCGGATGGGGCGGTGGCCGGATTTGACGATGGCGCCCAAGCTTTTTTCTTCGATGCTGGAAAGCCCGCCGGCGATATTGCCCGGCGTGGGCTGGCCTCCCCGCATGTCCTCGCCGGTGGCCTTGGCCCGGTTTTCCATACGGGAGACGATTTCAAGAATCTTTTGACCTACGGGGCCTTCCGGTCCGCCTACGGCCCGGTTGGCCAAAATCTGCTCGCCGCCCAAAAATTCCGTGGTTTCGCCGAAGATGACGGTAGCTCCCAGATCCACCAGCTTGTCGGCTACGTAGCCGATGACGCAATTGGAAGCCATACCGGAGGTGGTGTCCGAGGCGCCGCATTTGATGGACATGATCAGATTGGAGATATCGGTTTCCTCCCGCTGCTGGCTTGAAGCCTCCAGTACCATCTTCTGGGCCAGGTCGATACCGGCCTGGATGGAACGGCTGGTGCCGCCCAGCTCCTGTACATAGATGATTTCCACGGGTTTGCCGGCGGCGGCAATCTCTTCCACCATGCGGGCGCAATCGGTGCCTTCGCAGCCCAGGCTGACGATTAAGGCGCCGGCTACGTTGGGGCCTTTGGCCAGGCTGATCAGCGTATCGGTGACCCGTTTTAGATCGAGAGGCAGCTGGCAGCAGCCCTGGTGATGAAAGTAGCCCACGGTGCCCTGGACCTGGCGGACAATGGCCTGGGCCACATCGGTGGTGCAGATGACGCTGGGGATGACGGCCACCAGGTTGCGGGCGCCGTATTTGCCGTCGGAACGTTTATATCCGTAAAAAGAATATTGACTCATTGCATGCTCCCCTTTCAGAGATCGCCGCGGCCCCGCAGGGCCTCCAGATTGTGGACGTGGACGTATTCACCCTTGCGGATATCGGCGCTGGCGGCTCCAATACTTTCGCCGTATTTGACGATGTGCTCCCCCTTTTTGATATCCTGCAGGGCGATTTTGTGACCGTAGGGCACCTGGCCGTGAACGGTCATTTCCTCGGCCCGGCCTTTTTTATCCCGCATTTCTACCCGGGTGCCGTCGGTAATGCCGTTGGCGAAAATAGTGGCTACGTTGTCCTTGTCGTTGACTTTCAAAGCAAGTTTGAGCTCCATGCTCCAATGCCTCCTTTTTATTCTGCCGGCCTGCCGGGTCCGGAAAAGCCTTATGTCTGAATGGGACCCACCATGCGCTCCGGCCGCAGGATTTCGTCGAACTCTTCGGCTGTCAGCAAGCCCAGCTTGACTGCCGCCTCCTTGAGGGTCAAATCTTCCCTGTAAGCAGTCTTGGATATCTTAGCAGCATTTTCATAGCCGATGTGGGGGTTGAGGGCCGTGACCAGCATCAGGGAGCTGTCCAGGTATTCTTTGATTTTGGCTTCGTTGGGACGGATGCCAACGGCGCAGTTGTCGTTGAAGGAGACCATGGCGTCTCCCAGAAGTCTGGCCGACTGCAAGAAATTGTAGATGCACACAGGCATGAACACGTTTAGCTCGAAATTGCCTTGGGAGGCCGCTATGCCCACGGCTGCGTCGTTGCCCATTACCTGCACGGCCACCATGGTCATGGCCTCGCACTGGGTGGGATTGACCTTGCCCGGCATAATGGAGGAGCCGGGCTCGTTTTCAGGAATGATCAGCTCGCCGATGCCGCAGCGGGGACCGCTGGACAGCAGGCGCACGTCGTTGGCGATCTTCATCAGGTTTGCGGCCAGGGCCTTCATCGCCCCGTGAGCGAAGACCATCTGGTCCTTGCTGGTCAGGCTGTGAAATTTGTTGGGCGCGGTCACAAAAGCCCGGCCTGCAAGAGCGGATATCTCCTGGGCTGCACAACTTCCAAATTCGGGCAAGGCATTTAGGCCGGTGCCCACGGCAGTGCCCCCCAGGGCCAGCTCTCTCAAGCCGGCACAGGAGGTGGTCAGCATACTGCGGGTCTTCACCAGCATCTCTCGCCAGCCACTGATTTCCTGCCCCAGGGTCAGGGGAGTGGCGTCCTGCAGGTGGGTACGGCCGATTTTAATAATGTCTTTGTACATCCCGGACAGCTTTCCCAAGGTGCCTTCCAGAAGATCCAGCCCGGGCAGCACCTTGTCCTCCACGGCCATAAGGGCTGCGATATGCATGGCGGTGGGAAACGTGTCGTTTGAACTCTGGGACTTATTGACGTGGTCGTTGGCATGGACCAGCGTTTCACCCAAGAGCTCATTGGCGCGGTTTGCCACCACCTCATTGACGTTCATGTTGGTTTGGGTGCCGCTGCCCGTCTGCCAGACCACCAGAGGAAAGTGACCGTTTAGCTTGCCGGCGTAAATCTCGTCGCAGGCGGCGGCAATGGCGGCGGCCCGTCTTTCGTCCAGGTTGCCTAACTTAAGGTTTGCCAAGGCGGCGGCCTTTTTTAAGATGGCAAAGGCGCAGATGATTTCAACAGGCATCAGCTCGCCGCCAATTTTGAAATTCTCCAGGCTGCGCTGGGTCTGTGCACCCCAATACTTGTCTGCGGGAACCTGAACCTGGCCCATGGTATCATGTTCAATGCGGAAATTCATGTTCAGCTCCGACCTTTCTGCTGCCTGCCGCAGCCTAATCTATCAGGAGGCATACTTGGCCCGGGCTGTTTTGACGTTTTTCACCACACCGTCCACAACCTCGCCGGCCAGGCCTACATAGCCCTCGGGATTCAGAATTTGCTGAATTTCCTCCCGGCTCATGTGCTGGGCAACCGTCTCGTCCTGCAATAACATCTCACAAAAGTCCGCCTTCTGCTCAAAAGTGGCCATGGATACCTGGTACACTACCTCATGAGCCCGCTGCTTGCCGATTTTCTCGCCCAGGGCCAGCATGATTGCCTCACTCTGCATCAGTCCTTTGAGGATATCCAGGTTAGCGCGCATCTTTACCGGGTCCACCTTCAGGTTGGCAAAGACATTTTGCGCTTTGGCGGAGGCAGTGCCGGTCAGAATCACCACCTCGTTGGCGGCCTTCCACTCGATTTTCCACAGGGCCCCATCCCGCTCGTGCTCGCAGAACATGGACTCCACGGCGGCCTCGGTGTTGCCCTTGATCAGGCGGGCCAGCATCTGCAGCGCCTCCAGAGAGTTGGGATTGCGTTTGTGGGGCATGGTAGAGGAGCCCACTGAGCCCTTGACGAAGCCCTCATAGACCTCGCTGATTTCCGTCATCTGCAGCTTGGCCAGCTCATTGCCGATTTTGCCGTAAGTATATGCGATGATGGTAAGAGTAGTACAGATTTCCGCAATGCGGTCCCGGGAGGTATGCCAGGCCGCGTCAGGCACGTCCAAGCCCACCTTTTTAATGGTGCGGCGGCACACCTCCATGCCTTGGGCGCCGAAACCGGCCATGGTTCCCACCGCGCCGCTTAACTCGCCCACAAAGCAACGTTCCATGCAGGCCTCCAGCCGCTCAATATTGCGGCGGTGCTCGCTGGCCCAGACCGCCACCTTATAACCAAAGGTAATGGGCAGCGCCTGCTGGGTATGGGAGCGGCCGGCCATGATAGTGTCCCGGTATTTTTCGGCCATTTCAATCATCAGAACCTCGGTTTTCAGCATATCCCGGTAGATCACCTGGCAGCCCCGCTTTATGGACAGCATGAAAGCTGTGTCGATGATGTCCTGAGTGGTGGCGCCCAGATGGATGTACTCGCCGTAGCCGTTGTCGCAAACGCTCTCCAATTCCTTCAAAATGGGCACCAGGGAGTGGCCCATCCGTTTGATGCCTTCCTCAATGCGGGGGATATTCAAGTTTTCCACCCTGGCCTTTTGGCGTATTTCGTCGGCAGCCTGCCGGGGAATAATGCCCAGCTCGGCCTGGGTTTCGGCCAGTGCCACCTCAACGTCTAAAATGTTTTGGATAATTGTAGTATCGTCAAAAATTGTACGCATTTCAGGTGTGCTGAAACTATTGCGGTACAGCATGGAATCAAGCATGTTACAGGTCATGTCAATTTCTCCTTAAGTTCCTAATTTGATTTCCTATGTTTAAAAGCGGCTCGTCGTCCCGGATGGCGAACACCGAGTCCCGGATGTTTTGGGCGCAGGCGGGGGTTACCGTCAGCTCTGCCAGCGAAAAAAACTTTTCTTCCAGGAACTGATAGGGTGGCCGGCCCAGGGGAAGGTCTACAGTCCGCTCCAGAGCGGAGCCGTCCCGCAGAACAACAGTGATCTTCTCCATACGCAGGGCCGGATAAGCCGCAGTATATGCTTCGTTTTCTTTTACGGTAATGCGCCGGGCATACTGGGCCACGGCGTCGCTGCAGCGAATCTCCGGCGTAAATTCCGACAGCGTGCACCTGCCGTACAGCAGCATGACGGCAATGCAGTAGGGCAGTGAAAACTTTGCCTTGGATTCAGTCTCGGTCCGGTAGCCGCCGCAGAGTTGCAAGGCCGTGCGGTACACCTGAGCTTCCACCGACGCCACGTCTTCCGGCCCAAAACTGCGGCCGGCCATAAGGGCCTGAAGAGCATCCAGGGCCGAGTGAGTATGCCCGCAAGAAGCGTGGATTTTGTAGTAGGCATCCTCCAGCAGCAGCCTGTCGCCGGCCCGGGGCACCATAAAGGAAAGATCCTCCTTGCCTCCGGCTGACCGGGCGTAACCCCCGGGGGCGGCAAAGGCGTCCTCCGGTGCGGAAAGTCCGCCGGCCGCCAGTTCGGCAGCTAAAAGTCCGTTGCGGGCGGCGTTGCCCACGGTTACCAGTTTCGCATCGGTGCCGAAGACATAGATCAGCCCGCTGGCCATGGTGGAGGCCAGGCCGAAGGCTGTCTCCATCTGCCGGGCATCCAAACCCATAATCTTGCATACCGCCGCCGCCGCCGCAAAGACTCCGCAGGTGCCGGTGGTATGCCAGTGCTGGTAATGGTCGGGATTTATTGCGCCGCCCAGGCGGATCATGGCCTCATAACCCGCTGCCACACCCATAGCGTATGACTGAAAGGTTGCGCCCCGGGCCTCGGCTGCCGCCAGAGCGGCCGCAATGACCGGCCCTCCCGGATGGGTGATGGCAATTTTGTTGGTGTCGTCATATTCCAGGGCATGGCTGGCGAAGCCGTTATAAAAGGCGGCCTGCTGGGCGGAGGTTTTTTCCGGCATACCTGCCCCGCTGGCCTGGGGGTTGCCGCCGGCTGCGGTTATCGTGGCCCGGAGGCCTGCGACGCAGGAATGTCCCTGGGCCGCAATGATGCAACCGAGCCAGTCCAGGGTTTTATAGCGAATGTCCAGCATATTCTCCGGGTCCACCATTTCAGGGTCTAACCCGGCCAGAAATTCGCACAGTTCTTTGGTCCGATTCATTGCGCCGCCTCCCCTTTCCTTATGGATCAATCCTCTTCGATCTCCTCTTCCAGGCTGCTTGCCATATCGTCCACCGTGATCATATTGGATCTGCGCTTACGCATGGCCTTCATCATCTTGGTAATGATGGGGGCAAAGAAACTGCCGACGGAGATCAACAGCACGGCAGCGGTGATTGGCCGGGTCCACATAAAGCTGTAGGAATTGCCGCTGGACACCAGGGCTTGGCGCAGATTGCTCTCGGCCATGGTGCCCAACACCAGACAGACGATGAGGGGCGCCGAGGGAACATCGAATTTGTAAAAGAGGTAGCCGACGACGCCGAAAATGATGAGGACTAATACATCAAAGGGGTTGGAGGAAATGGAAAATACACCGGTGACGCAGAAGGCCAGGATGATGCCGCCCAGCAGGGATTCCGGCACCGACAGAATAGTCTTCATATACCGCAGGAGAAACAGGCCCAGGGGCGCCATGATGATATTGGCCAGGAAGAAAGCCAGAAACAGTGCGTAGACCACATTGGCGTGATCGGTAAACAGAGTTGGCCCGGTGGCCAGACCCTGGAGCATCAGTGCGCTTAAGAACAGGGCGCTGGTGGCGTTGCCGGGTACGCCCAGGGCCAGCAGAGGCACCAGAGAGCCGCCGGTGACACCGTTGTTGGCACTTTCCGGCGCTGCGACGCCCTTGGGATTTCCCTCGCCAAAGCTTTCGGGGTCTTTGCTGATTTTCTTTTCAATATCATAGGCCAGGAAAGTAGCCACATTGGTGCCGGCCCCCGGAATGATGCCCACTATCGTACCGATGACTGAGCCCCGCAGCCAGGTGGGAAGCAACTGGAGGCACATCTTCCAGCCGATCCAGGTGGAGCCCACATCGGGCATCTTAGAGGTCTTCTCGGCCAGCTTTTGCGCTTTTTCCGCACTCTTCAGAACGGACACCACCCCGAACAGGCCGATAAGGGCTCCCACCATAGTTATGCCGCCCAGCAGGTTGACGCTGCCAAAGGTAAAACGTTTGATGCCCAATTGGGGATCCATACCGATGCAGGCAATGAAAAGCCCCAGGAAGCCGGACAACAGGCCCTTGGTCAGGGACTTGCCGCCAATGCTGGCAATACAGGAGAGCCCTAAAATAGCTACGGCGAAGTATTCGGCGGGGCCGAAGGTCAGAGCAAACTCCGCCAGAACCGTAGTCAGGCTCATCAGCACCACGGAACTGAACAAGCCGCCGAAGACGCTGGATATAGTAGCGTTGCCAAGGGCCGCCCCGGCTTGCCCTTTCAAGGCCATAGGATAGCCGTCCAACGTGGTAGCAAAGGAAGAGATGGTGCCGGGGATGCCCAGCAAAATGGCGGAGATGGAGCCGCCGAAAATGGAAGAACAGTAAATTGCGGTCAAAAGCGTCAGGCCGGAAGTGGCGTCCATGCCAAAGGTAACGGGTACCATCAAGGCAATGGCCATATTACCGGTAAGCCCGGGCAGGGCTCCGATGATCAGACCCACAAGGGTGCCTGCCACCAGTATAAATATATTCCACAGTGTAAACAGAGTGCCGAAGCCCTCCATAATATGATTCATCATGCTTCATCACCTCCTAAAAAAAAGCGCCGGGAAACCGGATGCCAAATAAATGGGTAAAGATCAGGTAGAGCCCAACGCTGACGATCAAAGAGGTGGGGATCATGACCTTCCAGTTCCTGTACCCCAGAATCAGTGCCGACAAAAAAATCAGCAGAAAGGTGGGAATCGTGTAGCCCACGTACTGAAAGGCAACGTAATACCCTATCAGAACGGCTATGACCGCCATTACATGAAGATATTGGGGATTTCCTTTTGCTTTTTTTGTTCCCTCCGTCCCTTTACTTCTGACTTCCATCAGGGCCATAACCAAAATGATCAGGCCCAGGAGAATAATAGACCCCGCTACGATCTTGGGCCAGAAATCAGCGCCCTTTTTTAAAGCTGCCGCCATGTACCATATCCAGGCGCCGAAGGCTATGGATACCGCCCCAAGGCCAATGTCCTTTTTTTGCATAATAACTTCCCTTCCTCTACGCTGTCTGTCGGCTGAGATTCTGTCACCTGCACCTGCGGGAACAGGTCAGGAAATATTTAGGGAGAGGGCCGTCCCAGCCGCCTTTGATAAGCCGCTCAGGATGGCCCCTGGCCCTTTACAGGAATCTTACTCCCCCAGGAGGTAGTAGATCGCTTCCATGTTTTTGTAGTCGTCGTTCAGCATGGTCTGGAAATCGGCGGCATTCAGATAGGAGACGGGGAAACCGGCGTCCTCAAAGCCCTTCTTTACTGATTCGGTGCTCATGACGGTGGCCAGCGCATCGGATAGAATCGCAACCACCTCGTCGGGAGTGCCGGCAGGTACGGCAAAGCCCCGGTATGCGCCGTAGGTAAAATCAAAACCGGCCTCCGCCATGGTGGGAATCTCAGGCAGCGAGGGAGAGCGAAGGGTATCGCAGACAGCCAGAGGAACGATTTTACCCTCTTTGATCAGGGTCGCCGCACCGCCGTAGGTGGTCAATCCCACCTGGGCATGGCCGCCGGCTAGCTGAACCGTTTGTTCAGCAGAGCCGTTTGTATGCATATAGTCGAAATTCAAACCGTGGTTATTGGCCAGTATCAGGCTGGCAATATGGTGGGAAGTGGAAAAACCGGGAGTGGAGTTGGTCAGCGAGCCTGCCTTGGCCTGCTCCATGAACTCTTCGATGCTGGTGATGCCGGAGTTGGCGGAAGCCACCACGATCTCGGGATCAAAGCAGAACTGGCCGATGGCAGTGGCGTCCTCCATGCCGAAGTCGGTATCGCCGGAGAGGATGTTGGTTACAAAGCTGGAGGTCAGCGCCAGAATGGTGTAGCCATCGGCTTTCTGATTCAAAGCGTAAGTCTGGCCGATGATGGCGCCGCCGCCTTCCTTGTTCTCCACTACTACATTGGTGCCTAAAACCTTGCCCATCTCCTCGGCAATGATCCGGCAAGTAAGGTCTACGTTGCCGCCGGCGGCAAAAGGTACAACAATAGAGATGGTTTTAGTAGGAAAATCCACCTTGGGGGCCTCGGTGGGGGCGGCGGAGCCGGCCGTTGTACCGGTTGGCGTGTTTGCGGCTTGGCCTCCGCAGGCGGCCAGCGCCAGAATGAGAGAACAGGCTAGAAGCAGTGCAGTAATACGTTTGATGTGTTTCATGCTTTTTCTTCCTTTCGTTTTATCTCGTTGTTCGTCCCTTCCCTACAGATGTTATTGCGTTCCTGTATATAGCGTAACAATCCGCCGGCCCGCAGAATCCCGGTCTCCCGCGGCGAATTGCTGAGCCCAACCCATAACTCCGCCCCTGTGGTAAGATTGCGTACCTTCAGCCGGCCGGCCCTCAGTCCGGCCTCAACCTCCGGCAGCTCCAGCTCGTCATTTTCCGACAGGCGGTGGTAATCCAAGGGGTCTTCGAAAATCAGCGGCAGCAGACCGCAGTTGATGAGATTTGTGCGGTGGATGCGGGCAAAGTCCTTGGCGATGACCGCCCGTACGCCGAGATACATAGGCATCAGCGCCGCATGCTCCCGGCTGGAGCCCTGACCGTAATTTTCTCCCGCTACGATGACGCTGCTGCCGCAGGCTTCCGCCCGTTTCCAGAAATCCGGATCCGACCGGCAGAAGGCGGATTTCGACACTTGGGGAATATTGGAGCGGCTGGCCACGAACTCCGGGGCGGAGGGCGCAATTTCATCGGTGGAAATGTTGTCTCCTACCTTCTTAACCACCTTGATGGGCAATACTTCCGGCAGAGGCCGGCCCAGAGGAACGGGCTTGATATTGGGACCGTATACCGGCTGAATTGCCGAGCCCTCTGCCGGCGGAAAAAGGATCATGGAATCCTCCGCCCCATATGCCTCCGGTTCCGCAATGCTGTCAAGTCCGCTGACATCGCCTAATTCTGGGGCCGCTGCCAGCCACCCGAGTACAGCGCTGGCAGCGGCGGTTTCCGGACTGACCAGATAGACCTGGGAATCCGGCGTGCCGCAGCGTCCCTTGAAATTCCTATTGGAGGTTCGGAGAGAAACGCCGCCGCTTTTTACGGCCTGCCCTATGCCTACACAAGGACCGCAGCCGCATTCTAAAATCCTGGCGCCGGCCTGTAAAAAAATATCGATAGCGCCGCTTTTTAGCAGAAGTCGGAAATTCTGCCGGGTCCCCGGACTGACGATGAGGCTCACCTGGGGGGAAATGTTGCGGCCTTCCAGAATTTTGGCGGCGCGCATCAGATCGGAAAAGGAGCTGTTGGTGCAACTGCCGAGGAATACCTGATCCACATATACCCGTCCCGCTTGAGACACCGGCACCACCTGGTCCGGCTGATGGGGCAGGGCCACCATGGGCTCCAGCTCAGAAAGGTCGCATTCAATAGTCTGGGCATAGGATGCCCCGGCGCCGGCCTGCAGAGGAACATAGTCCCCCTCCCTGCCCTGGGCAGCCAGGTATTGTCGCGTACGTAAGTCGGATGGAAAAATGGAGGAGGTTGCTCCCGTCTCGGCCCCCATATTGGCCAGCGTCATCCGCTGGGGAACCGAAAGGCCCGCCAGTCCCTCCCCGGCATACTCCAAAACTGCGCCGGATCCGCCCTTCACGGTGAGCTTTCCCACCAGCCACAGTGCGGCGTCCTTGGCGTTGACGCCCGGACCCAACACCCCCCGCAGCAGTACCCTCACCACCCTGGGCATATTCAGGGCCAGGGGCTCCCCCGCCATGACGGCAGCGGTTTCAATGCCGCCGGCTCCGATGCCCAACATCCCTGCCGCTCCCGCTGAAGGCGTGTGGCTGTCGGTTCCCACCAGAATCTTTCCCGGCTTGGCAAACCGCGCCAAATGGAGGCTGTGACAGATGCCGTTGCCTGCCCTGGAAAGGCAGACGCCGTATTTCTGGGCAACGCTTTGCAGATAGGCGTGGTCATCCGGGTTCCTGTGATCCGCATAAAGCATATTGTGATCCAGATAGCTGACGGCCAGCTCAGTCTGTATGCGGGATTGGCCCATGCTCTCAAAGGCCAGATAGGCCATCATGCCCAAGGCATCCTGGGTAATGGTCTGATCCACCCGCAGCCCGATTTCGCTCCCCGTCTCCGGATTTCCAAAGGCAATATGAGCGGCAATGATTTTTTCCGTCAAGGTTTGTCCAGCGGTCAATTTCATCCTTGTAACCTCATCTGCTTTCAGAGTATTTTGCCAATTTTGTTGCGCATATAGGGAATTAAGCCGCCAGCCTCTAATAACCGGATTTCCCTGGGGCTTAAATCGGATATAGCGTAAAACACCGTGTTTCGAGTCAGGTTTTTAATGCTGATCCGTTTTTCCGACCTTAGCTGAGCGGCCAGATCCTTCAGCTCCAGCAGGTCGCCTTGTTCGATACCGGCGTAATCTTCTGCCTGCTCAAACAGCAAGGGCAATATGCCGTAATTGATGAGATTGGCGCGGTGGATGCGGTGGATGGATTTTGCAAGCACCGCTTCAACACCCAGGTACATGCAGCCGATGGCGGCGTGCTCCCGGCTGGAGCCTTGGGCGTAACCCTCTCCGGCTACGATTACGCTGCCCGGCAATTCAGCGGCCCGACGGGCAAACTCCGGGTCAATGTGGTGAAACAGGTATGTTGAGAGCTCCGGTATATTAGCCCGCAAGCTCAATACCCTGGGGTCCGGCGGAACGATATCGTCGGTACTCACACCGTCCCCCAGTTTCAAGGAAACTCTGCCGGAGATAGCGGAACCGGGGGGCTCCTTCACCGGCAAGGGACGGATATTGGGAGCATAACGCAGCCTAACCGGTTCCGGCTTTTTTTCATAATGCAGCAGCATGCTGTCATCTATGCTGTAGGACGCCGGCTCCCGGACCTGCTCCAGCAGCGAAACGTCCATCAGCTCATGGGCTGCGGTCAGGCATCCGGTCACGGCGCTGGCCGCGGCAGTTTCGGTGCCGCAAAGGTACATATGGGCCTCCGGCGTTCCTGAGCGGCCGGAATAATTGCGGTTGGAGGTGCGCAAAATCACCGCACGGCTGGCCGGGGCCTGACCGATGCCCATGCAGGGGCCGCAGCCGCATTCCAGAATGCGGACGCCTGCGTCGGCAAACATCTGCAGATAACCGTCCCGCAACAGCATGCCGTATATCTGACGGGTGGGGCAGGAAACCAGCACATCCGTGCCTGGGGCTACCTTGCGCCCCTTGAAAATCAATGCGGCCCTGGCCAGGTCCGTATAGGAGCCGTTGGTGCAGCTGCCGATAAAAACCTGGGAAAAGGCCGCCTTCCCCGCCTCTGCCACAGGCCGGCCATAGTCCGGCTGGCCGGGAAGGGCCACCATGGGGGTCACCTTGCTCAAATCAAACTCTATAGTCTCGTCGTAGCGGGCATCCCCGTCGGCCTGAAGAGGTATATAATCCTCTTCCCGGCTCTGGGCCGCCAGAAAATGGGCAGTCTGTTCATCCGAGGGAAAAACCGAGCTGGTGGCGCCCATTTCGGCGCCCATATTGGCCAAGGTGGCCCGCTGCGGCACCGTGAGGCTTTTTACCCCTTCTCCGGTATATTCCACAATTTTTCCCAGGCAGCCTCCGGCGGACAGAAGCCGCAGCAAAATCAGGGCGGCGTCCTTGGCGCAGGTTCCGGCAGGAAGGCTGCCTGCCAGCCGGATCTCCAGCAGGGATGGTGTTTTCATCCGGAAAGGCTGACCGCTGAGTACCAGCGCCGCGTCCATTCCTCCCACACCGATGCCCAGCATGCCCAAGGCCCCGGCGGTGGCGCTGTGGCTATCGGCGCCGATCAGCAGCGTTCCCGGCCGGCCCAGCCGGTGATAGTAAAGGCTGTGGCATATCCCGTTGCCGGGCCGGGAGTAGCACATGCCAAACCGCTGGGCGCAGCTTTGCAGATAGCTCTGGCTGTCCGGGTTGCCGGAGTCCATGGAAATCAGATTATGGTCTATAAACAGCACGGGAAGCGGTATAACCGCCCGCTCCAATCCCATAGCCTCCAGCCCCATACAAGCCAGCAGGCCGGACATATCATGCATCAGCACGCTGTCGGCCCGGAATCCGTTTCCTTCACCGGGCTCCAGGGAGCCTTCACATAAATGGCCCAGCAGTATTTTCTCGGTGGCGGAGGCTCCCATCCTGCGATACCTCTTTTCTTTGGTTCAACGGGTAACGTTTAATTCATTCTAGCAGTCCCTATTAGCACTGTAAAATAGGAATAACGATTTCGAAATATAACAAATAGTTATATTTTATGTCCGGCTTTATAAGCCCCGGGGCTGCATCCGGCGGTAAAACGCAGCCGCCCCGGCCTGCGCAGCGCAGACCGGGGCGGTTTAAATTGCATGCAATGCAAAGCTTTACATATGATGGGCCAATTCTTGAGCCAGCTCCAGAAAGCGCTTCTGGGCCGGGTTGAGCCTTTTGTTTTTCTTATGAATGAAGAAAAATTTGCGCATGATTTTGCCGCCGCTCAATCGGTAATAAACTGCCTGCTGGCTGGCGGGACAAATTTCGGCAATGGAGCCGGGCACAAAGCCGACTCCGGTTCCGCTGGCGATCATTGCGTTGACGCTTTCGGTGCTGCCGCAGCGGAATACGATATTGGGAGCAAATCCGGCCCGCCTGCACTGCTCCTTGGTGATCAGTGTCATATTCCTGCCGGGACGGTAGGATACAAAATTCATATCCCGAAAATCTTTCAGGTCTACCTCGGGGTATACGCCCCTCTCCGGGCAATACTGCCCATTGATGGCGAAACCGGGCGGAACCGCCAGCAAAACCTCCTCCTCGAAGGCCAGGGCACACTCCTCAACGGTGTCGGGAAAGGGACTGCTGACCAGCCCCAAATCCAGCTCTCCCGCCAGAATACCCGAGATGGTACTCTGTGTAAACCCCTCCTGAACGGCAACCTCCACCTTCGGGTAGCGGGCATGAAAATCGGAGAGGCAGCGGCTGAGATACACCTTGTGATAAAAAGGAGCCACGCCGATATTTAACGTTCCGGCCCGCAGCTCATTGATATTGGAAATATCACTGAGCAGCTCCTGGTGCAATTCCAGAATTCTGCGGCCCTTTTCAACTACAATTTCGCCTGCCAGGGTAGGGACTGAGCGGCCGTTTTGCTTTTGAAACATCTGCGCCTGCAACTCTGTCTCCAGCCGCCGGATGGCCTGGCTGAGAGCCGGCTGACTGACAAACAGCTTTTCTGCCGCCTTGGAGTAGCTTCCCAAATCTGCAACGGTCACCACATATTTCAACGTGAGCATATACATTGCGATCCCCCCATAAAAATTCTGCACTTCCCAGACCCGGTCTTTGCGGCCATATTCATCTTTACTATAACCTGTCCCGGCAGAAAAGAAAATACCCCTTTGATCAGAGCAGGGCTGCGGCCCCGTTTCGGCACACAGTTGGCGAACTTTGGCCATGTGCTGACCCAGAAAGAGATGCTGTCCCATTAACAGCACAAAAAAAGAACAACGACGGCTCCCGGCTTGCGCTGGTTGTCGTCGTTTGCTGTAAAATATAGGGGTGTACCCAATAGAAGCAGATATCCAAATTCACCGCCGGGATTTTCCCAGGGAGTAGGGCGTATCCGCCAGAGGCAGCTTCGTCCGGAAGATGCCGTCCCGCTGATAATAAGCCAACTGTACCGCCGGCGCCGTGGGAATTGAGCTGATTTCCCCGATACCTTTGGCTCCCAAAGCCAAGCCTTGCGGATCATTTTTTTCGATAAAAACCGCTTCCACCTCCGGCGTCTCCGGCGCCCGAAACAGGCCTAAGGTACCGAATTTAGCTGTGGGCCGGCAGTCTTTCAGCGGATAATCCTCCGTCAACGCATAGCCCAGGCTCATTACCACGCCGCCTTCCACCTGGCCGGCCAAGGCTTTCGGATTAACCATCCTGCCCACATCATGAGCGGCCACCACCCGAGCCACCCTGCCCTCCTGATCCAGCTCCACCAACTGAGTAGCATAGCCGTAAGCAATATGGCTTATAGGATTAGGCTTAGGAGAGCCCATCTTGTCGGTGACGCCCTCGTATTCGCCTTCATATAAGCGGCCTTCCAGGGCTCTAAGAGCGCCGTCGGCCATTACGCCCACCAAAGAATGGGCCCCCGCCGGCTCTTCCCCCGGTTTGTCTCCTAAAATCTCCTCCAGGTCTTTTTTTAGCTTTTCGGCAGCCCGGCGGGCCGCTTCACCGCTGAACAAGGTCTGGCGGGAAGCCGTGGTATTGCCGGCATTGGGGGCATAAGCCGTATCGGGAGCGGCATAAGCCAAATAGCTGGTATCCAGCCCTGTGACCTGGGCCACAATCTGGGTCAGCACAGTACCCATGCCCTGGCCGATACAGGCGGCACTGCTCCATATTTCTACCTGGCCATCCCGTACCGCCAGATTGCAGCGGCCCACATCCGGCACCCCTACTCCCAAGCCGCTGTTTTTCATGGCACAGGCGATGCCGGCTTTGGGATTGGCTTCAAACAGCTCTTTCACCGCTTCCAAGGTCTCCACCAAAGCCGTGGAATCATCGGCAATCTGACCGTTAGGCAGCACCTGGCCCGGCCGGATAGCATTGCGGTGGCGTATCTCCCAAGGGGAAAGCCCCACCATTTCCGCCAGCTGATTGATGTTGCACTCTGTGGCAAAGCAGCTTTGGGGAACGCCAAAGCCCCGGAAAGCCCCGGCAGGAGGGTTGTTGGTATAAACAGCCTGGCCCAGAATATCGATATCTTGATAGTTATAAGGTCCTGCCGCATGGGTGCAGGCCCGCTGCAGCACCGGCCCTCCTAAAGAGGCATAAGCGCCGGTATCCGCTAAGATTTCCGCCTTCATGGCCGTCAAGCAGCCATTTTCGTCACAGGCAGTGGTTAGCGTTATTTCCATGGGATGGCGTTTTGGGTGAGTCAAAATGCTTTCCGGCCGGGTCAGGCTGACCTTTACCGGTTTTCCCGTATACCAGGCCAGCAAAGCCGCATGATGCTGGACGCTCATATCCTCTTTGCCGCCAAAGCCTCCCCCTACCATCATGGCCGTCACCCTAACCTTCTCCTGGGGCAAGCCCAGCATATCGGCACATTCATGACGGGTCTGGTAGATCCCCTGATCACCGCTGAATATCCGGATACCGCCCTCCACTTCTCCATCCGGCATGGCAACCGCCGTCTCCGGCTCCAAAAAGGCATGTTCCGTGAAAGGCGTACTGTAATGATTCGTCACCACATAAGGGGAATTTTTGATTTTTTCCTCGGCATTGCCCCGAATCAGCCGCTCTTGAGACAAAAGGTTGCCCTGCTCATGGACCAAGGGAGCCCCTTCTGCCAGGCTTTGGGCGGGATGAGACAGGAAAGGCAGCTCTTCATATTCAATATGCACCAGAGCTTTGGCCTGAGCCAGTATTTTCTTTGTCTCGGCTGCTACCAAAACCACCGGATCCCCCAGGCAATGGGTGATTTCTCCCTGGGGAATCAGTACATTCCAGTCCTTCCTCAAATGGCCGATAACCTTTTCCCCCGGAATATCCGCCGCCGTCAGCACCGCCGCTACTCCCGGCAGGGCTTTGGCTTTTTCTATATCGATGGACAGCACTCTGGCCCGGGGATAGGTCATACTTCTTACGGCGCTGCCATAGAGCATACCGTCAAAATACAGATCGTCAGCGTATTTAGCGGTACCTAATATCTTGGCGGCGCCATCCACCCGGTGGAGGCCGCTGCCTACGCCGCAGTTAAAATCACAGCCTTCAGCGGCAGCCTTGCCTTGGTTCCGGTCATTGTCATGACCGCAGTCCCGGTTATGATCAAAGGATAGAGCCGGACCGTAGCCCTTATCTGTAGGTACCGGCAGCTCCTGGCGCAAATAGCTGCCGGCCAGAAGAATGCCGTCAATAATTTTTTTGTAGCCGGTACAGCGGCAGATATTGCCTCTGATGGCCTGCTTGACCTGCTGGCGGCTGGGATCGGGCTGCTGGTCCAATAAACCTTTGGCGCTAATGATCATGCCGGGTATGCAAAAACCGCACTGGACGGCGCCGGCGGCATTAAAGGCGTAAGCATAGACTGCTTTCTCCCGGGTACTTAGGCCTTCGACTGTTAAAACAGATTTACCCTCCAGGTTTTGGGTCTTTAATAAGCAAGCCCGCTGGGCTTTGCCTTCCACCAATACCATGCAGGTACCGCAAGCCCCCTCGCTGCAGCCGTTTTTCACCGAGGTCAGCCGTAATTCATCCCGGAGAAACTCCAGCAAACCCTGGGGCGCAGGGACAACGGTTTGTCCGTTAACGGTAAACGCCATAATCTTCACCTCTTTGCTTAGCTTTCAGGTTATTTTTGACGAAACAGCAGACTCTTGCCTCTGGCCAGATAGGAACCTTTGCCTTCTTCGGTTAAGCCCTTGTCATCCACTGCCAGCCGTCCCCGCAGATAAACGGCTCTGACGGCTCCCTTTACTTCAAAATCCTCATAAGGCGTATTATCCACTTGGTGGGCCTGGGTTTCAGCCTTAATGCTGCCGGTTTTGTCCGGATCCCAGATCACTATGTCGGCATCACTGCCCGGGGCCAGCACTCCCTTTCGGGGATAAAGGCCGAAAAGCTTGGCAGGGTTTTCCGACAGCAGCCGGGCCATGGTTTCCAGGTTGATTTTACCGGCAGCCACGCCATAGGTATATAGCAGCTGGGGCCGGTGGCCCACGCCGGGAATCCCGTTGGGAATCCTGATGAAGTCGTAAAGCCCCTGGTCTTTTTGGCCTGCTATATTAAAACTGCAATGATCCGTGCCTATGGTATCCACTTGGCCTGCCGCCACTGCCTGCCAAAGGGCCTGCTGGTCCGCCGGTTTGCGCAAAGGCGGCGAGAAAACATAGACAGCGGCTTGCCTTGGGGGCAGTTCATAGCGGGAATCCTCCAGTAGCAGATATTGGGGGCAGGTTTCCACGTAGACCTCTTGACCCCGGCCTCTGGCCTCTTCTACTACAGCCAGCCCCTGGGCGGAGCTTAAATGGACGATGTTTACCGGCACTCCCGCCATTTCGGCGATAGTCAGGTAACGGTAAACGGCTTCGGCCTCCACTTGGGCGGGCCGGACCCGGGGGTGGTTGCGGACGTCCATTTCTCCTTTTTCTCTAAGCTCGGCGGTGAGGCAGCTGATCAAGTCGCCGTTTTCACAGTGGCAGCCCAATATACCGCCGATTTCTCCAACCTTCTTCATGATCTGGAAAATTTCACTGTCTTTCAACCGCAAATTATCATAAGCCATATAAACTTTGAAAGATGTGACACCGGCCGCCGCCATTTCCTTTATTTCCCGGGAAATCTGCTGGTTCCATTCCGAAATAGCCATATGAAAACCGTAATCGCAGTTGGTCCTATCCTTAGCCATAGCATGCCAATTGGCTAACCCTTGAGCTAAAGTCTCTCCCCGGTTTTGGGTGGCAAAATCCAAAATCGCCGTAGTCCCCCCCAGAATCGCCGCCCTGCTGCCGGAAGCAAAATCATCCGGCGAAGTAAAACGTCCGTTATTCAGTTGAAAATGAGTATGGGTGTCAATAAAGCCGGGGAAAACCAGGCAGCCTTCGGCGTCAATGACCTCCGTAGTCAATGGATTGTAATCAATCCCTTGGGGACCGCCGCCGGTCCCCTTCCCTACTGCCTTGATTTTTTCCCCTTGCAGCAATAAGTCACCTTTACTATGTCCCTGGGGCAAAACCAATATTCCATTCTTGATTAATTTATCCATATTAGCCCCCTCCATTAAGGATGAGTGAAAGCTCAATTTTGCGCAGTTAACTTCATGCGCCAAACAGGTAGGAATAATCCTCCAGCAGCAGTGACAGCAAAGGCTGCCATTGCTCCGGCAAGTCTGCCCCCTGGCTGCCCCTCAGCTTGCCCTCATAGACTTTACCTTCCCGGCGGATTCTAAACCTGCCGGCGGCCCGGTCCAAGAGCAGGAAGCCCTGGTTTTCACTATCGGTGAAATCCTCCTCCGAATTAAACAGCGTCAGTTTTTCTTTATAAGGTGAGCTGTCATAAGGGCAGAAGGTAGTGCAGTTGCCGCATTCGTTGCACATATTGTCCACATGGACAATCTGGGATTGACCATAGCCCGGCGCCGGCACCGCTATATTGGCCCGGTTGGGACAAACCTGAGCGCAGTTTTCACAGACTATGCCGCATTCCAGGCAGCGCTGTCCTTCAGCCTCGGCGGCTTGGGCCATTTTCAAATATCCCCGTTTAGCGGTAACCTCTTCCCGGCTGTGGTGATAGCCTGCCGCCTCTGGCCGGCGACCTAAAGCCAAAGCTTCCCCTATGGCCTGAGCCGCAGCGGCAGCATCAGCAATGGCTTCCACCACCGTAGCCGGGCCTTTCAGGCCGTCGCCGATAACATAGACGCCGGAAAGATTGGCGCTTTCCCGGCTCTCCCCTTTAACCAGGGGACGGCCCGCCTCATCCACTGCCAAACCGTTAGCCTGATAAAAGCTGCCGTCGATCTTTTCGCCAACAGCACTGATTACCGTATCGCAAGGGATTTCCACAAATTCTTCGGTGGCTACCGGCTGCCGCCGGCCTTTGCTGTCCGCCTGGCCCAAAACCATACGGCGGCATTTCAGCTTACCCCCTGCCTGAGATACCGGCGCCAAAAGCTCCTGAAACTCTACGCCGTCTTCCAGGGCCAGAGCCAGTTCTTCCTCGTCTGCCGGCATATAGCGGCGGGTACGCCGGTAGACCAGAGATACCTTCTCCACACCCGGCAGCCCTTTGGCCGCCCGGGCAGCATCCATAGCCGTATTGCCGCCGCCGATGACGGCTACGTTTTTGCCCAGAGCCGGCTTGGATGGATCCTTTTTCAATTCCTTGAGAAATTCCAGGACATTGAGACTTTCGCCCTGCTCCAGCTCCAATCGTCCCGGCTGCCAGGCCCCCACAGCCACAACCACCTGGCCAAAACCTTGGTCTTGCAGTTCCTTCAGGGAAGTGACGGTAATACCGGTGCGGATTTCAACGCCCATGGCTTTGACCAGCTCCACATCATTGGCAATGGCCCTTGCTCCGATACGGAAATCGGGAATCACCTGGCTTACGATACCGCCGGCCTGATCCGCTTTCTCAAAGACGGTGACTTTGGCCCCCTGGCGGGCCAGGAAATAGGCCGCCGCCAAACCGGCAGGGCCGCCGCCCACTACGGCTACTTCCCCGGCAGCCTTTGCGGAAGCTGTGGGGTTTGTGGGGGCTGCTGAACCTGCTGAACCTGCTGAGGCTGCTGAGTCTGCCGCCCGGTCTTTCTTGATCTTAGCCAGCAATTCCTCATAACCCTCTTCCGCCGCCTTCAGTTTGGTGCTCCTAATCTGAATGGATTCCTCATAAAAGTTGCGGGTGCATTTTTCCATGCAGAAGTGGCTGCAGATGGTGCCCGTAATAAAAGGCAGGGGGTTCTTGTCGGTGATCACTTCCAGGGCCTCCAAATAGCGGCCTTCGCCGGCCAAGGCTACATAGGAGGAAACATCCTGGCCAATGGGACAGCCCCCCTGGCAAGGCGCGGTAAAGCAATCAAAAAGAGGCACTTTTCTCGGCAGTTTCCGGGAAGGCAGCGGCTTGATGGCCTTATGATTTCTGGCCACAGCCGTCAGCTCTTCTGTAATCCGCTCTAAAGCGGCCACATCGATAGCCTCAAACTCCTGATAAGGGCAAGCTTCCAGGCTTTCCGCAATCTGGAGGGACCGTTGATAGCCGCCGGGCTTAAGCAAAGTAGTGGCTATGGTAATGGGCCAAATACCGGCCCGGAACAATTCCTCAATATTAAAGTAATCGGCGCCGCCGGAATAGGATATTCTCAGTTTACCCTCAAACTCCACTGCCAGCTTGCGGGCCAGGGTAACGGTCAAGGGGTACAGGGCCCGGCCGGACATATACATTTCATCGCCGGGCAGGGCGTCGCCCTTATTATCCACGGGGCAGGTATTGGTCAGTTTCAAGCCGAAGGAAAGCCCCTTGGCTTCAGCCCTGGTCCAGAGCCGTTTGAACATGGGCACGGCGTCGCCAAACTGCAAATCCCCTTTGAAATGATGATCGTCAAATTCCACATAGCCAAAACCAAGGCTATCTAATATCCCTCTGGCCGTCTCATAGCCCAGCATGGTGGGATTGCATTTAACAAAGGTGTTCAGGCCTTTTTCCTCAATCAGGTAAGCGGCAATCCTCTCGATTTCCTGAGGGGGGCAGCCATGAAGGGTGGACAGGGTAATGGAAGAACAAACCTTGGGCGAAATTGCCTCCACGTAGGCTTTGTCGATATGCCGGAAACGGTCCAGATGCTCCAAGGTCCAGCGGCGGCACTCCTGCCAAACCGGGGTTGCCGAAGCGTCTTTCAATCCCTCGATAAAGCTGTCTATTTTCTCTGATTGAATGCCGGCCAGATCATAACCTACGCTCATGTTAAACATGAAGCCCTCTGGGTCTCCCAGCTCATATTCCCGGGCCAGCAGCTTGAGGGCAAACCAGCCCCGGACATACTCTTCAAAGGCCTGGGGCACCCGCAGCTCTGTGGACCATTCGCAGTTGTAGCATTCGTCGGCGGCGTCGATACAGGGCTTGGCCACCGGCAAGTCCTCCCCATCCAGGGTTTGAACGGTTTTTAATTCAAAGAAACGGCTGCCGCCATAATAAGCGGCAATAATATTTTGAGATAATTGGGTATGGGGTCCGGCGGCGGGACCAAAAGGAGTTTCCAGCTTTTCGTTAAATAGATGAAGCTTTTTATCTGCCTTGTCTTTAACGAAGGGCTTCTTCACGCCAAAAACCTGTCCCTGGACCGCCTTCTCACTTAAAACCCAATCCATTAGTTTGCCAAAAGGCATAGGGGTCATCCGATCGCTCATGTTATTTGCCTCCTTCTCAGCCGTCTCAGCCGTTGATCCGCTGCCAAAGCTCCGCCGCTTGTTTGCGGCTTGCCGCCATTAACTCAGCCTCATCGGCCACCAGAATCTGGCGGTCCGCCATAATCACTTTGCCGCCGATAATGGTGTGGGTAACGCTGAAGCCGTTCATGCCGAAGAGTATGTGGGAATTGACATTGCTGCCGTCCATGGGAGTCAAGGGATCATAATCGCAAATGATCACGTCGGCTGCCGCTCCCTCTTTGATTATTCCCAAAGGCTTTTGGAAATAGCGGTTGGCGATCTTGGCATTATTTTCGAAAAGCATAGCCGGCACCTCGGCCCAAGCCACCGTCGGGTCTCCCAGATTGTGCTTGTGCAAAATATTGGCCACTTTATAGGATTCGATCATGTCGCTGGTATAACCATCGGTGCCAAGGCCCAGCAATATTCCTTCATTAAATATCTGCAGCATGGGCTCGCAGCCGATGGCATTGCCCATATTGGACTCGGGATTGTGAACCACCATAGTATCCGTGGACTTCAGCAGGCCCATTTCTTCTCTGTTGATATGGACGCAGTGAATAGCCAGGGTTTTCGGCCCCAGGATATCCAGGTCAAAGAGACGGTTGACCACCCGTTTGCCATGCTTTTTCAGGGAATCCTGAACGTCGGACAAGCCTTCCGCCACATGAATATGGTAGCCGGCGTCTCCCTTGTGTTTGGCACAGTATTTCAAGGTCTCATCCGAGAGGGTAAAAGCGGCATGGAGGCCCATCATACCGTAGAGCATATCGCTGTCATCTTTGGCGCAGGCCTGGATGAAAGCGGCGTTTTCGGCCACGGCTGCTTCCATTTTAGCCCCGCCGTCCCGGTCCGACACCTCATAACAAAGACAGGTACGGATGCCCAGCTCCTTTGCCACATCGGCAATGGCAAAAAGGCTGCCTTCGATAGCCCCATAGCTGGCGTGGTGGTCAAATACGGTGGTGACGCCGTTGCGAATACAGCTAAGATAAGTGGCGTAGGCGCTGTAGCGGCAATCCTCCAGATTCAGCTTTCGGTCAATAGTCCACCACATGCCGTCCAAAATATCGTCGAAGTTTTTGGGGCTGTAGCCCCGGATGGACAAACCCCGGGCAAAAGCGCTGTAAATATGATGATGGGTATTGATCAGTCCCGGCATAATCAGCCGGCCTTTGGCGTCCACCCACTCAGCTTCCGGGTACTTGGCCCGCAGCTCTTTCGTATCCCCCACTTCCCTGATGCAGCCATCCTCAAGGTACAAACAGCCCTCGGCCAGATAAGGCCGGCTTTCGTCTCTGGTAACCACTTTGCCATTTCCCACTAACAGGCTCATTTTTACTCCTCCTAGTATAATAATGTCATAGCCTCTTCGGCTATGCAGGTTAACAAGTTGCTTGATGGCTTCCTGTAGACGCCAGACAGATTGTAAGGTAAAATTTCACGGATAGGATAAACAAT
>JBCFAO010000079.1:0-6748 GCA_038562165.1 Clostridiales bacterium | reverse complement strand
CCGGAGTAATCAACTTTCATGGCGGTCGGATGCACCACGGCTGCGGCCGCCATGCACCTTTTCCCCGGCGACCCTGCACCACGCTCCGCGGTCTGGCTGCTCTCAGCAGCCGGCATATTCACAAAAGGGGGTATAGCTAATGAAATCAACTTTGCCCGGCATTGGCCGTTATTGATTCAATGAAACTGGAAGAAATCATCGTCATCGAATAAGGAGGGATCAGCCTTGATTTACCAGCAACCGCGCTATATGGCGGCCGGCGATCAGTTTCTGGTGATGGAAATCGGCACGGATATGAGCCTGTTTTCCAATTGTACAGTAATTGAGCTGGACCGTCTGCTTAAGGAGGCCAGCGTTAAAGGCGTTTTGAATACCGTTTCCACTTGGCGCTCCCTGATGATCCAATACGATAACGCCCAAATTGCTTTTGCGGATCTGCAAAAAGAAATGGAAAAGCTTTGGCTGAGTTTAGGAGAGCTAAGCCGGATACCTTCCAGGATTATCGAGATTCCTATTCAATACGGGGGCAAGAGGGGGCCGGACTTTGCCAGAACTGCCGAATATAACCAGGTATCGGAAAAAGAGGCCATAGAGATCCATTCCGGGGAACTGCAGTGGGTAGGGGTGGTTGGCTTTGTGCCCGGTCATCCTTTTATTAAGCCTCTTCGTCAGGACAAAAAACTCCATGGCCAAATTTATAGTTCCCCCCGGACTTATACGCCGGAAGGCACCGTGGGCTTAGGGGGAGTCACTACTACCGTTTATACTGTGCCGACTTCCGGCGGTTATCAAATGATCGCCTACATACCGGTTCCTCTTTATGATCCTTTCCAGTTGCAGCCGGATTTCCAAAAAACCGCCCTGCTGCTTTTGCCCGGAGACCGGATCAGATTCCGGCCTATTGACGGCGAGGAATTTGATGCAATCACTCAGCAGGTCCGGGAGCGCAAATACAAATTCAGCATTCAAGAGGGCGTTTTTGATATAGCGTCATATGTGAAAGGAGGGAAAGCATGAGCGGAGTGTTGGAAGTAATCAAGGCCGGAATTCATGCCTCTATTCAGGGGAATTACCGCTACGGCTATTTTGGCCAGGGAATTCCCCCTTCCGGTCCCATGGATGAGTTTTCCCACCATTTAGGTAATATCCTTGTGGGCAATAAACCGGAGGCCCCCAGCTTAGAATTTGCCTTATACGGGGGTAGATTAAAATTTATCAAAAATACGGTTTTCGCTTTGACCGGCGCCGAATTTTCCGCCAAGCTCTCCGGTGAGCCTCTGGCAAGCTGGCAGACTTATCCGGCAAAGGCAGGGGATCTCCTGGATTTGGGCTATGCCCAAAATGGCTGCCGGGGTTATTTGTCAATTGCCGGCGGTTTTAATGTTCCTCTGGTTCTGGGCAGCACCTCCACCTATCCTCCCGGCTCTATCGGCGGCTATCGGGGGCGTTTTTTGATTGCCGGCGATGTTTTGGCAGACGATGACAGCGTTGCCGATTACGCTCTTTTAGAAAACCGGGTTTTCCGTCAAGGCAAGGAGCTGTTTCCCGGCATTGAAAGCTGCATTTACATTATGGAAGGGCCTCAGTTTGATCATTATGAAGAGGACAGCATTGCGGAATTCCTGGCGGCAGATTGGATAACCTCCGACAAAATCAACCGGGTTGGGGTGCGTTTTGACGGCATTACCCTTCGTTTTAAAGAAAGGGAGAAGGACCCCGATGAGGCTAAGCATTTATCAAATATCATTGACGACGGCATTCCCATCGGCGGCATGCAAACGCCCAGCGGCAAAGAAATCATCTGTATGGCCAAGGACTGCGTCAGCGCGGGAGGCTACACGAAAATCGGCGTAGCAGTCAAGGCTTCCCTGGATACCCTGGGCCAGTTGGCGCCGGGAAGAAAAATCAAATTTAAGCTGGTGACTCTGGATGAAGCGATTGCCATGAAAGAAGCCAAAACAGCTTATTATACGGAAGCTGCTATTGGCAAAAAATGAAAGGCGGTGAGAAAAAATGGCGAAATATGTGGATTTTAACTCCGATATGGGTGAAAGCTTCGGCCTTTGGCAAATGGGGGATGACGAAGCCTTACTGGATTTTGTTTCTTCCGCCAACGTGGCCTGCGGTTTCCACGGCGGCGACGCCAATGTGATGGATAAGACGGTACGGTTGGCTAAAGAAAAAGGGGTGGCCGTAGGCTGCCATTTTGGCCTGCCGGATTTGGAAGGCTTCGGCCGCCGGCGCATGGCCGCTTCACCCAAACAGATAGCCAATTATACCACTTACCAATTAGGAGCCTTAGATGCATTTTTGCGTAAATATGACATGAAAATGCAGCATGCTAAAATTCACGGCGCACTGTTTTCTATGGCTGCCGAATCCGAAGAGATATCGGAGGCAATCCTGAAGGCTATTCAAGACTACGATCCTAATTTGATCATCATTATGCAGGCTGCCACTAAGACCCACCAGGTGGCAAAAAGAATGGGCTTCAAAACCTATGATGAATTTTATGCCGACCGGGGAGTCCAGGAAAGCGGCCAGTTGGTTTTCAACTATTCCTGGGAGGATATTGGCGGCAGCTATGAAGCGGCGGCCAACCGCCTGATCCGGATGCTGGAACAGGGGGAGGCCGTAGCCAATACAGGCAAAGTGATCAAGGTCAGCGCTCCTACCTTCTGTATTCACGGCGACAGCCCCAATGCTATTCAATTGGCAAAAACCGTAAAAGAAAAACTATTGGAACATGGTTATGCAATCAGGCCTTTAGGGGAATGGACAGAATAAAAGGAGGGTCAATATGGCTGATGAGAAAATAGAAAAAAGAGGATCCATGAGCGCTGACGATTATGCCGATGTACCGGTGCCTAAGGATGAACGGGTTACCTGGCCTCAACTGACTTATGTCTGGTTTGGCGCCGCCATGTTTGTGGGACTGTATTATGCCGGCGTTGAGCTGGGGACCACCATGGGCAAGCTCAGCAATGCCATTATTGCCATCACTGTGGGCTGTCTTTTCCTTGGCACTTTTGTGGCCTTAAACGGTATCATCGGTTACCGCACCGGCTGCAACGCCGCCTTAGCAGGCACCTACGCCTACGGCAGCAAGGGCGTTTTCGTTCCCGGCTTTCACATTGCGGATATCGGCTGGTACATCATGATGACGGCTCAATTTGCCGCCATTCTCCATACCCTTTTTCCGGTTATTGATGCCCGGGTGTTTACGATTATATTTTCCATGCTGTTCGTTACCAACGGATTTATTGGATTCAAGCAAATGGCCCGGCTCAATAAAGTGGCTATGCCTATATTGCTTTTTACCGGTCTTTACGGCGTGCTGCGGATTCATTTGATCACCGGCGGCGGCCTGGCCGAAATTTTTGCCCGGGAATTCCCTTATACTACCCCCATGGCTACTGCCATTACGGTAGTGGTAGGCACCTGGGTCTCCGGTTCTTCCCGGGCGGCAGACTATTTTCGTTGGGCTAAATCCCCGAAAGATTCTATTATTGCTTCCTATGTGGGCTTCTTTTTCGGCTTATTTATCTGCCTGATGGTGGGAGCCATGTGGGGCGCCGGCACCGGATCCACCAATATTGGCACAACCCTGACCATGCTGGGAGGCGGCATGATGCTCTTTGGCGTCATCATGTTTTTCCTGCAAACCTGGACCACCAACGAGCATTCCGCTTATGTAACGTCCACGGCTTTGCCGGTAGCCGTCAAAGCCCTGACCGGAGAAGAAAAATTGAAGCGCCGCAATGTTATCGTCGGCGTAGCGCTGCTGTCTGTGGCTGTAGCCGGCGTAGGCGTAGAGAAGTACTATATTCCCTTCATCAGCTTTTTAGGCAGCATTATTCCGGTAATCGGAGCCAGCATTATTGCCGACTATTTCATTATGTCCAGAACGAAATACCACTGGAGCGGCCATAAAGATTTTTACTCGATTCCGGTAAACGACGAAGATGTCCAACATCACAAATTCAATTGGGCCATTGTACCCTCTTTGATTTTGGGCACCTGGATCGGACTGAAGGCAACCTTCTTTATCAGTTCATTCAACAGTCTTATTGGAACGATTATTATTTATTGCATCTCTACGGTAATTTTTTCTTACCTGGGCCTGCAGAAGCAAGAGATTGCTAAAAATGAAAATCTGGCCAGAGAGAGAGGCGTTAAAGCATGAATATAATGTTGAATTATGCACTGTTAGCCATCGGCCTTTTAATTGCCGGGGGGCTGTGGGTCACCTTTGCCTCCGATCCGGAGGTTAAGGTCAGGGCTAAAAAGTATGTGGCGATCTTCCTGGTTTGGGGCTTGGTTTGCTACACGGTGCAATATTTGGCGGGCTGGGGTGCGGCCCTATAGAAGAGAATTGCTTTCTAAGGAGTGGCAAAGCATGGCGGTAAAACTGGTATTGGCAGAAAGAATATCCCCTCCCTCTCCCTGCTTGCCGGAGGGGGGCGAGGCTTTGGAACAAGCCTTAACCAATCTGGCCGGCAGCTTAAACAAACTAAGAGGACAGAGGGTGGCTTTAGCTGTGGGCAGCCGGGGCATCCATCAGCTTCCTGCCTTAGTCGGGAAGGCGGTGGAAATAATCAGGACAGCCGGCGGTGAGCCGGTGATTTTCCCCGCTATGGGCAGCCACGGAGGCGGCAGGGCTTCGGGCCAGCAGGCCATATTGGCGGATCTGGGTATAACGGAAGCAGCAGCCGGGGCCCCGGTGATTTGCAATGCGGAAAGCACTTTATTGGGAATTACCGGGGCAGGCTGCCCCGTATATATCAATCCTCTATATAAGACGGTGGATCAAATTGTGCTGCTGAACAGGATCAAATACCATACGGATTTTTCCGGGGAAACGGAAAGCGGCCTGCTGAAAATGCTGGCTATCGGTCTGGGCAACCCCCGGGGCTGCCGGGCCATCCATGGCTTCGCTTTAAAAGAGGGCTATGTCAAAGCTATTCAAGAGGCCGCCGGCTATATGCTGGAGCATCTGCCTGTGGCCTTCGGCATAGCGGTGACGGAAAACAGCCAGGGCAAGTTAGACGGGGTGGAAGCCGTTATGCCGCCGGATTTCCTGGCAGCGGAAAAACGTCTTTTACAAAAGGTGAAGACCGGAAGCCGGGGCCTGCCGGTGGAGGAATTGGATGTGCTGCTGGTGCAGGAGATAGGAAAAAATATTTCCGGTACCGGTATGGATACAAAGGTCATCGGCAGGATTATGGTGAAGGGACAGCAGGAGCCGGCAGAGCCCAGGATCGGCCGGATTGCGGTATTGGGTTTGACGGAAGAGTCCCACGGCAACGCCATCGGCATTGGCCTGGCAGATATCACTACCCGGCAGGTATTGGCAAAAATTGATCTGGCGGCCACGGCCCTGAACAGCATTTCTTCCATGGCCCCGGAGCAGGGGCGCATACCTTGTGTGGCCGAAAATGACAAGGCTGCCCTGGAAGGGGCTTTCCTGTCCTTGGGTTGCGAAAGTCCGGAGGAGCTGGACATTATTCTGATCAAAAATACGATGGAGCTTGAACGGATGGCTATTTCCCAGCCTTTATTTGAACGGCTGCGGGACCGGGGCAAGGTCAGGGCAATAAATGAGCCCACAGAACTGAAATACGATACGGAGGGCCGGCTTTTATTCACCTTCTAAACTGCAGGGTAAAAAATATAGCAGCTTGGACGAATATTTATAACTGAATGAAATAGAATAGTATTCCAAATAGGAATACGATTGGAAAGGGGGAAGCCCATGAACCGGACGGAAATTGAATTCGAGCGCTGCAAGGAATGCGGGTATTGTGTGGAATTCTGCCCCAAAGAAGTACTGGCTTTCAGGGACAAGGTCAACAAGAGGGGATATTATCCGCCGGCCCCGGTAAAGCAGGAGGCTTGTATTGCCTGCGGCATCTGTGCCCGGGTCTGCCCGGAAGGTGCCATCGAAGTCTATAAGGAAGTATAGGAGGAATCGACGTGGGAGAAAAAGTCTTTATGCAAGGCAATGCCGCCATGGCCGAATCGGCCATTCGGGCAGATTGCAAGTTTTTCTTTGGCTATCCGATCACCCCTTCCAGCGAGGTGCCGGAATATTACGCCCGGACAGCTAAGGAGAGGCCGGAGGAGAATATTGTGTTTGTGCAAGGGGAGACGGAAGTAGCCGTATTTAATATGATTGCCGGTACCGCCGCCACGGGTAAACGGGTGATGACGGCTACCAGCGGACCGGGCTTCAGCCTGGGCCAGGAAGCCATGAGCTTCATGTCGGCGGCGGGACTGCCGGCGGTGGTGGTGGAAGTGATGCGCTCCGGCCCCGCCGACGGGGAGATTCTGGCGGCCCAGGGTGATTACTTCCAGGCCGTCAAAGGCGGCGGCCACGGGGATTACCGGGTGCTGGTCTTAGCCCCTTATTCCATTCAGGAGATGTGCGAATTGATGCAGGAATGCTTCGACTTGGCGGAAAAATACCGCAATCCTGTGGTCTTGCTCAGTGATTCGCTGTTGGCTAAAATGCGGGAGGCCGTGGAGCTGCCCGGCAGAAAAACCTCTACGGTAGATCAAAGTGGCTGGACCATGACGGGCTGCGCCGGCAGAGAGCATCATGTGCTGACCACCTGCGGCGACGGGGCGGCCCAATGGGAAGCCTTTAACCTGAACCTGCAGGAGAAATACGCCAGGATCAAGGCCAATGAAGTCCGCTGGCAGTCTTACCAGGTGGAGGATGCGGATCTTGTGCTGGTGGCCTACG
>JBCFAO010000011.1:50894-93235 GCA_038562165.1 Clostridiales bacterium | reverse complement strand
TACAATGGTTCTCACAAGGGGCAGCCTCCTTTGGTGTTTTAATGGTTTAGCGACTTTATTAAACCACATTTTGCTGCCTCTTGTTTATTTTTTTATCCTACATCTATTTTACACCGAGTATATAAGGAGGGTTGTCATGCAGACTTATTTGAAAAATGGCTATATTGTGACTATGGACAAAGAAGAAACGGTCTACGATGGCGGCGGCGTACTCATTGAAAATGATCGTATTATAGCTGTTGGGGCTATTGATCCTGAGTTGATATCTCCCCAGGCGGAGACAGTGGATTTAAAAGGCAAGTATGTGCTGCCAGGCTTTGTCAATACCCACGTCCATACTTCTCAGCAGATTTCCCGGGGCGTAGGCGACGACGTGGATTTCATCACCTGGCTCCATAAGCGGATGTGGCCCTACGAAAGCAACATGACGGAAGAGGATTCTTATGTTTCTACCTTGATGTGCTGCCTTGAGCTGATCCGCTCCGGCGTCACCTCCTTTGCCGAGCCGGGAGGCCAGTTCGTATCGGGCATGGCCCGGGCTGTAGCGGAAGCGGGCCTGCGGGCAAAGCTGGCCAAGTCCGTTATGGACTGCGGCACAGGACTGCCGGCTATCTGGCAAAAAACCGCCGACGAAGAACTGGAGCAGCAATTAGAGGATTTTCAGCGTTTCCATAACACCGCCGAAGGCCGGGTCCAAGTCTGGTTTGGCCTGCGTACTATTTTCAATAATACCGACGATTTAATTGTCCGCACCAAGGAATTGGCGGATCGCCACGGCGTAGGCGTCCACATGCATGTGGCCGAAGCCAAAAGCGAAATCGATTACACCATGGAAAAATACGGCGAGCCTACAGTAACTCATCTGGAAAAGCTGGGAGTTCTCGACAAAAATCTGCTGGCCGTCCACAGCGTTTGGCTGACCAACGAAGAAGTAGCCTTATTCAAAAAGCGGGACGTCAAAGTCAGCCACAATCCGGCTTCGGCCATGCGGGTTTTGGGCTTTGCCAAAATCCCCCGGATGCTGGACGAAGGTATCTGTGTCACCATCGGTACAGACGGGGCCTCCTCCAGCAACCGCATGAACATCATTGATGAAATGTGGCTTACCTCATTGATCCATAAAGGCTGGCGGCTGGACTCCACCGTGGTGCCTTCCGAAGATATCTTGAGGATGGTCACGAAAAACGGGGCCCGGGCCCTGCTGGACGAGGATCTCTACGGCTCTCTGGAGGCCGGTAAGAAGGCGGATCTGATCATTATCAATCCTTACGGCCCTTCCATGATGCCCGTCAATGATCCCATTGCTTCACTAGTTACGGCTATGCGTTCGGAAAATGTGGAATCCACCATCTGCGACGGCAAATGGCTGATGCGGGACAGAAAGATTCTGACCCTCGATGAAGATGCCATTTTAGAAGAGGCCTGCCGGCGGGGAGCCGCCATTTATGACCGGGCCAACATCCGGATACCCCACCGCTTCCCGGTGGTAAAAGTCTAAATAACCATGGGCCAACAAAAATACAAAGAATAAATAAGGAGGTATGTACATGAATCATCAATTGCTAGCCGTGGCTAAAGGCAGCCGTCCCGCCGATCTGGTGGTCAAAAACGGCCAGATCGTCAACGTCTATTCCGGGGAAATCTATCCGGGGGGTGTGGCTCTTTGCGGCGATACCATCGCAGCCGTCGGTGACGTAGACTACTGCATCGGGCCGGACACCAAAATCCTGGACGCCCAGGGCCAGTATATCACCCCCGGCTTTGTGGACGGCCACATTCATCCCGAAAGCGCCTCCCTTTCCATCAGAAATTTCGCCGCCGCCGTACTGACTCACGGCACCACCGTCATTATGACGGATCTTCATGAGATCGGTGTCGTAGCCGGTCTGGAGGGTATTGAAGCCGTCCTGGAGGAGGCTAAAGCCACTGATTTAAAGCTGTATTTTGTGGTGCCCTCTCATGTGCCCTTTTCCCCCAATTTGGAAACCAGCGGCGGCAGCTTTGATACGGAAATCATCAAGAAAGCTTTGGCCCGGCCGGACGCCGTGGGCCTCAGTGAATGTGTCGGTCCTTATATCCTGGCGGAATTTCCTGATTTGATGGACTCCCTGGATGCAGCCAAGGCTCTGGGCAAATCCTTACAGGGCCATCTTCCGGAAATGCTGGGCCCCAACATGAGCGCCTGCATTGCCGCCGGCGTTTCCACGGATCACGAATCCCATTGCGAAGAAGATGTGCTGGAACGCCTGCGCAACGGTTGCCATCTGATGATGCGGGAAGGCTCCGCTGCCCGCAATATGCCGGTGCTGCTGCAAGCCGTCCTGGAAAGAAAGCTGGACACTTCCATGGTCAGCATCGTCACCGACGATCTTCATGCCATCGATTTAGAAGAGCGGGGTCATCTGGACGATGCGGTACGCACGGCTTTGAAACTGGGGGCCGGCTTTGTCACCGCCATTCAAATGGTGACGCTGAATGCCGCACGGGCCTTCGGCCTGGAACGGGAAATCGGCGGTTTAGCCCCGGGCCGCCGGGCAGATATCAACATCACCACCGGCCCGGAAGATTTCCAGGTCAAAACCGTCATTGCCGGCGGCCGTCTGGTGGCCGAAGGCGGCGCTTTACTGGTGGAATATCCCCAGGCGGAGCATGCCCCCTGCCTGCTGAACACCCTCCGCCTCTTTGCCCCCATCACTCCGGAGAGCTTCCATATCAAAGCTCCCGCCGGAGCCAAAAAAGTCAAGGCTCTCGTTATGGACACCTTGCCCCACATCCCCTTTACGATTCGCCGGGAAGTAGAGCTGAAGGTCAAAGATCAAGTGGTCCAATGTGATCCCGATCAGGACGTGCTCTATATCGCTCAGGTGGAACGTTACGGCAAAAACGGCAATATCGGCCGGGCCTTTATGGGCGGCTTTAAGCTGCGGGGCGGGGCTTTGGCTTCCTCCGTGGGCCACGACAACCACAACATCATCGTCATGGGTGATAGCTTTGAGGATATGGCGGCGGCAGTCAACCGGGTGGTGGAATTGAACGGCGGCCAGGTTATTGTTCAGGGCGGCAAAGTGGCGGCGGAACTGGCCTATCCCATCTGCGGCCTGCTTAGCGATCTGCCCTTAAAGGAATTGACTGAGAAAAAACGGGAGCTGAACCGGGTGGCCAAAGCCATGGGTACGGAGATCCCCATTCCCTTCATGTTCCTTTGCTTCATTTGCCTGGCGGCTATTCCCGATTTTGCCGTCACCGACTACGGCTTCATTGACGTCATGCAGCAAAAAATCATCGATCCTATTTTGGAGGTTTTGGAGGACTAAGCCTGCCGGCCGGGACTGCGCCGGACGATGGCCCGCCATTAACCTCTCATGTACAAAAAACGAAGTATTAGGGCAAATCATTAGGAACGCTTATTATTAAAAGTGATTAAAAGGAAAAAACTGTGCAAAAAGTGAGGTATTGCACAGTTTTTTCCTTTTATAGGGGGCTGTATTTACACATTACTTCAATTTTTGTACATCGGGGGACAAACAACCATTATAATATTACAGAACCACCGTGACCTTCGTGCCGACGTCCATTACGCTTTCCACCTGAATCTCTCCGCCGTGCCCCTCTATAATCGCGCCTATAATGGACATCCCCAGGCCGTTGCCGGGAATCTGCCTGATGCAGGCCTGATCGCCGCGAAAAAATGGTTCAAATACCCGTGCGGCATCTTCTGCCGCCATTCCTATACCTGTATCCCCTATAGATACGGCGGTTTTTCCCTCAGGGGTTTTTTCAAAGGCCACCTCCACCCTGCCCCCCTCCTTGTTATACTTGACGGCATTTTCAAAAAGGTTGTAGAAGGCCGAGCGGAGCAGCATCTGATTACCCGTAATCAGGCAATTCTCTTGAGGAAGAATGCAGCAGAGATTTTTACTGCCGATTGCCTCTTCCAGCTCTTCCGCTATCCCCTTAAATAAAGCAGGCAGGGAAATTTCGTCGGCCAATTCCGTTTTCCCTTGCCCAGACAACAAAAGCAGGTCGTTTACGGTGGCGATCAACCGGTCAACATTTTGCTCCAGCAACAAAATAGTATCCTGATAATCGCCGGGGCTTGGCGCATCCTCCAACTGCAGCACCTGCAGGGAGGTCTTCATTGTGGCCAGCGGCGTTTTTAGCTCATGGGCGGCATTGGCGGCAAAGCGTTTTTGCTGCTCAAAGGAGCCCTTGAGCCTGCCAAGCATACCGTTGAAGGAAGCGGTAATGCTGCCCACCTCATCTTTGGCGGCGGATCCTTCAATGGTCTTATCCAGGTTGTGCTCATTAATGTCGCAGATGGTTTGGCTCAGCAGCGTAAGGGGTCTTAGGGCCCGGCCCATCATCCAATAGGTAATGCCAAGACCAAAGACAATAATGGCAATTAACGCGGCAATGCTTTGAAAGGAAAAGCCTCTTTGGGCCGTTGTAATTTGGAATTCGACTGTAGTGGTAGGGGCAGGTATTTGTTCAAACTCCTCGAAGTTCAGATCCAACTGCGCTGGGATGCTCTCCAATAGCTCGAACTCCACCCCGGTATTTTCCAACGGCAAGATCTCAAGCTCCTGAAGCTGGGGCCTGACAAAAAAATGATTGGCGCTCATAATGGAGGCTACGGTCAACGCCGTTGTCAGCAGGGCAAGAAGCAGCCCCATCAAAAGCGTAATGCGCAGCCGGAGAGAAATTCTATTCATCAGTTTTTTCCTCCCGTATAACATAGCCCTGGCCCCGGATATTTTTGATGCAATCCCCTCCGGCCTCGGCCAGCTTCTTTTTCAGGGAATGCATGTGGTATTTAAAGGAATTGGAAAACAGATCCGAGCATCGCCACTATGTCGAACGTGATCGTTCCCCCTGAGATGACGGGCATTTCCCCCTCGGCCAAAACCTTGAAATTCACCAGTTCAGCTTCAGATATCTCTAGTGGGCTTAGCGTGATCGTTTCCCCGAAAACAAGGGGCATTCCCTCATCCAGGGTAAAAACCTTTACCTCGCATAGGCCGGCGCCGGGAACGGCCTTAATCTCCGGAACGGCCGCATATGCGCTTGCCCCGGAAACAGTGACCAAAGCCAATGCCAATACTGCGCCTAAAATCTTGTTTCTTTTCATATCGAAAACCTCCGTTCATTTTCTCGTAGCTTGGCTACATCCTGAGTATAACGAAACGAAAGTTAGATGAAGGTTAGATTTGAAAAGCCTTGATGGAAATAAAACTCGGGCTTACTTTTGCTTGGATGAAAATCGGCAGGGTCGGGGCAGCGGCAGGGAAAAATGACAGAGTTAAGTTTATATAGTAAAATGGAAATAATAAGACTGGACGATACTGTGAAAGGAGCAAGCCATGGTATTAGAAAATAAATTAGGCATAACCACTTCTGCCGAACTTGCCCGTACTGAAGAAAAGCTCAGCAAAGCAAAGGCTTTGGAATTATTTGAAACCGGTTTATTAGATACCTTTGGAACCGGTACCTTTGAAGAATTAGCAAAAATTCATGAATTCCTTTTTGATGAAATCTATGCCTTTGCAGGAAAAATACGTGACGTCAATATAGCGAAAGGTAATTTTCGCTTTACTCCCGTCATGTATTTAGAGACGGCACTCCAGAATGTTGCCCGGATGCCGCAGAGAACATTTGATGAGATTATTGAAAAGTACGTTGAAATGAATGTGGCTCATCCCTTCCGGGAAGGCAACGGCCGCAGCGCCAGAATATGGCTTGATGCAATTTTAAAGAAAGAAATTAAGCAAGTTGTTGACTGGAGCAAGGTGGATAAAGAAGATTATATTCTGGCCATGGAGCGAAGCCCTATAAAAGATGTTGAAATTAAGGTTCTGCTCAAAAATGCGCTGACGGATAAAATAGACGACAGGGAAGTCTACATAAAAGGTATTGACGCCAGCTACCATTATGAGGGTTATAACTTATATAAGGCGGAGGACCTTGGTAAGAATAAATAAGGACAGAAAGGTATATATCCCATGAAAAAATCATTCCCGGTGGTTATTCTATTTATTATGCTTTTGGCTTCGTTGCCTGTTCAAGCAATGGCGATGTCCCAAAGAATTTAAACGAAGAAGGAATAGCCCCCTATTCGTTATCCGAAAGTGAGAAGTATATATTGCAGTCTTTCTCAATGGCGGGGAATTCCCAAATCATTTCATTCAATGCGCCCAAAGAAGCAACTGCCTTAAACGTGAATGTATATCGGCTTGAAGACGGTGAAAAATGGGTTTCTACTGGCGGCGGCGCTATTTCTATTGATCCGGACGAAACTCCCTCTGACCGATTAGCGGGTACCTTTGCCATGCAACTGAAAGAAAATTACGTGATTGAGTTCAATATAAATTCCAATGGGCTGGCTTCCTATAAAACGGATGAAATTTTACTTGATAGCGAAGTAATTGCATCAGTAAAAGGTTTTTTGCAGGAATTTCAGGGTATTGAAATTAACAGGGAAATACCCGTTGCTCTCATGATACATGATATATGATAGCGGGACGGCGATGAGATCTTATGCCTTGCAAGATTATTTTGAACCGGCTAAGTTTAAAGGCCTGGATTTGGTTCAAGTTGTTACTTTGGAATTTTCGGATAAATAACGGTTTTACATTCGTTGTTAAGAATATCAGTATCGTATAACAGTTCCTTGATTTAATATTTCTTATCAAGATGCCTAAATATAAGTATCCCTGCGATATACTGGAAAGCCGCGTAGGCGCCTAAATATAAAATCAAGATTTTCGCATTTTGCATAATCCCTAAGGAAGATAATACTGAAAAGACAACAATAGAAATGCAAATTGTGATTAGCCCTAATAGATAAGCATATCGGCCTGATAGGTTTCTAAACTTTTCTTTACGCTCATCATGCAGATTGATTTTTTCTTCCTCCATTTTTTCTGCATATTTTGTAGTGTTTTGGGGGCGCGTCCAGTAAAAATATCTGTAAATCATCGTAAGACCGGGAGCAATTCCGCCACCGGCAAATCCCCAAAACAGGCTATTTAATTTTGTGTCCAGAAAAATCCCACACAGCAAAAATCCAATACCAATAAGAACATATACAAGCCCAGCTATAAGCATATTTTTTTTCATTTTATAGCCCTCCCTTCACTGATAAAAATTTCTTCAATAGACATCCCAAAAAAGTCTGAAATGGTAAAGGCTAACTCTAAAGACGGATTATATTTTCCCGTTTCAATAGAGCTAACAGTTTGTCTTGACACTCTTATTGCTTTCGCAAACTCGTCTTGGCTCAATTTCCGTGCCTTTCTTAATTCCTCAACTCTATTCTTCACAATCTACCGCCTTCTCTTTTGACAAGTTTCCTTTACATCCATTGTATTCACTCTACCGTCTTTTGTCAAGCTTCCTTTACATAGAAGTTCAATTTGCAAATTACTACCTAAAGGCAATACAGCACACCTAAAACGCCATTGCGAGGAAATACACCTTGCAATGGCGTTTTTAAGTGTTTCAGTGCTGCTTACGTTTGTGAGTATTGCGTTGATTCTACAGGCTCTACAGGTTCAGCATCTCCCGGGCTTCTTTTGCGGTAGCAATAGGCCGCCCCAGCAATTTGGCCAGCGCCGCCACTTTTTGTACCTGCTCGGCGTTGCTCTTGGCCAAAACACCTTTTTCAAGGTATACGTTGTCCTCCAGGCCTACCAATACAGCGGTGCCCAAGGCACAGATCTTGATGAAGGCAGGAGGAAAATCCCGCTCATACGGTATAAGTATAATCGACTTAATTTTCAGATTTTGAAGGTATATACAACATTGCACCGCCTTAAGGGGTCAGCATACCAGGGCTAAAAGGCGGCGTTGGCATTTTTTTATCTGTCCACAAACCCGTTGCCGGCGGCATGCATCCCGTCACAATACGGCTTATTTTGGGACCGACCGCAACGGCACAGAACAAGGCGGTTCCGCCTCTCGTATTCGTAGCCCTCTGCCGACTCCACGGCGATCCCTCCCATCACATAGATGCCGCCACTAATCTCCTTCTCCGGGTCTTGGAGAATATTGATTTCCGGCGACAGCTCCGGCTCCAAAATTTTCCCGTCTTTCTGTACGGCGACCAGCCGCCCGGCTAAACACTCTCCCGCCGCCTTGACGGCCAGGTCCCTCAATTCCGCCGTATCGGCTGTCTCGGCCAGGGTCCAGACGTCGCCCTTGTGTGTATGGCAAAAGCGCACATAGGCACAGCGCCCGTCGTCCAGAAGATCAAGAGAGATGCCCTCCTGCCGTTGCGCCCGTTCCTCATAGAGAGCCCGAGAGGCCGTTTCCTTCCCGGCAAAGCCGGAATTCATATGGGCGCCGTCGCAAAAAGGAGCGGTGCTTGACCGGCCGCAACGGCAGAGAGCGTAAGACTTAGCCTGAGGAAGTTCCCTGCCTTCCGCCAGCCTATAGCCCCGGCCCACCGGCGTAATTATTTTTTCCCGTAATGGGACGCCTCCTGTGACAAGGTAAGGACCTGATTTTGTTATTTTGATTCTCATGGCTTTTTCACTTTCCTATTGGCTTCTTTTTTCAACTATACTATGCCGGCGCAATGGATGCAAACGAATTCTGTTCAACAAATAAAAGGACTGTCTCAAATGAAAAGAGGCAGCCCTTTTAGGCGTACAGAAAATTCCCTGCTTATCAGGCGGTGCGTCCTCCCAGCTTCCAGCCGATGGACTTTTCCCGCATGCGGATAAAGTCGGCGTAGAGGCCTCCCGCCTGCATCAGCTCCCGGTGAGAGCCCCGCTGGATGATTTTCCCTTGATCCAGTACTAAAATCTGATCAGCATTTTGTACTGTCTTAAGCCGGTGGGCGATCATGATGATGGTTTTGCCCTGAGTAAGCTCAGCAATAGCTTGCTGCAAAAGGGCTTCGTTCTCAGGATCAACGTTGGCGGTGGCTTCATCCAGGATAATGATTGGCGCATCCTTGAGCAGGGCCCGGGCAATAGATATCCGCTGCTTTTCGCCGCCGGAAATAGTGGCTCCCCCTTCCCCGATCACCGTATCGTAACCGTTGGGCAGAGCGCTGATGAAGTCGTGGCAGCAGGCCTTCTTAGCCGCCGCCTTCACCTCCGCCATAGTAGCACCGGGCTTGCCAAACTTGATGTTGTTGGCAATAGTATCGTTAAACAGGTAGACATTTTGAAAGACCATGCTGAAGTTTGCCAGCAGGCTGTCCAGGGTGTATTCCCGTACATCCCTGCCGCCAAGGCTGATCCGGCCGCTGTCCACATCCCAAAAACGGGCCATCAGGCTGGTCAGGGTGGTTTTGCCGCCGCCGGAGGGCCCCACAATGGCGGTGGTAGTCCCTTCGGGGATCACAAAGGAGACATCGTCGATGACCTTTTTGTTTTCATAGCGGAAGGTGACGCCCTCTCCTTCGATGGTGCAGGCTTTAGGAGTTATGACCTTGCCATCAATATCCATCACCGGGGTTGCAAAAACCTGATTAATTCTATCCATGGAAAGATCCAGCACCCGCAAAAGCGCACTGTAGCTGCCGGCCGAGTCTAGCTGGGCGTACACCATAAAGGAGGAAATCACCAGCAAGAGGCAGTTGATTAATTCCAGGGAGCCGCTGAGATACAACGAGACCGCCAGAAAAATCATGCCGATGCCAAAGAGCTTCAGTACCAAACTTTGCAAGCAGCTATAGGGCACAAAGGTTTTCTCCAGCTTGACATTGATTTCCTCATTTTCTTTGATGGCCTGATCCACGGTTTTGTTGGCCTCCTGGTCCAGGTTATAGGAGCGCACCACTCCGATGCCCTGAACATATTCCAGAACCGCTGCCACCAGCCGGGTGTCGGAGGCTGTTTTTAGGGGAGAGACCTGGCGGGACTTTTTCTGCATCAGGGCGTTGATGCTGAAAAATACGGCAATACCCCCAATGAGCAGCAGCCCGATACGCCAATCGTAGAACAGAATAAACAAGGTAAACATAGCGGTGGTTAAAATCCCCTGGGTGGTCAGCATAATCACCCTGGTGGCCACATCCTGAAGGTTTTCGGCGGTATTGGTGGTAATTGAGGTAATCTGGCCCAGGCTGTTGTCGTTGAAATAGCCCATGGGCATATATTTAAGCCTCTCGCCGATTTCCACCCGCTTATTGGTGGCCACCGTATATCCGCCTACGGTTTGCTTCATGGTCAGGCTGCGGCGGGTAAAAGCGCAGCCTATGATGCTGATGAGCATAATGCCCAAGGAGGTCCATATGGTTTGCGCACTTACATTGCCCTCGATAAGCGCTGTAAGGACCACGGCAATAGCCGGTATGCGCAAGGCTTCAAACAGGGCGTGAAGCAGTGAGAGGCCCAGAGCCTGGTAAAACAGGCGGCTTTGGCTGCCGCTGAAAGTAAAGAACTTTTTGAATATGCCAATCATGCCGGCACCTCCCCCGCTGTAATTTCCATACTGTCCTTAACCGAGGTATGGGCTTCCCACATGCTTTTATAAAGAGAGGAAGCAGCCAGCAGCTCACGGTGGGTACCCTGGGCTGCCACCCGGCCATCTTCAATGAGGACGATGCTGTCGGAATCCGTAATGGTGGAAAGCCGGTGGGCGATGACGATGAGAGTTTTCCCTTCCACCAGCCGGGATACCGCCGCCTGGATCACCGCCTCATTTTCCGGGTCGGTATAGGCTGTGGCCTCATCCAGAATCACGATAGGGGCGTCCTTAAGCATGGCCCGGGCGATGGTGATGCGTTGGCGCTCGCCGCCGGAAAGGTGGCCTCCGGCGCCGCCGGCACAGGTTTCATAGCCCTTCTCCAATTGCACAATAAAATCGTGACAGCCGCTTTTGCGGGCAACCTCCTCCACCTCCTGATCGCTGGCGCCGGGTCTTCCCATACGGATGTTTTCCCGTATGCTTTCGTCAAAGAGGTAATTGTCCTGAGCCACGTAGGCAATCATGCTGTTGAGCTGGGCCAGGGGGATTTGGCGTAGGTCTGTGCCGCCGATGCTGATCCGGCCGCTGCCGGCATCCCATAGGGAGGCGATAAGCTTGGCAATGGTGGATTTTCCTCCTCCCGAAGGACCTACCAGCGCCGTCACGCTGCCCGCAGGAATCAATAGATTTACCCCCAGGAGCACCGGCTTTTCCTGGTAGGCAAAGCTTACATCCTCAAGGCGGATATCGTAGCCTTGCAGGGCCGCTGCTTCTTGCGGGCGCACAAGATCCGGCTGGGTGAGCACACCGGTTACCTCGCTTACGATGGTATGTACCTTGCCAATATCGTCGGTATAGGACATGGTGGTAATGAGGGGCCCCATGACGCCCAAAGACAAAATGATGGCTGCGATAAAAGTATCCAGAGGCAGGCTGCCCTTCATGTACAACATGGTGCCGATGGGCAGCACGCTGACCAATACTGCGGGAAAGACCGACATGGCCGTAGAGAAAAATGGCAGAGTAGAGCGCATCCAGTCAATGGCGGAAGCGGCGGCCTCCCTGGCGGCAGTGGTGAATTTCTCATAAGAAGAGGCCGATTGGTTGAAGGCCTTAATCACCTCAATACCGCTGATGTATTCCACTGCCGTATCATTCAAGGCTTTATTTTTGGCCACATAATTGGCAAAACGCTTCTCGTATCCCGCCATCATGCCCACGTAGCAAAGGAATCCCAGGGGCAGCGGCACCAGGGCCGCCAGGGCCATGCGCCAGTCCAGGGCAAAAAGATAGATCATAGTGGCCAGGGAAACCAGAACATTCCCTCCCATTTCCGGCACCACGTGGGCCAGGGTGGGCTCCATGCTGTCTACCCGCTCCACCAATATGTTTTTCAGCCGGCCCGAGGGTGTGTCCAGCAAATAACCCATAGGCAGGCGGGTCAGCTTTTTGGTTAGCTGCAGGCGCACCTCGGAGAGCACCGCAAAGGTTGACTGATGGGACAAGGTGGTGGAAACGCCATGAAACAAGTAGCGCAGCGCCCAAAAACCGGCGGCGGCCAGGCAGTAAAGACCATAAAAGCCTATATCCCCTTCTCCTCGAAGCAGCCCCAGCACAATTTGGGCTACGCAGAAATAAGGCGCTATTCCACAGGCTACCCCCACTGTGGCAAAGGCCAGCGATGCAATATAGCCGTCTTTGTGAGGTGAGGCAAACTGCCATAGCCAGGAAACAGTCCCTCTTGGATTTTCCTTCATTACCATTCCTCCTAGTCGATATCTTTAGTTAGACATAGCTAACTTCAATGCAAAAATTTTAGGGCTGTTTTAGCCCTAAAATGGTATCCCAACCGGCACTGTAAAACCGATTCAAGATGCGGATGTACTCCAGGGCCCGCTCCTTGGGCATATCATGGGCCACCGTCTCAAAGATACCGTAATAAAAGGCACTGGACAAAATATGGCTCATGTCGTCATCAATGGTGGGGATATTGTGGCCTAAGCTGCGCAGAGCCTGAATAAACCGCCGGGTATGCTCTTCTTCTATTTCCAGCAGGCTATCGATGTAGTGCTGATAATCGGTGCCGTCGGAGCAGCAGACCACCAGCTTAAAAGCGTCAAAATGAAGGTAAACATAGCTGATAAATTCCTCTAAAGCATGAGCTGTGTAGCCATGCATCTGCTTTTCCTTGTAATCGGCAGGATATGCCTCAAATTGGCGCTGCACCGAAAGGTACCAGTCCCGCAGGCTATTGGCAGGCTCTGAAACCAAGGCATTAAACAGGGCCTCCTTATCGGGATAATAGCCATAGATAGCTCCGGTGGTTACGCCGGCGGCCCGGGCAATGCTGCGCAACGAGGCATTTTTATATCCCTTTTGCAGGAACTCAGCCTTGCCGGCTTCCAAGATCCGCTTTTGGGTGGATTCTTCCGCTATGATGGCCCCCTCCTCTGCAGCAATATGATATAATACGGCAATATAACAGTGTTATATCATATTGCCGCTCCTTTGTCAATCTCTCCGTTGCAGCCAAATAAATAGTCCAGCAATCCTTTGCGGAGCACCCCCCTGGTCTCTTCCAGAGCATCCTCGTGAAGAACGTCTTTTGTCATATCCAAAAGGGCCAGCGTCTTCATGAGGTTGGCCAGGACTTTCCAGTTTATCCCCTGCCGCAAACCCTCCATGCAGGAAAGCATCCAACGGGTGGTTTCTTCATCGGCTGCAGGATTAAAGCTGTACTCCCGGGGCCATTTGGTGGCCAGATAGTTCATATCCTGCTCGGTCATATATCGATAAATATTCAAATCTTCCCTCTGAATACGGCGAAAAAACTCCAGGAGCTGATCCCGGCGGATTCGGCGGCAATCCCCTGCCAGATCGGTAAAAATTTTTCTCACCATCTCCCGTTTGTACAGGATTATTTGATAAATGAACTCCTCCTTGGAGGAAAAGAAGGTATAAAAGGTTCCCTTAGCCAGGCCCGACGCCCTGGCGATGTCCGCCACCGTCATGCGCTTAACGCCATATTTCTTTAATAGTTCCGCACCGTTTTCCAGCATCCGTATGCGCACAGCCTCACGGTTTTGTTCATTGAAGATTGCCGGCATTTCCCTCACCTCAAAATTATGATGACGTATTATAACATAAATTTCTTGACAATTGCAGTTAGTTAGTGCTAACTTATAATAAACGAACTAGTTTATATTTTTTGGTTCATTTTATTCTTTTATTATTTGCTTGTCAAGCAAGGAGGAGAATCATGAAGAAAACAGTGAAACCAAAAGCCGGATTATTGCGACTTTTGGAGCTTGCCGGACAGCGCAAGGGGCAATTAATAGGAGCTTGCCTTCTGTCTGTCCTTGCTTCCGCTGCACGGCTGGCGCCCTTTTTCACCATTTACGCCCTGCTGCGGCAGTTGGTGGTCCATTACCACAATTTATCGGCCATCCCCCTGGCCACCTTTTACTGGCTGGTGGGCCTTACGGCAGCGGCAGCCGTGATTTACGGCGGCTTTGGATTTTGGAGTACCAGCCTCTCCCACCGGGCGGCGTACAACATTTTGTTTGAACTGCGGATGCAGTTGATGGAAAAGCTTTCCCGGCTGCCCTCTGGGTATTTTACGAAAACCACCCAGGGTGCGCTGAAAAAGGTCATTCAGGATGACGTGGAAAAAATCGAGGAGTTTATCGCCCACAGCATCACGGATACGGTAGCCGCCATTTCACTACCCCTCTTTACCATCTTGTATCTTTTTATTATGGACTGGCGGCTGGCTTTGGCAACCCTTGCGCCGCTGCTCCTTTCCATGGTCATTCTCTCCGTGGGTCTCAAAGATCCCCGGGGAGCCCAAACTCAGGTCGATATGCACCGAACCCGGGAGATCATGAACGGCACCATTGTGGAATATATCCACGGCATGCCCGTCATCAAGGTATTCAACCGTACCCTGTCCTCCTTTGCCCGTCTGGGAGAGAGCATCAATGCCTTTTCCGGGGCGGTAGAGCGGGCTACTTGGTTCTTTGCCCCGAAAATGGGGGTCTACTACGCCGCCATGGGGGCTCAAATGCTCTTGATCTTGCCGGCAGGGCTGCTCATCGGCCTGAAGGCCTCATCCTACATTGATTTTCTGCCCCTGCTCCTGCTCTTTTTTCTTGTGGGCGCGGGGTTAAAAGAACCCCTGGAAAATATGATGGCCATGGCTTTGTCCACCAATGAAATCTCCATCGGCGTTTCCCGTATTGACGAAATTCTCAAAGAAAAGGAGCTCAGCCCGGCAGCCTGCCCGAAAATCCCCCAGGGGCATGATATCGCCTTTGAAAATGTTGCCTTTTCTTACGGCGATGACGGGCAGCAGGCGCTGAAGGATATCAGCTTCACCCTGGAGCCCAACAGCATCACCGGTTTGGTGGGTCCCTCCGGCGGCGGTAAGTCCACTGCCGCCCAATTGCTGCTCCGCTTCTATGACCCCCAGCAAGGCTCCATACTCATCGGCGGCGTGGATATCCGTGATATAGAGCAGGGGCGGCTGATGGAGCTTGTAGGCTATGTTTTTCAGGATTCCCTGCTATTTCGGGACACGGTGGAAGAAAACATTCGTATGGGCAATAAGACCGCCGGCCGGGAGGCTGTGGAGAAGGCCGCCAAGGCCGCCGGCGTCCATGAGGTAATCCTGGGGCTGCCCCAGGGCTACGATACCGTAATCGGCGAAGAGGACGCTTACCTTTCCGGAGGAGAAAAGCAGCGGATCGCCATCGCCCGGGTTTTCCTGAAAAATCCGCCCATCATCATTCTGGACGAAGCCACCGCCTATGCCGACGCCGAAAACGAAAGCCTGATCCAGGAATCCTTCGCCCGGCTGGCCAAGGGGAAAACTGTATTGATTATCGCCCATCGCCTGAAAACCATTGAGGCTGCCGACAATATCCTGGTGCTGCACAGCGGCAGCCTCATCGCCCAGGGAGACCATAGACAGCTTCTGAAAACCTGCCGGGTTTACCGGGACATGGTAGACGCCAATGAGCGGCGGGACCGCTGGCAAATCAAAAAAACAGACAAAAAAAAGGAGGTATATGCTCATGGCCGGCTTTAAACATTGGTTTCAAAAAATCACTCTGGGACAGCCCCAGCATGCTGCCAAGCTGGCAGCCTGGATGTTTTTTGACAATTATATTGCGGCTATTCCTCATGCCGTTATGCTTATGGCCGTGTATCTTCTTTTCGGCCCAGTAATCGATCCCAATATGCCGATTCCCGTTAAAGCTATTCTGCTATTGTGCGGCCTGCTGATTTTGCAGAGCATCCTCTACTATTTTGTGGCCCGCAAAAGCTACATTATCGCCTGTGCCGGCTTTGCCGGGGTGACCCGTAAATCACGCCTGGCCACAGGAGAGCATCTGCGCCGGCTGCCCATGGGCTTTTACAACCGTCGCAGCGCCGGAGATCTCACCACCGTGCTGCTGCGGGATTACGAGACGGTGGAAGCCAACTGCAACAGCCTGATGCCCACGGCTGCCGTCATTGCCGCCCGGCTCAGCATGGCCCTTATTGTATTGACCGTTTTTGATTGGCGCATGATGCTCGCCACCATCGCCGTGATCCCTTTGGCCATTCCTCTGGCGGTGCTGTCCTACCGCCTCCTGTCCCGGAAAAATACGGATCTGCTGGAGGCTCAACAGGAAAATACGGCCCGCATTCTGGAATATGCAGGCGGTATTCAAACCTTAAAGGCCTTTAACCAAAGCGATGAAATGTACCGCCGGCTGCGGGCCTCCTGCGATGAGCTGCGCAAAACTTGTCTGGCGGTGGAGGGGGCCAGCGCACCCATGGCAATGCTGGCCAAGGCCATTCTCAATGGGGGAACCGCCGTGGTGATGGCTTTGGGTCTGTTTCTCCTTTTAGGCGGCAGCCTTGCGCCCCTGACTCTGGTGGTGTTCTTGCTGCTGGCCCTCAACATCTACAATCCCATGATGAGCCTGCTGATGATGCTGGTAAACATTACCCGGCTGAACCACTGCGCCCAGCGGATTGTGGAGGTTATGGAAGAAAAACCGCTGCCCTTTGAGGAAAAGGCGGCTGCTCCCGAGCACATGGCTATCCGCTTCGATCAGGTGTCCTTCGGCTACGGCAAAAATCAGGTTTTGCATGACGTTTCCTTTGATATTCCCGCCCGGAGCCTGACGGCCCTTGTGGGCCCTTCCGGCTCGGGTAAGTCCACTATCACCCGGCTGATCGCCCGCTTTTGGGATGTGGATTCCGGCTTTGTCAGCATCGGCGGAGTACCGGTGAGCAACCAGAATCCCGACATCCTTCTCCGCAATATCAGCATGGTCTTTCAGGACGTTTACCTGTTTCATGATACCATTGAGAATAATATTCGCATGGGCCGGGAGGATGCTGACCGCGAAGAGGTCATGGCCGCTGCCAAGCTGGCGGCCTGCCACGACTTTATTACCGCTCTGCCCCAGGGATACCAAACCATGGTGGGTGAAGGAGGCTCTACCCTTTCGGGGGGAGAAAAACAACGTATTTCCATTGCCCGGGCCCTGCTCAAGGATGCGCCCATCGTGCTTTTGGATGAGGCCACCGCTTCTCTTGATCCGGAAAACGAGGTTTTCATCCAGCAGGCCATCGACGCTCTGGTGGAAAACAAAACCGTCGTTGTCATTGCCCACCGGCTGCGGTCGGTGCAAAATGCCGATCAAATCATTGTGCTCAATGAAGGCCGCCTGGCAGAAATTGGTGATCACGAAAGTCTCCTTGCCCAAAACGGACTTTACCGCCGCATGTGGGAAGAACAGCAGAAGGCCGGCAACTGGCGGCTGGCATTATCGGCTGCATTGACCAATACTGATCATTATGGTATACTTTTCCTATAGTTAGCCTTAGCTAACAAAAGGGGTAGAAAGAGGTGGTCCACATGGCCGATAAAATACTTGATCTTAACCGGACCGTCCATGAATTATGCACTGCTGATCCGGGTATCCTTCCTTTATTAGCCGCCGCTGGATTTACGGAGATTACCAAGCCCGGTATGCTGGCAACGGCGGGCCGGTTTATGACCATTCCCAAAGGCGCCGCTATGAAAAAGCTGGATCTGGCAATGATCAAAAGCCGGTTTGAAGAGGCAGGCTACATCGTGAAGGAGGAGATTAAATGACTGCGGAAATCAATAATAGAGAATACCGCCAACAGGTTTTAGCCGAACTGATCAAAGAGCTCCATGACGGTAAAAGCGTGGATGAAGTAAAAGAAAAGTTTGCCGCTGTTTTCGGCAACGTGTCTGCTGAGGAAATTGCCCAGGCGGAGCAGGCGCTCATTGAAGGCGGCTTGCCCGTGGCCGAAGTCCAGCGCCTCTGCGACGTTCATGCCGCAGTATTCAAGGGCTCTATTGCCGAGATTCACCGCCCCTCGGATCCTTCCCATATTCCCGGCCATCCGGCCCATACCTTAAAAGCGGAAAACCGGGCCATTGAAAAACAAGTGGAAAAAATCCGGGGCAAGCTGGCCCTTGCTGCTGGCTCCAATGAAGCAAAAGCATTAAAAGACGAGGTGGCACGACTGTCAGAAATTGACCGCCATTACATAAAGAAAGAAAATCTCTTCTTCCCTTACATGGAGCAGTACGGCATCACCGCTCCGCCTAAAGTCATGTGGGGTGTGGACGATGAGATCCGCCAAGAGCTAAAAGCTGTCAGAGTCGAGCTGGAAAAGGGGGATATTGAGGGGCTGGCGGAACGGCTGGAAGCCCTTTTAACCAAAGTCACAGACATGATCTTTAAAGAAGAAAACATCATGCTGCCCATGCTCTTGGAAAACCTGACCCAGGATGAATGGAAAATCATTGCTGACGAAAGTCCCGAACTGGGCTATTGCCTGATTGATGATGTGCCCCTCTGGCAGCCGGCCTCAGATAAGGAGGCTCAAGCAGTGCGTCAGGAGCAGCAGCAATCGCCGGCCCCGGGTATGATCACCCTGCCTACCGGTATGCTGAAGGTGGAAGAGCTGACCCGGCTGCTGGATACCCTGCCCATTGATATCACCTTTGTGGATAAAGACGACACGGTGAAATATTTTTCCCAAAACGCCGAGCGGATTTTCCCCCGCACTAAAGCCATCATTGGCCGCAAAGTATCCAACTGCCATCCGCCGGCCAGCGTCCATATCGTAGAAAAGCTGGTGGAGGATTTCAAGGCAGGCCGCAAAGATCAAGAGGATTTCTGGATTAAAATGGGGGATAAATATATTCTGATCCGTTACTTCGCACTGCGCAGCGAAGCCGGCGAGTATCTGGGCGTTTTGGAAGTAACCCAGAATATCCGGCCCATTCAAGATATCCAGGGAGAAAAACGGCTGGTTACCGATGAGAACCAGGGAAAATAAGAATTCTTAAAACTAAAGGAGAACATGATGAACTTATTCGATTTAACAGGAAAATCCGCAGTAGTTACAGGGGCCTCTTCCGGCCTTGGCGTGGAATTTGCCAAAGCCCTGGCCCGCCAGGGTGCAGATGTGGCCTTGCTGGCCAGAAGAGCAGAAAAGCTGGCTGCCGTCAGAAGCGAAATTGAAGAAATTGGCGTACGCTGCCTTGCCGTTCCCTGTGATGTGACGAAGACTGAAGAAATTAAAAAGGCCGTTGCCCACATTGAGGGCGCTTTTGGCAAAGTGGATATTTTGGTAAACAACGCCGGCTCCAGCGTATCGGTACCCGCCGAAGACCAAACCGACGAGGATTGGAAATATGTAATGGACGTTAATCTCAACAGCGTTTACTATTGCAGCCGGGAATTTGCCAAGGGCATGATCGCCCGCCAATACGGTAAAATCATCAATGTGGGCTCCATTCATAGCTCCGTTGCCATGCCGGCCTTTCAGCTCAGCGCTTATTGCACCTCCAAAGGCGGCGTGGTCATGCTGACGAAAGACCTGGCCACTGAATGGGCCAAGTATAACATTACGGTCAATGCCATCGGCCCCGGCTATTTCCCTTCTGAGATGACCGATTCCTTTGTAGACAATCCCGAATTCAAACCGGTCCTGGAGACCTACTGCCCCATGAAGCGGGCAGGCCGCAGCGGTGAATTGGACGGCGCTATCCTCTACTTTGCCTCCGATGCCTCCAGCTATACCACCGGCCAGCTTCTGACCATTGACGGGGGCTGGACAGCTATTTAAAGAAATACATTCTAAACCCGATATACAAGAAAACCGCGCCCTGGGCAGTTCCGGTACAATTTGTACTGCGGATATGCACGGCGTGGTTTTTCTATTAGCGGCAAAAATTGTTAACTTTAAGTCAATAGGCAGGTCAGGGATGTCTACGGAGCGTGGATTGTTTATCGTGGGTATGACAGTTAAAATAAATAGGAGGTGATCCTATGGACTTAAAAAGAAAAAAACAGCTTATTAAGGAATACGAAAACAGAAAACCTGAGATGGGTATTATCTCTTTTTGTTGTGGTATAACTAAAGAAACCTTTTTAGACATTTCTAAAGATACAAAAGCGGATTTTAACAGCAACCGCTTTAAATTGATGGCAAACTGGCATCCTAATAAGAGGTTGCAGGAGCTTTGGAATCGGTATCACGAAAATAATTTCCAATTATCAGTGATACAGATTTTAAAATATGAAGATCCAAAGGCCGATCACACTGAGGAATTAGAGAATTTGCTGATGCAGTGCTTAGGATCAAACAGTAATGCAAGGAGAATTTGGCATGGAAAATCAAATGCTTCTGTCCCCGCACAGGCAACTGACAGAAGCTGAAAAAAAACTTGTTTGGAAAAAGCCGCTGTCTCATATTGAAAGCGAAACGGAGCATCGAATTTGTGCTGAGGTTAAGCGAAATTGGCATAGCGGGGAAATGAAAATAACAAATATTTTACTGGAGGGAGATGCAGGTTCGGGAAAAACTCAGCTTGCCAAGGCACTCTCGGCGGACTTTGGGTTGCCTTATGCAAAAGTCACCTGTTTTGCAGATATGGATAAAACCGATATCTTTGGCTCCATCCTGCCGGTTTTGCCGGAGGATAAGCATGCTGCAGAAGACGTAAGCTATCAATTCTATCCTTCTGAAATTGTCCGCGCTTACGAAAACGGCTGGCTGTTGGAAATACAGGAACCTACCGTAATACGGGACGCCGCGGTGCTGATGGCGCTGAACTCTGCCCTTGAGCCCGATGGCAGTATTAATCTCCCCACCCGTATCGTTCACCGCCATCCTGATTTTATTGCTGTTATTACAACCAACAGGGGGTATAATGGAGTCCGGCCGCTCAACGAAGCCCTGCGGGACCGGATTCACCATGCTGAAAGAATGGATTTGCCGCCCAAAGCGGTTATGATGGCGAGAGCTGCCGCTAAAACAGGTTATTCCTATGAACCAATATTGTCGCTTTTGGCGGATACGGCTATCACGCTGGACGAAACAGCCAAAGCCAATGCCATTAAAGGCGTGGCGGGAATGCGTTCTTACTTGTTTTGGGTTGATGCCGTTGCAAGCGGAATTTCACTTTGCGCATCCATGTACCACAAGGTGATTTATAAAATCACTACCGACCCGGAGGAGCTCTCCATTTTAGAACAGGCTTTATCTGCAAAGGGCCTATTGGAGCAGCTACAACAATGGGAACAAACGCAAGCACATAGACAGGAAAGTCAAAATCCCGATGTGATGGAATTGCATTTATCCCAGGATGGCGAATATTGGAGAAGCGGCGAAGAAATGCCAATGAATCCGAATGCAGTGCGTTTGCGCAAATCCCCGGATAGCGAGGGGCATTCCCATCAAACTTCCAATAATGCAACGATGAAAACAGAAAGCAGTGATAATGGCGAGGACGGGGTCCCCCTTTATCATGAAATGGAGCCGGGGCGCCAGGCCGGGCAACAAAAACAGGAGCTCCGTAAAAGACTCAATCAGGAAGCCCGGGAAAGTGTGAAAGGAAGTATCCATCAGCAAATAAAACTGATCGTTCATCGTCCTGAGGCTGCTGACGAAAATAGGGTTGAATATAGGAAACAAGCCTCTGAGCTAATGCCTGTGATTAGCCAATTGATTCGGAAAACCAAGCCCTTTTTGGAATATGAAACTGCCAGTGAATCTGCGGAGGCCCAATTATACGGCACAACTTTTTGTGCAAACCGTGTTGCGATGCGGGATTTCCGATACTTTGCAAAAAAGCGCCCGCCGGAGGAAGACCCTTCCCTTGCCGTGGCCCTCCGCATAGACGAATCGGCATCCATGTCGGCCTTGGGCCGGTTGGACGCCGCAAAACAGGCGGCCATTGCCCTGTATGAATTCTGCGATGGCTGCGGTATTCCGATAATGATTTATGGCGATACCGCCGACCGTTCACGGTTGGAGCAAATGTCACTTTACTCCTATGTGGATTTTAATAGCGATGACCCCGATGAAAAATATTCTCTGACCGGTATTCAGGGCCGAAGCAACAACCGGGACGGTATGGCAATCAGAATCATTGCCGACCGTTTATTGACAGCGCCGCAAAAAACAAAGCTGTTCATTAGCATCAGTGACGGACAGCCCAAAGCCATGCCGGACTATACAGGTGATTTAGCCGCACAAGACATGAAAAAGACCTTGCAGGAATACCGCCGCAAGGGCGTTTTCTTTCTCGCTGCCGCTATCGGACAGGATAAGGAAATCATCAGCGATATTTACGGAAAAGAAAACACACTGGATATCACTGACCTCAAACAGCTCCCTGGCCGGCTGGTTCAAATTATCGCACGATATCTATAGATTAGATCACTCTTTGGAAAGGAGGGCCCTATAATGGACTGTGCCAAAATTGGCCGTTTAATTGCCGAATTGCGTAAAGAAAAAGGGCTGACACAACAAAATATTGCGCAAGCCCTCAATATCAGCAACAAAACCATATCTAAATGGGAGTGCGGTCTGGGATGCCCTGACGTTTCCCTGTGGGCAGAGTTGTCGGCTATCTTAGGCGCAGATATGGCGCAAATGATGGAAGGGGAAATTGCCCTAAACCGCCCCGACGAAGGAAATATCAATAAAATCCGATTTTACGTCTGCCCATCATGTAAAAATGTACTTGTCAGCACAGGGAGTTCCTCCATCGTTTGCTGCGGCAAAAAACTCGATCAGCTTACCCCCCGGCAGGATGAAAATACGCCCTCCATTACCGCGGAAATGATAGACGTGGATTACTTTATTACCATTGATCATGAGATGAAAAGAGATCACTATATTTTATTTGCGGCCTATGTAAAAAGCGATAAGGTTTTTCTAACCCGGCTATACCCGGAACAAAGCGCCGCAGTACGCATACCCCATATTCCCGACGGCAAGCTCTATCTGTATTGTGTGGAGCATGGCTTAACGGTATATTCTCTCCCCATCAAATGACAGCGTGCACACAATGAAAAGAAGCGGTCAGCCATAGCTGCCGCTTCTTTTCAAAGGGGGTTTGTGAAAAGGGTTAAGAGAATAAGGGGTTAAGGGGTTTGTAAAGATGGTTAAAAGGGAGAAAGTTATTAAGGGGGTACCTAAAGGGACTTTATGGGGCTATTAAAATTCTGCAAAGGCAGCGCCAAACTCTTTACAAGCAGCATCGTCCGGCGCCTCCTGCTGAATAAAGCCTTCACCGTAAACATTTGCTCCTGTGGCCTTCGTACGGTCTTGCCAAGTACGCATCCATTCACCGTCGCCCCAGCCATAGGAGCCGAACAGGGCAACTTTTTTACCGGCCAGCTTATTTTCAATGGCGGCAAAGAAAGGTTCAAATTCTGATTCTTCCAGTTCCTCCGCCCCCATACTGGGGCAGCCGAAAGCGAATTTTTCATATTGATCAAGGATACCGGCGTCTATTTCTCCTACGGTAAACAGGGCAGCGGCGGCGCCTTTTTCTTTCAGGCCGGCCTCAATTCCTTTTGCCATAGCTTCCGTATTACCTGTACCGCTCCAAAAAACAATTGCAGTAGTCATCAAAATCTCCTCCTCGTATTTGTATGCTTGCTTTTTTATTCATACCTTTTATTCTTCAACCTGCCAAAGCAGGCAGATCCTCTGTAAAAATGCTGCCGCCGTTCTCAATATGGCGGAGTAGTGTCCTGCGGCAACGGGCGTACTCGGCAAACAAAGCTTCAGCTTCCTCCACATCGCCAAAAACCTTCCATTGGCCGCAGAGTTTGCAATCCTCCCGGCATTCCATAAAACCGATGACGTCCTCCGGCGGATAACCCAGAAAGAAGCCGATTTCATGGGGAAAATCCTTAGACTCATAAAAGCGCCGGCGCAAAAAACTCAACATATCCCGCCAACTGCTTTCTACAGGATAGCCCATCTCTTGAAGAGCCCGGCGGGCCCGCTTATGAGACAAAGTGGTACTAAGCATATCAGGATGGTAAATAAGAGTTAAGGGTGTTTGGCCCCGCCACTGTAAGCGAAAGATATGGAACCCCTTTTGCCGCAGCAACCGCCAGGGACATTTTTTCGGCAGATTCTTTTCTGCCAGCAGCGCAGCCGGCTTCTTGCAAAACAAAAGCGGAGCGCAGTGATGAGCTAAAAGCGTTTCAAAATTCCGGTTCAAGCTGCTTTCCTCCTCTGGTACTCTGTAACCTTAAAAAGTTGTTACAAAATACTCGTCCGAATGAATTGCCGGCTAATTCTATTAAAGATTATATAGGTTCCTTTTCTTCTGGTTAGTTTAAGTTAGCTATAGCTAACCATGGCTTAAAAAAATATGTTTACCCTTTAGTTTTCAGCTTTTGGTTTTCGGTTAGCATTGGCTAACCATCTGTTAGTAGTATAAATGTTCCGCTGTGAATTGTCAAGTCAAAATCCTTAATTTTTTTTGATCGTCTTTTCAGGCATTCTTAGGGGGTTTGGGGGTCTTCGTCACTGAGTGTAGCCTGGAAGCGGCAGACTCTGTCGCCATTGGCCCAGCAGTCAATTTCCCGCACATCATACCTTTTGCCGGTATAGGCCTCGAGAATACCGGCAATAAATCCTTCATCATAATAACAAACCGTTTCATCGGTAATAGGCAAGCCGCTGCAATCCAGATCCTCGGCTACGGTAAGCACCATCTCGCCCGTCATCTCATTAATATCTTCCATGCGCAAAATACCGATTTTTAATTCTTTCAAGGTCTTTTGCAGGCTGGCGATAAAGGTATTAAAGTCAACCGTTAAGTCCAGTACGTGCCCTGCAAATTCGCGCCCTGCCAGATAGCCGGCCTGGCGGAAATGGTTGTTGGCCTTTTCATTGCCGTAAGCCTTGCTCAGCACATCCAGCATGGTATACTGCATCAGGCGGTAAACCAGCACCGGCATTTCTTCCCCCAGGGTTTCCCGGCCTTTTTTTATATTCCCCAGGCTCTTTTCCCAAGCAAAAGTATTGTGATTGTGCTCCTGCCTTTGTATGGTTGTCACATCAGATCACCCTCTCATCGTAAAAAAATCAGCATATCTCTTTTAAAATGTCTATGACATAATCGATATCCTCCCGGCACACTTCATTGGAGGTCACCAAACGAAAGCCCCGCTGGCCGGCCTCATTGATTTTAATGCCCTTTTCCAGCATTTTTGCCGGCAGGGTTTCGATAAGCTCAGGGGAGCGGTGCAGCTTGAAAAACACCATATTGATTTGCGGGGAGTCTTCCTCCATTTCAACTCCTGCCAATTCAGCCAGCCTCTTGGCCAGATATTTGGCATTGTCATGATCCTCCGGCAATCTCTTGACCATTTCTTCTAAAGCGATGATACCGGCAGCTGCCAAAACACCGCATTGGCGCATACCGCCCCCCAGCATTTTACGGTATTTTCTGGCTCTTTCTATCGTCGCTGCATCGCCGGCCAGCAGAGAGCCTACCGGGGCAGCCAGCCCTTTTGACAAGCAGCAAGACAAGGTATCGCAGTTTTTGCTGATTTCCCTGACGTCAACGCCCAGGGCAATTGCTGCGTTAAACAGCCGGGCCCCATCAAGATGAACAGCAATACCCTTCTGCCTTGCCAGGTTATAAACTGCCGCCATTATCTCTACGGGAACGACTCTGCCGTTGCCCAAGGCATTCTCCAGGCAAATAAGGGCCGTCCGGGGCTGATGGATATCCGCCGGGCGAATAGCGTTCTCGATCATAACCGGATCATATATTCCCCGGGGAAAAGACAAAGGTCTTAGATTGGCGCCGGACAATACCGCTACCGCTCCCACCTCGTGAATGAAAATATGGCAGTCCCCGCTGAGGATCACCTCATCTCCCCGGCTGGTATGGCACATTACGCCTATCTGATTGGCCATGGTACCCGAGGGCAGAAACAAGGCCGCCTCTTTGCCCAGCATATCTGCCGCCAGTTTCTCCAGCCGGTTTACCGTAGGGTCATCCCCATATACATCATCGCCCACCACCGCATTATACATGGCCTCCCGCATCTCCCGGGTTGGCTGGGTCACCGTATCGCTTCTTAGATCAATATACCTCATATCCCTGCTCCTTCCCTCTGCCTTTATAGCAAAAAGAGGCCTTCGGCAGAAGGCCTATCCGCCACCAAAGACCCCTTTCTTCTATGCCTTCTTATGCTCTTCCTATACTCTGCGCCTGTCTTTTGCAGGCCTGCTTATTTCTGCTGAGCCTTCTCTATCTGCGCCATGATCCAAGGGCTGTATTCGCCTTCGCAGATAAACTCGGCCTTGCCTTCCATGATTACGTCATATTCGGGACTGACGCTGATCTGCAAGATACCGCCTTCCGCCGTCACCTGAACCTGAGGATCAAGAAGGCCCAGGAGATTGCCGGCTACCACGGAAGCGCAGCTGCCGGTACCGCAAGCCAAGGTATGATGAGCTCCCCGCTCCCAGGTTTTAATTTTAATATGGCTGCGGCTCATTACCTGAATGAAATTAATATTCATTCCCTCGGGAAATGCCGGATGCCACTCCATCTGGCTGCCTAAATCATCTATATCGAAATTATCCAGATCATCCACCACAATTACGCAATGGGGTACTCCCAGCCGCATAACCGTCACCATCAGCAACTGGCCGCTAACTTCCAGAGGCTCCAGCATTACCGGATCCCCCAGCAGGATTGTGGGCACTTTTTTGCTGTCAAACTGAGGCCGGCCGATGGCTACCGTAATCGTATCTACCTTGCCCTGTTGATCCAACTGCAGCTTAATGGTCTTTGTGCCGTCGGCAGTCTCCACATCAAACACAGGCTTATCTACCAAGCCCTTTTCGTACACAAATTTGGCAAAGCAACGGCTGCCGTTGCCGCACATTTCGCCCTTGGAGCCATCGGAATTATAATAGACCATCTTGATGTCGGCAACCTGGCTTGGCAATGCTACCATGATACCGTCGCCGCCGACGCCAAAGTGACGGTCACAAACAACTTTGGCCAAAGCGCTGTAATCCGGCAGCTCCTGGTTTATCCCGTCAAATAAAGAAAAATCATTGCCTGCCCCATGGAGTTTGGCAAACTGGATCATGGGCACCAATCCTCTCACTATGTATTCAATTAGCTTATTATAGCAAATAATTGCCGGCAACAAAAGAGCCAGTTACAGCTTTGCCGGGAAGCTTTGCCGGAAAGCCGGGAAACAACGGCTAACCGCTCAAAATTTGAGGTTGTGCAGCAAAATCGCCGCAATATATGCAGGTTTTTGGGTGGATATGTGCATACATTGTATGGTAATCCTGAATTTTGTATAAACGCCTTTTGTTTAATGCACTACCTCGTTTTTTGTGCAGTTAAACTAAGCTAACCCTGATTCCAGTGCAACTTCTAATTCCAGCACAACCTCTCTGCCCGCAGCCTTTTAAAACAGCCCCCAGATAAGCCAGTCTTTTTTATTTCACTGTCCTATCTGGGGGTAACGTATTACTTCTCAAATGATGTACAAAGGATCTGCCTTATATGGTTGATTACTTCTTTAGCGTTACGGTGGAATTGGCAGGATTCCAGGTCACTTTCAAATCCATCAAATCGCCTAGGTAGCGTAAAGGCACCATTGTGCGGTTATTGATGATTGTGGGGGCAATAGCCATTTCTCCTGCCTTCTGGCCGATAGTCAGAACATGGGTCTTGTCTTCAAATTGAAGCCCTACGGTCTGATTAGCGCCATCCCAAGTCACTACGGCACCCATAGCTTCGGAAACAAACCGCAAGGGCACCATGGTGAAATCATTGACGATCACTGGGGCTACATCACTAGTCCTGGCTTGCCCGTTAACCGTATAACCAGCTTGGCCAATGGCGGTCACAATTTCCACGGCTTTATCGGAAATCATCACACCATAGATACTGAGCCCGTTGGTTTCAAAGCGGAAGATACCTTCTGACAGGCTGCCGCCCAGATGGCGATAGAATTGGTCATTCAGGAAGCGCATGCCATTGAGCCTCCCAATCTGAGCCGCCGTTAAGCTAACGTTGCTTAAATCCACCTCCCACAAGATGGGTGAAGCAAAGCGGGTCCTGGCCTCGCCGTTGATCCTTAGCTCTACATTGAAGATTGTATTCAGCAAGGAAGCGTTGGCACTATCCAGTTGGGTCCAGGCAGCGGAAGCAATCTCGCTGCGGGCCGGCAAAATGGTCAGTTCGGTAACATCCGAATCCGTCAGATTGAGATTAGCAAGCATTTCCGGCGTCAGGATTATCCGGGCTCCATCTTTTTGTAGCTGCAGAGGTTTGCCTTGGGCAGCCAATGCTTTCAGCACTGCTCCGGAGATCTGAACACCTTTATCCTGGGCGCTCAAATTCAGCAGGATAGGTTTACCCTCTTTCAGAAGATTCTCAATCAACTCCTTTGTTCTTTCCCCGCTGAGCACATTGGTAGGCTGGCTCACGGTTGATCCGCTGCCGCCGCTATCAGAATCGGAAGGCGGCGGAACTTTACCGGGATTGACGGTGACGGTAATAATGTCCGTTTGACCATCCCGCAGGCCGCCGGCCCAGATCACTTCCACTTCCGTGGTGCCTGTTCTGAGGCCGGTAATGGTCAGTTCCTGCCAATTTCGTGTCGCATTGGGCACAGCAGTACGCTCACTTTTGTTGGCAGAATCGGCCAGTTTCACCGTGGCATAATTGGTATTGCGGCTGCGCGCCGATACGGAAGTGGCGCCATCGCCGCTAGCCACATCACCGGGATCCAGATACAGGACTCTGGATTGCCCCGCGGGCATCTCGGCAATGCGGACATGCTTCTGGGTCTGCATGCTGGCAAAGCTCAAGCCACCGGCGGGCTTGTCTTCGGGGCCTAATAATTTTGTATTTTCCACCGTCTGCCTGAAGCGCAGGTGGATGTCCGGTACTTCGCCGAAGTAAGCAAAGTTCTTCATGTTCAAGGGTCCAGCCTCTAATTTCGGCAGCTGGTCGGCAGGTCTTGACTCAGGATCCCAAACCGGCTTGCCGTCAGCCGCGCTGACGAGATAACCGTTGATCACGGCATGGGTTCTGGTACCGCTGCCATCTACCAGGAAGAAGTTAGCCGGGTTGCCCTCCAGCAAGGCGGTGCCGGTGTTACCGGCACTGCCGGTAGCAGTAGTCGAGAAATCGCCATCACTAGTCGGTAAATGCAGCGCCTCGATCCTTGCTGCGGGAACATTAGGCCCGATGATCACCAAGGGCAGACCATGGATACAATCCCGGATATCCTCAGGCATATTCTGCACCCGCACGGCAATTTCTCCGGCTTGCAGATGGGCGATAGCCTTGGCCAAGGTGATCTCCGCCATAGTTTTATATACGGTATCCGAGACTTTTCCCGGTACTGCCGTCAGGTTCCTAAGGCCGGCATTAAATTTCTCGTTGCCAAACAACGTAGCATCTGTACTCAACGCTGCCCGGTAAATATGGCCTCGGGCATACCAATCGATATCCCGGTATCCGTTGGCCTTGAGATCGTTGGCAAAAACATAACCTTGTCCGTCCAGAGTCACATTGCGGCGGATCAACATATTGTAAGTGCCGGATTGTCCTTGAATCTTTACATCTTGAAGAGCCAGATCCGCATGGGGATCGCTCATGCAATCAGGCATATGGAAATATTCGGCTAAGTCTGATACTTGGTATCTTTCTCTTTCCTTTGGTTCATAGTAATTTTCGTAATTGCCGGTGGCCATTTCCATCAAGCCCCGCAAAATCGCCATGAAGTTCAGCTTGCGATGGAGCAGCTTTTCCTCGTCATTGACGGAGCCGCCGCTTTCGATCAGGATGACGCTGGTGCCTTCCGCGGTGAAGGAATCGCCGAAATATTTCCGGCCAAAGTCGTCGCCATAGCGGCCTACCTGATCGGGAATGACTTCCTGCAGCATCCTGTTCATACCGGTGATCACAGACATGGCGTTGGCCCTGGTCTGATCGATGGTTCTCCTGTGTTTTTGCAACAGCTCTTCATAACTGCCGGTTACATTACCGGGACCGCCATCAATAGCCGGGGACAGGAGGGAGATGATGGCCAAATTGCCGGTTCCTCTTCCTGCTGCGGTGTACTCATTTTGGTCATGGAGATTGAAACCAAACTTCACCGGCTCGCTGTCGGGATGAACCTGGTTGCGGACCTTCCAAAGGACGTAGGCTTCCGCCGGATCCGGCAGCTGGGGAAATCTCCACCAGAATTCAATGGGATCTGTAGGATGAGTATTGCCGGCATAGCGGTTTAAGTCCAGATCATGGGCATTACGCCGCTGATACAGATTAGCCCCGTCGGGATTGGCGATGGGCAGGAAGTATAGGGTAAGGTTCTTCCGGATAGTCTCCCGCAGCGCTCTGCCCGGCTCATCATCACTACGCAGGAATTCGAACAAGGTAAATAGGCCCCGAGTAGCGGAAGCCTCGTTGCCATGCATTTGGGACCAGGCAAAGACAGGGATTTTACCGTCGCCGTACTTCAGCAAATACATAGGGAGACCGTTGGTGGAACGTCCCACCTCTTTGATCTCAAAATCGTCGTCTTTGGCCAAGTCCAGCATCAAGGGCACAATCACATCATGACGGAAAGCCCGTACATCCAAGTCTTTATTGTCCAAATAATAGTGTCTGTACAAATCTTCCAATTCTTTTGCGTCAGGAAGATTGCTTGCCGTCGCCTTAAGATTAACTTGAATCTCAATTTCATTAGTCGGTGGTCGGCGATTCTTGTAACCGGTCAAGTCGATGGTACCAGTAATAGTCAAAGATGGATCAACCTTGCTGGGGCTGTATTCCTTCAAATCCCACTCCACATCGGCCAGGACATTGCCATAGAGTGTTATCAGATTCGCTTTGGGCAACAGCTTCTCAAAGTCGTCTTTCGCCAATCCTGCGGCAATGGTAAGGGGTTGGGGCCGATTGATGGCCAGTAACTCATTGTCCTCTGGTCCTGCCTTCGGCGTTACGGTAACGGTGATGATGTCTGTTTTGCCATGCCGTAAACCGCCGGTCCACCGCACCTCTACTTTTGTAGTGCCTGGTTTCACACCGGTGATCTTCAATTCCTGCCAGTCACGCTCCGGATTCGGCATAGGTTCCAACTCGTTTTTAAATGCAGGGGTACATGCCGTCACTTTTACGGTAGCGATGCTTGTATCCTGGCTGGTAGCCTCTACGCTGTTGGCGCCGTCATTCACCTGGCTGCCGCCGCCAACATTACTGGTGTCGCCGGGATCAAGGAGAAGAGTTTTGCTGTCTCCCTCCATCATCTCGGCAATCCGGAAATGCTTATGGAGCTGCATCGTATTGCGAACCCGGCCGCCATCCGGATAGGGAACACCATTGTATGAAGCGCCTATAGCGATAGGATTCCAGAAGCGCATATGGATATCCGGTACTTCCCCGAAATAAGCAAAGTTCTTCATTTTCAGGGGAATACCGTTTGAGGAAACCGTCTTAAAATTTTCGATATCAAACAAATAACCGTTGACCACAGCATACTTTAATATCCCGCTGCTGTCTTTGAGAAAGAAATAAGCTGGAGCAGTCGTTGATAAAGGAGTGCTGCCGGCGCTGCCCTCCTTCGTCAAATCCAACTCCGTAATCCTGTCCGCCGGTAGGTTGGGCCCCAGGATCAGCAAAGGCAGATTATGGATTTGCTCCCGGATATCTTGCGGTACTTCCTTTACCCGAACCACAATTTCCCCGTTTCTCAGATGGGCCAAAGCATCTTCCGGCTTGATATCCCCTATCTTGTCGTAAGTGTAACCGTACAAGTATTGGGTTGCCGACGGATTCGAGGGGTTTCCATAAAAATACTCAGGAGCCGCTTCTCTGCCTGGCACCGCCGTATAGCGGCCATCGGCATAGAACTGCTCATTGCCAAAGGGAGAAGGGGTTGAAGTTTGCTCTACCCGATAAATATGCCCCCGGGCATACCAGTCGATATCCGGATACTCGTTAGTATCGGGATCGAGATCATTGGCGTAAACAAAGCCCTGAGTATCCAGGCTCACATTACGCCGGATCAGCATATTGTAGGCCTGGTCTCCCTGGCCTTCAATCTTTACACCGTTTAGGGCCAGCTCAGCATGGCTGGCGTTACCGCAGTCGGGAATCTTGAAATACTTTTCAAAATCAGGTACTGTGTAGCTTTCTCCCGGCTGCCTTTTTTCATAATAGTTTTCGTAGTTGCCGGTGGCCATTTCCGCCAGACCCCGCAATATGGCCATAAAGTTTAGCTGTCTTTGAGTCTGCTTTTCCTCGTCATTGGCGTAGCCGGCAGACTCAATCAGGATGACGCTGGTCCCCGCCATGGTGAAGGTATCGCCGAAATAGCGCTCGCCAAAATCGTCGCCGTAACGGCCCACCTGGCCGGGAATCCCTTCCTCTTCCTGCAGCATCTCGTTGATGCCGGTGATTACCGCCATGGCGTCGGCCCTGGTCTGGTCAATTGTCCTTACTTTTTGTTTCTCTATCTGTTCTTCATAGGTCCCGGTTAGGTTACCGGCTCCGCCATCAATGGCCGGCGCCAGGAAAGATAAGGTGGCCAGCTTTTCGCCACCGCTTCCCACGGCGGTATACTCCCCTTGATCGTGGAGGTTAAAACCGAATTTTACATCTTTAGCGTTAGGGTGGACCCGGTTGCGTACTTCCCAGAGAATCTCGGCTTCCACCGGATCCGGCAGATCTTCAAAATCATCGGGCCAGTCATCAAAATCACTATCGGAAACACTGGTGGGACGGGTATCACCGGCGTAGCGGTTGATATCCAAATCATTGGCGTTGCGCCGCTGATAGATATTGGCTCCGTCGGGATTGACCATGGGAATGAAATACAGGGCTAGGTTTTCCTTGATTGTCTGCCGCAACTCGTCGTTTTGCCCGCCGTCATCGGCCAGGAACTCGAACAAAGTAAACAGCGCCCGGGTAGCGGAAGCTTCATTCCCGTGCATCTGAGACCACAGAAACACAGGAGTCGCCCCGTGCCCATAACTGATCAAATAAATGGGCAGGCCATTGGTGGAGCGGCCCACCACTTCCACCTCAAAATCCTCATGATCCGCCCATTGCAGGATCAGAGGTTCCATGGTGTCGTGGCGGAAGGCCCGCACATCCAGTTCCGCATAATCAAGTTTGTTATAGGTATTTGCCGCTTTAAGATAGTGTTCGTAGAGATCAATCAATTCTTTTGCGCCAGGCAACTCCATAATCGCGACTTCATTCTGGATTGCTGCTCCATCAGCAGCCGCCGCCGGCATGGGCGGTATCAGAGAGAACAACAACATTAAAATCAACGCTAAGCTAACACGTTTCCTCATTGTCTCGCCTCTTTCTTTTCATACCAGATCCCCTGGGCGCTCTTCAATTTTTCTGTTTCTCTGCCGCTTACACTCTCCTTTCCAGCCCGGTTTTCCTAAGCCCGCACCTCCTTGCATTTAGGTTTGCTTTTCCCATGGTCCCTCTCCCCGCAACTTTCTCTTTTCTTAGACCTGCTCAATGGTCTTGGCTTTTACACCCAGATAAGCTTCCTGAACCCGGGGATCGTTGAGCAGTTCCTCACCGGTGCCGGAAAGGGTGATCTTGCCCGTTTCCAATACATAGGCATTATCGGAAATCTCCAGAGCCTGGAAAGCGTTTTGCTCCGCCAGCAAAATCGTCATACCCTGGGATTTAAGCTCAGTAATAATATCAAATACCTGCTGGATGATCAGGGGAGCCAAGCCTAGAGACGGTTCGTCCATCAGAAGAATCTTCGGGCGGCTCATCAAGCCCCTGGCAATAGCCACCATTTGCTGCTCACCGCCGGATAAGGTACCGGCGTATTGCTTGACCCTCTCCCTGATGATGGGGAAAAGGTTCATCATCTTCTCCATATCTTGCTGAATACCTTCTTTATCCCGCCGCAAATGGGCTCCCATCAGCAGATTTTCTCTTACGGTGAGGTTGGCATAAAGGCGGCGGCGCTCCGGCACCAGGCTTATACCCTGGGACAGCACCCGGTGGGCTTCCTTCTCCAAGGGTTTGCCTTCATAGGTGATGCTGCCGGTTTTCGATTTCAATACGCCGGCCAAAGTCATCATCAGCGTGGATTTGCCGGCGCCATTAGCGCCTACCAGAGAAACCACTTTACCGGGTTCTACCACCATGGACACATCCCGCAGTGCATGGATACGGCCATAAAATACGTTGATTTGATCGATATTAAGCACCTTTGCGTCCCTCCCCCAGGTAGGCCTTCAGCACAGCAGGATTGGCCTGAATTTCTTCGGGATTGCCCTCGGCCAGCTCCCGGCCAAAGTTGATCACATATAGATGATCACAGATCTCCATAACCAAATCCATATGGTGCTCAATCAAAAATACCGTCAGATTAAGCTTCTGCTGGATCTCTTTGATCAAACGGCTTAATTCCATGGATTCTTCCGGATTCATGCCGGCGGCAGGCTCATCAAGGAGCAGCAGCTCGGGTTCCAGGGCCAAAGCTCTGGCAATCTCCAGCTTGCGCTGCAAGCCGTAAGGTAAGGCATTGGCCTGCTTCTGAGCATGATCGGCGATACCTACCAGATCCAGAAAATGCAAAGCCTTTTCCCGCAGTTCTTTTTCACAGCGCTTGACCTTACCGGGAATAAAAGGCCAGTTGAGGAAAAAGGTTGAAGCCAAATTGTACATAGGATTCTTTAAGTCCAGAGCCGTTACCACATTCTCCATAGCCGAGAGGTTTTTAAACAACCGGACGTTTTGAAAGGTCCGGGCGATGCCCAGCTTGACAATCTCATCCGGCTGATGACCGGTAATGTCCTTGCCCTTGTAAATGATTTGTCCTTTTGTAGGCTGATAGACGCCGGTGATCAAGTTGAATACCGTGGTTTTGCCGGCGCCGTTGGGACCGATGATTCCCATAACCTCTCCGGACTTGATATTGAAGGTCAGATCCTCCACCGCCACAATACCGCCAAAGCTCTTGCTCAGGTTTTTAATTTCCAGGCTGATGCTCATGAGACCGTACCCCCTTTATCCTGTTTTGTCCCCAAATTCCGGAAGTAGCGGATAATGCCGTTAATGGAAAACTCCCGGTAACCCATGATGCCCTGGGGCCGCAGAACCATAATAGCCACCAGCAAAGCGCCGTAGGCCACCAGACGCCACATTTCGGCTACCCGCAGAACCTCGGGCACCATGACGAAGATAAAGGCCGCTATAATCGGTCCGGTGATACTGCCCATACCGCCGGCCACTACTGTAGCCGTAAGCAAAGTGGATTGGACATTAGTAAACATGTTAGGCTGAATGAAACGGATGTGGTGAGCCATTAAAGCACCGCCGATACCGGCGCAGGCCGCACTGTAAAACAGGGAGCGCAGACGCACCTGAAACAGGTTAATACCTGCCATTTCCGCCGCAATATGATCTTCCCGGATAGCTACAGCCATGCGGCCATAACGGGAAAAGATAAAGTTCTTTGTAAAAAACACCACGATAACAAAGATCACCGTTACCGTAGGCAAAACCGAGTAATGAGCCAGGCCGGCCATACCTCTGGCGCCGTTGGTAATAGGCAGGTTTTCTAAAATAACCCGCATAGCCTCACCAAAACCCAATGTGGCAATGGTGAAATAGTCGCTGCGCAGCTTGGCCCGCAGAGTGGGAATACCGATGACCAGGCTGACCAGGCCGGCCATCAGAGCCGACATAGGAAGAGCGATAATAAAAGGTATGCCGAAGGTTTTCGTAGCAATGGCGCAGGTATAAGCGCCTACGGCCATAAAGGCGGCATGTCCCAGGGACATTAAGCCCGTAAAACCGGTAAACACCGCCAGTCCTACAGCCGATATGGCATTGATCATGCATAAAATGATGACTACTTGTATGTACATGAGCTACCTCCTTAAACCTTCTCTTCCAGGTATTTGCCAAAGAGCCCGGATGGCATAAATACCAGGAAAATGATGAGGGTACCAAAACTGAAAACGTCCCTCAGGGTGGAGGATACATATACGGAAACGAAAGACTCCAAAACCCCCAGGATAATACCGCCTACCACGGCCCCGGGCAGGCTGCCCAAACCGCCGATTACCGCCGCTACATAAGCCTTATTGGTGATCCAGCCCATATTGGGATAAGCCATGTACTTTATACCCAGAAAAACGCCGGAGATACCGGCAAACAAACCGGCCAGCACAAAGACCAGGCCAATGACGGCGCCCAAATTGACACCGTTGATCTCCGCCACGGTGGAATCGTAAGACGCAGCTCGAATGGAGATGCCTGTCCTCGTATGCTGAATGAAATAATTCAAACCATAAATAGCAATGATGGAAAAAACGATAGCAAATAAATCCATTTTACCCAAGGAGGCTCCAAATATGGTCACGGTAGGAACCTCAAATATCTGAGGGTAGGCATTGTATTGGGAACCGATGGTGGCGTACACCATATTTTCCAGAAAAATTGCCGTACCCATGGCGCTGATCATAAAATAAAGAGGGGGTGCATGCCGTTTTCGCAAAGAACTATATGCTACCCGTTCATTAAAGAAGCTGAGAGCGCCGGCGCCGATCATAGCCAAAAAGAGGGCTACGCCCATGCCTACATGGAGCTTGCTCATGGCAAAATACCCCATAAAAGATGCCAGCATGATCACCATACCGTAAGCAAAGTTACTGAAATTCAAAATGCTGAAAATCAGAGAGTAGCCTACAGCCATCAAGGAGTAGATACCGCCGATAGCCAGTCCGGTGACCAGGGTCTGAAAGATCAAGGAAAAATTCATTAGGGAACATCTCCCTCCTTTGCTTAGCTAAAGTACTTTGTGGCTCCTAAAAGCTGTCACAGATGCGCAAGCAGATGTAGACTTTTAGGGTTACAGAGTACTAAAAACTCCGGATGGCCGCCGAGGCGGCCATCCGAATCGGTCCCGCTGAAAGGGGGCCCGCTGGGGTTTTAGAACAGGGACTACTCGGCAGCAGTTACGCCCTTGTGGAAGACGAATTTGCCGTCTTTAACCGTCTCAATAACGGCGGGCTTGCCAAGAGGATTATGACTGGCAGGATCGATAGTCAGCTTGCCGGTGAGCACAGGCACGTCTTTGCAGTTGGCCAGCCACTCGGCAATAGCAGTAGGATCGGTGCTCTCGGTGGCTTTGATGGCTTCTACGATAGCCAACAGGCCGTCTACGGCCAGCACAGGGTTGGGCATGGTGGGAGCTTTGCCCCACTTAGCGGTGTACTCTTCTACCCATTGAGCAATAGCGGGGTCTTCCAGGCTGGCGATGTTAACGAAGTAGCCGCCCTCGGTGGCAGAGCCGCCCAATTGGACTAACTCGTCACTGGCCCAAGCGTCGCCGCCCAGGAAGTAGCATTCCATACCCAGCTCACGAGCCTGCTTCATAGCCAGACCGGCTTCCTTCTGCATGGTGGGGATAAAGAGGAGCTCGGCGCCGGCGTCTTTGATTTTGGACAACTGGGCTTTGTACTCCAACTCATCGGTACGGAAGGATTCGTCGGCTACGATGGTGCCGCCGCCGGCAGTGAAGGTGTCAGAAAAATACTTGGCCAGGTAAGTGGAGTAGTCGGAGCCTACATCCTTCAGAATACCGGCTTTGGTGATCTTCAGATCCTGCAAAGCAAAGGTGGCAGCTACGGAACCCTGATAAGGATCGATGAAGCAGGACCGGAAAATGTACTTCAGGGGCTCGGTTTGACCTTCGGGTACAGTCAGCTTCTCATTAGTAGCGGTAGTTGCAATCATGACGATCTTCGCTTCTTCAAAAACAGCGGAAGCAGCAATACCTACACCGGATTGAGCAGGTCCGATAACGGCAATAACGCCGTCTTGAACCAAGCGGTTGGCTACGCTGACGCCTTCGGCCTGTTCGGCCTTGTTGTCATAAGCGATAAGCTTCAACTCTCTGCCCAGAACGCCGCCGGCGGCATTGATCTTCTCAATTTCCATGTCCAGGGCGTTTTTCTCCGATTGGCCCCAGAGAGCGGAACCGCCGGTCAAAGCTACTTCGTGGCCGATTAGAATAGGCTTATTCTCGTCGGAGCCACCGGAACTGCCGCCTGTACCTGCCGGCGGAGTGCTTGTGCCGCCACAAGCAGCTAAAGAGACTACCAGGATTGCCATCAACAATAGAGATACCGTTTTCTTGATTCTTTTCATTCGTTTACCCTCCCTCAAAGTTTGCGAACGGCATAATACGATATAAAGTATTCGTTCTGTTTTGTAATCTTCCTTCTTTTCGTTAGTAAAAAGAAATAATTTCCGAAATCTCTTACAAACTGCTTTCTCTTAAAGACTCACTATTCTTCGCAGACAGATAACCGATAGGTACATCGAAAACCGTCACTGCACCCCGGCGGCCATCCTTATACAAGCGCCAGGCCGCCCGGCAAAAACTAAGCATGACACTGGAAGTAAATTCGGGATTGCAATCCAGCTTGACAAAGAATTCCATTAGTTCTTTATTGGAGCCCTCTCCGGTGACACCGGAACGAATGACAAAACCGCCGTGAGGTAAAGAGCTGTGTTCTTTTTGGAAGCTTTCCATATCCATAAAAGTAACCGTCGTCTCGTAAGGCTCAAAGTAATTGGGCATGGTAACGATTTGCTTTTCCAGAGCCGCCAAGTCTGCCCCGGCCTCGGCTACGACGAAACAATCTCTTTTATGCATCTGGCGGGGAGTATACTCTTTCATATCCCCTTTGCGGACTTCTTCCAAGGTGGCTTCCACCGGAATCGTATACTCTCTGGCATCCAAAACTCCCGGCAGGCGGCGCATAGCTTCGCTATGGCCCTGGCTAACCCCCCTACCCCAAAAGGTGTAGGTTTTACCTGCCGGCACTGCCGCTTCCATCATGACCCGCATAATTGAAAACAATCCGGGATCCCAGCCGGTGGATATCATAGACAGCTTATCGGATTGGCGGGCAGCAGCATCCACGGCTGCAAAATACTCAGGTATCTTGGCGTGGGTATCGAAGGTATCCACCGTATTGAACATCTTGGCTATTTCGGGAGTCTGCTGAGGGAGGTCTGTAGCTGAGCCGATGCATAGAAGCATAATATCAATTTTACCAATATACTCCTTCATCTCTTCCAATTGATTAGGCGTTTGTACGGCAAAAATCTTGACCAGTTCAAAATCCGGATTGTATTTGACAGCCTTTTCCGCACCCTTGCCCAGATTACCGTAGCCAACAATGCCTATCCTGATCTTTTCCGTCATTCTCAGTCTACCTCCCCCATTTTAATCAAAAATATGATGTACCTTGCTTAATGCTTTTCTCTCTGACGAATCACCTCTTTGCCTATAACGTCCATCATGGTACGGGATATATCTGCTCGGGCCTCATGGGACCCGCCCAGCAGCACGCCGGAAAAAAAGGCTGCCCCCAACGATATATAGGGGTGCTTTGTCATATAATCTTTCAATGTTAGCTGCTGCGCCTTTTCGGCCAGCCGGTCCTTAGCCAGGTCCAGCGACTTCTTGGCTTCCTCGGCAGAAGCTTGCTGTTCATTTATATCTGGATTTGTTTTTATGTCTGTATCTACTTGAGACTTTTGCTGCCCATCCATAAAAAAATACCTCCTGCCGCCAAAATCAATAGGGATGTGGCCAGCCCCGCGCCCACGGGACCAATGACTTGAGCTAAAGCAGTGAAACAAGTCCAGGCCAAAAGCAATAGCCCTATGGTCAGCAGCAATATACCTATGCCGAACCAACCCAGACCTTTTATGGTTTTTGCCGCCGTCAGCCGCAGAAGCTGCCATTCTTTTTCTAAAATTTCCAGCAAATTGAGAAAGTATGCTGTGATTTCTGCCATAATGCCCCCTTATTCTACGTAAAGCCTAATAATGCATAAAGCCTGAAGCTTACGGGTTGACTGCTACCTTCGTTCCAAAGCCCGGCTTACAAGATAGCCGGCGCCGAAGGCGGCAAGCAAAAGGGGTATGGGGTTTTCCGCCATCTGGTGGCTGAGGCTCTCGGTAAGTTTTTCCGTACTGGGGCCCAATTGCTCCTTTACTTGACCTACCGCTATATTCAGCTTGCCGGTCATGTCCTTTAGCAAAGAGTCTACTGACTTCTCTTCACCTTGTGACTCATCACTGCGATATTCCACCAGAGAATCCCGCAATATCTTGTTTTCCGCCCGCAGGTTTTCCAATTCTTGCATTAAGATGTCTTCCATGGGAATCGCCTCCTTTTTCCACTATTATAATGCCTCAGTAGAAAAATTTCGATAGCGAAAGTTTTTCTTACCTCTGTGCATTTCAACGAGGCGATGGCTGGTGATGACAGCCTATAATCTCAAAGCATCGGATATTGCCGCAGACCTCCTCGTTATAATGCCTCAGTAGAAAAATTTCGATAGCGAAAGTTTTTTCTTACCTCTGTGCGTTTTAACGTAACGTTATTCAATGAGGCTGTGTTTTTTTAGCTTATTGTAAAATGTGGTTCTGGCAATATTCAATACTTTAGCGGCTTCCGCCTTGTTGCCTTTCGTCAATTCCAAGGCTGCGGTGATGGATTCTTTTTCGGCTTGGCCTGAAGCCTCCCTCAGAGGCAGCATGCTGCGTTCCTGAAATCTTTTTCCTAAAAAATTGAGAAAACGCTTAGGCAGGTCTTCCAGGGTAATGGTCTGGGACTCCGCCATATTGACGGCGCTTTCCAGAACGTTTTCCAATTCCCGCACATTGCCGGGCCAGTCGTAAAGATAAAAGATATATTTGACGTCCTCGTCGATCTGTCTTACTATTTTACCCACTTTTTTGCTGATTATAGGCAAGAAATACTCCACGAGATTCCAGATGTCTTCTTTATGCTCCCGCAGAGGCGCCAGTTCCAGGGTGATTACGTTTAACCGGTAGTATAAATCCGCCCGGAATTTTCCGGTTCTGACCTGCTCCTCTAAATTTTGGTGGGTAGCGGCAATGATCCTGACGTCAATATCAACGGGAGAAACAGAACCTACGGGATAGACCCGGTTTTCCTGAAGCACCTGAAGAATTTTGGCCTGGAGCTCCAAATTCATATCGCCGATCTCGTCAAGAAATATGGTACCGCCATTGGCAGACATAAAGCGGCCGATTTTGCCCTTACCGCTGGCGCCGGTGAAAGAGCCGGCCTCGTAGCCGAAAAGCTCACTTTCCAGAAGGGCAGGCGGAATGGCCGCCATATTGATAGCCACAAAGTTTTTGTCGGAACGGGAGCTGTTGTCATGGATGGCTTTGGCGAATATGCCTTTCCCGGTACCGCTTTCGCCCAGCAGCAAAACCGTGGATTTGGACTGGGAAATCTTTGCAGCCATCCTAACTGTAGATTGTAAGAGCTTGGAAGAGCCTATGATCGAGGAAAAAGCCTGCTCGTATTTTTCATTTTCCTGAAGGATAGCCTGGTATTGTTTAACTTCCGTCAAATCGTTGAAAATCAACACTACGCCGTCTTCACCGTCAGAGTTTACCGTAGCCAGAAAATAGACGAGGCTAACCTGTACTTCAATATTTTCTACGCAATCCTGCTCTTTATTTACCACTGACCGGATTGCCTGGAGACATTTTCGGTCAGGGAAAAAATCCATAAAGTTTTTCCCTTTATAGCTGAGGGGATCGTAAAACTGGCCTTTGGAGGCCCAGTCTTTGCCCCTCATGATATCGCCAAAGCTCTCATTGCGCAGGGTATAGCCCCTGTCCTGATAAAAGATAATCTCCTTCGTATCCCTGTCCAGGATTACCAGCATGGCATTATGAGTTTGATAGCGCATTTCCAGGTGGCACTGGCCTACAGCAATAGTCAGAATATTATTGATTTCATTAATTTGTAAACTGGCTTCCTTATCTTTAGTAATGCCGCAGGTAAGATCGACAATAAAATCGGAGGCCATATAGCGGGCCAGCTTGACTGCCGCCGAGCCGGCAGGAGCGCCCAGAGCGCCTACCGCCAATACGCCGTCGCCTTTCTCGATGTTGCGGATGTCCACACCGATACAGCTTAGATCCTCCTTCATCAAAACATCGTCTTCAAAGTCCACGTAATTGCAGGCTACTAAAACCAAATCCCCCGGTTTAATTATGCCGGCGGGATGGCCGGGCCCCTGATTGCTGGTAATCCCCATCATTTTCATAAAAGGGATATTCGCATAGGTGATATTCAGATCGTGGTCTAAGTAGACAATACCTTCGGCAATACGGTCGAGAAGCTTCGCTAACTTTTTTTCCATAGTCTCCCTCACCTTATCTCAAGACTTATGCAGGATTTATGCCAAGTCAACCTTGGCCTGATTCCTAAACACAGGCTCAAATATTGTACACTTTCCTGACATTGTGCTCATTTTATTGTACACTCTTGCCTACACAATACCATAAAAATCTTATTTCTTCAATTCCAACTGTTAGTGGAAATTTAAATAAGGCAAAACGTGGTTGGAGGATTGGGGGGGGGGGGGGGGGGGGGGGGGCGGGGTGGGGGGGGGGGGGGGGTGGGGATTGGGTGGACGGGTGGCAGGGCCACTGCCGGGGCGGGGGC
>JBCFAO010000011.1:0-50884 GCA_038562165.1 Clostridiales bacterium | reverse complement strand
CGCCGCGCGGCCCCGCCCCCCCCCCCCCCCCCCCCCCCCCGAGCCCCGCCGGGGTAGCTGGATGGTCGAATGGCTGGACGTTAGGCAGTGCCACTGCAGCTGCGTGGGCGCTCTCCGGCAGCGACCTGGCAGCTGCGGGGGGGCTCTCCGGCAATAGCCCCGGTAGCCGCAGGTGTTTGCTAGCCCTAACTGCCCAAAATTGCAGGCTTATCACTGTTCGATTATGCTAACTGAGCAAAATTTCAACTTTGTATGTGCTATCCTGCCCCTTTTGTGCAAAATTGCAAGTTTAAAGTGAATTGTTTCATTACAATAGGGTATGTTCATTTTTCGCGGCACTAGATACAGTGAAAAATCCACTGACCACAACACAAAGATGGTGCTTAAACACTTTAAACTTGCAATTTTGCTCAGTTAGCCACTGTGAACGCTAACAAACCTGCATTTTTGCTCAGTTAGCCACTGTGGAAAGCCGGAAGCCGCAGCCCAGGACCGCACTACCGTGCTACTGCACCGCCGTACACCGCACTAACTAACCTCACCACCTCCCTGCTTGCACTGACTCAGGCCAGGGATGACTGTAACCGTATTGTTTATTTCCGTGGAGGTTAAGTCCAATTTCAAAACAAAAAAACAGAGGACTGCCGCCGCTGCGGCATATCCCCTGCTCTCAAGCCAGAATTTTATTTTGTCCGGAACCGGCTTTTCAAGGCCTCGCCTAAGGAAGTTATCCTAAAGGAAATATAGATGGCTACGAAGATTCGCTGCTGCTGACTTTCCTGCTACTGCTTTGCTTCGGCTGCCGCCGGCGCCTTGTTTAAGTTCAAGAGCGTTACTGCCGAAAAAATCATAGCAATACCAATGATCTGACTGAAACCCAGCCGGTCTCCTTGGGTAACCACTCCCAAAAAAGCGGCAATTACCAGCTCCACTGCCACCAACAGAGAGGCCCGGCCGCTTTCCATCTGGGACAGGCCCTTTGTATAAGCAACGTAAGGCAGGGTGCAGGAGGCAACGCCCAGGGCTAAAGCAGATGCTATAGCGGTCGGCGAAGTCAGCAGAAATATGGCGCGGTCGGGACGGGCAAAGGGAAACATAGCCACTGCCGCAAAAAACAAAGTATAAAAGCTTACCGTGTCCGAAGAGCGACGGGCTAAAGGGTATTTGCCCAGGACGCTGTAAAGGGCATAAGCAAAACCTGCGGCTACACCAAAGATAATCCCCTTTGCCGGCAAAGCCGCCAGCTCTGCCTGGAAAGCTCCCGTCACCAGAAAGCAGCCGATCAAGGTAAAGCCTGTGGCCAAAACCTTTGCTTTCGTCAGCGGCTCTTTAAACATCAGCCGGGAAAGCAGCACCACAAAACAAGGGGAAGTATAAAGCAAGGCCACCGCTATGGAAACCGAGGTCAAAGAAATAGCCCTGAAATACATAATATTAAAGAAAACCAAGCTGCAGACGCCGGTACCAAAATAAAGGGGCACATCCTGCCAGCTAATGGGCGGCAGGCTTTTCTCCTTGGCCACATAGTAAATAAGGGCTGCCAGGCTGGCCACAATCAAGCGCAGGCCTACGGCCTCTAATGAACTTACCCCTGCATTTTCTACCCCTTTATAGAATACTCCCGTAAAAGCCCAGGCGGCTGCGGCTATTAAAATATAAACATCGGCTTTTTTTAACAATTGCCTAGTCCTTACCAGTTGACCCCGGAGAGCTAACCTAAGACAACCAACAACTCACCGGATCTGACACTGGCCCCTTCTTTAACATTTATTGCCTTGATGGTGCCGGCCATAGGAGCAGCGATGCTGACCTCCATTTTCATGGCTTCAATAATAGCCAGAGCCTGACCTGACTCCACTTTCTGGCCTTCCTTCACCAGAAGCTTGGAAACAGCTCCCGGCAGACTGGAGCCTACCTCTTTGGGATCATTGACATTGGCCATAAGGATTTTTTCCCGGGCCGAGGCCTTCAGGGATTCATCGGGTACCGCCACTTCCCGGCGGATGCCGTTCAACTCAAAAATCATATTGCGGGTACCGTCGTCGTTGGCCTCTCCCTTGGAAACGTATTTAATCATCAGGGTTTTGCCATCTTCAATGGTCAGCTCCGTGGTTTCGCCGGGTACCATGCCCATGAAGAACACGGAAGTTTCCATGCGGCTGACATCGGCGTTTTCCTGACGATGCTTAATATATTCTTCAAAAACCTTAGGATACAAGCACCAGCTTACAATATCCCGCTGGGTAGGAGCATAGTTCATTTTTTCGGCCAGCAATTTGGCGGCCCCTTCAAAATCCGCCGGCGGCAAAAGCTCACCGGGACGGCAGGTAATCGCCTCTTGCCCTTTTAACACCACTTCCTGCAGTTCTTTGGGGAAACCGCCGGCAGGCTGGCCCATCATCCCTTTGAAATAACTGACTACGGAATCGGGGAAGGGCAGATTGCGGCCTTCTTCCACCAGATTGTCTTTGCCAAGGCCATTTTGCACCATGAAGATGGCCATATCCCCAACCATTTTTGAAGAAGGCGTCACTTTGACGATATCGCCGAGAATCTCGTTGACTTCCCGGTATTTCTCTTTAACCTCGTCAAAACGGTGGCCCAGGCCCAGGCTCTCTACCTGAGGCTTCAGGTTGCTGTACTGGCCGCCGGGGATCTCATAGCGGTAGATATCGGGGTTAGGAGCCTTCAGATCCGATTCAAACTGGCGGTACATGGGCCGCACGTCTTCCCAGTAATTGTTGAGCTTTGCCAATTCCAAAGAATCAAAGCCCGTATCCCGGGGACCGCCGGCTAAAGCCGCCACCAGAGAATTGAAGGAAGGCTGGCTGGTCAAAGAGGACATGCTGCCGATGGCGCAGTCCACAATATCCACGCCGGCTTCCACCGCCATCAGATAAGCGGCGATCTGGTTGCCGCTGGTATCGTGGGTATGGAGATGGACGGGAATAGTCAACTCGTCTTTCAACGCCTTGACCAGCTTGCCGGCGGCGTAGGGCTTGAGCAGTCCCGCCATATCTTTAATGCAAAGCTGGTGCACTCCCCGGCGCTCCAGTTCTTTAGCCATATCGACATAATAATTCAAGGAATATTTGTCCCGTTTGGGATCAGTAATATCGCCGGTGTAGCAGATGGTGCCTTCAGCCATTTTGCCGGCTTTCAGCACCTCTTCGATGGCCAGCTCCATACCGGGCAGCCAGTTGAGACTGTCAAAGATACGAAATACATCGATGCCGCCGGCAGCCGCCTCCCGGATGAAAGAGCGGATCACGTTGTCCGGGTAGTTGGTATAGCCTACGGCATTGGCCCCCCGCAGCAGCATCTGAAATAAAATATTAGGTATCCGCCGCCGCAGCTCATCCAGACGCACCCAGGGAGACTCCCGCAAAAAGCGGTAGCTGACATCGAAGGTGGCGCCGCCCCACATCTCCAGAGAAAAAGCATCTTTCAAAATATGGGCGGTAGCCGGGGCAACGGTCAGCATATCCCTGGTCCGCATCCTGGTAGCCAGCAGGGATTGATGGGCATCCCGCAAAGTCGTATCGGTAATCAGCACCCGCTTTTGCTCCAGCACCCAGCGGGCTACCGCCGCCGGTCCCTGAGCATCCATCATTTGCTTCAGCCCATCCTGAGGCGGCGTTTCCGGCACCTCGGGAATCCGCAGCTTATCGAAGCTGGGCTTTGACGTAATTTTATCTTTGAGAATTTTTTCACCCATCCGGCGCAGTACTTTCGTAGCCCGGTCCTGGGGCTGCTCGATCTCAAAAAGGCAGGGTGTCTCATCAATAAATTTTGTATGGCAAAAACCTGCCTGAAACTCAGGACTTCTTAAAATATTGCTGATGAAAGCGATATTCGTTTTGACGCCCCGGATACGAATCTCACTAATGGAGCGCAGAGCCTTATTAATGGCCCCCTTGAATGTACGGTCCAGGGTGGTGATTTTCACCAGCAAGCTGTCGTAGTAAGGGGTAATCACCGCCCCGGCAAAGGCATTGCCGGCGTCAAGACGGACGCCGAAGCCACCGCCGCTGCGGTAAGTGGTGATTTTTCCCGTATCCGGCAGGAAGTTGTTTCTGGGGTCCTCAGTAGTAACCCGGCATTGGATAGCATAGCCCCGCATCTCCACGGCCTCCTGGCCGGCAATACCGATCTCCTCAGAATCCAAGGCATAGCCCTGGGCAATCAAAACCTGGGCCTGCACAATATCGATACCGGTGACCATTTCCGTCACCGTATGCTCCACCTGAATCCGGGGGTTCATTTCGATGAAGAAGTATTCCCCCCGGGCATCCACCAGAAACTCTACGGTACCGGCATTGACATAGCCTACGGCTTTGGCAATGGCCACCGCATCCCGGCATAAGGCCTGCCTGATGCTTTGATCCACAGAAAAGGCCGGCGCATACTCCACTACTTTTTGGTAGCGGCGCTGTACAGAGCAATCCCGCTCATAGAGGTGAAGCACGTTGCCATGAGTATCCGCCAAAATCTGCACTTCAATGTGTTTGGGATTGATCAAGTATTTTTCAATGAAGATATCGTCGTTGCCGAAGGCTTTTTTCGCTTCCGTCTTCACCAGGTCAAAAGCCGCCTCCAGCTCATCCGGCGTATTAACCAGCCGCATGCCCCGGCCGCCGCCGCCGGCAGCAGCCTTCAGGATCACGGGATAGCCGTATTTGGCCGCCAACTCCTTAGCTTCCGCCGCCGAGGCCAGGGGGGCTTTGCTGCCGGGAATAATGGGGACGCCGCAAGCCTCCGCCACTTTTTTGGCGCTGATCTTATCCCCCACTTTTTCCAGCACATCTGCCGGCGGCCCGATAAAAATAATGCCTGCTTTCTCACAGGCCCGGGCAAACTGGGGGTTTTCCGACAGAAAACCGTAACCGGGATGAATAGCATCCACTTTCTTTTTTTGAGCTAAAGCGATGATGCGGTCAATATCCAAATAAGCCGCCAAGGGACTGATGTTTTCGCCGATTAGGTAAGACTCGTCGGCTTTTGAGCGAAAAAGGCTCAGGGCATCCTCCTTGGAATGGATAGCTAAGGTTTTCAGACCCAGCTCATTGCAGGCCCTGAATATGCGGACAGCGATCTCGCCCCGGTTTGCCGCCATTACTTTTTCCATTTTCTTTATCATAGGGTTCCTCCGCTTTCTGGGTAACAAGTTTTCTATTAATAATAGCCGGGACTTTCCTCTTGCGCAATAGTTCCCTTGTATACTTATATGTATTATTATGTTTTTATCATTAAGGCTGATATGGTTTTTAGCTGTACCGTCTTCTCATATTATATGGCCGCTTAGGCTTTTTGAAGGGGCGCCCGGTATAAGGCCAGAATCGCTTCCTTTGCTTTATGGGGGGCCACAGCCCAAGCGCCGCCGCCCGGCACCTCAAAATAACCTTCCCGAATAATGCCGTGAGCATCCAGAGCAGCCGCCACTAGCTGGGGCGAAATACCGGAGTCCGCAGCCCACTGCAGGGTAATGACGCCTACTTCTTTGATCTGGCAGCCCCCCGGCAATTCTTCCGCCTGATCCGGCTCCGCAATTACCGAAGTGCGCTGGGGATGGCTGCGGTAAAACCATTCATTGCAGGAAAAGGGCCTCAGCTCCTCCTGAGGGTCCTCCGGCAGAGAAGCCATAATCATATTATTCATCAAGGCCATACCGTAAAGGCCGCCGGGGGCTTCGCCTTTTTCTCCGATCAGCGTACCGGCATCCTCGCTAAAGGTAGAACGAACCCAAAAGGGGCGTTTAAATTTGATAGCCGTAGAGACCGCCCGGGGATGGATGACCTTCGCTCCCGTCTCAGCCAGAATATACATAGGAGAAAAATCAATGGAGGATAAAAAGGGCGCTGAGGGAATCAGCCGGGGGTCGGTAAAAGCGATGCCCGGCACATCCGTATAAATCTCCACCTCATCTGCCCCCAGGGCGCCGCCTAAAGCAATAGCTGTAATATCGCTGCCCCCCCGGCCCAGAGTCACCAAATCGAAGCTTTCACTATAACCCTGAAAGCCGGTAACGACGGCTACCGCTCCTTTGGCAATGATTTCTTTTAAATAGGCGGTATCCACCGCCTCCACAATTCCCTTAGTAAAATTGCCGTCGGTACGGATGCCGGCCTGCAGACCGGTGACAGGCACTGCCGGATAGCCTTTGGCCGCCAGATCCTCCGCCACCAGACAGGCGGAAATAATCTCGCCGCAGCCGGCCAGCAAATCCTTGGTGCGGGCCGCGGGCCGGGGCGATACTTCCTTCAGCATATCCAAAAAGGTATCGGTGGCATAGGGGTCACCCCGCCGTCCCATGGCGGAAACCACTACCACCACGTCGTTACCCGCTTCTTTTTCTTTAATAATCTTTTCCAGCACCTGCTGCCGCCGTTCTTTCGTGCTGACGGAGGTGCCGCCAAACTTCTTAATAATCAATACCATTTTGCCAAACTCCCATCTTCATTTGCCAAAGAAAAGTCCGCTATAGGAGGACTGTAATCCCCTGACAGCGGACAAAGTCTACGAAAAATTATACGCTTTTCGGTAGATTTGTCAACAATAAAATGGCTTTTATTGTCCGCTTTTATTGTCCACTCTCCAATTGGAGTTCGCCGGTAAGGTGATCCACAAACTGCCGGGCTGTCCGGGGGGACCTTAAATTTTGCCTGATCTCCCATTCCAAAGCCCGCCGTTCTAAAGCTTCTTTGCTGATGGGCAACTGCCTGGCTGCCGCCAGCTCCTCTACGATGCGCAGGTAGCCCTTCTGATCCGGTGACAAGAAGGTGATGGTCATGCCGAAGCGGTCAGCCAAAGACAGCTTTTCCTGAAGGGTATCCCCTGTGCGCAGATCCTCGTCGCCAACGATCTGGCGGTCCTGAAATTTCTCCGGCAAAAGGTGGCGGCGGTTGGAAGTGGCATAAATCAATACATTATCGGGCTTTACAGCAATACCGCCTTCCAGTACCGCTTTTAAAGCTGCATACTGGCTGTCTTGCTCTAAAAAGCTTAAATCATCGATAAAGATAATAAAATGCAGACCCCGCTCTTTTAACTCCTCTAAAAGGTAAGGCAGATCCGGCAATTGGGCTTTCGTCATCTCCACAAGGCGCAGACCTTTGGGGCCGTATTCATTAAGCAGAGCTTTAACGGCTGAAGATTTGCCCGTACCCCGGTCGCCGTAAAGCAAGACATTGTTGGCCGGCAAACCCGCTAAAAACTGCTGGGTATTTTGGATCAGCTTCTGGTGCTCCCTTTCATAGCCGGAAAGCTGAGAAAAGCGAATGGGATCCCGGCTGATTACGGGAAGCATAGCGTCGGCAGGCCGCCATTCGGCGGTCTTATTGGCCGCTGCCGGGGCGGCGGCGTTGGTGGCGGCAGCCTGGGCCGTCTGCCAGCGAAAAGCATAATAACGGCCCAACCGGCCGGCGCCATTTGTTCTATAATATTCTGCTAATATGCCGCCGCCTTCTGCCCAGGACTTGTCCGAAAGAAAATACCGCCAGGCTTCCTGGCGCTCCTGGGGCGGCGCCGGCTTGCTGCTGCATAAACCAGGCAAATTCCAGGAGGGTAAGGCTGACTCCGGCACCCCAAGTCTTGACCCTACTAAATTAGCCAGCTCCTGCTGGCTAATCCGGGCCACCTCACCCAGAACTTTTAAATCTCTGGCCGCTAAACCGATAATTTCCTGGGTCAACTGATCAGACTGCAGCTTTGCCGGCAGGATACGGCCCTTTTCGGCCCACAAGCTAAAAAGGTTTTCCTGATGCAGCAGCTCCATAACCATCAAGGCAGTCCAGCCTTCTCCCTGAAAAGTCCAAGGCAGGCGGTCCAAATTGCCCAACATCTGCTCTACCAGCAGGCAATATTCTTTCAGCAATTCTTGCTTATCGGCGATGGCTGAGGCCGCTGTCTGCCAAACCCGGCGAAAGGCGGTAATCAGCGGCGAGGACAATATCTCCCGATAAAGAACCAGGCCATCTAAATCTTGAAAAGCTTTTTTATGCTCAATCATTCTCGTCGTACCTCCCCGGCCAATAACCGGCTCTTTGCTCTACCGTATTGGCAATAAAACCGGACTGGTTGACCGGCCAATAATTTTCCCACTCGTAAGCCACTTTACGGGCGTGTCTTCTCGTCCTGGCCCGTTCCCGCAGTATGCCTTGAGCATCCTTGCCGCTGCTGAAAAGTCCTTTGCAGCGGTTTTTCTTCTCCATATAAATCCGCTCAACCATCCGATCGCAAACCTTAAGTGCCACATGATAAATAAAGCCTGCATCCCTGACGGGATCACTGGGATTTTGCCGGCGGTATTGCTTCATGACCAGCCGCAGGTATTCATCCAGCCTGAGGCCTACATCGGAGGGCAGGCCCGGATCCTGGCCCTTTGATTTCCATAAGGCCTGGTACAGTTCATTCTCGTAACGGTAGTGAGGCCCGGGCTTTTGAAACAAAATGGGATCACAATGGGCATAGGTGAAAAAATCAGCGGTATAATGGCAAATTACGCCCAGCCGGTAACTCAAAATATACATGGGGGGCTGCATGTGCCGGCTATGAAACATCAATATTCTGCATTGACGCAAAAACATGGGCAAGCTTTCCTGAAAGGTGTGGGGGTACTTTTTCATCCAGCGGGGGGTTAGATCCGGCCGGATATTCCCATAATAAAACATATCGGAACGCAACTGAACGCCGTATTTATCCTTGATATGCTGCTCAAGAGCCATAGCCAAAAGTAAATGGGACTGCATATTCATTATCGAGAACCGCTCCTCCGGACACAATCCGCTATCCATGATTATCAGGGCGCGGATGTCCCTTTTTCATATAAATATATGTTATCTATTATATCACTTTTCCCTCAGAGAAAATACCTATTTCTTTGCCATCGCAGAAATTAACGCAAACCTTAAAGCGAAAATAAATTGCAGCCTATTTCTCTTTTAGCCCTTGCTTTTTTTACTTTTTTTTGGCATAATGGATTTATAGTCAGGAAAGGTCAAATAAATGCACTCTTTACTATTGGAGGTGGTATAGATGAACACGAATCAATATACGCAGAAATCCCGGGAAGCCATTGAGGCTGCCCAAAACCTGGCTTTAGAAAACCACCAGCAGCAGGTGGTTTCCGCCCATTTGCTGGCGGCTTTGCTGGCTCAGGAGGGGGGACTGATTCCCCGCCTTTTGGAGCACAGCCATATCAATGCAGGGCAATTGCAGCAGAAAGCGGAACAGCTCATCGGCAAAATCCCAGCCGTTCACGGCTATGAAGGCAGCCTTTCCATGGATTCCGGCCTGGCCCGGGCTTTGATCAAGGCCGAAAAAACTGCCGCCGAAATGAAAGACAGCTATATCAGCACGGAGCATCTCTTCTTGGGCCTGCTTCAGGAAGGGGACAAGGACGTCAAAGACGCATTGAAAAACCAGGGCGTCACCAAAGAAGCCTTCCTGGCCGCTTTAAAGCAGGTCCGGGGCAACCGCCCTATTGACAGCGAAAATCCTGAAGGAACTTATGAGGCCTTGGAAAAATACGGCCAGGATCTGACCAGGCTGGCGGCGGAAGGAAAGCTGGACCCCGTTATCGGCCGGGACGAAGAGATTCGCCGGGCTATGGAGATCCTCTGCCGCCGCACAAAGAATAATCCGGTGCTCATCGGCGAACCCGGCGTGGGCAAAACCGCCATCGTGGAGGGTCTGGCCCGCCGCATCGAAGCCGGCGACGTACCGGAAACCCTAAAGAATAAACGGCTGATCTCTCTGGATATGGGAGCCCTGATTGCCGGGGCCAAGTACCGGGGGGAGTTTGAGGAAAGGCTGAAAGCCGTATTAAAAGAAGTATCCTCTTCCGAGGGCGCTATTATTCTCTTTATTGACGAGCTCCACACCGTAGTGGGGGCCGGCGCTGCCGAAGGAGCTATGGACGCCGGCAATCTGTTAAAACCCATGCTGGCCCGGGGGGAGCTGAAAGCCATCGGCGCCACTACCCTGGATGAATACCGCAAGCATATCGAAAAGGACGCTGCTTTAGAGCGGCGCTTCCAGCCGGTAATGGTCAATCCGCCTTCCGTGGAAGATACCATTTCCATCCTGCGGGGCCTTAAAGAACGCTATGAAGTCCATCACGGCGTCCGCATCAAAGACAGCGCCCTGGTGGCGGCGGCTACATTGTCGGACCGTTATATCGCCGACCGTTTCCTGCCGGATAAAGCCATCGACCTGATGGACGAGGCCGCCGCCCACCTGCGGACGGAAATCGACAGCATGCCTGCGGAGCTGGATGAGATTACCCGCAAGATTATGCAATTGGAAATCGAAGAAGCAGCGCTGAAAAAAGAGACGGACCACATCTCTATGGAGAGGTTAGAAAAGCTGCAAGCCCAATTGGCGGATTTGAAAAACGAAGCCGCCGCCATGAAAGCCCAATGGGAGACCGAGAAAGAAGCCATCGGCAAAACCCAGAGTATTAAGCAGGAAATTGAAGACGTCAAGCTGCAGATTGAACGGGCGGAGCGCAATTATGACTTGGAAAAAGCCGCCGCTTTGAAATACGGCCGGCTTATTGAATTGACGAAACAGTTGCAGGCTGAGGAAACGAAGCTGGCAGAGAAAGCCCAGGACGCTTCGCTGTTGCGGGAAGAGGTAGGCGAAGGTGATATCGCCGAAGTCGTAAGCCGCTGGACGGGCATCCCCCTTTCCAAGCTAATGGAGGGAGAACGGGAAAAACTATTGCATCTGGATCAGCTATTGCACCAGCGGGTAATCGGCCAGGACGAAGGTGTTCAGGCCGTAGCCGACGCCGTGCTGCGGGCCCGGGCCGGCATCAAGGATCCCCGCCGCCCCATCGGCAGCTTTATTTTCCTGGGGCCTACCGGCGTGGGCAAAACGGAGCTGGCCAAGGCTCTGGCCCTGGCTCTCTTTGACGACGAGCGCAGCATGATCCGGCTGGATATGTCGGAATATATGGAGAAGCATGCGGTCTCACGGCTGGTTGGCGCTCCTCCCGGCTACATCGGCTACGATGAAGGAGGCCAGCTAACGGAAGCGGTAAGGCGTCATCCCTACTGCGTCCTGCTGCTGGACGAGATCGAAAAGGCCCACGGCGACGTATTTAATATCTTGCTGCAGGTCCTGGATGATGGCCGGCTCACTGATTCCAAAGGCCGCACCGTGGACTTCAAAAACACGGTGATCATCATGACCTCCAACATCGGCAGCCAGGAGATTCTGGAGGCCAAAGGCCGGTATGAGGAGATCAAGGAACAGGTCAGCAGCCTCCTCCGCCATTATTTCCGGCCGGAGTTCCTCAACCGGGTGGACGAAATCGTGGTCTTCCACGCCCTGCAAGAAAAGCAGGTCAAGGACATCGCCGGCCTGCTGCTTAAGGAAATGGACCGGCGGCTCCAGGAAACGGCCCGGATCAGCTTGTCCTGGAGCGACGAAGCTCTGGCGGAGCTGGCCCGGCAAGGCTATGATCCGGCCTTTGGCGCCCGCCCCCTCAAGCGCTTGATTCAGCAAACCCTTGAAACGCCCCTGTCCCGGCTGATGATTCAGGATGCGGTGAAGCCGGGCCAGGAAGTCAAGCTGGTCATGGAAGAGGGCCGGCTGGCCGTGAAACCGTTGTAACGTGAAACCGGTGTAACGTGAAACCGGTGCAACGCGAGACCGGTGCAACGTAAATCTAGCGCAACGTAAAGTCGGTGCAACTGCAACGTAAAGCCGATGTAAGTTAGGACAATAGAAATCCCCCGCCGGGCTGCCGCTGAAAATATGCTTCAGCTAGCCTGACGGGGGATTTCTATACCTATTATTGTTTTACCTGTTAATATCGGCAAGGAAAAGAAAAACAGATTTGCAGGTTTGGCGACAGCTCCGGCTGCTTTGAGCAAAAATGCAGGTTTGTCAGGTCGTCTTTCAAAAAATGAGCAAAAATGCAGGTTTGTTAGCCGAGGGATTTCCTGAGATAGTGTTTTCAATCAAGAGCAAACGCTGCATATAGGGAAAGAAAGGTATTTCACACCGCTAAGCCTGCTATTTTAAGCAATTAACCCCCAGCGAACCTATGACAAACTTGAAATTTTGCTCATTTCGGGTAACCCGCAGCAACAAACTTGAAATTTTGCTCAAAAGGGAGTAGAACAGGTTGCCCTTCCCCCATTTCAAATTCAGTGTTTCTAGCCCAGCAGCTTCTCCCGCAAAGGCAGCAGGCTGGTCAGCTCCTGGCCGGACTCCGCCAATTCCAGCTTGATGGCGTTGCCCTTACAGAAATCCTGAAGCATCTGGAAGTACATTTCCTGGCAGACAATTAAAGTCCCGGGCCGGCCGAAGCTGAGAATATAATCGGCTAAAGCTTGAAATATGGCGGAGGGGCCGTTATCTCTAGGGGACAACATGGTATTGTTGACCAGGGCTCCCCGCTCCTTATCCCCCAAAAGCAGCATCCGGGGATAAAACAAAAGGCCATCGCCGCCGGCTTCGCCAGCCGCAGCAGTGCCGGCAGGGCTGCCGCTTTCCCCTCCCTCTTCCTCCGAGTCCGACAAGGTTGCCGGCCGGGGCAGGTAAAACATGTCCAGCTCCAGCACAGCCTTATTCTTCGGCTTTTGCTGCAGCTCTTGGACCAGTTCCACCTCGCTTATGGATAAAGAGGGATAGTCCAGAGGCGGAAAATACGCCTCTTCTTCCTTGGTCAGCCACATATTGGCTTCCCCATCATAATAGCGCAGCAGGGTTTTACCGGCGGCAAAATCAACATTTACCTTCCCGTCAATATAATTGCGGATAGCCCTGTTGACATGCTTCACCACCCGGCCTAAGAACCCGGCTTCCTCCTCCCGCAGCATCCGGGGCAAATAGCCGGGCCACCGGGCCTCCCAGACAAAATCTGCCCCTTCCACAAAGGTCAGACGCAAATCCTTTTGTTCATAAAGAAGACGCCGGGTATCCTCTCCCAGGCTGTGGGCCAGACGATAAAAATTAATTAAGGCCTGGGCACCGGGTAAAACCCGCAAAGCTTGCACTTCCGTGTTTTTACCAAAAACGCAGCAGAAAACCGGTTCGCTGGCCTCGGGCAAATCAATGGTGATCATCTCCATCTCCGCCAGGTGCTGCCAAGGCTTTAACGCCTGAAACTCCCTTGTTAAATGAACGAGCTCCTGCCATTGTTCTATCTCATTCTCTGTTTTAATTATCGTCATTCTCTTACTCCTTCCCTTCTCCCTCAGCACTTTGCCGGGGCCGCCAAAAAGCCAGGTTCTTCTGGCGCAGCTCCTTGCGGTCCACGACGGCAGGCCAGAGATGCTGGCGTTTGCCTTCCCGCATACCGGATACCAGGTGATCAAAAACCAGAGGATTTTCTTGGCACAGCATACGAATTAACTCCTTCACCCTGGTGCGCTGGGTATAACCGTCCAGGGGGCAGGGACTGGGGGGAATCTGAATATCCAGCTTATTGACGGCGCCGATAATATCCCGCTCCCGGATGTAGGCAAAGGGCCGGATTACCGTCACTTCCGTCCTGTCCAGAAAGGTTTTGGGCATAAAGGTGCCCAACTGGCCGGAATAAAGCAGCCCCATCAAATAGGTCTCCACCGCATCATCGAGATGATGGGCAAAGGCTACCTTGTTGAACCCTCTTGTTTTGGCGTAATTATGGATCAGCGCCCGCCGCCAATAAGCACAGCGGGAGCAGGAATTCTGCTCTTCATTATGCAAAATATCCTGAGACATATCCAGCCGTTCCACTTGAAAAGACAGTCCCGCCGCCGCCGCTCTGGCAGCCAGAAGGCTGTAGTCCGACTCCTCCGGGGATTTAAAGCCCAAATCAATATGCATTGCCGCCAGCTCCACGGGCCAAGGCAGATGCCTTACCAAATGGGCTAAGGCATACATCAGCAGCGTGCTGTCCTTGCCGCCGGAAAGCCCCACTAATACCCGGTCCCCCGGCTCCAGCAAATCAAATTCCACAATGGCCTTGCGCATGCCCTTAATAATCACCTGAGGAATTTCCGGCTCCCGGAAGTCCTCCATATCCGGCGCCGGCCAGTTATACAGCAAAGGCTCCCTCCGGCCGGTGTCGATTTCCGCCCAAAGGCGGTCCGTTGATTCTGTCATCTTATCCTTCTCTCTATTTAAGATTTGCGTCCTATTAAGATTTGCTTCAATTTAAGCTTTACTCTCATTTAAGCTTTACTTCCGGCAGTCTAATATAAGCGCCAGCCGGCAGGGTATTCGTTTTTCAAATAATCTCCCGTTTGCTTACCAAAACCAAGGGGGTAACCGGCTAAGGTCACAAGGGTCCAGCCCGGCTCCCCTTCTGCCATCAGGGTTTCCCCCCGCAAGTAACGCTCAACCAAATCATCCTGAGGCAGCAAATCCAACCGCCGTTTCATTTGGCCGGCGGGAATGCCCATGGCCAGAGGCTGGCTGGGCGAAAAACGGCCATTTTTGATCATACCCAAATACCAGCCAGGCCGGCCCAGCTTAAGACCGGCCAGATCCGGCAGACCGGCAGGAACCTGATAGACATGGCCATCATATAAGGCAAAAGGTCCCGGCAAGGGGTAAGTGAAGTTTTCCGCCATGAATTCCAGAAAAGGAGCTAAAGCCCCCTCCGCTAAAGCCTCCGGCGGCAAAGCCGTTGCCTTTACGGCAGTTTCCGTCCCCCTGGCCGAAGCCCGGCAGCTTTCAGCCCCCTTTTTCTCCAGCAAAGCCAGGAATTGCCCCTCCCCCTCTACCAGATGAGGCCAGAGCTGGCGGCATTCTTCCAGCTGGCCGCCCCCTCGCCAGCCTTCATAAAAAGGCAAGGGCACCAGGCCAAAATCGGGATGCCTGTCCAGGAAAGCCGCCACAGCTTCATCATTTTCCAGGGGATTAAAGGTGCAGGTGGAGTAGAGCAGCCGTCCCCCCGCCGCCAGCATTATTGCCGCCTGATCCAGTATCTCGTCCTGCATCTGCCGGCAAATCTGGCCGTTGAAAGACTGCCAGCTTTTTAACGCTTTGGCATCCTTGCGCAGCATACCTTCGCCGGAGCAAGGGGCGTCCACCAGTATCTTGTCAAAAAAAGCGGAGAAAGCCTTAGCCAGCCGGGCCGGCTCCTCATTGGTAACAATATAATTGGTGGCTCCCCAATGCTCCAGATTCCAAATCAGGGGCTTAATCCGCTTGGGGCTATTGTCATTGGCCACCAGCAGCCCCTCTCCGGCCAAGGCTGCCGCCAGCTGGGTGGTCTTGCCGCCGGGAGCGGCACAAAGATCCAGCACCCTTTCCCCGGGCTTGACGCCTAAGGCCGCCGCCGGAGCCATGGCGCTGGGCTCCTGCAAATAATAGAGCCCAGCCTGATAATAGGGCAGCTTGCCGGGCCGCCCTTCCCGGGGATAGACATAGCCTGCCGCCGCCCAGGGAATGGGCTCCAGAGGAAAAGGCAGCAAATCCAATAAAGCCTCTGCCGTAGCTTTCCCCGTATTAAAGCGCAGTCCGCCCCGGGGTTCCTCCTGTAAACAGGCCAGAAAGTCCCTTAAGCCCTCAGGTCCTAGCTGGACTGCCAAACGCTCCGCCAGAGGCTGAGGCAGCACCGCCGTTTTATTTAAATTCTTATTTCTGCCTTTTCCTTTATTTTTTCCCATTCCATGCCTCTAATCGGTAAATTGGCTGCCCCTGCTGCAGGAAGCGCTTTTCGTATTCGGTGGTCACATTGCCCTCAAAACCGGAATTATGCAGGTCCCTGGTGATTTTGCCAAGGGACCAGCCAGCCCTTACAAACTCCTCCACAGAAAAATCAAAGAGTTTTTCCTGATCCGTCTTCAAATGAACTTGGCCGCCGGGCTTCAATATCCGGCTGTAAATATCCAGCTTGCTCTTATGGGTAAGGCGGCGGGAGCTGTGCCGCTGCTTCGGCCAGGGATCACTGAAATTCAGGTATATCCGCTCCACTTGGCTTTCGCCGAAATACTGCTCCAGCTCCTTGGCGTCCACCGGCAAAAACCGCAGGTTAGCTAAGGGCCTCTGCTGATTTTTTCTGACGGCTATATATAGGACGGTGGGTATTCTCTCTATGCCTACAAAATTGACACTGGTATGGCGGGCAGCCATGCCCATGAGAAAATCACCTTTGCCCATGCCGATCTCCAGATGCAAAGGCCTGTCCTCTCCAAAAATCTCCCGCCAACGGTGGCGGCAAAGTTCTGGATTAGCCTCAATCACCCCCGGCATACTTGGCAAGGCCGCTTCCCCTTGCCAATTTCTCCTCAGCCTCATAAAATCCTCCTCAACAAATTAGAATTGTATCAAAAAAACACGTATTTCCTTGGAAAACAAAAAACAATCAGAAAGAAATAAAAACTCCTAAAAATATTATTTGCAATTATCATTCAAATGTTATATACTGGTAGCGTACATCGTTTTCTTGCGGTTGGCAAAAGATCTATTCTCTCCTGGGGTTAGATTTTGGTTGGCTCCCACGGAAAACGGCGCGACTATCTATCTTTCAGGAGGAATTGCAATGGAAGACAAAACTCTGGTATGTAAAGACTGCGGCGAGGAATTTGTATTCAGTACGGCTGAACAGGAATTTTATGCGGAAAAAGGTTTTCAGAACGAACCTGCCCGCTGCCCTGTTTGTCGCCGGGCCCGTAAGCAGGCTGCCAACGAAAGTCGGGGCGAGCGTCAGTATTATACTGTAAACTGCTCCGCTTGCGGTGTGGAAACTCAAGTTCCCTTCAAGCCTACGGGTGTTCGCCCTGTTTACTGCCGGGACTGCTATCAAAAGAATCAATAGATCAATCTGCCAACCTTTGATCAGATAGCAGCAAAGCCCTTTCTACGGAAAGGGCTTTTTTTTGCGCCCTTTTTACTTTATACTGCTTCAGGATTAAAATCCGGCAACAGTATTAGCTTCAAGCCGTTTCTTCCTCATCCTCGGAAAAATTCTTTTCTATGCTGCCAGGGTTCTTCTTCTGCCACCGCCATAGGTAAAGGCCGGTAAGACAGAAGAAAAAAGCGGCGGTGACAAAGGGTACCCGGTAATTGATTTCACCTAAATTGCCGCCAATAAAGGGGCCGATAATAAAACCGGTGGAGGCCAGGGAATTAACCAGGCTGAATACCCGCCCCCGTTTCTCATCGGGAGCATTGATAGCTATCAGCACATTGGAGGAAACGGTGATGCCCGATTGAAAGAAGCCATAGATAAAACGCTGGATCACCAAAAACAACAGGCCGGGAGCCAGTCCTTGCAGCAAAGTGGTGCCGCCGGCAAGGAGCATACAGCAAATCAGGATCGCCACGTAGCCCACATGATATTTGCGGCCATGAAGCTCATTGATCAGGGGGGAACCTAAAGCCAGAGAAACAGCGCTGATGGAGAACACCATCCCCACCATGAGCTGGGCCCGTGCCGCCTGCAAACCTGCCACAAAAAGGGGCAGGATAGTCAACAGCATTTGGTTGCACATGTTTAAAGTAAATAAACAAATGATGGGCATGCGGATGCCGGGGTCAGCCAGCGCTTCTTTGACGTCCTGCCAAAAAGGGGTCAACACTACATTGACGGGAATAGGCTTTTCTTCCGTACCGAAATAAGCCGCCAGGCCTACGATAATCATAATGAAGCCGCCTATGTATAACGAATAGGTGATACCGAAGCTTTCCACCATAACTCCGCCTGCAAGGGGGCCTAGAATTATGCCCACCGCCACCGCCATGTTTAGGGTACCCAGGGCATAGCCTACGAAATGGCTGGGGGTAGTGGAGGAAAGCAGTATGTTCGATGACGGGATAAAGCCCATTAAAGCGCCGTTAAGGGCCCGCACTGCCATCAGTCCCCAAATACTGTGACATCTTGACATCATAAAATAAGATAAGCCGATACCGATACCGGAACGGAGCAGCAGCATACGCTTGCCGGAGCGGTCTGCCATTCTGCCCCAAAGAGGTTGTACGATAACGTAGGTAAAATAGACCATTGTGGTCATCATGCCGGACCAAAAAGACAAGTTATCCGTGAGCCCGGCATTTTGCCGGAGAATTACCGGCATAAATGGGGTAACCATATTGAAGCCTATATTAGCAAAAAAGTTGCAGAAGCACAGCACATATAAATTCTTCCGCCAGTTCAAGGTGATCAGACCTTTCTCGTTTATATCCTGGGAATAATCTGGGCAAACACAATAATCAAAAAGATGCTGTAAACAAGATTATGCTTTGCCATACCCTCCCAGGGGTTAAGGCCGTTGAGCGCCGATATGGTAAGTCCTACGGCAAAAAAAGGCGACACGGTAACGGCCACACTATATCCCAATAGGTAGGTATAGGCAAGATCAAGGGGAGTCAAAGCCAATACTTCCGGCCGCAAGGCTGCCGCCAGAGCAATGATGGTGATGACGGGATGAATCCCCAGCAAAGCCAGAATCAGAAACAAAAAAGCGATCATCATAATAGCCAGCGAAGGATGGGCCGGGTTTTGAGGCAGCAGCTTATTAATTAAGTATTCGCCGATGCCGGAATATTCGATAGCCTTGCCAAAAAAACCTACGGAGGAAAACATCACCACCTGATTGACGATTCCTCCTAAAGTCTTTTCTTTATACTTGCGCCATTTCATCCGATAGGTCTGTCCCGCGCCCTTGACCAGGCCGATAAAAGGCGGATAGACGAAGGCCGATAAAGAAATGATGGCCAGCACCGGCAAACTGGTAAAGCGGTTCAGCAAAGCCACTAAAACCACCAATCCGCTATAGACGGCCAGCAGCTCGATTAATGTTTGCTTATCCTGCCGGGGCAGCTTGGCTTTGACAGAAGCAGCCCCTATACCGGAATCAGAGACAGAAAAAGGGATGCTTTGCCGGCCTTTTTTGCCGCCGGCTATATAGAAGAAAGCAGCGATAAAAAGCAGTTGAAATAGAGAAAGCAGCACGCCTTTGGGGGCCAGAGCCAGCCAGGATATGCCCGTATAGGTAACCACCGTGGCTACGGACATATGGCAAGGGGCCCAATAGCTCATGGACAGGTTACCCCGGCTCAGGGCCTGCGCCATCTGGATATCATCGCCATAATGATCTTGATAAGGCCGCAGCAATTGATGCATCAGGGTCATGCCCCCCAGGTTCATCACCGCGCCCAAAAGACCGGCAAAGGCCGAGGCCAGCGCAAAGAACCACCAGCTTTGGCGGACATATAAACGAAAAAGCTTTTCCATGGCTCCCACATAATCGTTGTAATCCAATAAAATATTATATAAAGGCAACGCAATGAAAAGGGCCACCAGGCCGCCATTGGACGTGAAAGCCACCAGCCATCCGGCAGGGCCGCCGCCGGAGAAGGAAAGCAGAATCATCCCCAGCACATAGAGGCTGCCGCTGACCAGGATATTGCTGCGGCTGGCCAAGGGAAAAGCCAGTAAAACCGCCAGCAGGAGCAATAGGCCGAAAGCAATCTGAAAAAAGATTCCGCTAAAGACGGTCCAGAACAGATAGACCATTGCAAGCAAAAGATAAAGGGGCGGGCGCAAAACAGCCCCTTTCTCAATTAACCCCATGGTTATCCAACTCCTCAAGAATTTTTGCCATTTCTTCCTGGGTTGCGCCGTAAACCGCCCAGTCGCCCCTGGCCAAGGCTGCTTTCCCGGTTTTTTGCAGTTCGATGAGCCGGGTCAGCCTTTGGCGAATCTCTAAAGGTATAGTCTCATTGTCAGCCCAAGAGCCGGGATTAACCTCATTGGGAGGCTCTTCCTTATCCGGCCCTGAATCGGGCAATGCCGGCTCCTCAGTCCCCTGGCCTGTACTCTCCCCATAACCGGAGAATAGCTGGGCCAAAGCCTCATCCAGGCTGGCTGCCATAACGATCCGGTCATTATAATAAACAAATAGCCGCAATAACTGAGGATAGCGGTTTTTATCAGAAGATAAATACAAAGGCTCCACATAAAGCAGGGCGTCATCCACAGGGTAAACCAGCATATTGCCCCGGATCAGTGTGCTGCCCCCTTGTCCCCAAAGGCTCAACTGGCTGGATATCTCCGGATCCTGATCGATTTGGGATTCTACCTGCATGGGCCCCATGATCTGGCTGCCTTTCGAAAAGGTATAAAGCAGCAGCTTGCCGTAATTATCGCCGTCACTGCGCCCGGCCAGCCAGGCTACCATATTGTCCCGGCCGTAGGGCGTAAAATTGCGCAGCAGCACAAACTCCGCTTCTTCCTCTCCCGGCAGGCGGCTGATGGTATAATAGGGCTCCTGCTCTTTGCGTTCCGAGCCGATGATCTGGTCGGCAAAGGCCCAGCGGTCTTCCCGGTTGTAAAACACCACCGGGCTGCTCATATGGTAATCCTGCAGCATCCTGCTTTGGATCTGGAACATAGCTTCCGGATAGCGGACATGATTTTGCAAATCCTCCGGCATATCCTCCCTGAACTTGAATAATCCCGGATAAATCTTGGCATAAGTGGCGGCAATGGGATCTTCCTTGTCAAAAATATAAAAATTCACATCCCCGCTATAAGCATCCACCGTAATTTTTATGCTGTTGCGCAAATAATTCATTCCGGAAGCATCATAAGCCTGGGAGTAAGGGTAACGGCTGGTATGGGTATAAGCGTCCAGCATATAAACCATCCCGCCCTCACCGGTCAGGACGATATAAGGATCATGGTCATAGCTCAAAAAGGGCGCAATCCTGGCTGACCGGTCCACCACATTGCGGGTTTCCAGGTAAAGGCTTTCCCCTGTGATATAACCGGAAAACAAATAGCGGTATTCCATATCCCGCAAGGAAAGCAGCAAACGGTTGAGGAGGGTCATGGGTATGCCCCCTTCTCCTTCATAAAAATAATCCTTGTTCTGCTCGCCGTCGGTATAATCCAGCTCCGCCAGCTTCGTTTTTACAATTACATTGTTGGCGGTCATTTCCCCGTAATAAATACGAGGCTGGGTAATTTCTAATTGCCGGCTTACCGGCGGAATATCTTTAATCAGATAGTCCGGCAAGCCGGTGGCTGTTACCTTATTGGCCGGACTCATAGCCAGACCAAAGCCATGGGTATATTGGAAAAGACGGTTGTTGAAATTCTGGGATTGCTCGGGCAGTTTTGACTGGTCCATCTCCCGGGCAGCCACCATTACCTGAGTGTACTTGCCGTCAATGATATAGCGGTCCACGTCTACATCGGAAAAGCTGTAATAACGCCGCAGCTCCTGCTGCTGGCTGTAGGTGGTGTGGGTGGCTCCCTGATCCAGAATACGGATATGCTCGATAACATCCCGGTTAGCCTCCAGCTCTTCCAGAGACAGAAGACCTACGGGATATTCCCGTTCCTCCAGCTGATTCAGATGGTAAGCCCGGTTGGTGAACTCGATATTGCGCTGAATATAAGGCTGCTCCCGGGAAATTTCATTGGGATCCACCACGAATTGCTGGTAGAAGCCGGGAATCACCTCTTGCAAAAGGAAGCTGAGGATGAGATAGCAGACAAAAGCCACAGCGGCCTGCTTTAAATAACGGCGGCTTCTCACCATGACCACCAGGCCGATAATCAGAGAAATCGCCGCTAAAACATAAGCTGCCGGCAGTCTGACGGCTATATCTGCAGCTCCGCCGCCGCCCACGATGCCCCCCTGGTCATACATGAGGCGAAATACGCCCAGCAACTGCTCTGTTGCCTGAAGCATAATCAGGATACCCAGCAAAAAGCCGCAATGGCTCCAGCCCTTCCAATGGGGAAAGAAACCGCCTTTTTTCAGTTTAGAAAAAGGCTGTCCGTCGATCCTGAAGAATTTGCCGTCCCCGCCGTCTACTTCCACAGCAGGTCCCGGCGAACTCCCCCCATTCCCTGCCGCCTTGCCGGAATGCTCTCCCATAATTATGGGAAGCAGGTAGATCAGCAAAGTGGCCAACAGGTGCAGGGTCAAAAAAGTACCCAGCAGGCCTTGAAGCAATTCCAGGAAAGGCAGGTGAAAGACGTAGAAACCGATATCCAGACCAAATTGGGGATCGGCGGCGCCGAAAGCCGTGGAGTTCAAGGCCTGCAATACCATAAACCAGACATTGCCGGCTTCCGCCCAAAGAATCAAGGCAAACAAAACCGCCAGCAAGGCCGCCGGCAGCTTTTGGCGGTGATGGCCGGCCCGGCGGAGAGCCAGATGGAGATTAAAATAGCTGACGAGAAAAAACAAGCCGAATATACCTAGCCCCACCGCTCCTTTCCATAAGAGGGAGCGCCAGAAAACCGGCATATAGCCAACGCTGGCAAACCACTGCTGATCTAAACGAAAGCGTATTAAAACCCCGGAAATAAAAAGCAGGACCGCCAGGAATCCCGCTATCGTCCAAAGCCAAGGCTTTTTCTTATTCATTACATCTCCTTTTCTATTGCCCCGGTCCGTTCTTCAATTTCCTGCTCGCTAAGGCCGGATTTCTTCAGCTTGTAATCGATGGCCTTTGTCCAGAAGCTGCTTTTCTCCTGAATTTTTTTGAATTTCTTAGCGTCGCCATCCTTCCGTTTTTGACGGGTGGCGGCATTGCCGGACATAATCGAAGTGACAATCTTCGCCTGAAACAGCTCTTCTTCCGTCAGGCTCTCAAAACCTGACTGCAATTTATCCATGACCATTTTATAGTATTCCAGAAATTCCTCGGTAGAAATCTCCGTATCCATTTTTACGTATTCTTTCATTTTGCCAAATAAGTTTTCCATGCTGTTAATCTCTCCCTTTTTTCTCGTTGATTTATTTTTCTATGCCTTATGTCGAAAAGCTTTTTTATTCCGGCTGCAAGGTGGTCACGATGGTACCGCCTTCCATCACGATAATGGTATGTTCAAATTGTACCACATAAAAACCCTGGGGCACCACGAGAGCCCATTCGTCATAACCGCCGTCCTTCACCAGCTCCGGGCCTTCGGATATAAAAGGCTCCAAAGCCAGAACCTGGCCCGGATTAATTTTGCCCCGTTCATATTTGCTGTAGTAATTCAATATGTTTTCCGGCGCCTCGTGAAGCTTGCGGCCTAAACCGTGACCGCAAAGATTTTTAATAACGGTGTAGCCATGGGCGTTGACCACCTGGTCCACTGCCTTGCCGATCTCATTGATTTTGCCGCCGGGTTTAGCTGCGGCAATGGCAGCTTCCCTGGCCTCCAGACCTACCTGGCAAAGCTTCAGAACCCTTTCATCCTCCAGCTCTACAGGTATGCTCATACCATTGTCGCCATAATAACCGTTTAGCTCAATGGAGACGTCGATATTGACCAAATCCCCGGCTTTGATTTCCCGGGAACCGGGAATACCATGGGCTACCTCCGGCAAAATACTGATACAGGTAGCTCCGGGAAAATTGTAAGCTACCTTCGGCGCCGACTTGGCTCCATAGCGAATCATCATCTCTTCGCCTATTTTATCCAACTGCCCGGTAGTGATACCGGGACGGATCCGCTTAGCCATCTTATGTAAAATTTCTGCGGCAACCTTACCGGCTTCCATTATTCCTTTTAAATCTTGGTCCGTTTTTACAATCATGATTACTCCGCCTTCTTTGAATTTACCTGTCTATTAGAGTATTATAACCCTTCGGCAAAGAAATTTCCAGTGCGGATACTGTGGTGCACAAAAAACGAGGTAATGCGGTAGCCTTATGCAAAAGCGAGTGCATATATGCACAATGCGCCAAATTATGCACATAATTAATCAAACGGTAGCTCACTGATCAGTAATAATTACTATTAATACCGCATTACCTCGTTTTTTGCACAGTAGGGGATCATAGTGGCCAGGGGATCATAGTGACAACTGTCGTCGTCACTATGAGTTATACCGAAATCTTTAGTTAGTTTTGTGCCTTTTGATGAGTTTGGCCAGTTAGTTGCGATCAGCAGCCTCCAACCGCCTAAGAGGCCCAAAAAAGCTGCTTCCCTTTGGAATCCACTCCAAAGAAAAGCAGCTTTTCTTTATTTAAATTAATAACGCCCAAACTATGGCTTAAGCTCTTAGTAGTTTAAGCAGCGTTTCTCAAAGAAAGATTTGGGATGGTCGCAAACAGGGCAAACCTCGGGAGCTTTTTTGCCGAAATGGATATTGCCGCAATTTCTGCAAATCCAAAGGATTTCATTCTCTGATTCAAAAATAACGCCGTTTTTCACTTTATCCAGAAGTCTCAGGTATCTTTCTTCGTGATCTTTCTCGATTTTGCCTACGCCTTCAAAAAGAAATGCGATCTTGTCGAAGCCTTCTTCTTTAGCCTCTTTGGCAAAAGTGGCATACATGTCTGTCCACTCATAATTTTCGCCGCTGGCAGCATCCTGGAGATTGACGTCCGTGGAAGGCATGCCGTCATGGAGCAGCTTGAACCAAATATAGGCGTGAGCTTTTTCATTGCGGGAAGTCTCTTCAAAAATATCAGCCACTTTTTCCAGACCTTCTTTTTTAGCCATGGCGGCATAGTAAAGATACTTGGTGTGGGCCTGGCTTTCGCCGGCAAAGGCTGTCATCAAATTTTGTTCCGTCTTGGTTCCCTTCAACTCTTTCATTACAGATAAAACCCCTTTCAATTTATGTTGCTTTATTACCCTGCTACTGCCCTTTAATTAAATTAAGGCACAGCAATAAGCAGTAATTATTACTATTAATAGTATAGCATATTTTTGAAAATTGTCAAGATATAAATCAAAGCAGCTGTCGAATCTAACGCCGGCCGGCGCCGCCGCCCCGGCTGGAACCGCCGCCACCGCTGCGTCCGCCAAAGCCGCCCGACCTGCCGCCGCCAAAGCCGCCGGAAGAACGGCCACTGCTGCCGGAAGAAGGCCGGCTGCCGCCGCTTGAGCCACCGAAACCGCCAAAGCCGCCGAAACCACCGAAACCGCCGCTGCTGCGGCCGGCGCCGCCACCCCGGCTGGAACCGCCGCCGCCGCTGCGTCCGCTAAATCCGCCGCCGCCACTGCCACTGCCGCCGGGAGGCTTAGGACCGCCTTTGGCGCCGGGATTGCGCACAGGCCGGGGCCGGGGCATACCGACGGGAGGATGGTAATGATAAGGCCTTCTGCCGCCGAAAATAATGGGGCGGAAGATTGTCCGCCTGGCCATATAAGGCCGGCCATAGGTCCTGGGATAACGGGGCCGCCGGCTGAATAAGTAAAATGCCACAATGATCACCACTACAATAATCAACGCCCAATTAATTCTGGGACCGGTACGATAAACCGGGGGCTGATATGAGGGATTGGGCGGTGTATAGCCGCTGCTTCCCCGGTCGGTGGAGCCGGAGGAATCGGGCTGGGAAGCATTGCCCTCCAGGCTCACTCCATAGATTCGCTCCAACCGTTCCAAACTGGCATTAAAGAATTTGCGGACGCCGGCATCGTAATCGCCGGCAGCAAAATCTTCCTCCAGAAAATCATAGAGATATTCGTCCAGCATACTGCTGCTAAATTGCTGTTCCAGCCCGGCGCCTTGCAATGCATAGTAATTTTCCTCACCGATAACCAAGAGCAGCAAAATGCCGTTGTCTTTCTCCGCTGATCCGATGGCCCAGGTATTAAATAAGCTGTAAGCGTAATCCTCAATCTCGGCGCCGTCCAAAAAATCCACAGTAACTACAATAACCTCGGCGCCGGTGGCATCTGTCAGGGCTACGTTGGCCTCGTTGATATAGTTGATCGTATCCCCTTTAATAACATCGGCGAAATCCGCCACATAGCCATATTCGTCTTTATATTCCGGCACAGTCACCGCCGCAAAAACCGGCGTTAAAAAGGCAAACAAAAAAAACAGCGTAAAAGCGGCGGCTGCCAGCCTCTTGCCTGTGACTGCAATATTGTTTATTTTCATGCCCATCGCCTTCTTCCGTTTTTACTTTTGCCCCTGACTTTTAAAGGGCTACTGAAACAATTCCAGAGGTTTCACCCCGGTGAGCCCGCCCAATAAACCGGCGGGGAAAGCCGACAGCTTTTTATTAAAATCTGCCGCTACCTGATTATAAGGATCGTGGCTGATGGTGTCGCCTCTTGACCGGAATTCCGTATATATCCGTTGGGGATATTTTTCGTCCTGGGCCGAAAGCTTGGCGGCAGCCAATACCTGGTACAAATCCTTAACGGCGCTGTCCAAAGCTTTATCGGCCTTGACTTTCTCCGCTACCGAGGCCGCCGCCGCCAAATCAGCCCTTGCTTTTATGACCTGCTGGATTACCGCATTATCTTCAGGCAGATATTTGCGGGCAATGGTGACCATATTATGTGCAGCAGCATCTCTTTCGTTTAAGTCCCCCTGGATGCCTATGCCGTCGCCTTTAATGCCCGCAACAAACACAGCCGCCCCTTCCTCTCTCATTCCTGCAAGAGTATTATGGCTGCCAATTAAGGTACCGGCTATGATCATTACAAGCATAACCACGAAGGCAAATTTGTTATTTCGCCAGATGTTCAATGTTATCACCCTTACCCCGATTGCGATCTATTGATTATTGTCATCTATTATTGATTGTTTTATCTGTTGGCTGCGGCTATCCGTTGATTTCCAGTAGCTTCTGTTTTAGCTGGCCTTCGATCTTGCCCAGCTCCGTCTCTGCCTGGCGGCGTCTGTTTCTGCCGTCATTTTGAATTTTTAGCACCTCATCCAAAGTCTCAATAAGCCTTTGATTTGTATGCTGAAGGGTCTCCAGATCCACGATACCCCGTTCAGACTCTTTGGCCGTCTCAATAGTACCCATTTTTAGCTTATCGGCATTCTTTTTCAGCAGTTCATTGGTCATATCGCTGACTTCCCGCTGAGCTTCCATGGCTTTTTGGCTGTGGGCCATACCCAGGGCCAAAACCATCTGGCTTTTCCATAAAGGAATCGTATTGACCAAGCTGGATTGGATCTTCTCCGCCATTAAGGTGTCGTTGTTTTGCACCAGGCGGATCTGAGGAGCCATTTGGATGGATACCATTCGGGTCAGCTCCAGATCATGGATTTTTTTCTCGAAACGGTCGCAAAGATTAGCAAAATCATTGGCGTTTTGCGCATCCTCCGGCAAACCGCTGGCCTTGGCTTTGGCTACAAACTCGGGCAGCGTCACTTCTCTGGCCTCTTTTAAGGCCTTTTTGCCGGCCAGAATATACATAGCCAACTCTTTGAGGTAGACGAGATTTGTATTATACATTTCGTCCAGCATAGCCACGTCTTTAAGAAGTTGAATCTGGTGGCGCTCCAGGGACTGGGAAATCTTGTCCACATTGGCTTCCGCTTTATCATACTTCGTTTTTAACATCTGAACCTTATTGGCGCTTTTTTTAAAGAAGCCCAAAAAACCGCTTTCTTTTTCGTCGATCTCAAAGCCCCGCAGCTCCATCACTAAATTAGTGATCATATCGCCGGTTTCCCCCAGGTCCTTTGTCCTGACATTAGATAAAGCCGCTTCCGAAAAGCCGGCAATCTTGCGCTGGGCGGCGCCGCCGTACTGCAGAATCTGGTTGGCATTGGTCACATCAATCTTGCCGGCAAACTCCAGTACCTGCTGCTGTTCATTGGGGGTCAGGCTGCTCATATCCAGTACGGCAGACTCTGCCTGCACCTCCTGGGGCCGGGTCCCGGCGGCGGAGTCCAGGGTCAAAGCGGCGGCAGCCGGCGACAATACTTCTCCCTCTAAGGTTAAGCTGAGTTTTTCTTCTGTCATATTCGTTGTCCCCTCCAATTTCCTTTTCAATCTGGCTACAGCTTTAATTCCGGTATCTTTTCGGCCGTTTCTCCCTTAAGCTCATCGGGAAGCAACCCCTCTTGCGTCAGCATACCCTGCAAAACCGTAATATCCGTGGAAATATCCAAGGCCTCATCCTGGTATAAACCATCAAGCTGATTGCGGAAGGCCTGCAGCACCGTGTCCATAATACCCTCGATTTTTTTCATGGTTTCCTGAACCTTTTGGCCCTGAACCTGCTGCTCTTCCATATTGTAATAGGATTTCAGCAGCTTGAGCACCACCGGTAAATAGTATTCCAAAGAACGCCGGATTACGGGGGCCTTTTGGGGCCTTCGGATCACTTCTTTAAATATCCGGCGGCACACATCCTCCAGGCTGGTGATCTGGGCCGACAGCTCGGCATCGCCGATCTTGTCATTGATAAAACGGATATCTTTAAGCAGGGCCTGGCCCTGAGCCACCATTTCATCAGCCTGCCGGCTGCCGGAGGAGGCAAAAACTTCTTCTATCTCCACCAGCTCCCGGCGGGGAGCAAAGACCTTATTGCCCACAAAAAAGGCGGCGGCGGAAAGGGCTGCGGCAATGAGGATGTCCGTCAGCCGGTAAAAAGGCAACAGCAAACTGTAGACCAGCCAGCAAAGGCCCGCCAAATAATAAGGTATCGGTGATTTCCTGATCACTTCTTTCTTCATTACAGCAATCTCCTTGGTTATCTGATTTATCCCTTTCCCTTATGCCTGCTTCAATGGGTCTCCTCTAATACTATAAATCATTTAAGCTCTTTTCGCAATTAAGATTACATTAAAATTCGCCGTATCACTTGCGGAAGAAGTTGCGGCTCAGCCTGACCACAACGCCGGAAAGAGCGATTAAAGCCAGCATATTGGGGAGAGCCATCAGGCCGTTTAGCGTATCGGCTATATCCCAGGCCAGCTCCAGCCGGATTACCGCCGCAACGATAATGCAAAGCACAAAGGCCAGGCGGTAAAGGCCCAGGCCCCTGCCGCCGGTGAGAAATTCAAAGCAGCGTTGGCCATACAGGGACCAGCTGAGCACCGTAGAAAACGCAAAAAGGCAGATAGATACCGTTACAAAAATAATGCCGAAAGAACCGAAAGCCTTTTGATAAGCAGCAATGGTCAAAGGGGCACCGTCCAGGGAGCCCGGTCCGGTAAAAACGCCGGAAGACAAAATGACTAAAGCCGTTATGGTGCAAATCACTATGGTGTCCATAAACACCTCAAAAATACCCCATAAGCCCTGCTTTACAGGACTGTCCGTATCGGCGGCGGCATGGGCGATGGGTGCAGAGCCTAAGCCGGCTTCATTGGAAAAAACACCCCGGGCCACGCCGTAACGCATGGCTTTAGCCATGGTATAGCCCAGGGCGCCGCCGGCTGCCGCCGGCAGAGTAAAGGCCTGGCTAAATATACTGGCCAGAGCCGGTCCCAGATGTTCCTTTTGGATGACCAGGGCAACCGCTGAGCCGGCGATATAAACTACGCTCATGAAAGGCACCAGCTTTTCACTGAAGCTGCCGATTCTTTTCATGCCCCCCAGAATTACCAGGCCCGCCAGTATAGCCAAAAGCACTCCCACGCCGAATTTGAAAAAAGAAAATTCCCCCGGCAAAGCAACGCCGGATAATAAGCCCAGCTCTGCCAGAGCGGTTTCCAAGGAGGAGGCAATAGCATTGACCTGGGTCATATTGCCGATGCCAAAGGCGGCCAAGGCGCCAAACAATGAAAAAAGCGCCGCCAGCCAACCAAAGCCCCGGCCCATTCCCCCTGTGATGTAATGCATGGGCCCCCCTACCCATTCTCCCCGGTCATTTCTTTTGCGATAGTGCAGAGAAAGAAGGATTTCCGCATATTTCGTCATCATGCCAAAGAAAGCCGATACCCACATCCAAAAAATTGCTCCGGGCCCGCCGGCCACAATGGCCGTGGCCACCCCCACCATATTGCCGGTGCCTACGGTAGCCGCCAGAGCTGTGGTCAGGGCCTGAAAGGGAGTTACCGCGCCGTAACCGGCCTTACGGCGGGAAAATAGCTGGCCGAAGGTGCCCTTCATCCAGGTGCCGATGCCGGTAATTTGGAAAAATTTCAAACGAAACGTATAATAAACGCCGATACCTACCAAAAGAGCCAGCATGGCTGGTCCCCAGACAATACCGTTTACTGCTTCATTGATTGCCGCAATCCTATCCGCCACTTAATCCCCGCCCTTCGTGTCTTCCTTAGGCTATCCTGAAATAAGCCATTGTTCTATTGTATTACTATCTCCATTAATTCATACGAAGAGGGGGTAAAATATACAGACCTGCTGCAGCATCATTGTAACTTATGGGCTGCATTGCATAACCAAACCGCTCCGGAACTGGCTATTATACATATTGGCGTAAAAGCCTTCTTGCGCCAGCAGCTCCTGATGGCTGCCCCGCTCCACAATACGGCCGCCGTCAACCACTAATATCTGATCGGCATTTTTAATCGTAGACAGGCGGTGAGCAATTACAAAGCTGGTTCGCCCCGCCATTAGCTCCATCAGGGCTTTTTGAATTTTGATTTCCGTACCGGTATCTACGGAAGAAGTGGCCTCGTCCAGGATCAGGATCGCCGGACGGGTCAGAATCACCCGGGCGATGGATAAAAGCTGCCGCTGTCCCTGGGAAAGGTTATCGCCGTTATCCGCAAGAACCGTATCGTAGCCCTCCGGCAGGCGTTCGATAAAGCCGTGGGCTCCCGCCAGTTTAGCGGCCTCCACCACTTCTTCAGGGCTGGCTGAGGGCCGGCCATAGCGGATATTATCCCGCAAAGTCTCTGAAAACAGGAAAGTATCTTGCAGCACGATACCGATATTTTTCCTGACGCTGTCTTTCGTAAAACTCAGCATATCTTCGCCGTCAATGGTGATACGGCCCTGGTCCGGGTCATAAAACCGGGCCAGCAGGCTGATCAGCGTAGTCTTTCCCGCTCCCGTAGGGCCTACCAGGGCCGTAACCGTACCTGCAGCCGCTGCCAGGCTGCAATCCTCAAGCACAGGTTTGCCCGGAACATAGGAAAACCCGGCCTCTTCCATGGCTACATCGCCTTTCACCGCTTCCAAAGCTATTGCGCCGGGCTGGTCCCGCTCCTCCTTTTCGTCCATAATCTCAAAAACCCGTTCCGCTCCGGCCAAGGCTCCCTGAATCGTCGTAAACAGGTTGGAGAGCTCATTGATAGGCCGGGCAAAGTTTCGCATGTAAATCAGAAAAGAAAATACGATGCCCGGAGTAATATGGCCTTTGACGATGAGATAGCCGCCGGCTGCCGCCACGATCAGATAAGTGCAGTTGTTGATCAGATTCATTATGGGCGCCAAAGTACTGGTGCCGATCAACGTAAGGATTGCACTTTTTTTCAGGCGCTGATTAATCTCTCCAAATTTGGCCCGGGCCCCTTCCTGCCGCCCAAAAAGCAGCACCGCTTTTTGACCCGATAGTATCTCCTCCACATAGCCATTCAGTTCTCCCAACTGCCCTTGCTGGGTTGCGTAAACCTGCCGTGTGTAACGGGACAGAAAGAAGGTAATGAGAAACATAACCGGAATCATGATCAGGGATATCCCCGTCAATAAGGGGCTGAGCAGCAGCATAGCAATGAGCATGCCGGCCAGATTGATGATGCCGCTGAAAAAATGGGAAAGGTTCTGGGATAAGGCCATATTGATCTGATCCACGTCATTGGCCAGACGGCTCATCAAATCACCGCTGGCATGGCTGTCAAAATATTTTACCGGCAGCTTTTGCTGCTTCTCAAAAAGATCCTGCCGGATTCTGATGGCGGTATTTTGGGAAACGGTAATCATCAACCGGGCTTGAATATAAAAGAAAAGCGAACTGATCAAATACATAGCCCCCAGGCCCAGGCAAATCAGCAGCAGACCCCGGCCATCGCCTTTAGCCACGTAATCATCCACCACAATGCCGTTGATTCTGGTGCCGGCAATACTGACGGCAGTGGAAGCCAGGGAAAAAAGAACCACCAGGGCCAGCAGCCAGGCTTTATCAGCTAAATAAGCTCCCAGCCTTTTGATCGTACCCTTGGTATCTTTCAGCTTCACCTTTTCCCTAACCAGATGAGCCCCGGGGCCGCCCGGGCCCGGTCCCCCCCGGGGCCGGCCCAGCACTGTCCGGTTGGGGATTAGCGCCATGCCTTGTTTTTGATTTTGGTCAGCCGACATGGGGCAGCACCTCCTCCCCTAATTGGGCGGCAGCCACATGGCGGTAGGTTTCACTGTTTAGCAGCAATTCTTCATGAGTGCCCCGGGCTTCCACGGCTCCGTCGTTCAGCACCAGAATCAGGTCCGCATCCCTAATGGCCGCAATTCGCTGGGCAATGATAATCAATGTGCAAGAACCCATGCGGCGAAGTATGGCTTGCCGGATTTTTGCTTCCGTCAGCGTATCTACGGCGCTGGCGGCGTCGTCTAAAATCAGAATTTGAGGCTGGCGCAGCAGCGTTCGGGCAATGGACAGCCGCTGTTTTTGGCCGCCGGAAAAATTACGGCCCCGCTGCTCCACCCTGGCTGCAAAAGCCCCCTCTTTTTCTGAAATAAAATCCAGAGCCTGGGCATCCCGGACCGCCGCTTCCAGCTCTTCTCCGGTTGCTTCCTCCTTGCCATAGCGAAGGTTTTCCTCCAGGCTGCCGCTAAACAGTATGCTTTCCTGAAGCACCATGCCGATCTTATTGCGTAAAGCGGCAAGAGGATATTGCCGGACGTCCCGCCCTCCCACTAAAACCCGTCCCCGGGTAGCGTTGTAAAGCCGGGGAATCAAAGAAACCAGGGTGCTTTTGCCGGAGCCGGTAGGGCCGATAATGCCCACAGTCTCCCCCTCCTTGATCTCAATATTGATATTCTTTAATATCCATTGGCCGCCCTGTTCATGACGAAAGCATACGTCCTCAAAAACAATATCATAGCCATCGCCTCTTGCCGGGCTGCCCGCCTCCTCAAAGCCGCCGTCCTTGATGCCGGATTCCGTATCCAGCACCTCATTTAAGCGCTGAACCGCCACCTGAGCTCTGGTAAAGCCCATGCTCACCATAATCACCATCATCATCGAGGACATGATCTGAATTAAATAATTGATAAAGGCCATGATCTTACCGGTTTCCAAGTTGCCGGCAATGGCCATGGAGCCCCCAAACCACAATGCCGCCACCACGCTTAAATTCATCACCAAATTGACTAAAGGAGAAAGCAAGGCCATATTTCCCATAGCCTTAGTGCTCCACTCCATCAGATCCCTATTGGCATTGCCAAAACGCTTTTGCTCATGGTCTTGGCTGACGAAGGATTTTACCACCTTGGCTCCCAGGAGGTTTTCCCGCATGACTACATTAATCCTGTCCACTTTTGTTTGCATCGTCATAAACAAAGGCATGACCCTTTTGATTAAAAAATAGGTGCCTCCCAAAAGCACAGGCGCTGCCGCCACCAAAATCATGCTGAGAGCGGGACTGAGACGATAGGCCATAATGATACTGCCAATACAGGTCAAGGGAGACCGAATCATCAGCCGTAAAGCAAGCCTTACAATCTGCTGCAGCTGGGTAACATCATTGGTCAGCCGGGTAATCAGCGATGAGGTCTGAAATTTATCCAATTCCCTAAAGGAAAAGGTCTGGATATGGCTAAAGACTTGCTGCCGCAGCCGGCTGGCAAAGCCTACGGCAGCTATGCAGGAGGCAACTACGCTGCCCAGACCGCCAACCACACCGATAAGGGCATAAAGCAGCATCCTGCCGCCGGTGGCAAAGATAAAGTCCACATCACCCCGGGCCACACCTATATCAATAATCTCCGCCATTAAAGCAGGCTGCATCAAATCCATCATTACTTCAAGCAACATAAATAAAGGGGCGGCAATGGCCCATAGCCAACTGCCCCCCATAAATTTTTTAATAAGCTTCAACATATGTCATTCACCCTTATGCTTATTACGTTTAAGGAAAAACAACAAAGGCAAACCCAGCATATAACAGGACCCGATCTGCCCTAGGCCCACTTCCGCCGCCGTAAGCCAAAAGGGCAGACCCAGCACATAACTGAGCATAGCCCCGATTACCACAGCGTTGATGAGCACCGGCGGCAAAGGCACCAGCCAAGCTCTTTTGATTCTGCGGCTGAGCAAAGCCGCCGCCAAGGTTGCCAGGCTGCCAAATATTATGTCCAGCAAGCCGTTGCCGCCAAAAAGATTCGCTACCAGGCAACCCAGAAAAAGCCCCGGTACTGCTTCCGGATAAAGCCAAGGCAGCACTGTCATGGCCTCGGATACCCGAAATTGCAGAGGGCCATAGCTGATGGGGGCTAAAGCTACCGTTAGGGCCGCATAAATAGCCGCCACCATAGCCGTCCTGGTCAGCCGGTAAGGCTGGGACTCAGATATAGCCTTCTCTTTATCCTTAATGTTATTCATCTTGTCCGTCATCCAATACAGCACCCCGTTTTCTTTGGCCTTGCTCCGGCCAGGCTTTGTCTGAATCCTCTTCCCAAGCCTCACCGGCTTCCGCATCTGCAATTGCCCCGCCATATCCGGCTTCATATTCAGTGTCAATTTCAGCGTCAATCTCGTATCCGGCGTCAGCCTCAATCCCGTACCCGGCATCAACCCCATATTCCATTTCGGCCTCAGATTCAGCCTGATTCTCATACTGGGTGCCGGCCGCCGCTTCATTCCCGGCGCCAACCTCCGCGGTATTCCCCGGCGCCGCCGGAGCCATCGCCAAAAGGCCGGGCATCCGGTTCAGCATCATGACCATCCAAATACCGGAGATGAAAAAGCTGAGCAGGCAGAGAAGTATGATGCTGCGGCCGCCTGTAATATTGGCCAGCAGAGTTCCTAAAACCGCTATGCAAAAAATGATCGTATAATAGTTAAGATTTTTTCTGTATTGGGCAGCCTGGGCCGAACGGCCTTTATCCTCCAGCAGCCAGGCATACCAGGTGACTAGCTGCCGCACCAAATACAATTGAGCCGCCTGAGTCACCACCCATAAAATACGGGTAATCACCGGATTAAAAGTTATGCGCAAATAAGGCGCCAAAAAGACGACTAACGCCCAAAAGGATAAAGCATACGTCAAAAACAACACCCTTGCCTGAAGCTTTTCTCCGGCCTCACCGCAGGAAATGCGCTTTACCCCTATGCTCATTATAAAAAAACCAGCCCATATAGGAAAATTCGGCAATAATAAGGCCAAGAAACTAGCTGCTAAAAAACCCATGCTGATTAAATAATAATTGATATCCTCTCTCAGCTTTCCTCTAACCATCCGGCTTCCTCCTTATCCCGGCGAATATACCGGTTAATGGTTCCGGCAGCTCTATTCACCTATTCATCTTTCCAATATTATCATAGAAACGGCGAATCGCAAAGGAATATTTGACGTTTCCGCAGGGTAACAGCATTTAAAAACCAAATAATAGTAATTACAGATATTCATTGCGGTGCTTTTAATCCGCAGGGCAGTGGCGGCAGCGAGGCAGTGGTTCCCTATGGTGAAGATTTTACGTTTGTAGGCAATTAGCCAGGGCGGAGTGTACAAAATTTACGGTTGTAGGTAACATGCAAATGGAAAATTGGGTCAAACGGGTTAAAATGTTCTCGATTTGGCCTGGGATTAGCTTAAATTGCCCAAAATCTTTTTGGAGAGAGGCTACAATTCACCTACAAGCGGAAATTTTGTACAGGTTAAGTTCTGAAACTGCATACAAGTGGAGATTTTGTACAAAAATCCGAGGACATTCTCCCAGGATTTTTTAAATGCTGTTACCCTGGACATTTCCGCAGAGTGGCAGCATGGGACTCAATTTCCAAACTAAATCCCCCCACCCCGAAAATTCTGCACAGAGAACCTCCACTGCCACCCTTGCATTAAAATATTATCTGTTATAATATTAACAATAGTAAAATAATTACTATGAAATGGCGTATTGATATGAAAGTATTTATCGTTGCCACTCCTCTTTTTGATGCCGCTATGGCCGTGATGGCCTACCGCCTTTGTGACCGCAGCGGTGAAAATGCTATCGGCATTCATAATGACTTTCGCCGTATGCGTGAAGTTTTCAGCGCTCCGGGCCTTGACCTAATCGAGCAATTAGGTCTTGAGACCTTTGCGGGAGACAAGCCTCTTTTTGCCAATATCAATCACTATCAGTTGTTGGTGGGCAGACCGGCCAATGTCAATATTAACCCCCAAAAACTGGTCTGCATTTTGCCGGCAAGCATTCCGGCAGATGAGAAGGTATTGGATAGATGCCGCCGCCTCAAAGACCTGGGCTATGGCCTGGCGCTGGAAGGGCTGCCGAAAGAAACTGAGGATAATCCCCTAATCCCGCTGCTGGATTATTTGATTCTGGATTATCTCGACCCCGGCTTTTCCGGCTGGTATTTTACGGCCAGAACGGAGCTGACCGGCTTAAAACTGGTCTTTCCCAATGTTCCCGACGGCGAATCTTATCAGCGGCTGGCGGCCAGAAATCCCCAAGGCCTGTTTACCGGTGGTTTTTACAAAAATCCGATCACTGAAGGCAACACGAAACTCTCTCCCGTCAAAATCAACGCTCTGCAGTTGTTAAACCGCATCAACAGCGAAGACTTTGAATTGGACGACGTTGTTAAAATTATTGAGCGGGATCCCTATCTGACTATTTCCTTACTGCGTTTTATTAATTCCGGCGCTGTGGGATTAAAAAGAAAGGTCGATTCCATCAGGAATGCCGTAGCTATACTGGGCCAAAAAGAAATCAAGCGCTGGGCTACCATAGCTATTTCCATCAGCCTGGCCGAGGACAGGCCCGGCGAGATCACAAAATTAACGCTGATGCGGGCCAAGTTTGCCGAAGGTCTGGCGACTGCCTTTTCCTTAGGACTTTTTCGTTCCAGTTTGTTTATGCTGGGGTTGTTCTCTCTTCTTGATGTCATCCTCCAAAAACCTATGGAAGAAGCCCTGAAGGAGGTAGCCGTAGAAGAACGAGTGCGCCGGGCTCTTATTCAAAAAGAAGGCAACCTTTATACGATACTGGATTTTATCTATACCTATGAGCGGGCCGACTGGGATAAATGCTCCATTATCATGATCCAAAACGATGTGAAGTTTGAGGCGGTAAGCCGGGCGTTTCTCGAGGCCACTTTATGGTATCATCAGCTTTTATCTACTCTCGACCAGCCTTAAGAGTATGTAAAGATAAAAAAAGAGGGTTGCCGCAAATGCGAGTAGCCATAAGGACAACTTGTGAACCGGGGGTCAAGGCAAACTGAATACGGAAAAAAGAATGATATAAAAAGACGATATAAAAGACGAACAGACAGCAGGTAAAACTGCCTGTTCGTCTTAACTATTATACCACATTTTAGAATTCTTCTGTATTATTCAAAGATGTCTCATAGTCTATTGCCGCACTTTCCGCAAAAGTGCGCGCCGGAAACAACACCGGAGCCGCATTTCGGGCAGAAATTTATTTGCGGGTCGACCTGATAGGTGGCGGGTAAATCCTCATCTTCACTGGAGCCTGTCAGAAACAGCCAGTCGATGTCCTCGCCGTCCTCGCATAAGCCGATGGCTCCGGCGGGCGAAACCACATAAAAGCTGTCCTCATCGATGGGGTTTTCACTGTCGCTTGTCTCGGCAAGCACCAGCAAGCCTTTTACGTCGTATCTATCATCGGCAGTGGCAAAACTCCAGCTCTTGCAGAGTGTGGCGGCAAGCTCCGAAGCCGCCAGCAGAGTGTCAAATCTCTCCATTATAAAATCCTCCTCATTATTTGAATAACAGGTTATTGCACCGCTTGCAGCGGTCATTTTGTATGGGGTTCATCATAGAGCAGACATTGCAATAGATGATGCGGTCTTTGGATTTATCGTATTTCTCGTATGTACTGAATCTTGGGTGAAACCGCACCCTGTCGCCAACGGAAAGATAGTCGTACATATGCCGACCACTGTCCTTTTCCACGATGGTCTTTTTCTTGCCCGCGTCGGTGTTGATGATCGTGTTATATTCCGTATAGGTTCGCCAGTTGTCGTCCTCGCCGCCCCTATGCTCGCTTTTCTCCTTGCTGTACTTATTGACGACCACGCCCTCCCACATGGGTTGCTTGGTCTTTCGCAACGCCAGCAGATTAACGACCAGCATGACAAGAGCAATGCCAACACCGATGACAAGGGATTCTCCAAACGGGAAATCGTCCATCAGCAGACCGGCGACGGGAAAGCCGATGAGTGGCACGAAAACCAATATCCACATACAGCCAATAGAGGATTTCTTGTTTTTCTGTGCGGCGGCCAGTATCTCCGGCGAATTACACCTGTCGGAAAAGCCGACCAGCCCCGAGCCGCCCTGTGGGGGAGCGGAAGATGCCGCTTGGCTTACCTCCATCGGCTCCGGCGTTCTCAAATTCACCGCCTTGCCGCAGCCGATGCAAAATTCAGCGCCGTCCGGCAGCTTTGCGCCGCAGGCCGTACACACGCCGGGTGCGCCGGCCTGTATTTTCACGCCGCAGCCCGAACAGAAAGCCGCGCCCTCCGGCTGCTTGTTTCCGCAGTTAGGGCAAAACATATCCGTATCACTCCTTGCTTCGATTATTTGGGGCGCGGCGGGTTTCCTCGCCGCTGTTTTCTTCTTTTTTCCGCGTCCGGCTGTGCGTATGACAAGCAGCAGCAAAAGCAGATAACCGATGGGGGCGAGGATATGATAAATAATCGCCACTTCGCCCATCTCGCCAAATTCGCACAGCATGGCGGGCTTGTTGACATAGGGGAAAAAGCTAAGGTATCGAATACGCTCGGAGCGCGTTTCGCCCTCGTTAAGGCGCGGCCACGCCTCGTCGCTGCTATATATCACATAGCCGTGATACTCCTTGCCGTTTGCCACAAACCAATAGCCCTTGGAAACGGTGCGGGAACGGTTTTGCTCCGCTTTTGTGTCGTCCAGCCGTGCTTGATAACTGTCCACCGTACCCATGACGGAATCGCCCCATATCGCCAGCGCAAGGGTGCTGACGCTGGTATATATGGCATACAGCAGCACGGCGCAGATCAGGATAAGGATGGGCAGGGGGATTTTTTTGCTTGTTTTCTTCTTTGCCATCGGACGCTCCTTTCATTGTTGTTCGGAGTCACGCTTTTTGCGCCAGCCCACGCCAAACAGATACAGAACAGTAAGCAGGAAAAGCGGCGGCAGCGTGAGCGCGGCATAGGAGCGAAGCGGGACGATCAGCAGCACTCCCGCCGCCAGTTGGATATAGCCAAGTGTCCGGCACCAGCGATGTCGGTGGAGCCGCTCTGCAAAGGCCAGGCCCGCGATGGCCGTCACCATAGAAAAGATGTACGCTATTCCAGCCGCGAAGCAACCCGCTCCGGCGTAGGTGTAGTCCAGTGCTGCGTTGTCTATGAGATTCCAGCTCCACAGCAGCATAGGCAAGGCGGCAAGCAGCATCAGTACGGATGAAATCCGCAAAAGTACTCGTTTCGGTTTACGATTCATATATGTTTCCTTTCGGGCAGCGGGATGCAATATACTGCCAAACAAAATCGAACTGCTCCGGCGCGGCGTAGATTCGGTTTTTCATAAATGCGCCGTTGATCTTTATCAGATCGTGCTTTTTGCTCTTTCAACGCCTTGACCGACTTGACCTCGCTGAAGCGGGAGTAGAAGCGCCGGTTGCCCGCTGCCAGCCCCGCCGCCGCCCCGACCAGTGTGGTGAGCGTGGCCAGCCGGCGGGATTTTTTGCTCTGCCGCGCTTCCTCTGTGTGGAGGATGCCGCTGCGATACACAGTGCCCAAAACGCCGTATACAGCAGGACGGGCCTCTGCCAGAGGTTCAGAGTGTAGCTCCAGCGCAGCTTTCCGTCGTCGCAGGGAATGACGCCGGGGGGCAGAGTTTCAGCAAGATTCGTCAGCATCAATCAAACACCGTCCTGTCAAAAACATATTGGGCAAGCATTCCACATTAATTAATCTTTGTTTCATTGTAACTCCAGCTGCCTGCTGGGTTACCGTTTATGGTTTGTGACCCCACGCCTGTCATTGTAATGCCTCCGTTTTCACGCGTAAAATACAGCTTATAGGTTACCGTAATCTCATTCACGCCCGTTGCATACACCTTTGAATACGTATGTTTTCCATAAGCTATGCCTTTAAGGGGATCGTAGGACAATGTAGCCGGCTCATTGAAGCCGTCGGAATCGGATAAAACCAAGCTATCGCCATCCCTTGCGATATAATTATTGATTGTAACTGACGCTGAAGTTTCATAATTGATGTCATAGGTGCCGATGATTTCATCCAGCGGGAGCCCTTCGCCACTCGCTACCTTAAGGTGTGTGTCTTTCTTCTTGTTGGTGGTGTTTACCACCAGCAGAAGATAGCGGTATTTGTCCTCAAGTGTTTTCCTGAACGCCGGGGCTGAAATGTTCGCACCCTGCTGGGTCGTCGTTTCCTTGGAAAGCGACTTCAAAAGCACCAGTTCCTCGCCATTTCTGGCGCTGATACTGACGGCGGGATCCTCATCCAGCTTTTCCCGTTCCTTTTCCGTCATATCAAGCGCAACGACTCTGGCACCGTAGGCAGGGACGCTGAGCTCGAATTCCTGCCCATCCTCACTGACGAGCTTATCGGCCTTCAGTGAAAGCACCGATGTAAAAAGTGATACGGCATAGTTGGGGTCAAGCTTTGAGGAAAAATCCTTTGGGGATTTTCCTGCATTATCCACGATGGTCTGATGGAGGATATAGGGCTTATACGCATATTCCGCCCAGACGCTTTCCTCGCCCAGCAGGAGCTTTGTGAAGAAATCCATTACATATTCCGAGGGCGCGCCCACACAGCCGTCTATCCAGCTTTGCCATTTGCTCACCTGCAAATAACCGCCGGTGGAATAGAGGTCGATTAGTCCCAACATCTTATCGTTGCCGGAAAGGGCCTCCGCGCCGTCATACCAGCCGCCCCGGTTCGCCCAGTAAGCGACCAGCGCGCCGCGGGCGTATCCGGCGCTCGCGGAGTCGGAGGCAGGATATATGCCGTCGTAAAGCTCGTATTGACGGGCACTGTGATCGCCTGTGCCGCCGAAGTATTTTTCGAGAAATACCGCCGTCGCCTCGTCCAGCCAATCGAGGCGCTTATACTGGGTTGTAACATAGCACTCCTGCACAAAGTGCATAAGCTCATGTGCGAATATGCTCGTGACCGAATCGAGGTTGAATTTCGTAAACAGCAGGCGGCTGAAATTCATGTAACCGCTGTCAATGCCCCACCAGCTTGAAACATATTGCGCGTATGTGGGTGTGGCGGCGTCGGCGCTTTTTAGCGTTGTTACATGGATATCCATAGGCCATTCGGTGCGCCTCGACATATCGAAGCCGAACTCCCCGTATTTCGCATAGACCTGCTCCATACGCGAGAGCAGCGCCTCTACGTCGCCCGGCTCCACCGTGGTCGCCATAAACCGCGAGCGGTCAAAGATGAGATTGAAGCGTTGGCTTTGCGAGGCGCTTACGAGCTTGACCTTGAACTGGATGTCAAAGTGCATTTTGTCGCTGTAGGTCGGGGAAACGAAGCCCTCGCCCTTCAAGTAGACGTTGCCGGACAGCTCGCTGTAGCCTGAGGGGGTTATCTTCGCGGTCAGCTCACCTTCCTGCTCCGAGGCCTCGATATGGTCGTAAACCATGACCTTCTCACCCGTCTCGTCCTGCATGGAAAAACCGATATCGAGATACAAACGCTCATTTTCCGCAAGGGTCAGATCATCCGGCATCGGCGCGGACAGCGTCACTTCGCCCTCGGGTATGTCCGCAAACGCCAGTTCATAACCGACGGAGACAGCCCCCTCATCTAAGTCGATAGGGGCGGTTTTGGCATTTTCAAGCGTCGCCCCGCCGTATGCACTGCCGAAATTCACGCTCATTCCGGAAAGCTCCGCCACGCCGTTTTCGACGCGGATGTTGCCAAGTTTTTGCGGTCTGTCCTTCACCATAAAACCCGGCCAACCGTAGAGGGCCACCGCCGCGATCTGTATGATAAGTAGCGCGGAAAGCACGATGCACAGCGCATTGCGCCCGCTGTTTCTTTTCGGTGCTGCGGCACTTTTTCTTTTTGGTGTCGCAACGGGCGGAGTATATTCTTGAGGCTGCACCTCGGTTTTAGTCTGCGGCTGCGGCTGCGGCACAGGTTTCGGCTGTGCTGCGGGAACAGGATTCGCGGGCACATCAAGAACCGCCGCGCCGCATTTGGCGCAGAAGCGAGCGCCGGTATGAAGCTCCTTGCCGCAATTCGTACAATATTTTCCCACGTCCGCACCTCCTTATGGCCTTACCAGCGCCACAAGCGCCGGTGTCCCGTCGGGCGTATCCATTGTGCCGACGGCGTATTGCTTTCCATTAAGCTCGTAGAACTGCATCAGGTGTATGGTTCCCGCACCGGACGCCCACAGGCCGCCGTTTTCCCACTTGCCGAAAAATACGCCGTCCTCCATATCCGTTTCATCGAAGCTATCTCCCTCGTTTGCCCAAAAAATCTGATACCAGTCGAGAGTGAGGCTCAGGCTCTCCGCCGCACCTGCAAGGGCGACATTGAGAAACTCCATAGCGCCCGAGTCGTATTCGTTATTGGGGTCATAAATAATCAGTGCTTTCCAGCTTCCGGTCAGCGGGCCGATATTGTCAATGATATTCGCATCGGACGGAACTCCGTCATAAGCCACGTCCTCTGAGTACCAGAGAAAGTCCTCCAAATCGGGGCGTTCCTCCGTGGATAAGCTCACGCCTGTTGCCTCCGGCGCGGGAATACTGCCGCTTTCCGTGGCCGCAGGCGGGGTTTCTTTCTCCGATGCCGGTGTAACGAGCGCTGTTTGCTCCGTCCTCGGCGCAGGAGATTCCTTTACTGCTGCTGACGGCAAATTGGGCGGTATGGTGAGAACGCCTATCACAAGCATCAGCAGATTGGCCGCGATCAGTATTGCGGGCAAGATTTTATTGCCTCTGCCCGCAGATGGAATATTATCTCTCATGGATATGCCTCCAGTTTGTTTGATCCGATTATTGTGCGCTGTTTTCTCATGTTGGCCGACATATCTTGTGCTTGGGGTCGTTTTCACTTCTGACAGGTAATCACGCCCCACTCTTTATCGTTGTGGTCTCGCATTGAGGCGCTGAACGATGTTCCGTCAGCGGAGAATACAAATTTTGCTCCCGCAATATTTGCCTCGCCTGTCGACCACCGCACAAAATAGCTGCCGTTGATGTAGGTGCTCCCGGTTTCATTATTTGAGCAGACGATTTTATAGTAAGAGCCGTCGCCAAAATCCTTTTCAAATGTGACTACAGTTGTCACATCAATATCCTTACCTGTTTCTGCAACATGAAGTACGCCTGTGAAGGTTCCTGAATAGTCAACCTTTTCCGCCTGCGTTTTTATGGTGAAGGTTTTTTCGGTGCTTTTAAACGGTTTTAGCTTTGTGCTCGCCGCAACCTTGCCCTCCTCCCAATCTTTTTGCGTTTTATAGAATTCCAGCTTCATCGGGAATCCTGCTGTTTCGTGGGCAAGCAGAGTAAATTTCAACTGCCCGTTTGATTTATCATCCAACTTGATTGTCCATGCTTTTGCGGCAACCTTATCGGAAAGCGGCGCCAATTTGACATAGCAGTTTGCCCATTTTGGCTGCTCACCCTCTATCTCCTGTTCCTTTATCGTGATGGTATATATCGTGTTGAGCTGCGCGGCGAGCTGTTTATACTCCTTTTCCCGCTGAGTTAGGGCATCAAAATACACATCCCGGCTCAGAGACTGGAACATAACCTGAAGGTATTCATAGATCTCGGCTTTGTAGTTGTTGGATATTTTTTTGCGGTCGCTCTCCGACGGCCACGGATACTTGGACAGCTTGCCGTTCTTTTCATATGCGTCTATCCATGAATCCCAGTCGCTTGCTGCAACCTCCCAGTATTTGTTTACATAGTTGTCAATCTCGCTCTGCATTTTGTCGAGAGCTGTCTGCGGGGCGGATTTGTTTTCTTTGTATATCTTCTTGAATAAAGCGTACCAATCCTTGACACGGCGCTTGTTTTCGGGTCTTGCGTAATAGGCGTCGTACATATTTTTTGTGCTTTCATACTTGGTGTCGATGGCAAAATTCATCACATCGGTAAGCGCGATGTCGATCACTCCAACGCCCACATAGGCCACCTGAAATGAATCCAACAGATATTTTTTTGACGACGCCAAATTCAGCCCCAGATTCAACACGGTTTTCATTCCGCTGATCGACGTTTCTTTGCTTGTCAGCCCGTTGCTGTATGCGTCATACGCGAACTGGGTGCAGGAGGTCGCAATGCCCAAAACCGTCAACGCGTTGCCGAACGGTTCGGTGATCATATCGTCGTATGCGCCTCCAAGCGATACGAGAGTGGGGATATTTGTTTCAGCGAACATCGGCAGTGAGCTGTTTGCATTTAAAAACGCTGATATAACATCCTCTTGCCACGACACACCCTGCTCAGCGTAGGTTTTGAGCAGCAGCTCCGCTTGCTTTGTCGTCATGTAAGCGGCGTAGACGTTGACATCGGAAATGTATTCGCTGCGCTTTCCTGCGTTCGTGACCTTAAACACGCTATAGGTGGAGAGGTGGTCGGTGAGAATATGCACCTTGTTGGCTTCAGCGTCCACCGTATAAAGGGCATCCTCCCACTGACCGCTCTGTTCGTTGAGATACTTACCGCAGACCGACAGCAGCTCCTCATCGGCGCCAAGCCCCGCATCGTCATAGGGTATGGTCAGCTCGACAGTGCCCTCCGGTTGTCCGGAGGATAGCTTGAAATCGTAGGCGTAGATTTCAACATCGCTGTCTATTGACGCGGGCGATACCTTTTGTATGGTGAGTTCATCGCCAGCCTCCAGCAGACAGCCAAAGTCTATCGCCGCACCGTCCTCTGAGGCCAATGCCGTCTGTCCGTCCTCCACCGTAAAGGTTTCGGATTTCTGTGTGCCGGGAGTCTTAGCCTGATTACCAGAGCCGCAGCCGGAAAGCCCCGCCATTAAGGACAGCAGCATGACGGCTGCAAGCAAAAGGGATAATATTTTTCGTTTCATTATATAAAGCCTCCTTCGAATCTACTCAACCATAAAGCGGAAATTGACCGTATCAAACAGTTGGTCATATTTCATAGTGATTTCTTTTTCATCGGGCTTTATTTGGAAAGTCAGCCAACCGCTTTCCGTCGCTCCCGGATCAAGATAGGCCTCTTCAAAGATTCCGTCCTGTAAATGTCCTTTCACATCTGCGTTGCGCGAATAGTCCGAAAGTTCGGCGTTATAATCTCCATTGCGCACGATACACAGCGGGGTCTCATCCACCGACACAGCCTCGGCGTCAATATTTTCGACGGTCACATAAACCTTAATATAGCTGTAGCCCTCCTTGGGATTCCAAAAAATAGACGTATCATTTACTCGCTCTATTTTATCGATTGTGATCCGATATTCTTCGTAATCTGCCGCCTCACCGATACCGTAATACTTGGCTTCTTCTGTTTCGGTATTATCGGATGTACTGTTGACCGGTTGTGAAGATGATGAGCTTTCGGGCGAAGCCTTGCCGCCGCCCCCGCCGCAAGCGGCGAGGGTAAGCATAAGTACCAATGATAAAAATATAATTAACGCTTTTTTCATGAGAGAATCCTCCTGATTTTTAATTTAGACTATCTATTCTTTTACATAGGTATAAATGTCCGTGTCAGTAGGCTTGTGAGTCAATATACCTGTTTCAGTGTCAATGCTGTATTTGCCGAGACTTATACCGCCACCCATGCTGACGCTGATGTTGGTCAGATCGTCGGCGGAATAGAACAGGTCGCATATATGGGAGCCGGAGGCTTCATATGTCATCTGTATGCCAGTTGTACTGAGTACCTCCATAGTGAACGGGCCGTCATACGGGTCTTGGTTTATCCATGTGCCGTCATACAATTCCTTCAGTTTTTCCAACTCTGCGTCAACGGACTGCTTTTCGCCAGATTCTACCGATGCGGAGCTTTCGGACGAAGCCTTGCTGCCGCCCCCGCCGCAAGCGGCGAGGGAAAGCACGAGTGCCAACAACGTAAGCATTGCCAATACTTTTTTCATGATATTACCTCAACTATTTATCCTTGCGGTGCAAAAAATCATCAGTATTTCCTGTGACATTCTTTTCAAAGCCGACTTCGCCGAGCTTCCCGGCGGTTTCCGCCGCCTTGTTTAATGCGTCGGTGCCGCCTACCATATCGCCGTAGGCATCGCCGACTGCGCCGCTGGCAGCATTGAGCGTTCCTTTTACCGCGCCCGCGGCCAGCGCCTCGGTCAAATCGCTGCCGTCGTTGACAGCCTCCGCAACCTCGCCTGCAACCGTACCGCCAAAGGCTGTAGCCGCCTTGCCGATACCCGCATCCATAACGGTGGTTGCGGCTTCGGTGCCGCCCTTAATGACACCCTCTGTAAAGGAGCCCCAGCTTGCGCCCTTTTCCGCCATGGTTGAAACGGTGTTTTTGATTCCCTTATAGGTGGCGGACACAGTCTTTCCGCCTGGAACTACCGCTTCGCCTGCCGCCATCGTGTAATCGGCAATATCCACGGTAGCTTCGAGAATATCGACAGCTGTATCCCGCCGCTGGGCGTAATCGTGCATCTTCTGCCGGTACTCCTCGTCTCTTTCCAGGCGGCGCTCAAGCTCAACCCTGACTTCCTTTTCGCTGGCGCCGCTCATGCCCAGGTCGGTGGCGATGCGCTCTATCTTCTCCTTGCGGCTTCGCTCCTCACGCTCGCGCTGCAAGTCCTCCTCAAGCTGTCGGCTCTCCTCGCTACGCTCTTGGTTGCGCTGGGAATCCTCGCTGACATTTTGCCTGAACTGCGCTTCGTCCTGCCCGATGGTGCCGGCATTGTCCGCGCGGTGCTCAAGCTGTTCGGAAAGCTCCTCGGGGGTATAGGTTGCGCCGCTGACAGGGTCGGTATAGGTACCGTCGCCGTTTTGGACAAAGGTGCGCCTCTGACCGTTTACAGGGTCGGTGGTTTCAATGTCTCCGTCGCCGTCAAAGTGCAGCCATCGGCTCAGACCGCTGCCCGCAGGAGCGAGAGTGGGCGCGCCGCCTGTCCCCGCAGGAACAGTCGGGATGAAGCCGCCCGTGTTCCCGAACAGAATGGACAGCAAAATCCCAAGGATGCTGATTGCAAGAGTTGTTAATGGATCGGCATGGTCGTTATCACCGTCTTCCCTGTCGGAGCGAGTATCCACCAATCCGGACGCCCCTGCGGATGCACTGTCAATTTTGCCGAGCTTCACCTGCTCCACCTGGAAAAATACTGTAGCAGTTGCTTGGCTCAAACTATCTCTTGAAATTTCATCGGGGTTTTCCCAGTGCCATTCCTCAAATATGCCATCGGGAGTCGTCATTGTATCAACCCAAAGTTTTAGAATACCCGTGTCATCTACGAACCACCTGATTCCTTCATTTTCCTTATTATCTTCAAAAGTGTACTGGAACGTATAAGTACCATTCCTGTTTTTCTCTGGCTTAGGATACCGCTGGGATGCGCTTGAAGTAGCTGTACCGGATGATTTATAGTCCAGCTTTACAGATTTTCCCGTCCAATCATTATCCACTATATGGAAATAAATATCATTAAAAGCGATGTCAACATTGGCTTGCCATTGAAAGTTGTAAGCACCATCATGGTTGCCCTCTGTCCCGGAGTTTCCTGTCTCATACACAATTGTATAGCTATTTTTTTCATTGCACTTGATTACCAAGGACTCTCCTTGATATACCATGTAGTCCGCCAAGGGGCTGAGATCACCTGAATTTCCATGAGCAAGCCGTATGGCACTGGTTTCAATATATAGTGGCTTCAGCACCAGTTCCACCGGCAGGAGGTCTTTAGCGAAAATGGCATCTCTAATATCACTCTGAGCCGTCAACTGATAACCGGCAAACTGCGCCAAATCGTAATACTCAACGGGGTCAACATAATCGCCCGCCTTTGGGTTGGCCGCATAGGCCGTCGTGGAAAAAGCCGTCACAAAGCATACAACCGCAATCAAAACCGCAATGAATCTCATTTTTATCCTCTTCATGCCGCAGCCACCTCCTTTTTGCCTTTTGAGACAATGACGAATATCAAAGCAGCAATTAGCAGCACCGTTCCCAGCCACGCACACCAGCGCAGACCCATAGCCGATAGAGCCACGCCAAGGGCAAAGCCCAGCGTCATGCCGCTTATACAGCGCGTGACTCCTATGTAGGACGGCGTTCTGCCCTTGGAAAGACTGCTTGCAGCCGAAAAAGCAAGCCCCCATAAAAACCCGCCCTGCTTACCGATGCCCTGCAGCAGCATTATAAAGGCGATAATGCCCACCATGCTGTTTTGCAGTGACTGGGTGCTATTCATGAAAGCGTAAAGGAGCAAAGAAGCGCCTACTCCGCCCAAAAGCGGGGCAACAGCAGTTATGCTCTTAACTGCAATCCCACTGAAAAAGCCCTTGATACCGCCGCCTATCCCCGAAAACGGCGCTTTTTTCTGGAACAGCGGCACAATGGCGGCGTTCAGAAAAGCGGCGACCGCCACCTTGCCTAAAATTCCGCCAACAGCGCCGAATACGCCGCCGAACATTCCTCCCTGTGCGAAGGTAAGGAAGCTGAGAATGCGTACCGGAAGCGGATTGATTCCGAAAGAACCCAGCAGCGCAAGGACCAGCCAGACAAGCCCCAACAGTGCGGTAGGGAGCATCTGTTTGGGATTTTTCAGCACCGTCAACGACTGGCGGATATATGCGATGATGAATTTTCCCGCACCCATCGGACTGTGCTGTGGAGCATCATCCGAAGCCCGGTTTATCGGCGGATTCTTCTTTGTACTGTTCATTGTTTTCTGAATTTCTTGTTCGGATTTTGCGGCCTCCGGTGTCCCCGTACTTACTTGTGTAGATTCGTTGTTTTGAAAAGCATTGGCTCCGCACTTTGCACAGAATTTCGCACCCTCATTCAGAGCCTTGCCGCAGCTTGTGCAGAATTTACCCATAATACTCACTCCTTCTTTCATTAATCACTCGCTTTTGCTGTGTTACCATCCGGTGATGTCTGCCATTACGCCAGTTTCATGCCACAGCTTTTGTGCGGCATCCATTACCGCCTGCTTTTGAGTCATTCCGTGCAGCAAATCTACCCGCATGGTCTGAGCCGCGTCGCCAAAGATTAGGTACATCCGCTCCTGATCAATTTGAACGGCGCTCAGACGCACGCCATGTACCCCGTCGAGACCCCACCGGTAAATTTCGCTGCCGATGAGGATGCCAAAGGTAGATACTACGGTTTCCTCGGTGTCTTTTTTCATTTGGCGGCCCGGCATGGAGATGAGAGCAGATGGCACCGCAAGAATGCGATTATCCCAAATGAGTGTTGCGTCATAGAGCAGACGGCTCTGCCTCACCAATAACACGAGAGAGATAAGGCTGATCGCTCCAAATGCGAAAACCGCTTCTAACATGAATGCCATGCCGAGCCACACCGCCAAACAGATACTGGCTGCGAACATTAAGGCATATCCATTGCGTCGTTTGCGGATTGATTTCATTTGCACCAACCCTCCTCCAGTATTCATTTTAGGGAAGGATGCCTCAAAAAGCATCGTTCGAAAGGATGATTTTGCAGAAAAAAGCCTCTCACCCAAAAGGGTGAGAGGCCGGTTAAACCCAGTATTTATGCGGTTTTATGGTTCATCCAACCGTTTGGTTTTTCAGCAGGGTGCTGATGAGCTCCGCACGGCTTGAAACATCATATTTTGAAAAAATACTTCTTGCGTGTGTTTTAACGGTATTCTCACTGATAAACAAAGCCCCGGCAATCTCACGGTTGGATTTGCCGGAAAGGATCATCTGCAATACCTCCTGCTCCCGGACGGTCAGCGGATCAAGGGTTTTAATTTGACGAACAATATCCGTTTGCTGTGACTGGCTCATATTGTCATAAGCGGCAAGGTAAGCATGGCTTTTCAGCAATAGAACAAGCTGGTGGTTCAGCGGCGGCAGCATAACCAGTGTAACGCAAACCACAGTAAGGGCAATCACCGCCACCTCCGCACCGGCAAGCCCAATAGATGTTACGGTCATTCCCAAAACGCCTCCGCAAAGGACGCCGAATACATTGGCGGAAAGCCCAATACCAAAGGTTTGTGACGGGTTATCGCTATAATCCAGCATTTCTCCGAGGATGCTCCACCAAAACAGGTCAAAAATACCGCAGGCGCCGAGCATCAGCGTATCCACAATCAGATAGTCGGAGGTGTTTCGCTCTAACAGCATAAAGCTGATGAACGCTCCCATAATCATTGCCATTCCGATATACAAGATTCTGGAACGCTTTGCTTTCATAGGCAAGTTGCGCATAATAGCAAGCGCCACGATATAAGGCGCGGCCCAATACCAGCTTGCCAGCCCCGTCAGATGCTCGAAAGCGGGGTTGATGACCTGATACATCAGTCCGGAATTAATGGTAATGATAAAGACAAAAAGACACAGCAACATTAGCGGTTTTTTAGTGCCGCCATGCGTCTTATTTTTAATCTGCTCCTCCTGCTCCAACGGTAGCATCCAAATGAAAACCATACCGATTACAAGACAAAGCGCAGAGAGGCCAAGGCCGATAAAGTTTGACCTGTTTATGGCCACCACGTTGACTGCAATCATCAGCAAATTAGAATAAATCAGAACGTCGGCACAGGATTTCATGCGCTCGTTCTTGGGCGTAAAGGTCCTGAGAAAAAATCCCCATGCCGCCACCGCGCAGCCGCTAAAGTATCCGCTGACAATCAGTCCGCCCATCCATAGAGCGGGGAGAGGAAAAAAGAAGGGGACAGTGGCGGCTAAGCATAAACCCATGCCGCCGAGCATCATGCTTTTGGCGGCCGCCTGTGACTTGACAAACAGGCCGCAGGTAAAAAGCCCCACGAAATGCGCGATAATTGCAGTCAGTATGTAATGGCCGGCGTCTGTTCCACGCAGATCCAACAGACTATACAGCACCTGTCCCTCAAACTGGAAGGACAGAATATAGGCAAAGAGAAATGAAAATCCGGCAACAGAAAGCCTGCGGGCATTGAAAGATTTAAGTCCGTTCATTTGATAACCTCCCGCTCATCGGAGGCTCCGCCTTTTTTAACCCATTCGTC
>JBCFAO010000010.1:0-93399 GCA_038562165.1 Clostridiales bacterium | reverse complement strand
GTTTTTTCTGCCGTCTACTCCTTTTCCCGCTGAATGCTCTTTGTTGAAGGCACCATTCTATCTCTACCTCCATTTTGTCGCCCATTTTTATTTCTTCTCCTACAACAACTTGACACGGACGACCAAACCCTTTTATTTGACAAATAATCATAAAACGATACAATAGTTCTGCCGCTATTAAACAAATAAGGGAGAAGTTAAGTAAAATGGCCGAAGCAATCAAACAAACCAAAATAAAGAGGTTAAGTGTTGACAAAAATCAAAACGAATTTGCCGATACTCCTATAAATAAGCTGCTTTTTCGCTTTGCCGTACCAAGCATCATTTCTCTGCTGGTCAATTCTTTGTATAATATTGTGGATCAGATTTTTATCGGCTGGGGAGTGGGATACTACGGCAATGCCGCCACCAACGTGTCTTTTCCTTTAGTTACGCTGTGCCTGGCCTTGGGACTTTGGATCGGCAATGGTACTGCCGCCGTATTCAGCCTGAAGCTGGGGGCGGGGCAAAAGGAGGAAGCGGCTGTAACGGTGGGCAACAATACTATGCTGTCTATCATTACGGGTATTGGCGTATTAATTGTGGGAGCTGTGTTTTTGGAGCCTTTGCTGCGGCTTTTTGGAGCCAACGAGCAGGTGATGCCCTACGCCAAAACTTACGCCGGCATTTGTCTTTTAGGCATGCCTTTTGTCGTTGCTTCTTTGAGCATCGAAAATGTGATCAGAGCTGACGGCAGCCCCCGTTTTGCTATGGTGGCCACTTTATCCGGGGCTGTGATCAATACGATTTTAGATCCGATTTTCATTTTTGTTTTTGACTGGGGTGTGGCGGGAGCGGCTTATGCCACCGTTATCGGCCAGGCAGTGGCCTGCTTATTATTCTTATCGTACTTGCCTAAATTCAAATTAATCAAGTACAGCGTAAAGCATTGGCGGCTGCGCAGAAGCGTTTGTCACAATATTTACAGTATGGGGGCGGCCAGCTTCCTGACTCAAAGCTCCTTTTTACTACTGCAGATTGTGATGAACAACACCTTGGGCCGTTATGGCGCCTTATCTCCTTATGGCGAGGTTATACCCTTGGCCTGTATGGGCATCGTGATGAAGGTCAACCAGATCATGATCGCCTTCGTAATCGGTATCTCTATCGGCGTTCAGCCTATTATAGGCTACAATTACGGAGCCGGGGCCTATGGCCGGGTCAGAGAAGCTTACCGTTTGGCGGTAATTGCCTCCAGTGGAATAAGTATTATAGGCTTTCTAATGTTTCAGCTTTTTCCCGTGGCCATTATCAACATTTTCGGCCAGGAAAACCAGTATTATGTGGACTTTGCCGTGAAATGCTTCCGCATATATTTGATGCTGATCTTTACGGTGGGCTTCCAAATCATTTCCGCCAACTTTTTTCAGTCGGTGGGTAAGCCTTTAAAAGCCGCTGCTCTGACTTTATCCAGGCAAGTGCTTTTTTTGATTCCTCTTATTTATCTGTTTTCAGGATTGTTTGGCCTGGAGGGAATACTTTATGCCGGGCCGGCCGCGGATTTGATGGCGGCTGTGGTGACTGCCCTATTTATTTTTAAAGAATTACACAGGATGAAGCAGGATGAAGGATATCTAAAAACGGTATAAAAATAACGAGGCCTCCGCGGCACGTATTATCTCTTTGCGCTTTGCGGTCATCACATAGCCCTGTCTCGTTGAACGCCCGGCGGCAAGAAAATTTTTCTACAGTCGAAAATTTTCCGCTGAGGCGTTATAATAAAATAAGACCAGTCAAAATGCCTTGGCAGAAGGGAACGCAAATATGGTTAAATTGATGTTGATTGACGGCAATAGTCTGGCGAACCGGGCCTTTTATGCCGTCCCTCCCCTGACGAACCGGGAGGGCTTCACCACTAATGCAATTTACGGGTTTTTAAATATGCTGAGCCGGGTTCGCAAGGAAGAAAAACCGGATTATCTGGCGGTAGCTTTTGATGCGGGCAAAGTTGTCTTTCGCCATCAAATGTATGAAAACTATAAAGGCAGCCGCAAAGCTACGCCGGATGAGCTGAAGGCTCAATTTCCGGTGTTGAGAGAAGTGCTGACGGCTATAGGCGTGCCCTGGCTGGAGCTGGAAGGCTATGAAGCTGATGACCTGATCGGCACTTTGGCGGCTATGGGCAGCGCTCAAGGCATGAGCGTCAGTATCATTACCGGCGACAGAGATTGTTTTCAACTTATCGACGATCATGTTTCCGTTTTATTTACCCGCAAAGGCATTTCTGAGCTGGAGCTTTTTGATGCAGGCCATCTGCAGGAGGTTTACGGACTCGAGCCCTGGCAGATTGTGGAGCTTAAAGGCTTAATGGGCGACAGCTCTGATGATATCCCCGGTATTCCGGGAGTAGGCGAGAAGACGGCGCTGAAGCTTTTAAACGAACATGAAAGTGTCGAAGGCGTGCTGGCTGCTGCCGGCGATTATGCCGGCAAAAAACTGGGCGAAAAGTTGGTTGAACATGGGGAATTGGCCCGTCTCAGCAGAGAATTGGCCAAAATAGACAGCCAGGTTCCTTTGGATATATCTTTGGAATCTCTTTTGCCCAAAGAAGGGGATAGGGAGGAAAAAATCCGCTTATTCCGGGAGCTGGAGTTTAAGGGAATGCTGGCGGAGGCACTGAAAGAAGCTGAGGGTGAGCAGGGAAGCCTCCCCGGCCAAAAGACTGCAAATATAGAAGGACGAAAGACCGGGGCTGGGCAGCAAGGCGCTGGCCAGTCTAAAGGCCTTGGCAAGGGGCAGCTAGGCATGTTTGAGGGGGCACTTGAAGCAGATGCAGAGCGGAACTCCGGCGCCGCCGTCGTACGGCCGGCTCCCCGCCTATTGACTTCCGCTGCAGAGCTCCGGGATTATTTGGCGCCGTTGCAGGCAGGGGGCCGCCTATACATCCTGCCGGTTACCAAGGGACAAGGCTGGCGTTCCTTTGACTGGCAGGGCCTGGGTTTGATGAAGGAAGGGCAGGAGCCTGTCTGGCTGGAGGAGTCTGCGGCTGTCGCTGGTAGCGATGCTGGAGCTGCTGGTACCGATGCTGGAGCTAGTACCGATGGCGCTGGTACCGATGGCGCTGGTGACGTTGACGCCGCCGCTGCAGAGGCTGCTTTCGGACCGGCGGCAGCTTTGCCTATCCTGCAAGCCTACTTGGAAGCTTCGCAGGTAACGAAAATTTTCATTGACGCCAAGCAGGCATATCTATATTTTCGGGCTGCCGGCAGCCTGCTGCAGGGACCTTACGAAGATCTGCATTTGATGAGCTATTTGCTGAACCCCGCCAATCCCTGGCAGATGCTGGCGGGACTGGAGGAATTGGAGCCGGCTCAGTTGATTCGCAGCGGCAAGGAAGCTGCCAAACTGGGCTACAGCCTTTGGACATTGTCTAAGGCCGCCGGCTTTTTAGAAGCTATGGAAGAGTTGGCTGGCGGGCTGCGGTCAAAGCTTGAAGGCAATAACCTCTGGCAGCTTTATAAAGACGCGGAAGAGCCTTTGGCTTTGATTCTGGGAGAGATGGAATGGCAGGGAATCTGCCTGGACAGTAAGGTTTTGCGGGAACAAGGCCTGGGGCTGAAAGAAAAAATTGCCGCCACGGAAGAGGAAATCCACCAAATGGCGGAAGTGCGGTTTAATATTAATTCTCCTAAGCAGTTGGGAGAAGTGCTCTTCGAGAAAATGGGCTTGTCCCGGGGCAAAAAGACGAAAACCGGTTATTCCACCGATGCTGAGACCTTAGAATATCTGGCGGCGGAGCATGAGATTGCCCGCAAGATATTGGAATACCGCCAGTACACCAAGCTGCAAAGCACTTACATCGAAGGCTTAATGGCTATTGCCGATCCGCTGACGGGGAAAATTCATACTTCGTTAAATCAAACGATTACCGTGACAGGCCGTCTTTCCAGCACCGAACCTAATTTACAGAATATCCCCATCCGCATGGAGGAAGGCCGTCAAATCCGGCGGGCTTTCGTACCTTCCCCAGGCTGCTGTCTGCTTTCCGGCGATTATTCCCAGATCGAGCTGCGGGTTTTGGCTCATTTTTGTGGTGACGAAGCTTTGCAGCAGGCCTTTCGCCAAGGTCAGGACATCCACCGCAGTACGGCTGCCGAAGTTTTTGGCGTAGACCCTGAAGCGGTGACGCCGGCTTTGCGACGGGCAGCCAAAGCCGTAAACTTCGGCCTGATCTACGGGATCAGCGATTTTGGCTTGGCTCAGGATCTGGGCATTGCCAGAGGCGAAGCCAAAGCCTATATGGACCGGTATTTCAGCCGTTATCCCGGCGTAAAGCGCTATTTTGACCATTTGCTGCTGGAAGCGGCGGAAAAAGGCTATGTGGAAACCATGTTCCACCGCCGCCGCTACTTGCCGGAATTAAAAAGCGCCAACTTTCATACCCGCAGCTTCGGCCAGCGGGCGGCCATGAACGCTCCCCTTCAGGGTACGGCGGCAGATATCATGAAACTGGCTATGATCGGCGTCAAGAAGCTGCTGGAGCAAGAAGGCCTGGGCCAGGTAATGGTGCTGCAGGTTCACGACGAATTGCTTTTTGACATGCCCAGGGAAAAAGCTTTGGAATTAAAAGATAAAATCCGTAATATCATGGAAAATGTAGTGGCCTTAGAGGTGCCTTTGCAGGTTGACATGAAAATGGGCGAAGATTGGTATGCTATGGAGGCCTTTTAATGAAAGTCATCGGTCTCACCGGCGGTATTGCCACCGGCAAAACCACAATTACGGATTACCTCCTGAGCCTGGGCGTTGCCGTCATCGACGCCGATAGTATTTCCCGGCGGCTGACGGAGCCAGGCAATGCCGCCCTTTTAGAAATAGGGGCTGTTTTTGGCAAAGAATACTTTGATGAGCAGGGCTCCCTAAAGCGCAAGGAGCTGGGCCGGCTGATTTTTAGCGATGAGGCCAGCCGTTTAAAACTCAATCAGATTTTACATCCTAAAATTGCCGACGGAATCAGGGAGGAATTGGCCCGGCACCAAAGGGCCGGTCATGCTGCAGTAGTGCTTTCAGCTCCCCTTCTGTTTGAGGCGGGGCTGGACGCTCTGACGGATGAGGTCTGGCTGGTAGCTTTAGCGTCGGAGGAACAGATTAGGCGGTTAATGGCCAGAGACGGCATCAGTGAAGAAGAAGCCAAGAAGCGTTTAAATGCGCAAAGCAGTTTACAGGATAAGCTGGCCAAGGCCCACCGGATTATTGATAATAACGGCAGCTCCGCAAAGGCCAGAGAAACGGTGAGAAAATTTTGGGAGGAGATCAGTGGCCAATAAAGGGAGAAGCCAGGGACGTTGGGGGAAGACCGTACTTCTTCTGGTTATGATTTTTGTAATTACCATAGTCGCGTCCAACAAAGATATTTTGCTGCGGACCTTGTATCCGGCTCCTTATTATGATGAGATTGCCCCTTTATGCCAGGAGTTCGGAGAAGAACTGGCTCTGGTGCTGGCTCTGATTCAGACGGAAAGCCGTTTTCGTGAGACAGCCCTTTCTTCCCGGGGGGCGGTGGGCCTGATGCAGGTGATGCCCGATACCGCCCAATGGATGGCTGATCAGCTAGGGCTGGAGGATTACAAGGCGGAAAACCTCCATGAGCGGCAATGGAATTTAAAGCTGGGCATAGCCTATCTTCATTATTTGCGGCAGCAATTTCCCGGCAGCCTGGTGCAAGCTTTAGCGGCTTACAACGCGGGGCCTACGAAAGTCCGTTCCTGGCTTGGAGAGGGCCAATGGGACGGCAGCCGGGAGAATTTAGAGGAAATACCTTATAAGGAGACCAGAAATTACGTGGAAAAGGTTATGGACCGGTATGAAGCCTACCGAAGGATTTATTGAAGGATTTATCCATAATATGCTGGACAAGGCAGGTTGATTGCCGTATGATAAGGGCTAAATAAAAAGCTGATCAATTGACATAGATAAATCAGTCAATGACGAAGGGGGACTACCCATGGCCAAACCAAATGTAAAACCCATTGTGACCTTAGCCCAGGTGGACGAGCTTACCATTGATCAAAACCGTATTTTACATTCTGCTACCCATGAAGAAATCATAAGTGGGGCGACTACGGATATTTATTTTGTCAAAACCCATGAGATTTTGACAAAGAAAGGCTATGCCGACAAAGTAGTAACGGCGGAGGTTTTTGCCAGAGGTGAGGGCGTACTGGCCGGTATGGAAGAAACTATCTCCCTCCTTACGGCGGGCATAGCGACTTCCGGACTGGAGCTTTGGGCTTTGCCGGAAGGCAGCAGGTTTAAAGACAGGGAGGTGCTGCTGCGGATTAAAGGCCGCTATACGGACTTTGGCCTTTATGAAACGGCTTTGCTGGGCTGCCTGGCCAGTGCCTGCGGCTGGGCTACCGCTGCCGCCCAGATAAAAGCGGCGGCCGGCGATACGCCGGTGACCTGCTTCGGCGCCCGCCACGTCCATCCGGCAGTGGCTCCCGTTATGGAAAGAGCGGCCATCATCGGCGGTGTGAATGGGGCTAGCTGCATTCTGGGAGCGAAGCTGGCCGGTAAAGAGCCTGTAGGGACTGTTCCCCATGCCGTATTCCTGATTATCGGCGATACGGTGCAAGTGGCCAAGGCTTACCATGAGCTGATGCCCGCCGGAGAAATCCGGACGGTGCTGGTAGATACGTTTAAAGATGAATGTGAGGAAGCCCTGCGGGTGGCGGAGGCTTTGGGCTCAGATCTTGACTTTATTCGTTTGGATACCCCCGGTGAGCGGGGCGGCGTTACGCCGGGCCTGGTGAAAGAAATAAAATTCCGCCTGGACAAGGCCGGTTTTGGCCATGTGAAGGTTATTGTCAGCGGCGGTTTGACTTTAGAAAGAATACCGCTGCTTAAAGAAGCCGGGGCAGATTCCTTCGGCGTAGGCAGCTTTATTTCCGGCGCCAAGGCCATCGATATGACTATGGACATCAAGGAAATCGACGGAGTACCCATCGCCAAGCGGGGCCGGCTGCCGGGTATTACCCCCAGTCCCCGCCTGGTCAAAAGGTGAGTCATTAAGGATAGGGCAAGATGAGTAAAGCAGGGAAAAAAAGGGAGCGGGACAGGATCCGGGTGGTGCTGATCGGCGGCGGTAAAGGCGGCAGCAGCATATTGAAGGAATTAAGCATGCTGGATCATATCATCATTATGGGCCTGGCGGACAACGATCCCCGGGCTCCCGGCATAGCCCTGGCAGAATCCCTGGAGATTCCCGTATGGCAGGATTTCCGCACCATGCTGGAAAACCCTAATTATGACGTGGTCATTGAAGCTACCGGCATAAAGGAAGTCAGCGAAGAAATCGACCGGGTAAAATCTCCTTCATCGGTGCTGATTGTGGCCGAGGCCGCCCGGCTGATGATGCTGCTTGTGGAACGCCATGAGGAGCTCCGCAACATCAAGTGGGATGTGGAAAGGCTCTCCGCTATTATGGATGCCGCTCAGGAGGGCATACAGATGGCGGATAACGAAGGTACAATTTTATACATCAATAAAGCTTTCACCTGGATTACGAAGACGAAGCCTGAGGAGCGCATAGGCCAGAATGTTTTTGAGGTATCCCCCGAGGGTGCTTTGGCGGAGGTATTGCGCACAGGAAAGCCGGTGTTTGGCAAACGCAATGTGGTAATGAATACCGGCGTCGAGGTTCTTTCCAACGCATCGCCGCTGATGATCAACGGCCATATGCAGGGAGCGGTGGTGCTTTTCCGCAACGTTTCCGACATTCAAAAGCTCAGTCAGAAGCTTGGGGAAAGCCGGGAAGTAATCCGCAATTTGAAGGAAGAGATCAGTGAGCTGGCAGCGCCCCGTTATACCTTTGACGATATTGTGGGGGAAAGCGAAGCCCTGACCAGACAACTAAAAATCGCCCGTTACAGCGCCAAGGACGCTTATACGGTTTTGATCACCGGCGAAAGCGGTACCGGCAAGGAGCTTTTGGCTCATGCTATCCATAGCGCCGGACCCAGAGCCGGCGGGCCCTTTGTCAAAGTGGATTGTACCGCCATTCCCCTTAATTTGCTGGAAAGCATTTTATTTGGTTACGAAAAAGGCGCTTATACCGGGGCGGATAAGCGGAAAATGGGCAAGTTTGAGCTGGCCTCCGGCGGCACCATATTTTTGGATGAGATCGGCGAACTGGATATTCAGCTGCAGGCAAAGCTTTTACGGGTGCTGCAGGACCGGGAAATGGAACGCCTTGGCGGCACCTATCCCATTAAGCTGGACGTCCGCATTATTGCCGCCACCAACCGGGATTTAAAAGCAGAGGTGGACAAGGGCAAGTTTCGCTTGGATCTCTATTACCGTCTGAATGTAATTAATGTAGAGCTGCCGCCTTTGCGGCAGCGCAAGGAGGATATTGACCTTTTAGCGGCGGCAATTTTAGCGAAAAAGAATGCCCGGCATCAAAAAAACTGCGTCTTTGTTTCCGGAGCCTTACAGGCTTTGCAGGACTACGATTGGCCCGGAAACCTGCGGGAATTGGAAAACGCCATTGAGCGGGCGGTGATTTTGTCGGAAACCCCCGTCATCACCCGGGAGTTGATCCAGGTTTTTGTGGGCGATAAAAATGAGCACCGCAGCTTCAAGACCTTGCGGGAAGTGGAACTTGAAAACATTTGGCAGGCATTGCAGCGCAATGGCCGCAGCCTTGAGGGCAAAAAGAAATCGGCGGCGGAGCTGGGCATATCCCTGGCCACCTTGTATAATAAGCTGGAGCGTTATCCCGAATTAGGAAGGGATGCAGAGAATAGAAGTGGCTTCTAATTGTTAGAAGCCACTTCTATTTATTAGAATAATAAGGCTTTCCCTTGGCAAATCTCATTTTAACTTGCAGATCGGTCAAAAAACCGCAGTCCACATTCTAAAATTTATAAATGATGGCTTTCGTCAATGCAAGTCGGAAAATAGAGAAGGTCAAAAAAATCAAGGAAATAAAGGAGGTTGATGAGAAATAAGAATTGCGGTGGTATTCCGACTTGTTGGCATAAAATATGCAATATAAATAACTCATGTTTAGAAATGCGGATGGTGGAATAAAAAAGAGGGAGGAATAAGGATCATGCGTGTGGTGAAACATCCGATTTTACCGGAAGATACGAAACCGGAAATGACGATATTCTTTGATGGCAAAGAAATTCCTGCCAAGGCAGGGGAGCCCATTGCCTCTGCGCTTTTGGCTTCAGGGGTTCGGATATTCAGAGAAACCGCCAAAAAGGGCTATCCCAGGGGGATTTTTTGCGGTATCGGCCGCTGCACAGACTGTGTGATGACCGTTGATGGACAACCTAATGTGCGTACTTGTGTCACTCCTGTCCGTCAGGGCATGAAGGTGGAAACTCAAAAAGGCTTAGGAAGGTGGTCGGAAGAAGCATGAGAAAAGTACAAGCTGTGATTGTTGGCGGCGGACCGGCAGGCTTGGCTGCTTCTATTGAAATTGCTAAAGCCGGCGGTAAGGTTGTGGTCATTGATGAAAATGGCAAGCCCGGTGGCCAGCTTTTTAAGCAGATTCATAAATTTTTTGGTTCCAGAGAGCATAGGGCCGGGGTCCGGGGCTATGATATCGGCACCCAATTACTAAAAGAGACGGAAGATCTGGGTGTGGAAGTCCTGCTGGATGCTCCCGTTTACGGCTTGTTCCGGGATCCTGCCGGCATTATGGTCAGCTATATGAAGGATGGCCGGGAACAAGCGATTATTGGTGAGAAAGTGATTTTGGCCACTGGCGCCGCCGAGAATGCTCTGGTTTTCCCCGGCAGCACTCTGCCCGGTGTTATGGGTGCCGGCTGCGCCCAGACCATGATCAATGTCAACCGGGTGCTGCCCGGGCAGAAAGTAATCATGGTTGGTTCCGGCAACGTAGGCCTCATCGTATCTTATCAGCTGATTCAGGCCGGCGCCGAAGTATTGGCCCTGGTGGAAGCGGCTCCCAGTATCGGCGGTTACGGCGTTCATGCCGGCAAGATCCGCCGGGCCGGTACTCCTATTTATGTGGGCCACACCATTAAGCGGGTTCTCGGCAAGACCCAGGTGGAAAAAGTAGAGCTGGTGGCTTTGGATGAGAAGTTCCAGGAGATTCCTGGCACGGAAAAGATGCTGGAAGCCGATACGGTCTGCATTGCCGTTGGCTTGACTCCTTTGACGGAATTAGCCTGGCTGGCCGGCTGCGAATTTACGTTTATTCCCCTTTTGGGCGGCCATATCCCCATCCATAACGAAGATATGGAAACCACGGTGCCCGGCTTATATGTGGCCGGTGATATTGCCGGGGCTGAAGAGGCCAGTACGGCTATGGAAGAAGGCCGGCTCTCCGGTATTGCCGCCGCCGAAGCCCTGCAGCTTTATACGGCGGAAGAAGCTAAAGCCCTGAAGGCTGAGGTCTGGGACAGAATGAACGCTTTGCGTACCGGTCCCTTTGGGCAGAAGCGCTACGATGCCAAAGCACAACTGCTGGCAACAGCAAAAGGAGGGAAATAAGATGGCAGACGGCGTCAAAATCACCGGCATTCCTACGATGGAAGAGCTGAAAGCCACTCCCGGCCTGGTCAGCGACCAGCGGTTTGAAAAGTCTGCGGTGGCGGTAATCGAATGTGTGCAGGAAATACCTTGCAACCCCTGTGAAAAAGCCTGCCCCTTTGGAGCGATTATCGTAGGTTCTCCCATTACTAACTTGCCTGTTATCGACGAAGATAAATGTACGGGCTGCGGCGTCTGCCTGGCTCAGTGCCCCGGTCTGGCCATTTTCCGGGTGGAGAAGAATTACACCGACAGCACCAGCATGGTGGAATTCCCCTTTGAATATCTGCCTTTGCCCCAAGAGGGCGATACGGTGCCCTGCGGAGGCCGGAACGGCCAGTACCTTACGGAAGGCAAGGTATTAAAAGTAAAGAAGACGAAGCAGATGGACGGTACTACTCTGGTTTCCGTAGAGGTGCCAAAGCAGTATTTTATGGATGTCAGAACGATTTGCCGAAAGGGGGGGAGCAAATGAGTACTTGCGGTGCAGAAGATCATGTATTCGTTTGCCGCTGTGAAGAGATAACCAAAGAAGAGATTGCGGCGGCTATTGCCGACGGCGCTACTACGGTAAGGGGAATTAAGGTCCGGACCGAAGCCGGTATGGGCTTGTGCCAAGGCCGGGGCTGCCGCAAGGTTATCCAGCAGATGCTGTCTCAGGCCGGTGTGCGGCCTGCTGCCGAAGTTCTTCCTTCCACTACCAGAACGCCTGTTCGCACGGCCAAAATCTCTGAATTTATCAATGAGGAGGACGACTGATGACTAGAACAGCAGATGTAGCCATCGTCGGCGGCGGCGTTAATGGCTGCTCCATAGCTTATCGTTTGGCCAAGGCCGGCAAAAAAGTAGTCTTGTGCGAAAAAGGGGACTTTGCTGCCGGAGCCACCGGTTCTTGCGACCAGATGGTTATCCTCCAATCAAAGAATCCCGGTATCCATTTGAAGTTAGCCTTGGATAGCGCTGAGCTTTTCCAAACCCTGGCTCAGGAGCTGGATTACGATATTGAGTATTTCCGGCATGGCGGCATGATTACCATTGAAAATGAGATGGAAATGGATGTAATGACCGACTTCGTAGCCAAGCAGAAGAAGATCGGTCTGGAAGTGGACATCATCAGCAGGGAAGAAGCTTCCAAAAGGCAGCGGGGCCTGGGGGAACACCTTTTGGGCTGCACCTACAGCGCCCAAGACGGCCACGTTAACCCTTTCAAACTGAACATGGGTTTTGCCCAAGCCGCCAAGAAAGCCGGCGCCGAGCTGCTGATTGACGCTGAGGTCACCGATTTCAAAATGGCCGGCGGTAAGGTAGTGGGCATCAAAACGGCAAAAGGCGATGTGGACGCGGAAACCGTTGTGATAGCTGCCGGCGCCTGGAGCCCCCTTTTGGGCCAGAAGCTGGGTATGACTCTGCCTATTAAGCCCCGCCGGGGCCAGATTATCGTTTCTCAGCCCTGTGCTCCCTATATCGTAGGCGATATCTTATCGGCTCAATACATTGTGGCCAAGTATCATCCGGAAACCTTGCTGAACGCCAAGAGCAGAGGCATTCAGCTGGGTGTGGGCCTGGCTATCAGCCAGACGGCAAGAGGCGGCATTCTCATCGGCGCCACCCGGGAGTTTGTGGACTATGATGTGAGCAATACCCGGGAAGGCATCAGAGAAATTCTCAAAAATGCCGCCAGGCTGATGCCCGGCCTGAAAAATCTCAACATTATCCGGATTATGGGCGGCGTTCGTCCCTATACGCCTGACGGCTTGCCTTTAGTGGGCTACGTCAAAGGTCTGGACGGTCTCTTCATGGCCGCCGGCCATGAAGGCGACGGCATTGCTCTCAGCGCTGTCACCGGCAAAATCGTTGCCGGCCTGATTTGCGAAGGCAAAGCTTATACCGATGTATCCGCTTTGGATCCCAACCGGTTTGAGCTTTTCGCCAAATAATGCTTATCTGCAATTAAAACCTTACTTGCCATCAACAAATTCACCATAGCTGCAGAAAGAGGAAGGGTTCACAAGACCTTCCTCTTTTTGCGTCTAAGAAGAGGAAGGCCTCGACTTTCCTCTTTCTGCGCCTAAAAGGAGGAAAGTCTCAACTTTCCTTTTTCTGCGTTTAAAAAGAAAAGCGGCTGTGAATTTTCAGTGAAAAAAGCGGCAAACTCCTTTATTGTCGCATAAAACTGCGATATTATAAGGTCAAGGGATATAATGAAAATTTTTACAAAGAATATATTTAAATATTAGGAGGCGTGATCGATATGGAAAGATCGGATTGGGAAAAGGCAGACCAAGGCCGCAGCGGCTGTGCCAGATCTTTAATTTTTATTGCTTTATTGCTTATAGGCGCTTTAATCGGCGCTCTGACATTACACTTTGTGGCGGGGACGCCTCTTAATGTCAGCGAAGGCGGGCTATTGCCTGAGCAAGATAACCGGGTGCCCGAAACACCCGCCGTATCCGGCGACGGCCGGCAAAATTATGGCCGCAACATCATGACTTCGGATACGGTTCGGGATATTGTGGCCCAATGCGGCGACAGCGTAGTCAGGATTACAACGGAAGTGACGAGAACTTCTCCCCAAAGTCCCTTTTTCAACGATCCTTTCTTCCGGGACTTCTTCGGCTATCCCCAGGAACCCCAAAAACAGACAGGTTTGGGCTCCGGTTTCCTCTTCCGGCAGGACGGCTATATTTTGACGAACAACCACGTGGTGGAAGGGGCTGATAAAATCAACGTTTATCTGACTTCCAACGAGAACCCGTATGAAGCCAAAATTATCGGCCGGGCTCCGGAGCTTGACCTGGCGGTGATCAAGATTGAGGGGGAGAACTTCCCTTATTTGACCATCGGTGATTCTGATCAAGTATACGTAGGAGATTGGGTGGTGGCTATCGGCAATCCTTATGGTCTGGACCATACGGTGACTGTAGGCGTAATCAGCGCCACCGGCCGTCCCTTAAATATTGAGGGCACCATGTATCAAAACCTGCTGCAGACCGACGCCGCCATCAACCCCGGCAATTCCGGCGGTCCTATGCTGAACCTCAACGGCGAAGTTATCGGCATCAATACGGCGGTAAACGCCACTGCCCAAGGCATCGGTTTTGCTATTCCCAGCAGCACGGTATTGGATGTGCTGCAGGATTTGGAAACGGGTGTGGACCGGGTAAGGCCCTGGATCGGTATTACGATGCAGCCTATGTCCCAGGATATGATCCAGTATTTCAACATCGAGGGTATGGAAAGCGGCGTCATCGTTTATAGTGTGGTGGAAGATGCTCCCGCCGCCAAAGCCGGTATTAAAAGAGGCGACGTGCTTTTGGAAGTAGACGGCCAAAAAATCACCGACTCTACTCAAGTCCAGTCCATCATTGCCAGCCGTAAAGTTGGCGATTTAGTAAAAATAATCGTTTATCGCGATGGCAGTCAGGCGGAATTTATGGTAAAATTAGAAGCCAGCCGCAGTCAGTAAGCTGACGGACGCAGGCTTCAGCCGCCGCTTGTGAGGTATAGCCAGCCGAATTTAAGCGGCGGAGAAATGGGGTGGATATCATGAAAAAAAGTAAAGCGGCCATAGTTTTCTTGCTCTTGTTCAGCATTCTGCTGCTGCCCTTTGTACAGTCCGCCGGCGCCGTCCTGGCTGCCGGCAGGACAGCCGGCTCCGCTGCCGAAGATAAGGTTTACATCATATCCGTTGAAAAAGCGGTGGAGGCGGGCCTATCCAGCTACATGCAGCGAGCCTTCAGCCAGGCTGGCCAAGACAGCGCCGCCAGATTGATCATTCTGGAAATCGATACGCCGGGAGGCTTGGTTACCGCCGCTCAGTCCATTAGAAAGACCATAGAAGGATCACCGGTGGAAACTGTAGCCTTAGTGAAAGGCGGAGCCATTTCCGCCGGTACTTATATCGCTATGAGCTGTGATAAGATCGCTATGCAGCCCGGTACTACCATCGGCGATGTGGAGCCCCGGGTTGGCAATGAGACAGCCGATGAGAAGTATCTTTCTGCCTGGCGGGCGGAGATGTCTTCTTTGGCTGAGGCCCATGGACGGGACAAAGAAATCGCCAAAGCTATGGTTGACCGCAATATGGTCATCGAGGGCCTCAAGGAGGCCGGACAGCTTTTGACCCTGACGGCCAATGAGGCCAAAGAACTGGGCTATGCCGATTATTTGGTGGCTAACCGGGCCGAATTAAAAGAGCTTTATGATCTTGGCCATGCCAGGGAAATGGAGATCGAGGTTTCGGCGGCGGAGCGGGTAAGCCGTTTCGTTACCAATCCCGGCATCGCCCCTTTTATCCTGATGATCGGCATCGCCGGCGTCATCATTGAGATACTGACTGCCGGTTTCGGCGTTGCCGGCATTATCGGCGGCGGTTGCCTGATCCTTTATTTTGCCGGCCATATGATTGCCGGTTTTACCGGCTGGGGCGCCGTCCTGCTTTTCCTTGTGGGTATTATCCTGCTGGCTGTTGAGGCTTTTGTACCGGGCTTTGGCGTCTTCGGCATTTCCGGCACCCTGGCCTTGATGGTCTCCGTTATTTTGGTGGCCCCCAGCTTCCAGGTGGGTTTGCAGTCCTTCGTCATCGCTTTTATCGGCTCGATTATTTTGATTGGGCTGGCCGTTAAATTTCTCAGCAGAAGCAAGTATTGGGATAAGCTGTCCCTGCAGCTTTCGTTTAATAAGGAGCAGGGCTATATTTCCCAGAAGGAAGACTTCAGCGTTTATATCGGACGCAAAGGTAAAACTTCCACTCCTTTACGGCCGGCAGGTATTGTAATACTGGATGACGGCAAACGCCTTGATGTGGTATCCGAAGGCGAATTCGTAGAAAAAGATCAATGGGTGATCGTCTCCAGGATCGATGGGCCGAAGATATTTGTGGCCCGTCATCCGATGATGTAAATAATAATAAGTTTTAAGGAGGAAAGTTTATGCCATCTATAATTATTCCCGTATTAATCCTGGCGCTGATTCTTATTTTTCTTGCTATACTGTTCAGCTTCATCCCTCTGGGGCTCTGGATCTCGGCCCTGGCCGCCGGCGTCAGAATCGGTATCTTCCAATTGGTAGGTATGCGGTTTCGCCGGATACCCCCGGCTTTGATTGTTAATTGCAAAATCAAATCCGCTAAAGCCGGCATCGAAATCAGCACCAATCAGTTGGAGGCTCATTATTTGGCCGGCGGTAATGTGGACCGGGTGGTTAACGCCCTGATTGCCGCTGAACGAGCTAATATTGCTTTAGGTTATGAGCTTGCTGCCGCTATCGACCTGGCCGGCCGTAATGTGCTGGAAGCCGTGCAGATGAGCGTTAATCCTAAGGTCATTGAGACGCCTACCATTGCCGCTATGGCCAAAAACGGCATTGAAGTCCGGGTGCGGGCCCGGGTCACTGTGCGGGCCAATATTGAGCGTTTAGTTGGCGGCGCCGGCGAAGAAACCATTATCGCCCGGGTTGGCGAGGGTATCGTTACCACTGTGGGCAGTGCCGAGTCCCACAAGGAAGTGCTGGAGAATCCGGATTTGATCTCCCGTACCGTATTAAATAAAGGCTTGGATGCCGGTACGGCCTTCGAGATTCTCTCTATCGACATTGCGGATGTAGACGTAGGCAGAAACATCGGCGCCGAGCTGCAGATGGATCAGGCCGACGCCGATAAGAAGATTGCTCAGGCAAAAGCAGAAGAACGGCGGGCTTTGGCCGTGGCTAAAGAGCAGGAAATGGTAGCTTACGTCCAGGAAATGCAAGCCAAGGTGGTGGAAGCTCAGGCAGAGGTACCGAAAGCAATGGCTCAGGCCCTGCGGGATGGTAAACTGGGCGTGATGGACTATTACAACCTGCAAAATATCCAGGCGGATACGGATATGCGCTCTACCCTTGCCGGCAAGGATGATAAAATCCAGACCGAATAGACGGATAATAAGCGTATAGCGGTATTTCCAGAAAGGTATGGAGTAATAGTGGAAGCATATGCAATACTGATTGTAATTTATATGGTAATGGCCGGTATTAATGCCGTAAGGAAGTCCGGCAATGGCGGCAAAAGAAGAGGCGCTCCGCCGGTGGCCGGCGGGCCTCAGCAAGGCCGGCGCGGTGGTCCGCGCCAGGCCGCTAGGCCTGCTCAAAGACAGGCGCCGGCGGCGGAAAGCCCCAAGCCTCAGGGCGGTGTCCGGGAAAGGGCGGCTCAAAGCAGGCCCACTCAGTCTATACCGGCTCAGAATCCCAGGGGGACAGAGCGGATGCCTCAGTCCCAAGGTCGCCCTGCTGCCGGGTCAAGACGAGGCCAGCCTTTACCTGCACCGGGGCAATTTGCCGCTTCCGGAAGCGGTATTCCTCCGGCCCCCTCTTCACCAAAGATGAGCAGACCTGTTGCGGGCCAACCCACCCGGAAAGAGCCTCGGAGACCCGGGGCCAGGCAAGGCGCCGGACTACCCAAGACCGCTGGTCAGGCAGAATTGGCAGCGACAAAAACTACGGCAAAGGCTCCGGCAAAAGGGACGATTGGTAATGCGGGCTCGGCTCTTAATAGAAATGTTCCCCTGGATTTACGGCAAGGAATAATCTGGAGCCAGATTTTGGGAGAACCCCGCAGCCGCCAGTTGCGCTACGGCAGAGCCAGGAGGCCCAATTGAAGCCCAGCCTTCGCCGGTCCGGCTTATGGACAATAGTATATCTGGCCCTCTTTATGCTTGCGCAGTACGGAGCTTACTCCTTTCTTGTATATGAAACGATGCAGCGCCGGGCTTGCAGTTCGCAGAAGGCGGCCTCCATCGTCCTGCACAGTCAACAGCCGATTTTTTATGCACTGGCAGTCCTTATCGGACTGCTGGTGTTTTATTTGCTGATCTGGCTGCGGCGTATACGCTGGTGGGACATGATTTTACTGAAGCCCATTAAGAGCTCCCGGTTGCTCATCTATTTTTCTATCGGCGTTTTGCTGAATATTCTATTCTATTTAATAATGTTAAGCCTTAATGCTATTCCCCAATTGGCGGCCTGGCGGCAATCGGCAGGAAGCAGCAGTCCCGCTTTATTTGCCGCCGGGGTAAATGCCAGAGAGCTCTTTTGCGTTATCTTATCTTTGGGGATTCTGGTTCCTATTTATGAAGAGATCGTTTTTAGAGGCCTGATTTTCCGGGAACTGGCGGCGGCAGTGCCCCTTCATTGGGCCTGGCTGCTGCAGGCTGCGGTATTTACCCTTTATCACCGCCAGCTTTTAAGTATCCCCTTGTACTTTATGCTGGCCTTGGTTTTAGGCAGCAGCTACCTTAAAGAAAAAACCATATTATCCCCCTGGGCTGTTCACTGCGGCTTCAATATAAGCGGCTATTTCATTCAAGCTTATGTCGCCGGTTTCATGTAATGAAGATTTTTAGAAAATATTTAAGCTCTTTCCTAAAAGGAAGAAGGATAATGATCAAATCTTGTCGAAGAAATAATGATTATTAATAGACTTTTCGTTTTTTATATTAAATTTATTTTATAACAAAGAATAAGTTAATCAGTCAGGAGCAACCATGATTGACCATGTCAATACCGGATTGCACAGGCAGGTACCGCAAGTCAAAGGCCAAATCAAGCTGAGAAGAAGCTCTCAGATCAGCTATTTGGGCAGCGTCCGCTTTTTTAAGCATTTAATTATCGGAGTGGTTTTGGTGATGCTGATCCTTCCCTGGATGGCCATGACCGGTGTATATAGCCGGGCTGAGCCTGCGGATCCGGACATAGCAGGGCAGCTTGGGGAGCTGGCCCGGCAGCAGGAAGCTTTGCTGCAAGAGCTGGAGGACTACAAATCTGAAAACCGGCTGCTGCTTCAGGAATTGGACAAGGCCCGGGTTTTGTATGATTTTGATTCGCCTTACAGCCAGCTTCACCCGGAGTTGCGGGTAAGCGGACCTCAAGAATATATTGACAGCACAAAAGTCATTTATTTGACCTTTGATGACGGGCCCGGTGTCAATACCCGGGCAGTGCTGAAAATTTTAGACAAATATAATATTAAGGCTACTTTTTTTGTGGTGGGTTACGCCATTGAGGGCCGGGAAGAATTACTGCGCCAGATTGTGGAAGAAGGCCATACTATCGGTATTCATTCTTACAGCCATGTATATAAGGAGATTTACAACTCAGTCGAAGGGTTTTTGGATGACTTTGCCAAAGTTTCAAACAAAATAGAAGAAGTCACCGGTATCAAAGCGGATATTTTCCGTTTTCCGGGGGGCAGTGTAAATTCTTTTAATGAAGGCTGGGGCAATACCATCATCAGTGAAATGCTAAGCCGTGGTTACCGCTATTACGATTGGAATGTAGGCTCCAGCGACGTGGCTGCCGACGCCACTGCCGGCAGCATATATAATGCCGTAATCAATCAGGCCCACAGCCATTCTTACAGTGTGGTGCTGCTCCATGATGGCGGCGGCAGTAAAGCCAGGACTGTTGAGGCCTTGCCGCAGATCATTGAAAAGCTGTTAAGCGAAGGCTACAGCTTCGACAAAATGACCAATCAGGTTAAGCCGACGGTGTTCAACACAGGTAGTTACAGCAGGGGCTAGCAATATATATATAAAACATACCAGGGAAAAATAGAAGCGGAGGTAGGTTAACGTGGGAATCATGGATAATTTCAAACAAGCGGTAACGGAGTTAACAGGCCAGGAGGAGCAAGGAGGGGAGAATAAAAGTTTTGACCAGCCCTCAGCCCAATTCCAGTCTTCAGTTCAATTCCAACCCAGAGCTTTAGACAAAAATCTTGCTGACAAAGAAGATGACGACTTTAGTTTTTTTGGGGAGGATACCGTAGTCAAGGTTGAGAATAATACGAAAGTTCAGCCTGTCAGCCGTTTTTCCCAAGCTTTGGATGTAGCGGTCAGCAAAGCGCCTGCCTCAAGTTCCGGCGGTACGGTGATTGCTGCGGGAACGGTGATCGACGGCAATATTTCTTCCAATGATGATTTGGTGATTTATGGCGTAGTTAACGGCGATGTACTCAATGCCAATCGTCTGGTGATTCATGGGGAAGTGGCCGGCAGCATCAGCGCCAAGGACATCAGCTTGGTGGACAGTATCATTGCCGGCAATGTGGAGGCCCAAAACAGTACGGAGATGACGAAGGATTCCTGCATCTTAGGTGATCTTACCACACAAAATGTAGTGGTCAACGGCAAGGTCAAGGGTAATATCGAAGCCAGGGGCAACGGTATCTTTAAGAGAGACTCCGTTGTTTTGGGAAATGTCAGCGTAGGCACTATCGTCATTGAAGGCGGCGCCAAAATGAGAGGCTTTATCTCTACCACCGATGGCGATAAAGAAGTAGATGAGGATTTGTTCCCTAAGAAATAGCAGTATTAAAAACGTTCTTTTATTTCATAGAATTATAACGACAGGTTTCTTCTTTTGACAAGAAGAAGCCTGTTTTATTTCTCCGCAATTGGTGAATAAATGACATGGCCCCGGTCAATAATTTAACTAAGGCCAAATCCATGGTAAAGGGGCGGAGGAAGTTGATTAACAAGGTAGAGCTTTGTGGCGTCAATACTGCCAAACTGCCGGTATTAAAAAATCATGTTATGAGAGAATTGTTTGCCCGCTGTCAGGCAGGAGACCGCTCAGCTAGGGAGGAACTGATCAGCGGCAATCTGCGTCTGGTTCTCAGCGTGATTCAACGTTTCACCAACAGAGGTGAAAACGTGGATGATTTATTTCAAGTAGGATGTATCGGATTAATCAAGGCTATCGACAATTTTGATCTCGGTCAGAATGTAAAGTTTTCCACTTACGCCGTGCCGATGATTATTGGCGAAATACGGCGTTATTTAAGAGACAATAACGTCATCCGGGTCAGCCGTTCTTTGCGGGATGTGGCTTATAAAGCACTGCAGACAAAAGAAAGAATGGCCTCGGAAAAAGGCCGGGAACCTACGGTAGCAGAAATAGCCGAGGCTATGGGCGTGGGCAGGGAAGAGGTGGTCTTTGCCTTGGAGGCTATTCAGGAGCCGGTATCTATGTTTGAACCGGTATACCACGATGGCGGCGATCCCATTTTCGTCATGGATCAAATCCAGGATGAAAAAAATGCCGATAAGGAATGGATTGAAGCCATCTGTCTGCAAGACGCCATGGAATGCTTAAACCCCCGAGAAAAGATGATCCTGCATATGCGCTTTTTTGAGGGCAAAACCCAGATGGAAGTAGCTTCGGAAATCGGTATTTCCCAGGCCCAGGTCAGCAGGCTGGAAAAAGGAGCCCTGGGCAGAGTAAGAAAACAACTGTAGGGCTGATATGGCTTTCTATTATTGATACTGCCAGAGGCTTCATGTATAATTAATACATGGAGCTTCAATTTATTAAGGGCATTGGCCCCAAAAAACAAAAATTATTAGAGCAAATGGGGATCAGCAGCGCCGAAGATTTGCTGCTGCACTATCCCCGCCGTTATGAGGACCGTACCTTTTTGCTGAAGCTGGGAGAATTGACAGACGGCCAAACCGGCACTGTTATCACCTGGGTGGTTAAGGTGGAGGAACAAAGGCCCAGAGCCGGTCTTCATCTCTTGAAGGCTGCAGTCAAAGATGAGACGGCTATGGCAGTGGCTACCTGGTTTAATCAGCCGTATATGAAGGCTAAGCTGGTTGTTGGAACCAGGCTTTTGCTGACCGGCAAAATCCGGCGGCAGTTTGGCCGGCTGGAGATTCTGGTTCAAGATATGGAACTGCTCACAGAGGAGGAGCCGGCAGAGGAGCAGGGCAAAATCCTGGCCGTCTATCCCGCGGCCCAGGGCTTGCAGCAAAAGCTCTTTCGCCAAGCCATTGCTCAGGTATTAGACGGTAGCCGGCAGGTACAGGAGTATCATTCCGCCGCCTTTTTGCAAAAATATAAATTGATGAGTATAAATCAGGCTCTTGAAGAGATCCACCGGCCCAAAGACTGGGCCTCACTGGAGGAAGCCAGAAAGCGTCTGATTTTTGATGAGTTTTTTTTCTTACAGTTGTCTCTGGTTTTATTGCGTAAAAAAGACTTGCATAATCAGGGCCTCGTCCATTTGCCGAAAGGCAACCTCACGGAGCCCTGGCTGGCAGGGCTGCCTTTTAGTTTGACGGCCGCTCAAAAAAGGGTAATTGAAGAGATAAAGGAAGATATGGCCAAGCCTTATGCCATGGCCCGTTTGGTTCAGGGTGATGTGGGCTCCGGCAAGACGGCAGTAGCGGCTTGGGCTTTGCTTTTGGCTGCAGAAAACGGCTTCCAGGGAGCCATGATGGCGCCTACGGAGATATTGGCCCAGCAGCATTACGACAATTTCAATTCCTGGTTTCAGCTCTTAGGCCTGAAAGTGGGTTTTTTTAAAGGCGCTATGAGCCAAAAGGAAAAACGGCAGCTACAGGAGGAGCTGGCGGCAGGACAGATCCGGATTGCCGTAGGCACCCATGCCCTGATCCAGGAAAAAACCGTATTTCAGCGCCTGGGGTTGATTGTCATTGATGAGCAGCACCGGTTTGGCGTGCGGCAACGGGCTTTGCTTCAGGAGAAGGGAGATCATCCGGATATGCTGGTGATGTCGGCTACTCCTATTCCCCGTACTTTGGCCCTGACTCTTTATGGCGATCTGGATATTTCTCTGCTGGATGAGATGCCGCCTGGCCGAAAACCCGTAAAAACCATTTGTATTTTGGAAAAGGCCAGGGAGAAGCTGAATCAGTTGCTGCGGCAGGAGCTGGAGCAGGGCCATCAGGCCTTTGTGGTTTGTCCTTTGATTGAGGAATCCGAAGCCATGGATTTGCAAAATGCTCAAGAAATCTACCGGCAGTTGAAAAAAAAGCTGAGCCCTTTTCCTGTGGGGCTGCTCCACGGCCGGCAAAGCGCCGCCGAAAAGGAAGAGATCATGGCGGCTTTTGCTGCAGGAGTGTTAAAGGCGTTGGTTTCCACCACTGTCATTGAAGTAGGCGTCAATGTACCCCAAGCTACGGTAATGGTCATTGAAAATAGCGAACGTTTCGGTTTGGCTCAGCTTCATCAGTTGCGAGGCAGAGTAGGCCGGGGCAAGCTGCAGGCTTATTGCATTTTAGTCACCAATACCAGCGAGCCTTTGGCCCTGCAAAGGCTGAAGCTGATGACGGAAACTAACGACGGTTTTCGTCTGGCGGAAGAGGATATGCTTTTGCGGGGGCCCGGCGAGTTTTTTGGCACGAGGCAGCACGGTTTGCCGGAGTTCCGTCTGGCCAAACTGCCGGAGGACCGTCAGCTACTGGAAACGGCCAGAGCGGCAGCCTTGGATTTAGCGGGCCAAGATCCGGAATTGGGCCGGTCGGAGCATTTAGAATTAAATTGTTTAATTAAGAAAAAAATGGCGGAAATGGTCAATGGTTGACAATAATAGCAAAAGTTGAGCTAATAAAGAGCGGAAAAACGAAGCATAATAATGTCACCGAACTAAAAGGAGGTGAACATTGTGGCTAGAAGTAATAAAATCGTTGTGCAGGGTGCTCGCCAGGCTCTTGACCAGATGAAAAACGAAACAGCTTCCGAGCTGGGTATCACTAACTACAGCTCCATGGATAAAGGTGATTTGTCCTCCCGTCAAAACGGCTATGTAGGCGGTTATATGACGAAAAAGCTGATTTCTTATGCTGAGCAGCAATTAGCAGGCGGCAGCAAATAAACAGATATTAATTGTATAAATGGGGCGCCCCTGTGAATCGCAATATGCCGGATTCAAAGGGGCGCCTTTCTTTATAGTTCAACTTGTGCTTCGAATAAATAACCAAGAGGTTCCTAGTGCAAAAAGTATTCCAGATCTTCAGGTTCCAGGCCGGGATGAACGGCTAGAGTTATGGCTTTGGCTATAATTTGCGCCGTATGGTCAACCTGCTCATCGATTTCTTTAGGGGTGACCATCAAGGAGCCGCCGAAGGGCTGCAAAATTTCATTGATCACTTCTTCCCGTTGCTTTTGGGTAATCAGCAAAGGCATGGAGGATTTGTCACCGGTATGTTCCAGCCGGTCCGTAAGAATGGTTAAGGCTTTATTGGCAATGATGCCTGCTTGAACTACCGTTGGCACGCCGATGGCTAAAACAGGTATGCCCACGGTTTCTTTATTAATCCGTTTGCGCATATTGCCGATACCGCTGCCGGGATGAATACCCGTATCCGATAATTGTATGGTATTATGCAGGCGGGATAATTCTCCGGCGGCCAAGGCATCGATACAAATTAAGCAGTCCGGCTGCATTTGGCTAATCAGGCCTTCCAGAATTTCAGCAGTTTCCACCCCGGTGACGCCGGTAACGCCAGGTGTAATAATTGATACACTGCGTAAACCTTCGGTCATAGCGGGATCGTTTAATGTAAAGAGATAGCGGGTGGCTACCAGGCGGCTGGTAACCATAGGGCCTAAGGCGTCCGGGGTGCTGCGGGCATTGCCCAGGCCGGCAACTAAAATAGTATATTGCTCCTTATCCGGCAAAATTTCTTTTAAAGCTTTGACTAAGGCTTCCACCACCGGCTCATGGTCACTGCGGTCCGAGTCGAGAATGGTAGGAGCCTCAATAGTGATATAGGTGCCTATAGGTTTTCCCATCGCCTGGGCTCCCTGGTCGTCCAATACTTTAATGGTTGAGCGGCAGCCTAAGGAAAAATTTTCTTTAACTAAAGATACGCCGGGTATCTCGCCTTCGTGTTGACCCTGAAACATTTCATGGGCTTCTATGGCCAGATCAGGCTTGATATCGGATAATGAAACAGGTGGATGAGCTTTCATTTGCTTACCTTCCTTCCGCATGAGATGGCTGTAGTTTGCCACAAAGGAATAAAAACTATAACTATTGACATATAGCCCCGGGTTTTGGTATAATCAATCTCGTTGATTCGGGCGGTTAGCTCAGCTGGTTAGAGTACTACGTTGACATCGTAGGGGTCGATGGTTCGATTCCATTACCGCCCATATCGCTAAAACCCACCTTGTAAAAGGTGGGTTTTTTTGTTGTTTTTTCATACAGCTTATGTGTATTTTTTCACATTTAGATTGTGTTTTTTTTCACGAAATTGCATAATTTTTTTTACCATCCCAATAAAATACCTATTTCTTTTCTGAAAATATGAGTTATAATAATAAATGGTCTGTGGTTTTTTTAACTTAAGCTAATAAAAGAATTATGCATGAAAGGTGATGAATGATCGAACATTCAGAAGTTACTATCGGTGTAATTTCCGATACCCATGGGCTTTTGCGGCAATCGGCGGTTGACCGCTTGCAAGGTGTGGACTTGATCCTTCATGCAGGAGATATTTGTTCCCAAAGGATTCCTGATCAACTGTCGCAAATTGCACCATTTTATGCAGTGCGGGGCAATAATGACCCCAGAGACTGCGGCTGGCCTTTAAGGCAGCTTGTGACGGCGGCGGGAGATCATATATATATGGTGCATAAGATAAGCGACTTGGATATTGTGCCTGCCTCCTGCGATGTCAAGATAGTGGTTAGCGGCCATACCCATCAGTGGTCCTGCCGGGAAAAAGACGGCGTATTATATGTAGATCCCGGCAGCATAGGCCCCAGGCGCTTTCACTATCCCATTACCTTAGGTTTTTTAAAAAGAAAAGAGGGAAAATGGTTGTTTGAGGTGGTTTATTTAGAATCTTAAGTTTTTTATATCTTAGCCAGCAAGGAGGATGTTTGTGAAGTACGAGAGAAAGACTTTCCCCGGCGGTACCCATATCATTGATTATAAGGGATTTACCAACAGCCTGGAAACGGTAGCGGCAGAAGCTCCGGCCCGGGCTTATATCCCTATGTCCATGCATATAGGAGCCCCCTCCCGCCCTTTGGTGGAAATAGGGGAAGAAGTAAAGATGGGGCAGAAGGTAGCTGAGTCCCAGGGCTTCGTCAGCGTACCGGCCCACGCCAGCGTCAGCGGCAAGGTAGTGGCTATTCACCGGATGCCTATTCCTAATGGACGCATGGTAGACACCATAGTGATTGAAAACGATTTTCGGGATGAGTGGCTGACGCCGCTGCGCCAATTGCCCCGGGACACAGTGAATGCCATGGACAAGGCTGCCTTACAGGCAAAAGTTTTGGAGGCGGGAGTCGTGGGCATGGGGGGCGCCACCTTTCCTTCCCATGTAAAGTATGTTGTTCCTCAGGACGGCAAAAAGGTAGAGGTCATTATTTTAAATGGTATTGAGTGTGAGCCTTTTTTGACGGCGGATCACCGTTTAATGCTGGAGCAGCCGGAGAAAATCATTTCCGGATTAAAGTACTTGCTGCGGATGACCGATTGCCAGCGGGGCGTTATTGCCATTGAGGAAAATAAGATGGACGCCTTTGAGCTGATGATTAAGCTGACGGAAAACGAGCCCCAGATTGAAACCGTGGTTTGCATGGAAAAATACCCCCAAGGTTCGGAGAAGCAATTAATTAATGCCATTACCGGCAAGGAAGTGCCTCCCGGAGGACTACCTATTGATGTGGGGGTTTTGGTAAACAACGTGGCTACAGCGGCGGCCATCGCCGACGCCGTGGAATGGGAGAAGCCTCTGATCGACCGTATTGTCACCTTAAACGGCAATGCCATAAACAGACCCATGAATTACCGGGTCAGAATCGGTACTTTGTACGAGGATATTATTGCTCAGAGCGGCGGCGTGATTGGCGAGACCGTAAAAATTATTTCCGGTGGTCCCATGATGGGTTTTGCCGTATATTCCACGGCCATTCCTGTGATGAAGGGTACCTCGGGTATTTTGGTGTTTAATGAAGAATCCCACGTCCTCAAACGGGAGACGGAAGGACCCTGCGTCCGCTGTGCCCGCTGCGTTGACGCCTGCCCTATGCGCTTAGAGCCTACTACCTTGATGAAAGCGGCCAAAAAAAGCGATTGGGACAGGGCCAAGGAATACGATATCACCAGCTGTATGGAATGCGGCTGCTGCAGCTACGTCTGCCCCAGCATGATTCCGCTGGTGCAATATATCCGCCTGGCTAAGCAGTATGTCATGAGCAAAGACGGCAATGGTGCGGTCAATCCCTTCCTGGTATAGCCCGGGAAAGTTCTTCGGGCGATAACCCGGGCATTATGAATACCTTTTAATACCTTTGCTGTAGAAAGGAATGGTCAACAGAAATGGAGAATATCACTAAACCACTTATTTTATCTTCGTCCCCCCATTTTCATAGCCGCTATACCACGGAGCAGGCCATGAAGGAAGTGGCCCTGGCTTGTTTGCCGGCGGCTGCGGCGGGTATCTGGTTTTTTGGCCTGCAGGCTCTTCTTGTCATGATTTTATGTATAGCAGGCGCTTTGGCTTCCGAGTATCTCTGCCGCCGCATGATGTCCAAACCTGTCACCTTGAAAGACGGCAGCGCTGTGATCACCGGCTTATTGCTGGCCTTGTGCCTGCCGCCGGCCTTGCCTTTGTGGATTGCTTTTTTAGGCGGCGCCTTTGCTATCGTTATCGGCAAACAGGTTTTTGGCGGCTTGGGACAGAATATTTTTAATCCTGCCCACATTGGCCGGGCTATCCTGGTAGCGTCCTTCCCGGTTCAGATGACCACCTGGTCTCCGGCCAGAGGCATGCTGGCCAATGCCTCCACCATGGCCACTCCTGCATTGGTGGATGCTACCACCTCGGCTACCCCTATGGCTTTAATGAAAACCGGCGGCATGGATCAACTGCCCGCCTTAGGCCAGGTTATTATCGGCCAGGTGGGAGGCTGTATCGGCGAGACCAGCGTTATCGCTATTTTGCTGGGAGGACTCTTCCTGATTTTCCGCAAGCATGTAGACTGGCGGATTCCTACGGCCTATCTGGGCACGGTTTTAGTGCTGACTACCGTATTTGGTACAGTTAAAGGCTACGGCATGATGTATCCTATCTATCAGCTATCTTCCGGCGGTTTGATGCTGGGCGCTTTCTTTATGGCTACCGACTGGGTTACCAGCCCGGTAACGAAGAAAGGCCGTCTGGTTTTTGGTTTAGGTCTGGGTATTTTGACCTGTCTGATTCGCTTCTTTGGCGGTTTAGCCGAAGGCGTTTGCTATTCCATCCTGCTGATGAATATCCTGACGCCGATGATCGATCGTTACACCAAGGGCAGAATCTACGGCGGCAGCGGAAAGGAAGGTAAACCCGCATGAATAAGATTATTAAGCTGACAGTGTTTTTGCTTGTGGTTACCGGTGTTGCAGGCCTGGCCATCGGTTACGTCAACGGCATCACCGCTCCCGTCATTGCCATACAAGAGGAAGAGAGACTTCGGCAGGGCTATGGCGAAATCTATCCCGGCGCCGATGAATATGAAGCTTTGTCAGACCAAAGCGACAGTGAAACCATCGAAAGCGTAATCCTTGCCAAAAAAGGCCAGGATACGGCAGGGGTTCTGTATATTGTTACACCTAAAGGCTACGGCGGTGCAATGAAAATTCTAGTGGGCTTTGATATTGCCGGCCAAAAGATTACGGGCATCAAAATTTTGAATCAGGCGGAAACTCCCGGCTTAGGCGCTAATTGCGTGCAGTCCTGGTTTACAGAACGCTTCCAGGATAAAACCGCGGCCAGCGATCTGAAAGTCGTGAAAGTGGAGACTGAAGCAGCCGATGAAATTCAAGCCATAACGGCAGCCACTATCACCACGAAGGCCGTTGCCGACGGCGTAAATGCAGCCAGAGCAGATTTTACCGCCATTTACGGCAGCAACTAGAGAGGAGGAATTTCCGTGAGTTTATTTGGTGAATTACGAAAGGGTATCATTGCAGAAAACCCTTTATTTGTACAAGTATTAGGCACTTGTCCCTCCCTGGCGGTAACTACCTCGGTAGATAATGCCCTGGGCATGGGTGTGGCTTTTTCTGCCGTACTGATTTGCTCCAACTTGTGTATTTCCCTTTTGCGCAAATACGTACCTGCCGATATCCGAATTCCTGTATATATTGTAGTTATTGCTTCTTTTGTAACCTTGGTGGAAATGATCATGAACGCCTTTTCGCCGGCTCTTTATTCGGCTCTGGGCATTTTTATTCCTCTGATTGTGGTCAATTGCATTATCCTGGGCCGGGCGGAAGCCTTCGCCGGCAAAAACAAGCCACTGCCTTCCATTATGGACGGCCTTGGCATGGGCATCGGCTATTCCATTGCTATCCTGCTGATTTCTACGATCAGAGAGATTCTGGGTTCCGGTTCCTTTATGGGCGTAGAGCTTTTTGGCAGCAATTTTCAGCCTGTGCTGGTGATGATTCTGCCGGCCGGCGCTTTTATTACCATGGGCTTTCTCTTTGCCGCCTTTGCCTTCCTGAAAAACAGAAAAGCCAAGGTTAAGAAAGGTGAGGTGATCTAATATGGGACAGACCTTTGCCATAATTTTTGGCTCCATCTTTATTTCCAATATCGTATTAGCTCAGTTTTTAGGCATTTGCCCTTTCCTGGGCGTGTCAAAAGACATTAAAAGCGCGGTGGGTATGGGCTTTTCCGTCATGTTCGTCATGATCCTGTCCTCCTCCATTACCTGGCTGGTTAATGAGTTTTTACTGGTGCGTTTTGACCTGGAATATTTAAGGACCATTGCTTTTATTTTGACTATTGCCGCATTAGTACAGCTTTTGGAGATGTTTCTCAAAAAGAATATCCCCAGCTTATATAAGTCCATGGGCGTCTATTTACCCTTGATTACTACAAACTGTGCCATCCTGGGTATAGCCTTGGTTAATATTCAAGACGGTTACGGGCTTTTCCATACAATCGTCAATGCCTTTGCCAATTCCGCCGGTTTCTTGCTGGCCATGGTGCTGATGGCGGGAATCCGGGTACGGCTGGAAGAGGCGGAGCTGCCGGAGTCCATGAAGGGCTTGCCCATCGTATTTTTTGTGGCCAGCTCCATGGCTCTGGCTTTTGTGGGCTTTACCGGCATGATTTAATGGGTGATGTGCAAGCGTTAGTTCCCAGAAAGGAAGGAACCTATTCATGATAGTAAATGCAGTTGTCATTTTAGCCGTTTTGGGAGGGGCTTTCGGTGCTGTACTGGCCTTTGCCTCCAAAAAACTGGCGGTAGAGACAGACTCCAGAGTTGAGGCCATCATTGAGGTGCTGCCGGGGGCCAACTGCGGCGCCTGCGGCTTTCCCGGCTGTGCCGGTTTAGCCGACGCCATCGTCAATGCCGGGGCTCCTCTTAATGCCTGTATTCCCGGCAAAGACAAGGTAGCGGCGGAAATTGCCAAGATCATGGGCCAGGAGCCGGTGGCAGGGAAGATCCGGGAGGTGGCCCAGCTCCATTGCAACGGCACCTTTGATAACGCCAAAGCAAAGTACGAATACAAGGGAGTTATTGACTGCCATTTGGCGGTGACCCAATTCGGCGGCCCCAGCTATTGCTATTACGGCTGTATCGGCTTGGGCTCCTGTGTGAGGGTCTGTCCCTTTGGGGCCATGACCATCGGCGAAAACCGTTTGCCTGTGGTAGATACTTCTCTCTGTACAGGCTGCGGCCTTTGCGCCAACCAATGTCCCCAGAAGGTACTCAGTATTGTGCCTATTGATAAGCAAGTCCACGTTCGCTGCAATAACCGGGATAAAGGCAAGATTGCCCGGGAGGCCTGCAACGTTTCCTGCATCAGCTGCGGCATTTGTGTCAGATCCTGTCCGGAAGGAGCCATACAGCTCATTGACAACAAGGTCGGCAGCGTGTCTATGATCGATTACTCCAAATGTGTCAATTGCGGCATCTGTGTGGAGAAATGCCCCAGAAAGAGCATCCATCTGGATCCGCCCATCGATCCTCAATTAGTCGTCTGCGAAAAAAACCAGCCCTTGGAAGGCGGCTGCTCCAATTGCCCCCTCCAGGAAGGCTGCGGCAGCAAAGTCAGCTAAGGGCGGCGGGTTCATGACTGCCATTAAAGGTTCTAGCAGCGATACAAAAACATACATGAAAAAGGCGGCCTTTGTCTTCTTATGCGTTGCACTTTGTGGGGGTCTAATCTCCTGCGGCGGCGCTGAGAGGGCGAAGGTTCCCTCTTTTAGCAGCACCCGTTTTCTTATGGATACGGTGGTTACCATACGGCTGCAGGTGATACCCGGCCACCAGGCCGGCAGGCTGGGGGCAGCGGACCAGGAGGACCAACCGGTAGCTCCGCCTTCTCAGGAAGAGCTGGAGCAGTTGGTTTTGGCAGCCTTCAACCGCATGGAGGAAATTGCCGTCAAAACCAACCGCCACGACCCCGCACAGGGCTCTGATCTCCAGAGGTTGGCGGCCCAGGCCGGGGACGGCAGGTGGCTGGAAGTGAGCCGGGATACCTTGACCATTCAGGAGGAAGTGGAGCGGCTGGAGCAAGAAGCAGCGGCAGTCCTGCCGGCAGCCACCCGGCTGGTGGATACTTCATTAGGCAAGCTGATTGATCTTTGGATGACGGTCAGAGAAACAAAAGTGCTGCCCCGGCAGGAAGAGATAGAAGCGGCCTTGGCTTTAAGCGGTATGGAGTATATCGAAAGGGACTGGGCCGGGGGCAAAATGAGGCTGACTTTAGCCGGTGTGGGGCTGGATTATGGGGCTGTAGCCAAAGGCTATGCAGTAGAAGAGGCCGGCCGCATCTTAGCCCAGGCCGGGCCGGCGGTTTATGGCATCATTGATGCCGGGGGCAATATTAAGACTATCGGCCAAAAGCCTGACGGTTCCCTTTGGCAAATCGGCCTCACCGATCCTTTGAAAACGAAGGAGCTTTTGGCCTCCATTGAACTGACGCCGGGACAGGTGGCGGCTACCTCCGGCGACTATCAGCGTTACGAAGATATAGAGGGCCGCCGCTATCACCATATTTTATCCCCTGTTGAGGGCTGGCCTGTATGGTACAGCCATAGTGTTACCGCTATCTCCTCCGACGGTCTTAAGGCCGACTATTATTCTACACTGCTGTTTCTCCTGCCGGTCCAGGACGCTTTGGAGCTGGCGGAAAGCATACCTGACCTGGAGGCAATATGGGTAACCACCTCCGGAGAACTGTTTGCTACTTCGGGGATAGAGGACCATATCAAGTGGCAAGATAAGTCTGGCTATAAATTAAGGGATTGATTAGGTTATGGGTTTAGGAAAAACAGACAAACAGATACTGGCCGTCATATTGGCGGCGGCTCTGGCGCTGCTGGCTTTTCAATATTTCTCCGGCGGCGACCGCTCCCAGGAGTTGGTTCTGGAGATCAGCCGGCCGGGAGAAGAGCGTCTCAGAATGCCGGTAAGCAGCCTGCCCCAAGGTGAGCAGGGCCGCTGGCATGTTGAGGGAGCCGCCGGCGGCGTCTATTTGTCCTATTGGCCTGACCAGGGCGTCCATGTGGACAGGGCAACCTGTCCCGATCAAGCCTGTGTTAAAACGGGATTTATCAGTAAAGCCGGACAATCCATTGTTTGCGTGCCCAATGAAATCATTATCCGTTTAATTGCTTTAGACAATCCGGCAGGCCAGGGCGAGGGGGAATTAGATGGCGTCCTCAAATAAAAAGCAAGCCCTTGCTGGCAAGCAAAGCCTATCGGTAAGGGATATTCTGTTTCTCTCCCTTTTGGTAGCCATGAGCCTGGCCCTCTCGGCAGTGGAAGCGGCGATTCCGCCTTTTATCCCTTTGCCGGGGGTTAAGCTTGGTCTGGCTAATATTATCACCCTGACGGCTTTCGGCTTTTTCCCAAGAAGGCAGGTTTTCCTGGTGGTGGTGTTGCGGTTGCTCTTAGCCGGATTGGTGCTGGGTACTTTTCTGACTCCGGCTTTTTGGATCAGCTGGGGCGGCGGTTTAATAAGCTTTTTTGTTATGGCAATATTTACCGGAAGAAAATCTGTTTCTATTGTAGGGGTCAGCCTGGCGGGAGCGGCTGCTCATCATGGCGGCCAATTGCTGATGGTGGCCCTTTTATTAAGCAATACCGGGGTTTTTTACTATTTGCCCTGGCTTTTTCTTTCCGCTGTTCCCGTAGGGTTATTTACAGGGTTTTCCGCAAAGTCGGTGATTCAGGCATTGAGTAACTCGGGAATAAATGGTACAATATAAACAATAGCATAATGCTAAAGACTCCGGTTGAGGAGAGGACGAGAGGAGAGGTTGCCCATGGTGATAGTGGAAAACGAACAGCTTTTTTTAGATCTGACAGTATTTGACGGTCTGTCGGACAAGCGTATTGAAGAATTGAAGGATGCCGGTTATCTTGATGGAGAATGCGAAAACACGGAAAAAGCCGAAGCATTTATTAAAGCCTTCGTGGATAGTCGCGCCGATGAAGTAATAAAGACTTTGGATGAGCAGGGCAGCTATTTCAAGGATAAAGGCCACGTGATGTACCATGCCGGTTTAAAGAGCCTGATGGCCATGGAAGTCGTGATGGAGCATCTGGCCAACCATATGGTGATCAAGCGGAAGAGAAACGGCGATTACATCAAAAGAAACGGCATTAACACACCCTGATTGTGGGGCTGGTTCGCCGCTTCTTAGGAAACGGCATCAATACTCCTTAAAGGATATAAGAATGGAAACAATTATTGCGCCATCTCTTTTGGCAGCCGATGCCGGGTTTTGGGGGCAGGAGATTAGGGAAGTGGCAGATGAAGGCATTGTCTGTCTGCATTTGGACATTATGGACGGCCGTTTTGTGCCCAACCTGACCTTTGGCCCCGGGCCGGTGGCCATGCTGAGAAAATATACCGATATCGAATTTGATGCTCATCTGATGGTGGTTGAGCCGGAGCGGCTGATTCCCGCTTTCGTGGCCGCTAAGGTGGACAGTATCACCGTCCACAGTGAGGCTTGTCTTCATTTGCACCGCACTTTGGAGATGATCAGAGAGCTGGGAGTGAAGGCCGGTGTTGCCATCAATCCTGCTACGCCTGTAGAGTTACTGGAGCCGGTGCTGCCCTTTTTGGATCGGGTTCTGGTCATGACGGTAAACCCCGGCTTTGGCGGCCAAAAAGCTATTTTGCCTGTGTTAAAAAAGGTCAGATGGTTAAAGGCCAAAAAGCAAGAAGAAGGCCTGGATTTTCAGATACAGGCCGACGGCGGCGTCAATCAGCAAAACATCGGCGAATTTCTGGCTGCCGGTGTAGAAAACCTGGTCATTGGGTCCGCCTTATTTCAGCCGGGAAAGACCAGAGACAATATCAAAGCTTTTCAGCGGTTGATTTCAGCTTTTGAAGGTTAAAAAAGCAGGCTTCTGATCAAAAGCCTGTTTTTCTTCTGAAAGGAATTATGAATAAGACAGCAGCTCTGTTGGGCGAAAGAGGGCTATTTGGTGACAAAGCCTTTTACCGAAGTTTAGTTACGCTGGCATTGCCCATAATGATTCAAAATTTTTTAATATCCTCTCTGAATATGATCGACACAGTGATGATCGGTGCGGTAGGAGAAAATGAAGTAGCGGCAGTAGGTGTTGCCAATCAATTTTTTTTCTTATTCAATATGGTGATTTACGGCGTCTCTTCCGGTGTTAGCATCTTTATTTCCCAGTATTGGGGCAGCGGCAACCGGCGGGATATCTTCCGCACGATAGGAGTGGGCTTGATCAGCCTGATTTTGTCCGGCGCCCTCTTCACGGCTCTGGCGGTCTTTTTTCCAATCCCGATCATGGGCTTGTTCAGTGATGCTGAGACAGTGTTGTATTTAGGCAGAGAGTATCTTTGGATTGTTTGTATCAGTTATATCCCTACGGCCATTACCTTTGTTTTCTCCCATGCCCAAAGAAGTATAAATAATGCAGCCGTACCCATGTTCATCAGCTTTCTGGCTATTTTAACGAATACGGTTTTTAATTATCTGCTTATTTTTGGCAAGCTGGGCTTGCCGGCCTTGGGCGTAAGAGGAGCCGCCATTGCTACGGTATTGGCCAGATTTTTGGAATGCTTTTTAATGCTGTTGATCAGCTTAAAGCCGAGGCAGCCTTTGCGGGGAAGTCTCCGGGATTATTTAAATTTTGATTGGTCTTATATGCGCACCGTATATAACGTGGTTTTGCCTGTGGTAATGAACGAAGGACTATGGGGCCTGGGGGCGGTTTTCTATACGGCGGCCTACGGCAGAATCGGTACGGCGGCCTTGGCGGCCACCAATATTACCAATACGATTCAAAACTTTTTCATGGTGCTTTGCTTCAGTATAGCCAGTGCTTCCTTGGTGATGATCGGTCATCAAATTGGTTCCGGCGATAAAGAAAAAGTCAGGTTTTACGCTAATCGCTTTACAGTTCTTACGGGTTTGCTGGGGCTTTTCCTGGGTATCCTGATTTTGCTGAGCGGTTCCTGGGTATTATCCTTCTTTCGTATATCGGAAGGGGCTATCCGTTCTGCGGGGCTGATTTTAAAGATATTTGGCCTGACTTATTGCATCCGCCAAATCAATCTGGTTTTGATTGTGGGTATTTTTCGGGGAGGCGGCGACGCCAAGGCCTGTCTGGCTATGGATTTATCTACCATGTGGCTTGTAGGCGTTCCTCTGGCTTTTTTGGGGTCCGTTTATTGGCGGTTGCCGGTAGAACAAGTAGTAGCCTTAATTACTATTGAAGAATTGATCAAATTCCTGATGGCTATGTGGCGGCTGAAAAGCGGCAAATGGATTCACGACCTGACGGAAGGGATTTAAAGCAGATAGAGACGGAAGGAATCGGAAGAGGAGGAGATTATGGCAAAGCAAGGTGTAGCTGTCTTAGGGTCTACCGGCAGCATTGGCACGCAAACTTTGCAGGTTGCCAGGCATTTGGGGCTGGCAGTAGAAGCTCTGACAGGCCATAATAATATGGTGCTGCTGGCTCGTCAGGTTTCAGAGTTTGAGCCGCGGCTGGCAGTGACAGCCACAGCCCAAAAGGCCATGGAATTAAAAAAGCTGCTGCAAGAAGAGGGGAGCTGGATGCCGGAAATCATGTACGGCATGGAAGGCTATAAGCTGGCGGCTACCATGGGCTCTGCCGGCACGGTTGTGGCTGCCATCAGCGGTGTGGCTGGATTAGAACCGGTACTGGCGGCGGCGAAAGCCGGCAAGCGGATAGCCCTGTCAAACAAGGAATCCTTGGTGGTAGGGGGACAATTGGTTTGTGCCATGGCCGAAGCCCACGGCGCTTCCATCATACCGGTGGACAGCGAGCACTCCGCTATTTTTCAATGTCTTGGGGGACGCAGCGTTACGGCGGCGGGCACATCAAGAGGGGCGGCGGCAGAAACGGCCAGGCAGACTTGCGGCACAGTAAGAAGGCTGATTTTGACAGCTTCCGGCGGCCCTTTCCGGGGCTTTACCGAAAAGCAATTAGCTGCCATAGGGCCTAAAGAAGCGCTGATGCATCCTACCTGGACCATGGGCAAAAAAGTTACCATCGACAGCGCAACCTTGATGAATAAAGGCTTGGAAGTTATTGAGGCCCATTGGCTTTTTCAAGTGCCTCTGGCCAGAATCCAGGTAGTGGTTCATCCCCAAAGCATCATTCATTCCATGGTGGAATTTATCGACGGTCCTATATTGGCGCAAATGGGCCAGCCGGATATGCGCCAGCCTATACAGGTAGCTTTAACCTGGCCCCGGCGGCTTAAAGGCTGCAGCAATTATTTAAATTTTATGCAGGCTAAAGAATTGACCTTTGAAGAACCGGATCATCAGTTGTTTCCCTGCCTGAAGCTGGCTTATGAAGCCCTCAAAATCGGCGGCACTATGCCGGCGGTGCTCAACGGCGCCAATGAACGGGCCGTGGAAGCCTTCTTGGCGGGAAGAATCAGCTTTCTCGATATCCCCCGGAAAATCAGCCAGGCTATGGAAGCCCATCAAGTGGTGGCCAAGCCTAAATTAGCCGATTTGCTGGGGGCCTGTGAAGAAGGAATGAATGGAGTCTCCTGGAAATGAGTTCAATCGAAAAAGTTAAAAAGCACCTGAGTCAGTGGGGGTTAACCCATAAGGTGCAAGAGTTTGCCGTATCCAGCGCCACCGTGGAGCTGGCCGCCCAAGCTTTAAATGTAATTCCCGCCCGCATAGCCAAAAGCCTGACCTTTGCCGATCAAGACAATTGTCTGATGGTAGTGGCTGCCGGCGACGCCAGAATCAACAGCAGCAAGTATAAGCAGGCCTTCGGCAAAAAGCCCAATATGCTTTCGGCAGACCGGGTGCTGGATTTAACGGGCCATGGCGTAGGGGGCGTATGCCCTTTTGCTCTTTTACCCCGGACAAGAGTATATCTGGATGTTTCCTTAAAGCGTTTTCAGACGGTTTATCCCGCTTGCGGCAGCAGCAATTCCGCCATCGAGCTGGATTTGGACCAGCTATGGCAGACTGCCGGCGCTCTGGACTGGGTAGACGTATGCAATGGCTGGGAGGCGCCGGCACAGGCACCGGCACAGGCACAGGAATTGTAGACTAGTGCACCGGTGCTGATCCAGACGCATGGGCGGCACAGGATATGTAGACTTGTGCGCCGGTGCTGGTTCAGACGCTTTCCAGGATATGTAGACTTGTGCGCCGGTGCTGGTCCAGGTGTAGGGGACTGGCATAGAAGCAAGCCCGGTCGAGTATAATTACGACAAAGGAAACCGGCAACCCCTGTGGTTCTGTTCAATTTTTTCGTTTGTGTGCTGATTCTCGCCGACGACTGTACAGTTTTTTCGTTTGTACGTGATTTGCAGGGTTGATTAGGGGCAATTTTAGGCGATTTCAGCCCATATCGGTGCAATTTTTTCGATTATGTATAGGTATTAGTCTTGCATTTTACATACAAACGCAATTTTTGCTCAGCTAGCCTCGGTTAATTGAACACAAACGAAATTTTTGTACAATCTGCATTACCTGGCGAAGACACTAGGACCCACCACCCTTTGACACATAAATCATGACATTGCGGCAAGGAGGATGAACCCTTGATTGAAATATTGAAATCCATCATATTTGGTATTGTCCAGGGTATTACGGAATGGCTGCCTATCAGCAGCACCGGCCATATGATTCTGCTGGATGAATTTTTGACCCTTAATTTCAGCAAAACTTTTCTTGACACTTTCCTGGTGGTAATCCAGTTGGGGTCCATCTTGGCAGTGGTAGTTTTGTATTTTCAGAGGCTTTGGCCTTTCGGCAGCCAAAAGAGCCCCCGGGAAAAACGGGAAACCTGGTCCCTCTGGTTCAGAATTCTGGTGGGGGTCATTCCTTTAGGAATAACCGGGATATTGTTTGAAGAGCAAATTAATACCTATTTGTATAATAGCCGGGTAGTAGCTTTGGCTTTGATTATCTATGGCATCTTGTTTCTGATCCTGGAACGGGGCCGGCGGCGTCCCACCATCACCACTATGGATGAGCTGGGCTACCGGACGGCCTTGCTTATCGGTATGTTTCAAGTGCTGGCCTTAGTGCCCGGCACCTCCCGGTCCGGCGCCACCATACTGGGGGCTGTCTTTTTAGGTTGCAGCCGCACGGTGGCCTCGGAGTTTTCCTTCTTTTTGGCCCTGCCTGCCATGGCCGGCGCCAGCCTGCTGAAACTTGTTAAAACGGGTTTAAGTTTTGGCTTTTTGGAATGGATGGTGCTGCTGACCGGCAGCCTGGTGGCTTTCTTGGTATCTCTGGTGGCCATTAAATTCCTGCTGTCTTATATCCGCCGCCATGACTTTAAGGCTTTCGGCTATTACCGGATTGTTTTGGGTATTATTGTACTTCTCTATTTTCAGCTAACGGGCAATGTGCTGAATCAGGGTTTTTAAAAAAGTAAGATCAGGGCGTGTCGCAAAACGTTAATTGTAAACGTTGGGCGATGCGCCCTTTGGCCCTAATCCGGCACAAAAAAAGACGGCTTCATACGCCGGTTACCATCTTTTTTTGTGCTTTTTTTCGTTGCGGTTAATGCAACGGCCCTGATCTTTTTTATTATCCGATAACTTTTGCCGAGAGGGTTAAGGGATCCAGTGCCTTGCCTTCCTGGAAAACCCGCATGTTGCCGCCGGAAATCTCATCAATCAAGCAAACCTGGCCATTGACCCGGCCGAATTCCAGCTTGATGTCGTAAAGCTCCATATCCAGTCTGGCCAGCTCATCCTTGATGATGCGGGCAATTTTTTTGGTCATAGCCGCAATTTCGTCATATTCGGCAGGGCTGAGGATATTGAGAGCAGCCAAGGCCTCTTGATTGATCAGAGGGTCACCCCGGCCATCGTCTTTCAGCGTCATCTCCACATAATCGGGAAGAACAGCGCCGGATTCGATGTAATCGCCATAACGCTTAATAAAGCTGCCCACCGCCCGAAAACGGCAGATGACCTCCAGTCCTTTGCCAAATATAGTGGCAGGAAGCACTGTCATCGTAGCTTTTTCCAAATCGGCGGCAATAAAGTGAGTCTTAATACCCTGGGCATTGATCAGATTCATAAAATAAGCAGTCATACGGAGACCGGCCTGGCCGGCGCCGGCAATGGACAAGCCTACGGTATTGGCGCCGGGATCAAATACACCATTTTCCCCGGTTACATCATCTTTAAATTGGAGCAGATAATTGCCGTCTTCCAGTGCATAAACGTCTTTGGTTTTTCCTGTATAGGTCAGTTTCATCTGAGATCATCCTTCCTCACAAAAATGCTCAATACAACAATTATACACTAAGTTGCCATTTATGACATAATTCTAAAAAAGTATACCTGACACACATAGGGAAGAAAATTTTCTACACTCGAAAATTTTCTATTGAGGTGTTATAATGTTAAATAGTGGTGAACCAGCATAAAGAATGATGCGGAGGTGCAAAATGAGAGGCGCAGATTTAATTGTAGAGCTTTTGATTCAACATGGAGTAAAGCATATATTTGGTGTGCCCGGTGATACTTCTATGGCTTTCCATGATGCTTTGCGGCTGAGGCAAAAGGAGATTACCCATATTCTTTGCCGGGACGAGCGCCATGCGGCTTATGCCGCCGATGCTTATGCCAGGATGACAGGACGAATTGGCGTAGTGGAAGTACCCAGCGGCGGCGGCGCTTTATATGTGGTGCCTGGTGTCAGCGAGGCTGATCTGTCGAATATTCCGTTGCTCTGTATTGCCTCGGATATTACCATGTCCAGCGATGAGACCTATGCGTTAACGGATTGCCATCAGGAAGCCCTTTTTGCGGCGGTGACCAAATGGAATACAAAGCTGCGCCTGCTATCAAAAATTCCCCAGATGATGCGTAAAGCCGTCCGGGTAAGCACCTCCGGCTCTCCCGGCGCCGTGGCGCTGTCTTTCCCGGAAAATCTTTTGCGGGGAGAATACGATGGGAAACCCGAGGAGATATACGGTAATCCCGACCATGGCCGCCTGGGCTATTTTCAAAATGATGCTACCGACGAGGATGTGGAACGGGCTATTGAGCTGATGAAACAAAGCAAGCGGCCGGTGATGCTGGCCGGCGGCGGCGTTCATTTTTCCAAGGCGTATGACGAACTGACCCAGCTTGTGGAGAAATACAACATCCCTGTAGTCAGCTCCATCGACGGCAAAGGCAGCGTGGCAGAGACGAAGGATTATGCTTTAGGCACCATCGGGGCCAACGGCGGCTCTTTGGAGGCCAATGAAGTGATCAGCCAGGCTGACTTCATCTTCGTTTTAGGCTGCAAGCTGGATAACGTGACCACGGTAGGCAAATCGATTTTTGCTCCCGGTGTCAAGATTCTGCAGGTGGACATCAACGAGCAGACTTTGGGCAACATTGCGCCCATCAGTCATGGCATTATGTGCGATATCCGCCATCTTTTAGTCAAGCTAAACAAGAGGGACTGCGGCATTGACAAAGAGGCTGCGGCAGCCTGGCAAGAGATTTGGGCCGCCAAAAGGCAGGAAAAAATGGACCGCATCGGGGCAGATTATGATAAGACTTCGGATTACGTAGTCGCCGCCAAAGTTTTCGGAGCTGTTGAGAAGTTTACGGATGGCCAGGCTATATTCACCGGTGATGCCGGCACACCCACACCTTATATCGCTTCCTATATCAAAATGAAGCAGACCGGTAAGCATACGGTGATTCCCCGGGCTCACGGCGCTTTAGGCTATGCCATGGGAGCAGCCATCGGCGCCCAGGTGGCCAGGCCTCAGTCCCGGGTAGTCAGTTTCTTTGGGGATGCCAGTTTTGCCATGACTATGGGAGAGCTGGAGACAGCAAAGCGCTTGAATTTGCCTATCGTATTTGTCAATTTCCAAAACAACAGCTATGGCTGGATCAAGACCATTCAGCATCTGTATTATGACCAGCAGTATTTCGGTGTGGACTTTTGCCCTATTGATACCGTCATGGTGTCTCAAGGCTTTGGTATAAAAGCGAAGAATGTGACAAAAAATGAGGATGTGGAAAGCGCCGTTCAGTGGGCTCTGTCCTTGCAGGAACCGGTGCTGCTGAACTTTGTTATTGAGCCGCCGGATGCTTTTGTGCCGCCGGTGCAGCAATGGGAAGTGGATGCCAGGAAGGATCCGTCTGACAGAAAGAAGCTTGTTTATTAATAAAACCCCATTATTCCTTATATCTTATGGGGCTTTGCTTGACAACGGGCTGCCGTCACTGCTAAAATGACATTCATTGAGATTGAATCCGTAAACGCATTTATGCAGTGGATAAGCAGCTGCTTTTCTGCGCAAGCGGTTAATTGGAGGTAAGGATGAACGCAGAACAAGTATGGGAAATCCTGAAAAGGGACAGTACCGGCATATATTCCGAGGAGGGTTTTAAAGAGAAGCTTTTCTCCGGCAAACCCATGAAGATTAAGCTGGGGGCAGACCCAAGCCGGCCGGACCTGCATTTGGGCCATTCCGTGGTACTAAGGAAGTTAAAGCTTTTGCAGGATCTGGGTCATGAGATCATCTTTATTATCGGGGACTTTACCGGTATGGTAGGCGATCCTTCAGGCAAAACAAAAACCAGGCCGCCTCTGACCTTTGAGGAAACCCGGCAAAACGGCCAGTCTTATCTAGAACAGGTCACAAAGATTCTCGACCGGGAAAAAACAAAAATCTGTTATAATTCCGAATGGCTGTCGGAAATGAATTTTGCCGACGTCTTACGGCTTTGCGGCAAATATACTGTGGCCAGGATTTTGGAAAGGGACGATTTCACCAAAAGGCTCCAGGAAAACCGGCCCATCGGCATGCATGAGCTGCTGTATCCTTTGATGCAGGGCTATGATTCTGTAGCTTTGGCCTGCGATGTGGAGGTAGGAGGGACGGATCAGACCTTCAACCTTCTGGTAGGCCGGGAGTTGATGCGGGATTATGATTTGCCGGCTCAGGAGGTAATTACCTTCCCGCTTTTACCGGGCCTTGACGGCGTGGAGAAAATGTCAAAATCCCTGGACAACTATATTGGCATCAGCGAGCCGCCGGAAGTTATTTTTGAAAAATGCATGAAGGTACCGGATAACCTTTTGGCCGATTATTTCCGGCTGACTACGGATCTGGATTTTGATCAGGTCACCGCTTTGTTGGAAAAAGATATCCGGGAAGCCCATTTCCTTTACGCTGAGACTATCGTGACCATGTATTATAGCGGGGATGAAGCGGCGGAAGCCAAAAAGCGTTATATGACAGTGGCGGCCGGCGCAGCACCCGAAAGCATGCCGGAGTATAAGCTGGCGCAAGAAACCTATCCTTTGTGGAAGTTGGTGACCCTTACCGGCCTGGCCGCCAGCAGCAGCGAAGCCCGCCGCCTGATCAGCCAGGGAGGCATAGCCCTTGACGGCGTAGTTTGCAAGGATCCGCTGCTGGAAATAGCAGGCGAAGGGGAGAAGCTGTTAAAGCGGGGTAAATCCAACTTTGCCAAGGCGATTTTCCAATAAGGCTGCAATAGCAAAATAACAACAGCAAATAGAAAGCACCGTCCAATTGTAAGAAGTTAAACTTCAAACCAGAGGCGGTGCTTTTTTGTATTGTTTAATTTGTATTATTTAATCAGCAGGCATAGGGTGCCGGTAACGATTATTGCCAAGCCAAGGAGCCCTTGTTTACTCAGCTTTTCCTGCAATACGAAATAGCCAAAGGACACAGTCACCAATAGGCTTAGCTTGTCGATGGGCACTACCACACTGGCCGGTCCCTCCTGTAATGCCCGGTAAAAGTAGAGCCAGGAAAGCCCTGTGGCCAGACCGGATAAACCGATAAATATCCAGCTTCGTTTGTCTATGTGTTTTATGCCGCTTTGTTTACCTTGCCAGAAAACAATCAGCCAGGCCATCAGCAGTACAACTACTGTCCGTATGGCCGTGCCCAAATTGGATTCCACGCCTACAATTCCGATTTTCCCCAGAATGGCAGTGAGGCTGGCAAATACAGCCGATAGAAGGGCATAAACCAGCCATTTATAATGCTTCGGTTGGGGGGCGTCTGTGACCTGGTTATATCCTGCTGCATTACCCTGAATCTCTGCTTTCCGCTCAAGCATAAGATAGGTGCCGGCACCAATCAGCAGCATGGCAAGGGCTTTCAGCCAGGTTAGCTTTTCGCCCAGGAGGAGGGCGGATAGCAGCATGGTAAGCACCGTGCTGGATTTGTCAATGGGGACAACCTTATTGACGTCTCCCAGTTGCAATGCCCGGAAATAACAAAGCCAGGAGCCGCCGGTAGCCAAACCCGACAGGATGAGAAAGATTATGCTCTTAGAGTCAAGGTTTGCAATGGCAGCTTGGGAACCGGCCATAAAGACCATCAGCCAGGCAAAGACAACTACTACGATGGTACGCAAAGCTGTAGCCAATGTAGAGTCGGTATTTTTGATGCCAACCTTGGCTAAAATCGACATGACGCCGGCAAAAAGGGCGGAAGCCAGAGAATAGATTATCCACATGGGAGTACCTTCTTAAAATGTCTTTGAGTATCTGGGTAAAGTGTAATAACAGTATACCATTTTATTCCGGGATTTGCCGTAGAAATTGAGTGCTCTTATATTGTTTTCGTATATAAAAATATTTGCATATGCAAAAGTATTGTGATAATATCTTCAAAGAAATAGGCAGTAAGAACAGGCAATTAGAGAATATATAGAGAAGAATGAAGGGTAGCCGGTATGATTTTTCGGATGGACCAATTGTTATCAAGCCTTTCTATGGGTTTAGACGCCGTAGAGGGGGAGCTTTTAGGAGCCACCACCAATCATGGCAAACGAATTTCTATTTTAGCGATTATGATGGGCAGACATTTGGGGTGGAATGACGATGACCTTATTGGCGTGGCAGGCTGTGCTCTGATGCACGATAATGCTCTTACGGAATATATTCTTTCCGAAAGGCCGGAAGGCGCCCATGCTATGGATCACGGAGCCCATTGTTTAATAGGGGAAGAGAATGTTCTGTATTTTCCTTTTCCGTCAGACGTCAGGGGATTTGTTAAATATCATCACGAATATATGGATAAATCAGGCCCTTTCAAAATGGATGCGGCAAAAACCCCATTAGGAGCTCAGATTATTGCTGCTGCCGATGATGTGGATGCCCGCTATCATTTGCAGCGATTATCTCCGGCGTTCCTTCCTGATTTGCGCGGCTTCATCAGCAGCAAAAGAGGAGGCTACTATACCTGCCTTGCCGCCGATGCTTTGCTGGCCGTTCTTGATGAGGATTTGTTGTTTTCTTTGCGGGATGAGCAGGTGGATATTACCTTTGGACAAAAGATGCCCAAGTGGGTAGTAGACATGCCTGCCGTAGACTTAATGAACATTGCCAAGGTGGTTGCCAGCATTACCGACTATAAATCTCAATACACCGCCAGACACTCTCTGCAGATTGCTTACCGGGCCTATTGGATGGGCCTTTATTATGGCTTTCCCCGGGAGCAGTGCGCTAAAATTTATTTGGCCGCTTCCTTTCATGATATCGGCAAACTGCTTATTCCTGCGGCAGTACTCGAAAAGCCCGGAAAGCTGACGGAGCAGGAGTTCGCCATAATTCAAAAGCATGCCTTTTGGAGCTATGCCATGCTTAAAGATATAGAAGGTTTTGAGGAAATTTGCCGTTGGGCCGTTACCCATCACCGCAAATTAAATGGCAAGGGTTATCCCCAGTTGCCCCAGTGCTATTTAGATATGGATTTTACCAGCAGGCTGATTGCCTGCATCGATATTTACCAGGCTTTGCGGGAAACCCGACCTTATCACCGGGGCAGGAGCCATGAGGAAACAATAAGGATTATGGGGTGGATGGCCAGTCATGGTGAAATCGACAGTCAAATCACAGGGGATATTGACCGTGTGATGGTTTTATTTAAAGACAGCGAAATGCCAGGGCCTGAGGAAGCAGATGCGCACTTTGGGCTGTCAAGCCAGTCAGCCGGGAAATTACACTATCCAGGAATGGCTTTTCGGCCGGCAGGAAGTTGAGCCGGCGGCGGCAAATGAAGACGGAGTCGGTCTGGGCCGAGGCTTATTGCTCGACCGTTTGCTTGGATAATGTGCAAAATTGCAGGTTTGTCACCCTCAAATCACTGCTTTGTAACAGATTTGGCTGAAAAGGGGATGAAAACCTTATTTCAATGCCAAAATATGTTTTACAAACCTGCAATTTTGCACAAAAGGGGCTTCCGCCAGAGTACAAACTTGCAATTTTGCACAAAAGGGGGGGGGGACAGTGCCGGGCTTCCCCTTCCCACGTTGGATTTGGATATGAACCTATTCTACGTACCCGGACAAAAAAAGCGCCAGAATCTAATCTGGCGCTGGATTTGTTATGGTGACCCGTAGGGGAATCGAACCCCTGTTTTCGCCGTGAGAGGGCGATGTCTTAACCGCTTGACCAACGGGCCGTTATGGCTGATTCGTGCGTTCAGCAGTAGTTATTATATAATGAGATTCAGGGTTTGTCAATTATGAATTATTTAGTTTAATGGTGTTTGTTAATGGTGTTTGTTGATTGCTTAATTTAATTGCCGCCGCTGGGAAGAAAAGGCCGTAAAGCACCGGCCACGGCGCTGATGGTCTGGGTTTGGAGCAGAATATTGCCGGGCCCGGTTACCACCGTATTAAAAATACCCTCGCCGCCGAAGAGCTTATTTTTCATACCGGGAACAGTGACAATATCTATGCTGCAGGTTTCGTCCATAACCGCCAGGTAACCGGTATCAATAATCATGGATTGTCCTTGTTCCAGACGGTATTCGACGGCGTGGCCGTCGATTTCCACAAAGGCGGTGCCGTTGCCGGATAAGCGCTGCATAATGTAGCCCTCACCGCCAAAAAAGGCGGTTCCTAAACGCTTCTGAAAAAAGAGGGAAAGCTCCACACCGGTCTCCGCAGCTAAAAAGGCGGATTTTTGAACGACGATACCTTTTGAGGGGGTGATGTCGTATTGGCGAATGGTGCCAGGGAAGCTGGAGGCAAAGGCAATAAGTCCGGGGCCGCCTTCAGCGGTATAGCGGTTTTGAAACATAGCCTCACCGGAAACCATACGGCCAAACATTTTGCCTAAGCCGCCGCCGGAGGTGGTTTCCATTTTCATATTGGGCGTCATCCAGCACATGGAGCCCCGTTCTGTGATCATGGTTTCCCGGTTTTCCAATTCACAGATGACTACGGGAAAGGGTTCGCCTTGGATTGAATATTTCATAATGTTCTCCTAACATCAGCATGATTTTTCTGTATTCTTCCATTCTATAGAGGCGGCCCGGTTCTGTCAATGCTTTAGGTTTGCGGCAAAATGCCGTGGGGTAAAATGCCCTGGGGCAAAATGCTGCAAGCGAAGGCTAAGCCGATTTCTGCCCCTTTGCCGGCAGCCAAATCAAGCTTAGCCTTCGGTGTGAAACAATGAGTGAAGTTTATTGCTCCAGATACTCCAGGGCCCGATAGAGCACCGCCGCCATTTCCGCCCGGGTGGTGCAGCCCGGTGGATTGATTTTTCCGTCATTGCCTACAATGAGTTTGGCCTTGACCAGAGTGGCGACGGCAGAGCGGGCGTAAGGGCTGATGGCCCTTTGGTCGGTGAAGCCCAGCAGATCGTTGTCCGTGCCTGGGGGCAAACTTTTATTTTTATAGGCAAAGATCCGCTGCAGCAGCGCCATCGTGTCCTGGCGGCTGATGGGTTGACGGGGCTGGAATTTATTGTTGTCACCTATGGCAATACCCAGGGCTTTGGCAATGCCCACAGCTTCATAATAATAGCTGTCCGGCGGCACATCGCTGAAGTTGTCCGTAAAGGAAGCCTTCAGGTCAAAGGCCCGCACCAGCATAGCGATAAAATCACAGCGGGTAATATTGGCGGCGGGACCGTATAAACGCTGGCCGATACCTTTAACCACGCCTTTTTCATAGAGGCCGTCTATCACATCCACTGCCCAGGAAAAACTGCCCTTTACGTCGTCAAAATATTTGGAGCTTTTCCTTTGGGCCAGGGGAACTCCCGGCGCCTCTATAATTTCAACGATAATATTATCGCCGCCGCCATTGCCGCCGCCGCTGCGCCGCTTTACGGCGGTTTCAAAAAGCCCGGTAGTTTGGCTGGTGCTGCCAACTTGATCCTGGCCGGCTATGCGGAAAACCTTCATCTGTGTCAGCGCAATCGGCAAGGGGTCGTTGCCTGTGAAGGTAAAGTAAAGCTTGCCTACCTCAACCCTCTCACTGAAACGGTTGCTGCCTGCAAAGAAGCCCGTAGGCAGTATGCCCCCGGGAGTGGGTATGGCCCCTTGCTTTTTTAAGGAGTTGCTCAACTCAAGACGGCTGAACTGCAGATGCTCTTTTGTACCGATATCTAAAGAAAACTCAATGCCGGCGCAAGCTTCCTTAAGGGTTACGATCACGGTAATACTGCATTCCTTTTCGCCGGGAGACAGAAGGATTTCGCTGGGGGAGCTTTGAACTGCTTCCGCCTGCAAGGCCGGAGGATGCCAGATCAGCAGGAGCCCGACTAAGCAGCAGAGCAGCGGAAGGCTTCTTGATTTCAAATATGCTGTCATAAGCCTCCTCCTTTATCCATATAGAAGGGGCTTCCCCAGGGCCCTGAAAGGCCCTGGGGATGAGCCCCTAGGCTGAAACCTGCTATTTCGTAAAGTTCCTGAGGATCAGGATCAGGTCAGCTATGTCCACAACCTTATCGCCGTTGACGTCAGCCACCCGGCCGCAATCCTGAACATCGCCGTTCCAGGGATCCCATTGGTTGTCGCCTTCTTTGCACTGGTAGTATTTTTGGGCCCGGGCCAGGTCAAGCTCATCTATGGCGCCGTCCTGATTCAGGTCGTAAATGGAATATACCACGTGCTTAACGATGTTGGTGGTAGTAGATTGAGGATTGTAGCCCCAATCAAGGAAAAACTCTTTGCCATTATCGTCTAAGGCCGCCGCTTTGATGTTGGTGATTTTTAAAGTGGCATCCCCCAAGGCGCGGCTGCCGAAGGCCAGCTTCAATAATTCCGTGGTGCCCGGGAAGCTGGAACCCTGGGTATTGGGAGAAAGCAAGCGAATACTGCCTTTCCAGGTATTATCGTTGATCTTCGTAAAGACAATATCCTGGTTTTCCCTGCCGGATATGGCGTAGAAACCGTTGGCGGCTTCATAGCTGGGATTGTTTTTCAAAATGGTCAGGTCCACTTCAAATTCAATCAATATGTTCATCAGGCGCTCGGCCTGGCGCAAGGAGAACAGGTATTCCACCGGCTTATTATTGGGGCTGGTGGCGGCGGCGGAAACGCCTACCAGCATCTTGTCGCTTTCCACAAGTACCAGATTGTCTAATGCGTTGGTCAGATCAGCTAAAGCTTTATCGTAATCTGTTTGCAGCAAATCCGTCTGGGCCATGGCTTCTTCCGCAGCGCTGAGGGCTGCCCTTAAAGCCTGCCAGCTTACCGCCGTATAATCGGCTTCCGTTAAAGCCCCGGCGGCGGCTATTTTGCCTGCCAGCCCGGAACGGTCCGTCACATACTCTTCATCACCGGCTTCGCCAAAGAGGTCTTTCAATATTTGGTTGGCCGTCATGTTGGCGTAGCCCTCCGGGTCTGTCAAATAGCCGCCCTCACCGAGACCCCAGGAGAATTTGCCGATGGTAGATTCGGTATTGCCGCCGGAATTCTCCACATAAGCAGACCAGGTTTTGACGACTGGTGTGTAGCGCTGGCTCCAAGCCGGATAGTACTTGGCCATGTATTCCTTAGCCAGTTCATAGGCTTCACATTCCATGGTGCTGGCGCCCTTGGGAGCAACGGCGCTGATTTGTACACCGCCACCATCTTTACCGGTTTTGCTGGCAGAGGGAGTGGAGTGTACAATGACCAAGCTGCCGTCTTCACATCTGCCCAGACATATCCAGGTATGGCCGGTCGTGCTGAAGATATCGCCGGGTTTGAAGTCTTCCGGTTGAATGCTTTCACTATTGAGGGAGGGGGTCCAGGTGCCGAAGCCCTCGTCTGCAAACATCTTGGCTTCCAGCTTGGCAGAGGTGACATAGCCCGGGTTGCCGCTTTGGGTATTGGCAATATTGTAAACCAGCCAACCCATATAGCCGGAGCAATCGGTGCCTGCATAGTAATATTCGTTGTAGCCCATATGGGGATAATAGCTCTTCGTCGGGTCGGCATTATTGCGGTAAACATAATTTTCATCCTGGGACTGGAAGAAATCCAGCCAGGTTTGATGTAAGCCGATGTTGGTGGCCTGGGGGCTTGAAGAGCCGCCGGGTGCCAATACGCCTTCATCCTGCCATTCCCAGGTGCCGCCATAGACGTAGAGGCAGGTGCCCACGGGATTAAGAGCCGTAGATAGCACGTTTTTCAGCGTTTTCCTGCCGGCAACGCCTTCCACCGGCGCCTGGTAAGGTTCGGCTACAAAAGTCAGAAACACGGCTTCCGCCGGGTTGCCGTAGACCTTTACAGTTTTGCCGGCAGCTAAAACTCCCGGCTCCACGAGTGTGCCGCCGGCCTGGCTGGTGATGCTGTAAATTGCCGTAGTATCGGTAAGGGCAATTTCCTGTCCGGTCACATTGAGGGAGCTGTCGCTGAAAGAGTAGATAGCCCCGGTGGCCGCAGGCTGGGGAATGCCGGCGGCAATGACCTTGCCGTTATGTTCTTCGTCATATTCCACGGTGATGTCGAATACATAGCCTTCCGCCAGCATATTGTTAATAGCGAAATCATTGTCGGGGGAAATTTTATAGGTCTCAACTTGTCCGTCAACGAAAAAATAATAAGAGAAGTTTTTCAGGTTCTCTATATTGCGGTTTTTAGCCGTAGCTGGAGTGTTGTAGCCTACTACGCCCAGGTACACAGCATTATTGAAGGTTGCCGTTTCTGCAGCGAAGCAGGGCAAGGCCCATGTCAAAAGGAAAACCAGGATCAAAAGGACAGATGCTAACCTTTTTTTCATTGCTCTACCTCCTATTTATGGTTCCATCCAACAAACAACACCTTTAATTTAGGCTTCCGCACTCAACCACCATTCAGCAATATTTTTTGACGGATGCTGCACCTCCTTTTGGCTAATAGCACAAAACCACAATGCTTGTCCAATCCAAAAATCTGCCGCTTTGCTGCCAATTCGAGAATAGAGGGTATATGCTATTGCCATTTTTTTCTAGTAACTTTATTATACTATCATTCTCTTTATTTTCAAAATTAAATTTATTTACAAAATTCTATTAAAATACTCGCGTTCTACTAATTTATTAATTTTTTAAAGCACAATAATGCAACATTCGAGGGGGGATGCCTATGCTTGCGGTTAAAGGCAAGATAGCCGCTCAATGCTGACGTGTAATAAACAGGCCAAGGAGGGTTTTCTATGATCTTTAATTTACCGCCGATTTTTGCCCTTGTCCCATTGGTCTTATATATTGTTTTAGCTTTTAAAGATATTAATGCGGTGTTAAACGTGGTTATCTGCGTAATTTTAAGTGCAATTATGACGCAGCACTCCCTTTTGGAAATGGGCGGCGTAATTGCCGGTTCCCTAGGCTCCTTTTTAGGCATGATCGGTTTTATCATCATGCTGGGCTCCGCTTTAGGCGCAGTACTGCGCAAGACGGGAGTAGCCGAGCATATCGTTATGGCCCTGACCAATAAAATCGGTATTGATACTGAGAAAAAAGCTATTTTATCCTGTATGGCCTGCTCGATCCTCTTAGTGTCTATGCTGGGCACTTTGGCCGGCGCCAACGCCATTATTGCGCCCATCGTTATTCCCCTGGTGGCGGCTATCGGCATAACGCCTTCCACCCTGGCCGCCGTATTATTCGGTTCCGGCATCACCGGGCTGTTTATCGGGCCTTATGCGCCGCCGGTGGTAACGTATATGGAAATTACGGGCTTGCCTTACGGCACTTATTTAATCGGCGTAGGCCTGCCCGTGGCCATTTTGCTTTGGGTGGTTACGTTCTTTATGGCTCTGCGGATACAGAAAAAAACGAAGGGCGTTTACAGCTACGATAATGTGGAAAAGCCCCGGCAAAACTATATGGCCGCCAAAGAGACAAAGCGGGCCACATTGACTTTTGCTCTGGCTTTAGCAGTTATGATCATCTGGGGTATGTTTTTGAAGTACGGTTCCTCTTTCGCCATCGTTGTGATTTTCACGGTAGCTGTGCTGACGGGTCTTACCGGCGGCCAGAAACCCAGTGAATTATTTGAAACGATGATGGAAGGCGCCGGCCGCATGGTCTGGCTCTTTGTCATGTTTGTGCTCTTTGATCCTTTTATTTATTTCGTTTCGGAAGCCGGAGCTTTTGAAGCCCTGGTCGGCTATTTGCAGCCCTTGCTGCAATCCAACAGCAAGGTATTGTTCACCTTTATTGCCAGCATGACGGGTATCTTTGGCATTGGCGGCGCCGCCGTGGCTCAGGCGGTAGTAATGGATAATATGTTTGGCAGCCTGGCCCATGGCCTGGGCCTAAGTCCGACATTGTGGGGCTGCCTTATTCTTATCGGTTCCCAAATCACCTCCTTTGCTTATCCGGAAGCCGATATGCTGGGCCAAATGGGCCTGGCCCGCTCTAAAGATTTAAAGAACATGGTGAAATTCGGCTTGACCATAACTGCCGCTTCGGTAATCTTCTTGGTAGTCCGGTCATTCTTCGGCTAAATCATGGCGGGGAAAGGAGGAACCTCATGCTGGAAAAAGCCCTTCGGGAGTTTATCAAGGAAAACCAAGGGAATATTGGGGTGGCTTTTAAAAACCTCGATACGGGAGAAACCATACTGATCAATGAGGAGATGATTTTTCCCTCGGCCAGCTTAATTAAATTGGCGATTATGTCGGAAGTCATGAACCGGGTAAAAAAAGGCGGGATGACTCTGGAAGATGAGATTATGGTGGAAGCCGCCATGATGACCGGCGGCGACGGCATCTTAAAAGAGCTGAAGCCGGGCCATGTCTTTACGCTGGAAGAAATAATAACGCTGATGATCATCGTCAGCGACAATCTGGCCACCAATATTTTGATCGACAAAATTGGCATGGAGTCCGTCAACAGGCTTTGCCAAAGCCTGGGCTTGGGCGAAACAAAACTGCAGCGCAAAATGATGGATGCCCAGGCCAGAAAAGAGGGCAGGGAAAATTACACCTGCGCCAAGGATATGCTGGCTCTGCTGGAACTGATCTATCGGGGAGACAATGTGGATGGAGAGTACAGCGCCCGTATGCTGGAGATTCTAAAAAAACAGCAGGTTACCGGCAGGCTGCAGCTATATTTGCCGGAAGAGATAACCGTAGCCCATAAAACCGGAGACTTGGACCTGCTGGAGCATGATGTGGGCATTATGCACCTGCCTCAATGCACTTGTATCCTTTGCGTACTTACCCACCGGACCCTTAGTAATAAGGAAGGCAGGGAGATTATAGGCAAAATAGCAAAGCTGGTTTACGATAGCTATTCCGCCCCTTGAATAAACTTGTACAAAGAGGCAAGCGCATTTTTTCGCGCTGGCCTCTTTCTCAGTATTCCGTTCCCAATGCATATGAGTCCTTTGTTACTATTCCATATAAGAAGGTTAGAGTTTTGTAAATCGAAGGGATTCCTCCATTTCCTTATAAACAAAGCACTCTGAAATATGGTCATTCACCATGCCTGTAGCTTGCATAAACGCATAAATAATCGTTGAACCAACAAACTTGAACCCCATTTTTTTCAAATCTTTGCTAATTTGATCAGAGAGGGGTGTGGCTGCCGGCACATCCTCAATGCTTTCCCAATGGCCTATAACAGGTGTATAATCCACATAGCTCCATATGAATTGATCAAAACTCCCGTGTTTTTTTGCAGCTTCCAGAAATGCCTTGGCATTGGTTACGGCGGCGTTAATTTTGAGGCGGTTTCTGATGATACCCTGGTTTGCCATAAGTTCCTCAATTTTTGTTTCGCCGTAAAGAGACACCTTTTTAGGGTCAAATCCATCAAAGGCCTTCCGGTATGCGGCCCTTTTCTTTAGTACGGTTATCCAGGAAAGCCCTGCCTGCATTCCTTCCAAAATGAGCATTTCAAACAGCTTGTTATCATCATGTACAGGCCGTCCCCATTCGTGATCATGATAATCAATGTAAATAGGAGTATCTCCTGCCCAAGAGCATCTGGTTTTTTCATTCATACTGTTTTCTCCAATCGAGGATTATCCATAATCGCATTCCGCATTGAAAATATTGTAGCATAGTGAGAAGATGTTGTATACTTATGCTTTGCTATGACAAATAAGGCCTGACAAGCCCAAGGGTTTGTGTTAAAATTATCTATTATGATTTACTTTATATGAACACCGGAGTAAAGGAGTTTAACGGTTCTCATGAATTCGAGCGGATTGATTTTGGAAGGCGGCGGTATGCGGGGAGTTTATACTGCCGGAGTCCTGGACTTTTTTCTGGAGCATGGTATATCCTTTGATTCTTGTTATGCAGTTTCTGCCGGCGCCTGCCATGGCTGCAGCTATCTGTCGGGACAGCAGGGCAGGGCTCTCCGGGTGACCGTGGATTATTTGGAAGACAAGCGTTACTGCAGCATATATAGCTTGCTGACCACCGGCGATATTTTTGGGGCGGACATGGCATATAACCAGATCCCCAACTACCTGGACCCCTATGACTACGAAGCCTTCAAAAAGAGGAAGACGAATTTTTATGTAGTGGTGACCAACTGCCGTACGGGACAGCCGGAATACGTGCCTGTAGAGGAGATGGTTGAGGGTCTTTTGGCCGTACGGGCTTCCAGTTCCTTGCCCTTGCTTTCCCGTATGGTAATGATCAAGGGGACGGAATATCTGGACGGCGGAATTGCCGATTCCATTCCACTAAGGAAGTCCCAATCTGACGGCCATGACAAAAACGTAGTGGTGCTCACCCAGGCGGTGGATTACCGTAAAAAGCCTAATCAACTCATGCCTTTTATCCGCATGAGATACCGCAAATATCCGGCGTTGGTGAGGCAGATGGAGAGGCGGTATCAGCAGTACAACGAAACTCTGGACTATATTGGCAGGGAGGAGAAGGCCGGCCGTGTTTTGGTGATCCGGCCGGGTAAGCCTGTCAATATTGGGCGGCTGGAAAAAGACCGCAATAAACTGATGGTGTTGTATCGGGAAGGCTATGAAGACGCCAAAGCCAAGCATCAGGATTTGATCGGGTTTTTATCTCCCCCATCCCCTGAATCCCTGGCTGGGAAAGACGAAAAAGGAGAGAAAGTATGACGGCAGATTATCAGATTATGACCGATGCCACCGCAGACTTAACGGCGGAAGCCGTAGATGAGCTGGGGATAAGGGTGATCCCCATGGCTGTGGATATGGGGGGAGAAAGCTATACCTTTGCTCCCAAAGGGGGCAACATTTCGATTGCCGAGTTTTATGACCGCCTGGTGGACGGCGAGGTAGCCAAAACCTCTCAGATCAACGCCAGGGTTTATCGCCAATATTTTGAAGAGGAACTGAAGCAAGGCCGGGACGTCATATACATCAGCCTCAGCTCCGGCCTCAGCGGCAGCGTTGGCGTAGCTATTGTTACAGCCCAGGAACTCCGGGAAGAGTATCCGGACCGCAAGGTGATCTGCGTAGACTCTTTATGCGCTTCTGCGGGGGAAGGTTTGTTGACGTATACCGCCGTCCAAAAAAAGAAGCAAGGTATGACCCTGGACCAGTTGGCGGCCTGGCTGGAGGAGCATAAGAAAAGTATGGCCCACTGGGTGGCGGTGGACGAGCTTAGCTATTTGCAGCGGGGGGGCCGGATCAGTACGGCCGCCGCCGCCGTAGGCACCATGCTGAATATTAAGCCGATCATTCACATCAATGGGGAAGGCAAGCTGGTCAGCGTCAATAAGGTTCGGGGCAGAAAGAAATCTCTGGAGGTTTTAGCGGAGGCCTTAAAGGCTAACCGCACCGACGGCCCTTCTGATCCCGTTTTTATTGGCTATGGTACGGCCCTTGAGGATGCCCTTTATTTGAAGGAGCTCATTATGAAAGAAGAAGGCCCGCAGGATGTCAGGCTTTTTCCCATAGGGCCGGTTATCGGCGCCCATACGGGTCCCAGCATAGTCGCTGTTTTCTTTTTCGGCGATGCCAGATAGCGATATAAAAATTCATAAGCGAGACAAAAGGAGAAGGCTATGACTATAGAGTCCAACCGGCAAAGCCGGCTTACCCCCGCAGAAAGGGATACCTTGGCCCGGCGTTTATTCCCTCATATTACGAAACGGCCGGAAGAATATGAAGAGATCTATCCCCCAAGGCGGCTGCCCCAAGGGGCTTATGTGACCCGTTTAGGCCCCAGTCCCACGGGCTTTATCCATTTAGGCAACCTTTATGGTGCTTTGGCAGATGAGCGGCTGGCCCATCAAAGCGGCGGCGTCTTTATTCTCCGGGTGGAGGATACGGACAACAAAAGAGAAGTGCCCGGGGCTGTGGATTTGATTATTTCTTCCCTGGCCTACTTTGGCGTAGAGTTTGACGAAGGGGCCACAGAAGGCGGGGATAAAGGGAATTATGGACCTTACCGCCAGCGGCAGCGGGCGGAGTTATATCAAACCTTTGCCTGCCGTCTGGTAAGGCTGGGCCGGGCTTACCCCTGCTTTTGCACAGAAGAGGAACTGGCAGAGATCCGGGAGCGGCAGACAGCGGCCAAAGAAAACCCGGGCTATTACGGTTCCTGGGCCAAACACCGGGATTTGACCATGGCGGAGATTGAAGCCCGTTTAGAGGCGGGAGAGCCTTTTGTTATCCGTTTAAGGTCTTTGGGGGATCCTCAAAAAACCTTCACGGTGGAAGACGGTATTCGCGGTCCCCTGACCATGCCGGAAAATGACCAGGACTTCGTGCTGCTGAAAGCCGACGGCATCCCTACCTACCATTTTGCCCACGTTATTGACGACCATTTTATGCGAATTACCCACATCCTGCGGGGAGAGGAATGGCTGGCTACCTTGCCCTACCACTGGGAGCTTTTTCAGACCCTGGATTTTGAACCGCCGGTATTTTGCCATACCACGGTGCTGATGAAGATGGAAGGGGAGACAAAGCGTAAGCTGTCCAAAAGAAAAGACCCGGAATTGGGTCTTGATTACTACCGCCAGTTAGGCTACCTGCCGGCGGCGGTGCGCAGCTATTTGATGACGGTGCTGAATTCAAATTATGAGGAATGGCAGTTGGCTAATCCTGGCCGGGCTCTGACGGAATTTCCTTTTACCACGGAGAAAATGGGCAGCTCCGGCGCTTTGTTTGATCTGGACAAGCTGCAAAATGTCAGCAAGGATATCCTGGCCGGCCTGTCGGCTCAGGAAATATATGATTTTCTAATTGCCTGGTCGGCTTCTGAGGCTGTGGAAGCCCAGGGCCTGCTGGCCAAAGATCCGGACTACGTCAAAAGAATTTTAAATATTGGCCGGGGCGGCGAAAATCCCCGGAAGGATCTGATTTATGGCCGGCAGATACTAGAGTTTATCCGCTTCTTTTTTGATGAGTGGTTCAGCAGGGAGGATGATTATCCCCAGCAAATACCCGTCAGCCTGGCCGTTACGTTATTGAAGGAATATGCGTCAACTTACGATTTTGCAGACGATAATGCCCTCTGGTTTGACAAGGTGAGGGAGTTGGGCGTCAAACATGGCTTTGCTGCCAAGCCTAAGGATTACAAGAAAAACCCGGAGGCCTACAAAGGCCATGTGGGCGACGTCAGCAGCCTCTTGCGGGTGGCGTTAAGCGGCCGCCGCAACTCCCCGGATCTTTGGGAGATCCAGCAGATACTGGGCCAGGAAAGGACGAAGGCCAGACTGACTCAAGCCATAGAGGAATTAAGCAAACTTTAGCCATTGAAGGTACAGGGCAGCCAGCAGTTCCCCGGGAAAAACCGGGGCCAGGGCGATCCAGCGGGAGTTTTCCAGAATCTCCGGATCATTTTCGATCTGCTCCGCCAGTCGTTTGGCCAATGCAGGCCGGCCGAAATGTTTGGGAAAGCCTTGATGGAGCAGGTCGGCCAGGGAATCGGGCAAGGTCAAAGCCACGGTTTCCTTGGCCTTCTCTAAAATCTCTTTGTTGAACTCTTCCAGCGTGTACTCCTTCAAAGGATCAAGGCCAAAGATTTCGCCGGCGTTTTCCGCCCAGGCCAAAATCATATGTTCCTTAGCCGTTTTATTAAGCAGGCGGCGTCTCAGATAGTAAAATAAGGCTTTGGAAGCCTGACGGTTATTGAGAAAAAAGGATTGGGGCTTAATGTCGGTAAGAAAGGGCAGTTTGCCTTCCTGCACCAGGAAGGAGACAGCCAGGTCTACGGCCGTACCTGCGGGAAAAGAATAGATTTGGCCATCTTGCCGGCCTAAATCTCGCAAGGTATGAAGATAACCCAGCCGGGCATTGCGCCTGACCTGCTGGGGATTGAAGAAAAAGCTGTTGCCCAAATCCCAGTGGCTGCGGATCAGGGTCAGGTTTGGCGTAGTTTGCAGCAGCTTTTTGTTGACCTTGCCGTAGGCGTTCAGATCCACGGCAATGATCTTTTCAGCCCCTTTTTCCAAAGCTAAGGATATGGGCAGGTTGTCGTGGTAGCAGCCGTCTACATAATGCTTATCGCCGATCTTAAGAGGCTTAAAGGCAGGGGCCACGGAGCAACTGGCAAGTATATAGTTCAGGAGATCGCCCTGGGGAATATCTTCGGTGAATACCGCCAGGGGCTTGCGGTCGGTAAGGCAAACGGTTACCAAACCAAAATCAATAGGGGATTGGCGGATTTTTTCTTCATCTAAAAAGGGTTTGGCCACATCCAACAAACTGTGAATATCGGAGCCGCCGGCGGAGAGGAAGTTTTTGGCCAGGCCGGCGTAAGTGGACATTATGATTTTCGTATAGGGATCGTCGTCAGCCGTATTGATGCCCAATATTTGCTTAAGGCCCAGGTTTTCCCAGAGATAAAAAAGGGTTTCATAAGAACCCATAACGATCATAGCGCCGTTGACGGCGCCGATGGAAGTGCCGGTGATAATGTCGATAGGAATATCCATCTCCAGCAGAGCTTGCCAGACGCCTAGCTGAAAAGCGCCTCTGGCAGCGCCGCCGCTGAGGACCAGAGCGGTTTTTTGCTTCATGATCAACCATCCTTTGAAAATCTTACTATCATCTTATTTCTTTGTCCGGCATAAGTCAACCGAAGCCTGGTTTATTCTGCCTTTGCCTTCTCGTTGACTAGCCGGGCCAGAATCGTTAGAATAGTAGAAAAAGCAAAAACGGCAAGCAAAAGCGGTGAGCAAAATCGAAAAAGGAAAAAGCAGGTAAGCAATAATGAAAAGCAACCTGCAGGAGGCGCCATGGCCTGGAAATTGTCCCTCTTTGGTTATCAGGAGAGCGAAGTAAACGAATACTTGCAGACTCTTTCTCAAGCCCGGGGTGCGGAAGTGGCCTCGCTTAGAGAGAAGGTCCGCTTGGCCATGGAGACCAACATTCGCCAGGATATTACATTAGCCGATTTGCGCCGGGAAGCGGCAGAGCGAAAGAACCGCTTAAAGGCTGTAGAATCCCGGCTGATTCTTATTTATTACAGAATGCTGCTGAACCAAAGCTCAGAGGCGGTCCGGGATGGTACTGCTTTTTTAGAATCGGAGATGGGGCCCTCTGAGAAATATTTGCGGCAGTTGGAAAAAAGGGAACAAATTGCGGCGGAAGCAGGCAAGAGATTAAATGCTTTGTTTAAGCAGATTGGCCGATGGGAGAAAGAAATGGAAAAACCGAAGAATTTTAACACCAGCTTATTGGGCGTGGCTCCAAAGGATTTGGAAGAATATTTGCTGCTTCGGGAAAGAAGCCATCAGGAAGCTATTGCTGATCTTTCGGAAAAGTTAAATCAACTGGAAAAAGCCATCGCTCTTCAAGGGGAAGAGATCAAGGCTTTGGGGGGCTTCCTTGAGCGGCCGGAAATGCAGAAGCCTTTTATTGATTTGGCCGAGCGTTTTTTACAGCGTTTTGAGCAATCTCTGGAGAATGTAGCCCGGGAAACCATGAACCAAAACAGCAGAGCTGCTCTGACGGAAAGAGAACGGGAATGCGAGAGGCGGGAAAAGGAGCTGCGCCTGCAGATTGCCCGCTGCCGCAGGAAGGTTAATACGCTTTTGCGCAACTTGAATCAGCCTCAAAAAGAGCAGCAGTCTTTGCCGCCCTCAGCCGATTCTTTTTCTTTTGGAGAAGTTCAAGAGGTTCTTGAAGAAGTTGAGGAGTCAGTGGGCGCCGAGGGGAAGGGGGAGGCAGCCCTCGAGACTGGAGCGGCCAGAACCGGAAGCAGTGCCGAAGAGGCCCGGAACTCCGGAACTGCTGGAACCACCACAACTACTGGAACCACCGGAACCGCCGGAATGGGCAATATGGCCGATATAGCCGATTCCCGGCAGAGCCTCAAGTTCCGCTATCTACTTGGCAAGGTGGCCGGCAGTGATTTGGCCGGCAATCAAGGGGAGCTGCTGATCAAGCAAGGCCAGTCTATCGGCCTGCAAGAGGCGGAGGCCGTTTACCAGCAGGGGTTATTGGATCAGCTTGTCCGCTGTTTGGCATAAATTGAGCATAAATTGAGCATGAATTTAACAGCACCATCATACGCGGCAGTATTGCCAGGTACAGCCCCATGACACACGACGCTACTGATTCTATGGCGATTTTGCGCAGACATGACCAGTTTGCTTATGGGTGGGGGGTGCGGCATTTTGCTCAAAATTGCAGGTTTGTACTCTGTCGGAAGCGATTTTTGTGCAAAATTGCAGGTTTATACTCTGTCGGAAACGATTCTGTGCAAAATTGCAAGTTTGTAAAGGCCTTTAGCTGTAATAATCCAATTTTCAGCCGGTTTTTGGGCTAAAAATGGCCAAAAAGCAGTGAACTGACCGGACAAACCTGCAATTTTGCACAGTTAGCCCCAGCCAATGGCGACAAACCTGCAATTTTGCACATTTTCCAAGGAATGGCCGCCGAACCCGGATTAGCCAAGGCGTACTACGGCAGATCAGGATAGAGCTGTGAATTAAACGAAAACCAAAAACCGCTTCACCGGAGAGCTGATATGCTATCAAGCAGCCGATGAAACGGTTTTTTCGTTTTTATTAATTTATTAATGAGAGCCGTTATGGCAGGGACGCCTATGCTCCCCGGTCAGGCAGGCATCATGCCGCCGCCGTGCTTCGCCATTATGATGCGTAATTGTCGAAGTAGCCCTGGATCAGAATAACCGGCGTACCCTTGTCGCCGCTGCCGCTGGTCAGGTCGCAGAGGCTGCCCAAAAGATCCGTTAGCTGCCGGGGGGTGGTGCCTTCGCTTACCATATTGCCGACAAGATTATTTTCTTTGGATTTAATAGCATGAATCATGGCCTCTTTGGCGGCGTCGCCGGCCAGGTCTTTAAATTCTGTATCGGCCAGGTATTTCATTTTGATTTCATTGGGGGTGCCGCACAGGCCGGGAGTATAGGCCGGAGAAACCACCGGGTCTGCCAACTCCCAGATTTTGCCCACAGGGTCTTTGAAAGCGCCGTCGCCGTATACCATGACCTCTACATCTTTGCCCGTAAGGGCTTTCAGCCTTTGCTGAACAGCGTCAACTACTTCCTGGCCCCTTTCCGGAAACAGCTTGACCGTCTCCTCGGTAGCCTTATTTGAACCTAAAAGACCGTAGCGGGAATTGAAGCCGCTGCCGTCAACGGGCCGATTGAGAATCTGGTCCAGGGTGATGACGGTCTTGGCGCCGGCTGCCTGCAGCAGGCGTTTGGAACGGCTCCGTGTATGAATATCGGCGGCAATAACCACATCCGTATGCTCCAAAATCTTGCAGGGGTCATTGGAGAAGATAAAGGAGATTTTGCCTTCTTCCGCCTGCTCTTTATAAAAGCTGACGTAATCAATGCCGGTAAAAGGATGAATGCATTTTTCGCCGAAGATACGGCGGAAATCCTCTTCCGTAAGGGTATCCGTATAAGGATTGATACCCTTCTCGTCCAGATCTTCCATGCTGACTAAATGGTTGCCCACCTCGTCGGCGGGATAGCTGAGCTGCAAGGTCAATTTTTCCACGCCTTTAGCAATACCCTTCAGCAGCAAAGAAAAACGGTTGCGGCTGAGGATGGGGAACAAAAGTCCCACATGGCCGCCGCCGGTCAAGGCCTTGATATGAGCTGCAATCTGATCTGTAGTAGCGTAATTATTTTGGGAACGGGCGACAATGGACTCGGTAATTCCCACCACATCCCGATCCCGCAGCATAAAGCCTTCCGATTCCCAGGCTGCTTGTAATGAATCTACAACAATTGTGACTAAATCGTCCCCCGGCTTAATAATAGGGGTACGGATGCCACGGGCTATAACTCCGGTAGTTCTCATAACCTCACCTCATCATTGAAAGTCTCCCGCACTTATTTTAATCGAAAAGAAGAAAAAGGTAAACCGTTGATTTAGTATACATTCTTTTTTATTGATCAAGCAGGTATATGGAAATATATGTAAAATATTATAAGGAGGAAAGTATATATGTCATAAATTAGCGGGAGGGGCAGATGATTGCAAAGATTTACGCTTTTACGCTGTTGGGTTTAGAAGCTTTGCCAGTAGAAGTGGAAGCCGGTGTTTACAACGGCTTGCCGGATCTGACGGTAGTGGGGCTGCCGGATACGGTGCTGAGGGAAAGCCGGGAGCGGGTGCGTTCAGCTATTGTAAGCTCAGGCTACCAATGGCCCAGCCGCCGGATGCTGGTAAATCTGGCGCCGGCCCATTTGCGCAAAGAAGGCAGCGGCCTTGATTTAGCGGTGGCCGTTAGTCTGCTGAAGGCTTCCGGCCAGTTGCCGGGCCTTGATACGGGTAAGCTGGTTTTTGCCGGGGAATTATCTTTGGACGGTACGTTGCGGGGCAGCAGGGGCATTTTGCCGGCTGCTTTGTCCATGGAGCTATGGCCGGAAAAAATACTGGTTGTCCCGGCAGTCAACCAGGAGGAGGCCGGACAGGGCAGCAACCGCACCTTAGCTTTATCCTCATTAAGCGAGTTGAGAAATTCCGCCGGATGGCGGCGCAGGCTGCAAGAAGTTGACCAAAGGCCTTTTCAATCTCCAAAAACCATGGCTGGTCCTGCCACCGCCGGTTTGCCGCCGCCGTTAAGTATTGAGCCGATTTCGCAATGGGATCTCTCTATGGTCATAGGTCAAAATAAAGCCAGACGCAGTTTGGAGCTGGCGGCGGCCGGCAGTCACAATTTGCTGCTTTTGGGGCCGCCGGGCAGCGGTAAGAGTCTTTTGGCCAAATGTTTGCAAGGCATTCTGCCGCCCTTGGGGGGTGAAGAAATGCTGGAGGTTAACCGTATCTACAGTGCCGCGGGCCTTTTAACCCCGGATATGCCATGGATAAGCCGCCGCCCTTTTCGCAATCCCCATGCCTCCGTTACCAGAGCCGGTCTTTTGGGAGGGGGAAACCCTTTTCGCCCCGGGGAAACCAGTCTGGCTCACCAGGGTGTCTTGTTTATCGACGAGCTGCCGGAAATGAACAGGGGCTGCCTGGAAAGCCTCAGACAGCCCTTGGAAGAGGGAACGCTGACCATCAGCCGTAGCTGGGGCAGTATTACCCTGCCGGCCAAAATTCAATTGGTAGCCAGCGCCAACCTTTGTCCTTGCGGCTATTTTGGGGACCGGCAGAAAAAATGCCGCTGCCGGGATGATGAGATAAGGCGCTATCAGAACCGTTTTTCCGGACCGTTACTGGACCGGATGGATATTATCGTCAATGTGCCCAGGCTTGAAGCGGCAAGTCTCCATAGCGGCAGCCGGTTTCAGGAGCCTTCTGCTGCAGTGGCGGCCAGAGTAGCTGCAGCGCGGCAAAAGCGTCAAACAGGGGTGGACCGGGGGGAATACAGCTTGGAAAAACTGCAGCAGCAGCTAACGAAAGCAGGGAGGGTATGGGCTCTGGGGGCTTATGAAGATTATCAGCTTACGGCCCGGGGCTATTACCGTCTGCTGCTGTTAGCCAGGACTATTGCCGATTTGGCGGGGGAAGAAGGAATAAATGCCGCTTTTTTGGCCGAGGCTTTGGAATACCGCCGGGGACCCGAAGGTTTTTCTTGTTGACATTCGTTGAAACGCTAAAAAGCAAGAAAATTTTCCTGCAATCGAAAAATTTTCTACCGAGGCGTTAGAAAAAGAACAGGAGATATGATATTCTGTATTGAAGAGCATGGAACAAAAAGCAGAAGATGATCATCTTGAATATAGAATAGCAGGAGGGCAGATATGGCTTTAAATGATGAGGAATTAGCCTTGGTTGGTCAATTGCTGGAAAAAAAGCAGATGTATTATCGCCTGGCCTATTCCCTTATAGGAAATGAAGCCGACGCTTTGGATGCAATTGCCCAAACAACGCTGCAGGTAGTTGAAAAAATTCATACTTTACGCTCAAAGGAAGCGTTTTTGTCCTGGAGCAAGCGGATATTGGTTAATGTCTGCCGGGAGTTTTGGCGAAAAAACCCGAAGACGCTGCCCATTGAGGAAGCCTTAGCGGCAGAAGGCGGCTGCGGGCTGGCCATCGAAGAAGAATTAATGTTGCGCCAATATATCTGCCAATTACCGGAGATCCACCGGGAAGTCATTCACCTGCGTTTTTATCTCGATTATGAATATAAGGAGATTGCCAGAATACTGGAGATTCCGGAAGGGACGGTAAAGTCCCGGTTGAGCCGGGCTTTGGAGACTTTAAAGCAACAAATGGGAGGCGCTTTGCATGAATAGAATCGATAATTTCATGGCAGCCGAAAAAGAACGGCTGGAAAAAATCGCAGCTCCCGCCCTTTACGATCAGGTAGTGGAAGAAGCTCTGCTGGCGGCGGGGCTCTCTGCAGAAGAGATCAAGAAGGCCCTGGCTGTCAAAGAAGAGGAGCCTGCCGCCCAGCCCCTGTTTAGAGGCGGAAAGGAAGCTAAGGAACAGAGGCCGGAGTTTAAGCTGCCTGCCGTAAAGAAAAAACAGCGGCTTTGGCTGGGGGCTGTGGCGGCTTGCGCTGTCTTATTGTTGGGGATGAGTTCTTTTTTACCTCTGGCCCGGGAGGTTTCTCTGCCCAAAGAGCTGCCCCAAAGCTTCAAAGGCGTGATTTCGATTACGCCTACGCTGGCAGACGGCAGCCTGGTCAATCCCGCAGGCAGCTTTCTCATCACATCCACGGAGGCCCTGCCTAAGGAACTGGTAGAAAAAGCTCTTATTGTGGAGCCTGCTTTCGATTATGAGCTGGCGGGCAAAAAAGGCGGCAAAGAGTACGAATTAATCCCTGTGGAGCCTTTGGAAGAAAACAGCGTTTACCGGATTGCTTTTGACCCGGAAAACAGCCTGGCGGACCTGGGGGCCAGAGGTTCTTATACCTGGGCTTTTCAGACCCAGGCCTCCTTCCGGTTGACAGGGACTCTGCCCCGCTCCAATACATCGATGGTGCCGGTCAGCACCACTCTGGAGCTATATTTTACGGCGCCGCCGGATAAAGCTGCAATAGAAAAAGAAGTGACCTTTACGCCGGAAATACCGGGAACCTGGCAAGTTGAGCAAAATAAGGCCCTTTACTTGCCCTCGGCTCCTTTAGCTTATAAGACCGTTTATGAGGTGAACATTCCCCAGGGACTGCAGCCGGCAGGGGGCGGCGGCAAAACTCCGGAAGGCCTGAAGGTGGTTTTTCAGACGGAGGGGCCGGAAAATCATCCTGAGGAAAATTCCTATTTTGGCCTCCAGGGGCAAAACCTCTCCTTCCGTACAGGGGAGGGGCCTTACGTCCAATTTTATTACAACGACTGGGCTGCCGCCGAAAAGGACCCGGCTCCCCAGGTTAAGGTAGACGTCTATGCTTATGGCGGCAGCGACCAATACCAGGCCGCTCTTATCGAAAAAATGCAAACCCGGGACTGGCTGTCTTTTGACCGGGAAAACATGGTTGCCACCGAGGGCTTAAATCTTCTTTCCAGCTTCAATCTGACGGGACAGCAGATTGATTATTCCTGGTATCTGTATTTTCCGGAAAGTCTGCCAGCCGGTTTTTATTTGGCGGAGTTTTCCCTGGAGGGACAGACCTGCCAGCTACTGTTTCAGGTAACGGATCTCAGTGCTTATTTGTCTGCCAATGAGGAGGAGGCTCTGCTTTGGATCAACGATTTGGCTACGGGGCAGGCAGCCGCCGGCGCCCAGGTATGGACCGGCAATAACACAAAAAAAATCACTGCCGACGGCCAGGGACTGGCTTATATAGAAAGCCTGCCTCCTGGAGACGGAGTCCGGATTTATGATATCCGCAGCCAGGAAAAACAGGTTCTGCTGGCGGATAAAGATTGGGGCTTCGGTTACCCGCAACGCCAAAAATGGCAGGAGGAAAGGAAGACCCAGAAAGCTTATTGGAATTATCTTTATGTAGACCGGCCCCTTTACCGGCCGGGGGATACCCTGTATTTCTTCGGCCTTATCGCTCCCCGGGATGAGAAGGCTAACGAGGTAAAAGAAGTAACGCTGCGGCTGGAAACTTATCTGGCGGATAAAACCATCAAGCAGACCTGCAGTGTCAACGGCGACATTTTGCAAGGCAGCTTCTCTTTGCCTATATTGCCGCCGGGGTATTATAGCCTCAGCATGTATCTGGAGGATGCCTATATTTGCGGCAGTACTTTCCAGGTGGCTATTTACGAAAAGCCGGCCTATCAGTTGACCCTTGCCGCCGACAAGAAAGCGGTGATGAAGGGCGATACGGTGCAGTGGACGGCCACCACCAGCTTTTTTGACGGTACGCCTTTGGCGGAGCAAGCTATCTCCTTTTCCGGTACGGCTATTGAGTCGGGCCGGACCATCACTTCAGATTTTAACGGACGCATTCAATTTACGACGAAAGCTGACGGCGGCAATATTTACGGCTTGTTGGGCAATGATTACGTTTCGGCCATGGCCCGGCTGCCGGAGATAGGAGAAATCTACAGAGACAGCTATGTCACCGTATTCACCAGCGATCTGGAAATTGCGGGCCGGGTACAAAGGACGGCATCGGAGACCGGTGAATTTACCATCGATCTTAAAGCTTTTGATGTGGATCTAAGCCGCATTACCGATTGGGAAGGGGATTTGCAGGATCAGGCTTTGGCGCCTTACGGCGGCAACCTGGTCATGGAGGCTGCCTTGATACGCCAGTATTGGCATAAGATAGAGACGGGACAGAAATATAATCCCTACAGCAAGCAAATGGAGCCCGTGTATGATTACCGCCTGGAAGAAATTCCGGAAGATACATTGCATTGGACCTATGATGGTTCCGGAGAGCAGACCTTCCGCGGCCAATTGGCTTATGGTGATGGCTACCAATTGGCGATTTCCTTTAAGGACCGTTCAGGCCGGGAGGTCAAACGCCTGTTCTATTTGCCGCCGGCTCAAATGCTTTCCCAAGAGATTAACCCTTATATTTATCATTGGCTTTGGATCCAAAAGGACGATGGCAAAGCACACTGTCTTCTGGGAGAAGAGGCCACGTTTAAGCTCTATGAAGATCAGGCTCCCTTGCAAGGGGAAGGCCGCTACCTCTTTTTCAAAGCCCGGGAAAAAATCAAGCACTACCAGGTAAGTGCAGAAAACGCCTATAGTTTCCGTTTCAGTGCGGAAGATATTCCCGGCGCCAATATAATGGCCGTATATTTTGATGGCCGCAAGTATCTGCCGGCGGCTTATGCGGCTCAAGCCACCATGGACCCGGCTGAGCGAGAGCTCAACGTGGAGATCAAAACGGATAAGGCCCAGTACCGGCCCGGCGAGACGGTGGTCATGGATTTGAAGCTCACCGATGCCGCCAACCGGCCGGTAGAGGGGGTTATCAGCCTTAATCTCATTGACGAAGCTCTGCTTTCCGTTCAGGAGCAATGGGTCAACATGGGCTGGCAAGTGTTTTTAGGAAATCTGTATGATTTCAATTACAAGACGACTTTGAGCCATCCCGACGGCGGCGGCGGCAATATGGCTGAGGGGGGCGAAGGAGACGGCTACCGGGAGGAATTCAGGGACACCGTAATTTTCCGTACGCTTTATACGGACAAAAACGGTCTGATCCGTACAGAGTTTACCCTGCCCGATAATATCACCACCTGGCGGGTGGTTTGGCAGGCCTATAAGCCGGATATTTGGGCCGGCAGCGGTTCGGCTGCTATCAGCGTCAGCTTGCCCTTTTTTACGGATATCCGTTTTAACGGTCCTATTTTGGATCAGGACGAACCCATACTCGGCTTGCGTTCGGCAGGCACCCTTATCAGCCAGGAGAGTTCTTTGCCGGTGGAGTGGACGGTCAACATCCCCGAGACGGGATTCAGCCGGACATTGTCGGGCCCGGCTTTTAGCTGGCAGGAGCTGTCTTTGCCGGCCATGGCTGCAGGTGATTATACACTGCAGGTCCACAGCAAATATGATAATCACAGCGACAGCGTTACCCAGCTTTTCCATGTGGTTAAAAGCCGGCAAAGCTATACTGCCCGTGAAGAGATCGCTTTGGAAAACAATTACCTGCCTCTGGGGGATGACGAGGGCATGACGACGGTGGTTTTCAGCGACCAGGCAAGAAACCAGGCTTTGCAGGGACTGCACTTGCTGGCAGGTCAGGCCTCCGTAAGGGTAGAACAGCGGCTGGCAGCTCTGGAAGCCAGAACACTGCTGAAAAAGCATTTTCAAATTGATTGGTGGAATACCATGCCGGCAGCCGTCAAAGAGGAACAGGAGCAAATTCTGCGCTATCAGAACCCGGACGGTGGCATTGCCTTTTTGCCCTACGGCCAATCGGATATCTACACCAGCCTTTGGGCGGCTGCCGCCGGCGGCCGGTATTTTTCCCGGGATGCTTTGGCTATGTATTTTATGGACTTATTGGAGAACGGGGCAGACAAAGGCATCGATCCAACCATGGCCTTGTGGGGAGCGGCAGCCAGCGGCCAGCCGGTGCTGTCCCAGATCCGTCAGGCTTTACAGGAAAACCGTTATCAAGGGCAGGAGCTTACCGGCAAGCAACAGTTGAATTTGGTTTGCGCCTTGATTTTTGCCGGCAGCGGCAATGAAGCCCTCACTTATGCTCAAAACTTAGTGGCTGTCTGGGCAGAGGATTTGGGTGGCGGTCTCTACCGGGCTGCCGTCAGCGACGACAGGACGGCAATCCTGGAGGCCACAGCCCAGATGGCGGTGGTGGCGGCAGTTCTTGATCTGCCGGAAAGCGCCGGGCTTTACCGCTACCTATTGGAAAACCCCAGTGAAAAAGAGTATTTTCTGTTGGAACAGTTGGTTTACTTACGCGCAGCTTGCGAGAAGATCGGCGATACCGCCAGCTTTACTTATACGTTGGACGGGGAAGAAACCATGGTGGATTTAACGAAAACCCCCAGCTATACCTTATTATTGACGCCGGAGCAGCGGCAGTCCATCAGCATCAGCCAGGTCAGCGGTTCCATCATTGCCGAATCCCAATACCAAAAACCGGGCTATCCTGAACCTGCCCCTAACGCCGCCGAATATCTGCAAATCAGCCGCAGCTACCGGGTCAGCAATCAGGAAAAATGGAGCCTGCCCATGAACGGCAAGATTCAGGTAGTCATTGATTACCGCATTGACGCCTCGGCTCCAGACGGCAGCTACAATATTGTTGATTATTTGCCTACAGGTTTACGTTACGTCACTCTGGATCTGCAGCAAAAAGCAGAGGGGTCTTATCCCGATGTCTGGTTCTTGAAGGAAGAGGGCAACCGGCTGACCTTCGGACTATATAAGGGTCAGGAGGCTCTGGAAGGCAGGCTGCAATACTCAGTGCGGGTGGCTATGCCCGGCAGCTATCTGGCCGAACCGGCCATGCTGGTCCACTCCCGCCTGTCCAATCAAATGGCGGTCACCGCCGCCGGCAGAGTTTATATTCATTAGGATTTCGTTTAGCATTTTGTTTAGGATTACGGATAAAACATATGACGAACAGGATAGGGAATAAATTGAAGGGCCGGCGGGCGCTGCCGGTCCTGATTCTGCTTTTGGCCGTTTTGTTCCTCTTGATCCGCTTGGCCGCTCTGGCCCAAGCGGGCGATAGCAGTACAGGGGCCGGGGACAGCGTCAATAGCGGCGGCGACGGTGCTGGCGGCTTTAGCGAGGGCGGCAGCAGCGGCAGAAGCAGCACCGCGGACAATACAGATCCAGGGGCCGCTCTTACTGCCCCTGCCGGCAATCAGTCTCCTGGCGAGATCATCGATACCGGCCAGCACCTTAACCGCCGCCAGATGGAGGAGGCCCTGGCTATGGCGAAGGAAGACCGCTGGGCCATCCATTTAAAGGACGGGGCGGAAGGGGGCCGTATCCGCTGCCTGACCCTGCCCCACCATTTGCCGGCGGCAGGATTAACCATCCATGCCTTGGAAGAGTTGGCCGGCCGGCAGGAAAAACCCGGCGTTATCATTCTGATGGGGCCAAATCATCAAAATATCGGCCCCGCCGCCGCTGTGACCTCTGCCGGCTGGCAGACGGCCTATGGCAGGGTAGAGCCTCAAAAAGAGATTATTGCCGCCCTGCTCCGGGAGGGCTTGGCGGCAGAGGCTGTGGAATGCTTTCCCCAAGAGCACAGCTTAGGCATGGTTATTCCCTGGCTGGCCAAATTTTTGCCGGACACACCGGTTGTACCGCTGCTTTTTCATTATCAATACCCAATGAAGGATCTGGAAAAGCTCCTTGGGGTATTGGACCCTTGGCTGGAAGAGGATGGATTGCTCTTGATCTCCGTGGATTTTTCCCATCACCAAAAGGCTGATGAGGCAGCCAGGTACGATGAGAAAACCGCTCAACTCCTTGAAAAAGGTGATTGGCGCACTCTGGCCGGCTTAAGCAGCGATTATCTGGACAGTCCTACTCTGGTGGCGGCTATGGTCCGTTATAGTCTTGACCGGGCGCTGACCGGGCCGGCGGTCATGGCCCATACCAATACCGGCCGGCTGACGGGAATAGCCGGCCAGGAGGTTACCAGTTACTTTGTATTAGCTTATACGGAGAAGGAGGCGGAGGGGCAGTGACCTTTCCTATACTGGAATTTGACGATGCAAGAGAAGCAATTATTGAGCCGGGACGGGCCAAAGGACCGGCGGATCTGCCGCCAAATGTACTGCTTTGTTTTTTTAAGGATGTCTTGGAGAAGCTGGAAGGAGAAGGCAAGCTAAAGGTCTGCCATATCCACCCCACGGAAAACGGGCCTAACAAGCTATACACCTTAGAATGGGAAGGCCGGACTTTAGGGGTCATACATCCCGGCTGCGGCGCTTCTTACAGCATATTGATGGAGGAGCGTTTAATTGCCTGGGGGGCAAAACGGATAATGGCCTGCGGCGGCGCCGGCGTTTTGGTGGCTGACAGGCCCGTAGGCGCTTTGATGGTGCCGGAAAGTGCGGTGCGGGATGAGGGCGCCTCTTACCATTACCTGCCCCCCGGGGAGGAAGTGGTTTTATCGGCAGCGGGGGTTGAATGCATTTGCCAAAGCCTTACCGCTAAAGGCTATGCCTTTAGCCGGGTCAAGACCTGGACCACCGACGGCTTTTACCGGGAAACCAAAAAACGCAAGGAACGCCGGTTAGCTCAAGGCTGTACATCGGTGGATATGGAATGTGCGGCTTTAGCGGCGGTAGCCCTTTTCAGGGGAGTGGATTTTGCCCAGCTTCTTTATAGCGGCGACAGCCTGGCCGGTCCCCTTTGGGATAACCGGGGCTGGATGGAGCAGAAGGAATTGCGGGAACAAGTGTTTTTCCTGGCCGCCGGAGCCTTGGCTGCCTGGCAGTAATGCCGGAAAGGAAGGCCTGAATAGTAACGATTGGCATTCCTTCCGGGAAGGAAGGCCTGAATAGTAATGATTGGCATTCCTTCCGGGAAGGAAGGCCCGAATAGTAATGATTGGCATTCCTTCCTTGCATCGTCAGGCATTAAATAGTATACTTATTCCAGAAATGGAGTGGTTCTATGCCCGGCGAAGCAGTCATCAGGGGTGTGTTTTTTTTCATGGCTTACGCCTTTCTGGGATGGATAATAGAGTGTTGTTATGTGCGGGTATTGGATGGGGAATGGGTCAACCGCGGTTTTTTGCACGGTCCTTTTCTTCCGGTTTACGGTTTCGGCGGTATTATCATCGTTTATATCCTGCAAGGAGTCAGCGGCAATCCGGCCTTGCTTTTTATTGCCTCTTTTTTCTTGCTTTCGCTGCTGGAATACGCAGCAGGATGGATGCTGGAGAGAGCTTTTAAAATTAAATGGTGGGATTATTCCCAGTACAAATTCAATCTGTCCGGCCGGGTTTGTCTGCTGAATTCCCTTTATTGGGGAGTCCTGGGCGTAGTCGTAATGAAGCTTGTCCATCCCGGGCTGGCCAAGCTGGTAAGTCTTTTTGCTCCCCAGCGGCAGCTAATGATCACAAGTCTATTTCTGCTTTATTTCTTTTTGGACCTGGCCGCCTCCTTGCGGCGGGCTGCCGATTTCGGCAAGGTGATACAAGAGTTGGAAGCTTATGCTGAAAAGCTGGAGAGGGAAATCGGAGAAAGACAAAGGAAATACGAAGAAAAAATTCAGGAATACGAGAGAAATAAGCAGCTTCACCGGGAAAAATGGCGCCGGGGCATCGATGAGGCCAAGGCCCAGCTTTTGCATAATTTAACGGCCCAGGGAGAAACTCTTCAGAAAAAGATCGAGCAGGCCAATGAGGATTTACGGGTTGCCTTGAGGCTTTTAAAGGGAGAATTAGCGGCGGCGGCCAACCAAAAGGAAAGGGCGGTCAAGCTTTCCTATCGCCGCTTTTACCGGGATATCCGCCAGCTTTTAGAAAGAAAGCGGGAGTCTTCCCACCATCGCAGCATGAGAAATCTTCTGCGTATCTTTCCCACCCTTTCTCCTGCCGCCGGGCGTTTTTCAGCCAGGGCGCTGTGGCTGGAAATCAGAAATATAATCAAAAAAGAATATTACAGTATTTCCCAGGAAATAAATGGAGGAGGTGAAGAAATGAAAAAATATGTTTGCACAGCATGCGGGTATGTTTATGATCCGGAGGTGGGTGATGCCGACAGCGGTATTGCTCCCGGCACGGCTTTTGAAGACATTCCTGAGGATTGGGTTTGCCCGCTTTGCGGCGTCGGCAAAGATATGTTTGAAGTCCAGGAGTAAACCAGGAATCATAGGGTATAAAATCCGGCTGTCCCAGGCGGGAACAAATCAACCGCCCGGCAGCCGGATTTTTTCTAGTTGCAATTACCTACTAAAATGAAATATACTGATCATATTGATTCAATCTTGTTGAAGGAGGGGCCTTATGCGTGTTCAATTTTTGGGGGCTGCCCAGACGGTTACCGGTTCCTGTTTTATGGTGGATACGGAGAAAAGCCGTTTTTTGATAGACTGCGGTATGTTTCAGGGAAGTAAGGCAATCAAGGAATACAACTATGGAGACTTTAGCTTTTCCGTTAAAGATATCGATTTTGTACTGCTGACCCATGCCCATGTGGACCATTGCGGTCTTTTGCCTAAGCTCTACAAGCTGGGCTTTACGGGAAAAACCTATGCCACGGTGCCTACTAAGCAGCTTTGCGGCGTAGTTTTGCCCGACAGCGGTTACATCCAGGAGAATGAGGTTGAGCGCAAAAACCGCAAACTGGCCCGGACAGGCCAGCCTCTTTTGGAGCCAATCTATACAGCCCAGGACGCCAAGGATTGTATGAAGTATATAGAGGGCAAGCCCTTTCGCCAGGCCATTCAAGTCAGTGAAGACGTCAGGATTGTTTTTCAGGAAGCCGGCCACCTTTTAGGTGCGGCGATTATTGAAGTTTTTGTCTGGGAAAAGGGCAAGGAGACAAAGATCGTCTTTAGCGGCGATCTGGGCAACGTCAATCAAAGCATTCTCAAAGACCCTACTTTGATCGACTCTGCTGATTATGTAGTAATGGAATCCACTTACGGCAACAGGATTCATTTGGACGTCAAAGACAAGGTGAACCTGCTGGCCCAGGCCGTCATTGACACTTTAGCCAAAGGCGGCAACCTGGTGATCCCCTCTTTTGCAGTGGAGCGGACCCAGGACATAGTCTATACTCTGAAGATATTAATGGACGATGGCAAGATTCCCAAAACCAATATTTATATCGACAGCCCCATGGCGGTAGAGGCCACAAGAATTTTTATCGAGCATCCGGAATGTTTCGACGACGAAGCCATTGCCGAAATGGAGGGGGCTCATGCCGCCAGCTTGTTTGAGGATGAGCAAATTCATTATGTGCAAAGCGTAGAGGAATCCATGAAGGTCAATCAGATTAAAAAAGGCGCCATTATTATATCCGCCAGCGGCATGTGTGAAGCCGGCAGAATAAAACATCATTTAAAGCATAATCTATGGCGCCGGGAATCCACGGTACTGTTTGTAGGCTACCAGGGAGAGGGTACTTTGGGCCGCAGGATTGTGGAGGGAGAAAAGAAGGTCAGGATCCATGGCGAGGAGATTGCCGTAGAAGCGGAGATCCGTGAAATACCCAGCTTTTCCGCCCATGCCGATCAGCTCGGCTTAATGGATTGGATAAAGGGCTATAATAAGGTTTTGCCAAAACAGGTTTTTTTAGTTCATGGCGAAAAAGATGCCATCGAAACATTAAAGAAAAAAATCGAGAACGAAGCCGGCTTACCGGTGCTGGTACCGGAAATGGGCGTGGAGTACGATCTCGAAAAGATACGTCCGGAAGTAGTCAAACTGGTGAAACTGCTGCCGGAAGAGCGGGCCCTGCGGGCAGAGCTTAACGAAGCTTTCGACGTCATTCGTGAACAAGTCAATATTCTGGCCAGGATACCCGGCCAGAACCGAAAAACCCTGGAAATACTGCTTGCAAGAATCAAGGACATAGAAACCGAGTTGGCAGTCATTAATCAAAACCATAATTGAGGTGACACAATTGAACAATCAGACCATCAGCGGTGAGAAATGGGCGGAAATGATCAGGGCGGCCAGCCGCTACCTGGAGCATCGTAAAAGCATTGTGGATGCCCTTAATGTTTTTCCGGTGCCCGACGGCGATACCGGTACCAATATGAGCCTGACACTGCAGTCGGCAGCCCGCAACCTGGATCAGGTAAAGGGTGAGGAGCGCAACCATTTTGGGGCCAGGGCCGAGGCTATGGCTCAAGGCGCTTTGTTGGGAGCCAGGGGCAACTCCGGCGTCATTTCTTCTCAGATTTTGTCGGGCTTTGCCTCAGTTTGCCGGGAAGAAGCGGAAATAGACGGCGCGACGTTTATTGAGGCCCTGGATGCCGGCGTTAAGGCTGCTTATAAAGCGGTAATGAAGCCTGTTAAAGGCACTATCCTGACGGTGTCGGAAGGGGCGGTGGCCGGCGGAGCCCAAGTGCTGGAGCAGGGAATTACGGATATTGAAGCTATTATAGCCGGAGCGGCGGCAGAAGCGCTAAAGGCCTTGGAGCTGACGCCCACTATGCTGCCGATTTTAAAGCAAGCCGGTGTGGTTGATGCCGGCGGCCAAGGCTTTCTCTTTATTCTGGAAGGCTTTTTAGCTTGCCTGAGAGGAGAGGTTTTGGAAGGAGAGAGCACTGCGGCTAATCCTACCCTGGCTGCTTCCGATGATGATGTGGAGAACCTGATGGTGGAAGACCAGCTCATGAACCCCGGTGAAATCACTTTTGGTTATTGTACGGAGTTTGTTATTAAAGACAAAGAAGGACAAATCGATTTAGATAAAATCAGAGATTATCTCAATACTCTGGGAGATTGCGTGCTGGTAGTGGGCAATCCCAGTGTCTGCAAAGTTCATGTTCACACCAATGAGCCCGGCAAGGCCTTGGATTTTGTCACGCCTATGGGCAGCCTGCATAAAATGAAGATTGATAATATGCGGGAGGAGGCGGAAAAAAAAGAGCGGCTGGAGGATAAAAAAATCGGCTTGATTGCCGTGGCTTGCGGCCCCGGCATCGAAGAGGTATTCAAAAGCCTGGGCGTCCACAGGATTGTTACCGGCGGCCAGACCATGAACCCCAGCACCCAGGATTTTGTGGAAGCGATCAACAGCTTGTCCGCCAGGGAAATCATCATCCTGCCCAACAACGGCAACATTATTTTAGCCGCGGAGCAGGCAGCCAAAGTCTCCGGCGGTATTGTCCATGTGGTGCCCACGAGAACGGTACCTCAAGGTATCGGTGCTCTTTTGGCTTTCAATGAAGAAGAGACCGGCGGCGAAAACAGCCGCCGTATGAAGGAGGCCGCAGGCAAGATCATTACCCTGGAGGTCACCTATGCGGTACGGGACGCCAATTACGAGGATCACGAAATCAAAAAGGGCCAGATTCTCGGCATGGTGGACGGCAAATTAGCTTTAACCGCCGAAGACCGCCGGGAAGGGGTCTTAAAACTGTTTGCCGATACCATCAAGCAGGAGCATGAGCTGGTAACCATCTATTACGGCCAGGATACCAGCGAAGAAGAAGCTACAGCCTTAGGTGAAGAAATTGCCGCTATTTATGATTGGGTGGATATTGAGATTCACGCCGGCGGCCAGCCATTATACTTTTATTTGATTTCCCTGGAATAGGGCGGAGGAAGCTCATTGTTTCACGTGGTTTTATGTATGCCGGAGATTCCGGCCAATACCGGCAATATCAGCCGGACTTGTGCTGTCACCAATACAGTTTTGCATTTGATTAAGCCCCTGGGGTTTTCTTTGGAAGACAAATATTTAAAGCGGGCGGGTCTGGATTATTGGGATTTGTTGGACATACGGGTTCACGAATCCCTGCCGGATTTTTTGCGTCTTCATGGGAAAGAAAAACTCTGGCTGGTGGAAACAGCCGGTAGTCGGCGTTATGATGAAGCGTCCTACCCTGAAGACTCTTTTTTTGTCTTCGGTCAGGAGACGAAAGGTTTGCCGAAGGAATTTATTAAAGAGTACAGCTCTTCCGTAGTGCGGGTGCCCATGCGGCCTGACCCGAAGGCCCGCTCCCTGAACCTCAGCAATACGGTGGCTCTGGTCTTATTTGAGGGTTTGCGGCAGCAGGGCTTTCCCGGTCTTGTCTGAGAGAGGCAGGCCGATGGGGCAGGAGGCTGCCAAAATGTACAGATTCAACCACTATTTTAGCAGATAAGAGCCTCAAAAAACTCAAATTTTGTATAACCGCAATACCGCCTAAAAAGAAAAAACCCTGGCCGGCTAAAAGCCAACCAGGGGTCATAAACTAAAATGGTACGCCAGAGAGGAATCGAACCTCCGCACCCGGCTCCGGAGGCCGGTGCTCTATCCACTGAGCTACTGGCGCAGGGTGGATGGGAACAAAGGGAATTATAACATGATCGGACAGGAATGTAAAGGGGGAGAATGTTATGACGGCAACGAATAATTCATCTTGGATCAAGGATATAAACTTAGCTGCCTCAGGCAAAGAAAAAATTGATTGGGTATGGCAAAGCATGCCGGTAATGAGGATGATCGCCGAGGATTTTGAAAGGAGGCAGCCTTTTGCCGGCATGAAGGTTTTAATCTGCCTGCACCTGGAAGCTAAAACCGCTTGTTTGGGTCTGGCCATGGGGGCCGGAGGCGCCGCAGTGACGATGACGGCTTCCAACCCCCTTTCTACGCAAGACGATGTTTGTGCCGCCATGGTGGAGGCCGGTTTAAAAGTTTTTGCCAGACATGGGGCCAGCGCTGAGGAATATGCCCAATGTCACCGCTTGGCTCTGGAAGCCGGTATACCGGATTTATTTATCGATGACGGCGGCGATATCACCACACTGCTGCACAGCCAATACAGCCGGCACCTGGAGGGTATTTTGGGAGGCTGTGAAGAGACTACCACCGGGATTCAGCGGTTACGGGCCATGGCTAAGGACGGAGCCCTCAATGTACCGATGGTTGCCGTAAACGACGCCAGAATGAAATATCTTTTTGACAACCGCTACGGCACCGGTCAATCGGTCTGGGATGCCATTATGAGCACCACCAATCTGGTAGTGGCCGGCAAAACCGTGGTGGTGGCCGGTTATGGCTGGTGCGGCAAAGGCGTGGCCCTGCGGGCCAAAGGCTTAGGCGCCAAGGTAGTAGTGACGGAAATTGACCCGGTGAAGGCCATTGAGGCTTGGATGGATGGTTTCCAGATTATGACCATGGATCAGGCTGCCCCTTTGGGCGATTATTTCATTACCGTTACCGGGATCAGCGACGTTATCGTGGGCAGGCATATGGCTAAGATGAAAGACGGGGCCATACTGGCTAACGCCGGCCATTTTGATGTAGAAATCAGCAAGCCGGATCTGGCTGCCTTAGGCCAGGGACCCCGGCGTATAAAGCCCAATATTGACCAATACGAGGATCAGGAGGGCAAACGCCTCTATTTGTTGGGCGAGGGCCGGCTGGTGAATCTAACTTGCGGCCTTGGCCATCCGGCGGAGGTTATGGATACCTCCTTTGCCACTCAGGCCTTATCCCTGCTATATTTAAAAGAAAATCAGGGCCGGCTGCCCAAGGCCGTGCTGCCGGTGCCGGCAGCTATCGATAGCCAAATTGCCGAATATAAGCTGGCGGCCGCCGGTTTTAGTATTGACCGTTTGACAAAAGAGCAAAAAGAGTATCAGGAAAGCTGGGTAGTTGAATAAAAATGGCGAAACACTCCACTGCTTGGGTTTTTTTAGATCTGGAAACCACCGGCCTTAAACCCGACCGGGATAAAATTATGGAGATCGGCTTAATACGCTACAGTGAAGAGGGGGAAAGGATAGCCTGGCAGCAGCTTGTTAATCCTGCCCGGGCCCTTGACCCTTTCATCAGCCGGTTAACGGGGATTAGCGATGAGATGCTGGCCGATGCTCCCGCTTTAGCCATGATCAAAGACGAAGCGGCAGAATTATTGGCTGACGCCACTATCGTAGCCCATAGCGCCGCCTTTGATGTAAGTTTTCTGGAGCAGCAGCTAGGCATCAAGCCGGAGCAGCTTTATGTTATTGATACTATTGAAATGGCTAAGGTTCTTTATCCCGGCCTGCGTTCTTACAGCCTGAGAAGCTTGACCAGAACTTTTCAACTGCCGATTTTGCCTGGCCACCGGGCTCTGGAAGATGCTCTGGCTTTGGAGCAGCTATTTCTTCTTCTGGCAGCCAAAGCCGCCAGCCTGCCTGCTTCAGTGCTGGAGCAGGTTCTAATGGCTTTTGGCGGCCAGGAACGGGGTATGGTTAGCTTTTTTACGGAGCTTTTGATGGGCCGGCAGCCGGCCTGGCTTGCCGAGGCTTTAAAGAGCCGGCAAAACCAAGGTCTGAATCTTGAAAAAACCACGGCCGTTGCCGGCTTGGACAGCGAAGGCCACTGGGAGCAGGAGGCGGAGGAGCAGAGATCGGTATTCAGCTTAGAATCTGCCAATGAAGATAGCGCCGCCATAGCCAAACGGGAAAGGGAGGAGCAGGCTTTAGCCCGGGAATTTTGGGCTCAAGGCCACATGGCTAAGATTTTATCCCCCGGCGGGGCCCTGGCTGGTCAAAAAGAGAATTTCCAGTACCGGCCCGGCCAGGTGGAAATGCTGGAGGCTGTGGCCCGGGCTTTTGCCAGCTCCCGGCATTTGATGGCGGAGGCTCCTACGGGTATCGGCAAGTCCTTGGCTTATCTGATTCCGGCCTTGTGTTGGGCTAAAGCTACCGGCCAGCGGGTGGTGGTGGCCACTCATACCATAGCCTTGCAAGAACAGTTGTTCGCCAAGGATGTAACTCTTTTAAAAGAGGTACTGCCCTTTCCTTTTCGCAGTGCGCTGCTGAAAGGCAGAGGCAATTATCTATGCTTAAACCGGTTCCGGCAAGTTCTTAATCAAGGCAAAGACCTGATTTGGGGCGAGCGGGTTTTACTGGCCCGGCTGACCTTATGGCTGGCGGAAGGTGCCAGGGGAGATCAGGATGATATTCATCTTTTAGGACCGGAACGGGAATGGTTTGCTCAAATGGCCTCCTCACGGGAAACCTGCCAGGGTAATCAATGCCCTCACTACCGGCAGTGTTTTTACCAACGGGCAAAGCAAGAGGGGGCCGCTGCTCAGTTGGTCATCGTTAACCACGCCCTGTTGCTGGCCGGGGCCAGGCTGGGGGAAGGGGTAATACCGAAAGCTGCCTTTTTGATCATTGACGAAGCTCATCATCTGGAGGAAGAGGGGACAAAACAGTTTACCGATGTTTTTTCCCTTTTGGAATACGAAAAAAAACTACAGCAGCTCCACAAGCGGCGGGACGTTTTTGGCCGGCCCGGTTTTTTGCAGTACCTTAAAGAGTACCGCCAGCAAGGCTTTGCGGCCTTGGAGGCCATAGAGCCTTACTTGGAACAGATGGAAAAGCAAATAAAAGCCGTTATGCGCCGGATCAACAGCCTGCAAGGAATCCTGCAAAACAGCACCTTGCCTGAGGTTTTCCGCATCAAGCCCGGCAATCCCAGGGGCTCCAATCTTCAAGGCCTGCTGACGGACCTGGATAATTTGCTGATCATGGCCGGTGAGCTGAAAGAGACGATTATCAATCTGGGCCGTCTTCTCGAAGGGGATGAGGGCAAAAAGTTTGAGGAAACCTGGTTAAAGCAACAATTGATGCTTTTTGAGGGCGTTTGTGGTGAAACGGAGCTGCTGGAGCGTTTTCTGGCCGGCGTAGAGCAAAGAATCATCAGAAAAGAGCCGGCAATTAACCGGAAAGTCATAAATCAAGAATTAACGGTTAACAATATAGAAGCGGAAGCGTCGGTTTACTGGATACAGCGGGAGCTGCGGCAAAACGATATTTCCCTTTGCCTGACGCCGCTTAATACAGCCTCCTGCTTTCAGCAATATCTCTTTAATGAAAAAGAATCGGTTATCCTGACTTCCGCCACCCTCAGCGTCAACGGCGGCTTCGAATATTGCCGCCAGCAACTGGGTATTGACCCGGAGCTCTTGGACACAAAGCTGCTGTCCTCACCTTTTAATTATGCTCAGCAGGTTCTGCTTTTGTCGGATAAGGACCTGCCGGATCCCTCCAAAACGGCAGATTCCGCTTATAATCTGGCTTTAGCCCGCTCTCTGGAAGTTTTGCTTTCAGCCTGCGGCGGCCGTTCTATGGTGCTTTTTACTTCTCACAAGCAGTTGCGGGCTATGTACGAGGCTTTACAGCAGCCCTTGCTTTTAATGGGATTGGAGCTCTTTGCCGACGGGTTAAACGGCAGCCGCAGTACGTTGCTGGAGGAGCTGCGCACCAATGAAAAAGCCGTGGTTTTTGGAGCCAATACCTTTTGGGAAGGGGTGGATCTCCCCGGTTTATTTTTGACCTCTCTGCTGATTGTCCGCTTGCCCTTTACCCCGCCGGGACAGCCGCTGATTGAGGCCAGGACGGAAAACCTCGAAAAAGAAGGGAAGGACCCCTTTTATCATTACAGCTTGCCTCAGGCTGTTTTGCGCTTCAAGCAAGGCTACGGCCGGCTGATTCGTACAGCCGAGGATTGGGGCGTAGTGGTAATTCTGGACAACCGGGTGATCAACAAACGCTACGGACAGATTTTTTTACGGTCCCTGCCCGACAGCCGTTGTTTTGGCGGCTCCCCAAAGCTGCTGGCGGAAAAAATCAAAGAATGGAAAAATAGATTTCTTCAAACTGGAAAAAAATAAGACACAAACCTTATTATGTGTTAAACTAAATAAAGGTATTTACCTTATACAAACCAGCTATATAGTACAGAATAAGGAGGATATAAATTTGGACCGCAAAAAATGGCCCATTGCGGCGGAGGCTTTTCCCTTTGTTATTCCGCTGGCTGTTTTGGCCATCATATTTTATTACTTTATCGGCTATTACCTTTGGCTTTTGCCGGCAGCCCTGGCCCTTTTCGTTTTATTCTTTTTCCGCAATCCCAAGCGGCAGGGGGAAGCCGGCGAAAAAGAGCTTTTATCTCCGGCAGACGGCAAGGTAATGTTTGCAGGGGAGATCCCTGAGGAAAAGGAGTTCCTGGGAGGTCCGGCCCTCAAGATCAGTATTTTTCTTAACATATATAATGTCCATATCAACCGCAGCCCCATCGAAGGCAAAGTTGAGCATGTAAGATATAGAAAAGGCCAATTCATTCCGGCGTTTAAAAGTCACGCTTCAGAAATCAACGAACGCAATTATCTTGGTCTGACCGTTGGCGCAGAGAAACAAAAAGTACTGCTGGTGCAGATTGTAGGCTTTGTGGCCCGGCGGGTGGTCTGTTGGAGCCGGGTGGGTGAACATTTACGGCAGGGGGAGCGTTTCGGCTTGATGAAGTTCGGCTCCTGTGTAGAGCTATATTTGCCGCCGGGCACTGAACTTTATGTTAAGCCCGGCGACAAGGTTAAAGCCGGCCTTACCAAATTGGGGAGGTTACCCTGATGGAACAGCATGAAAAAAAAGCCAGGCCCAATAAAATGATTTTCATTCCTAATGCTGTTACCATGATCAACCTGGCATTGGGTTTTATTTCTTTGTTTTTGACCATGGAAGGGATGTATCATGAGGCGGCTTACGCTATCTTTGGCGCGATGATCATGGACAGCATGGACGGCCGGCTGGCCCGGCGCTTTCAGGTGGTCTCCGAATTCGGCAAGGAGCTGGATTCCCTTTCCGACTTGGTATCCTTTGGCATAGCCCCGGCCCTTTTGGCTTATGCCATGAAACTTTACCACTGGGGCCACCGGGGACTGTTAGTGGCGGTAGTTTTTGCTTTGTGCGGCGCTTTCAGGCTGGCCCGCTTCAATGTCATTAATGTTAAGACGTACTTCGTGGGCGTACCGATCACTTTTTGCGGGCCCATTCTGACTTTATCCCTGCTGTTAAGCAAATGGATTGATTACCGGGTCTATCCGGTGCTGGTGATCATTCTGGGCTATCTGATGGTCTGTAATTTAAAGGTACCGAAGTTTTAAGGGTGAGGCGGCTGGTTTTTTAGGTCAGCCGTAAAATAGAAATAAACCCGGGAGGCGCCCGGGTTTTCAAATGAATAGTTCAAACCGGCAAAAAGCAATGCAGCCACCGCCCATAAGGGGGTGACTGCATTGCTTTTTAGATATATAGATGGTTAATGAGGATGGCAGGAATCAGAATTCGCGCAGTGGCTGCAACCGCAGCCGCAACCGCTCTTATGGTTTTTGCGGTCTCTGACCTGTTTGGCAACGATCAGAAGAACCACGGAAAATACGACAGTTGCACCAATAATGGTAGGTAAGTGTTGGGAGAGGGACGTTAACATAGTAACACCTCCTAGTATTTTGCGACGGCGGAAGCCACAGGCTTCACCGGATGCTCCTGTTCCTGATATTTGTTTTTACGGAAGAGGAAGTAAACTAAAACAGCTAAAGCGGCAACACCCAGAACCGTACCGAAGCCGAAGCCGGCGCCGGTAAGGAGCAGGCCCAACTGGTAGACGATCAGCGAAATAAGATAAGCAAAGCCGCACATATATCCGATGGCAAACCAGGTCCATTTGGCGTTGTTCATTTCCCGGCGGATGGCGCCCATAGCGGCAAAGCAGGGAGCGCAGAGCAGGTTGAAAATCATGAAGCTGTAAGCGCTGAGCTGAGTGAAATCCCTTGCCAGCAGGCTCCAGATTTCCTCGCCGTCTTCGGCTACTTCGGCAAAGCCGTAGAGAACGCCAAAGGTGCCCACAACGTTTTCCTTGGCAATTAAGCCGGTGAAAGTGGCCACAGCACCTTGCCAATGGCCAAAGCCCAAGGGGCTGAAGATGGGAGCGACTACGCCGCCGATGGCTGCCAGCAGGCTGCCGTCGTTGTCTTCCACCATGCCGAAGCCGCCGTCGGAGAAACCAAAAGCCTGAAGGAACCAGAGGACTACGGAAGATATGAGAATTACGGTGCCGGCCCGTTTAATAAAGCTCCAGCCCCGTTCCCAGGTAGCCCGCAGCACATTGGAGGCGGCAGGTACGTGGTAGGCAGGCAGCTCCATGACGAAGGGGGCGGGATCGCCGGCAAAAAGCTTCGTCTTTTTTAAGATAATACCGGAAATGATGACGGCACCCACGCCGATGAAGTAGGCGGAAACCGCTACCGAACCGCTGCCGCCGAAAAGAGCGCCGGCAAACAAGGCAATGATGGGCATTTTAGCGCCGCAAGGAATAAAGCCGGTTGTGATAATAGTCATTTTGCGGTCTCTGTCGTTTTCGATGGTACGGGAAGCCATGATGCCGGGAACGCCGCAGCCGGAGGCAACCAGCATAGGGATAAAGCTTTTGCCGGAAAGGCCCACCTTGCGGAAGATCCGGTCCATAATGAAGGCTACCCGGGCCATATAGCCCACATCCTCCAGAATGGAAAGGAGCAGGAAGAGTACCAGCATTTGGGGGACAAAACCGATGACGGCGCCGACGCCGCTTACAATACCGTCTACCACCAAGCCGGTTAGCCAGGCGGCCATGCCCATGGATTCCATCCATTCGCCGAGATTGCCGACGATCATTTCACCAAATAGAACGTCATTAGTCCAGCCGGTGAGGAAATCGCCTACAGTACCGATGGCGATGGTGTACACCGCCCACATGATGGCGGCAAAAATCGGCAGAGCGAAAATACGGTTAGTAACGATACGGTCAATTTTATCGGAGGTGGACAGACTGTGCTTGGCCGCTTTTTTGCGGACGGCGCTGTCCATAACTTTGTTGATATAAGCGTAACGCTGGTTGGTAATGATGCTTTCGGCATCGTCATCCATTTCCTGCTCGCATTCCCGGATATGGGTTTCCACAGAGCTAAGCCGGTCGGGGCTCAGTTTCAACTCCTGCTGGATCATATCGTCCCGTTCAAAGAGCTTAATGGCATACCAGCGCAGATTTCGCGGCTCCACCAGATCTTTGATCACTTCCTCAATGTGAGCCAGCGTATGTTCTACGCTGCCGGTAAATACATGAGGCAGGTTTCTCTCCTTGCTTTCCTGAGCCAAAGCCAGGGCCTTTTCCGCCACTGCCAGGCTGCCTTCGCCTTTAAGGGCGCTCATTTCCATGACTTCGCAGCCCAGGGCGGCAGCCAACTTGCCTAAATCGATACGGTCGCCGTTTTTGCGGACCAGATCGATCATATTGACAGCTACGACTACGGGGATACCCAGCTCAATGAGCTGAGTGGTCAGATAAAGATTTCGCTCAATATTGGTACCGTCTATAATATTTATAATTGCGTCAGGCTTTTCTTTTACCAGGTAAGACCGGGCTACCGTTTCTTCCAATGTATAAGGGGAGAGGGAGTAGATGCCGGGCAAGTCCTGAATCAAGACTTCTTTATGCCCTTTGAGTTTGCCCTCCTTTTTTTCCACGGTTACGCCGGGCCAGTTGCCCACGTATTGGTTGCTGCCGGTTAAATTATTAAACAGGGTGGTTTTGCCGCTGTTTGGATTACCGGCAAGTGCAATTTTCCAGTTCATTGATTTACTCCTTTCTGGGTTAGTATGAGCTAACTTCAAGTCTTAAAAAATAGCGGGTTTACCGCTTTTATTGAATCTCGATCATTGCAGCGTCGGCTTTGCGAATACTGAGCTCATAGCCCCGCAGATTCAGCTCCATAGGGTCGCCTAAAGGAGCAACCTTACGAATATGGATTTCTACTCCTTTTGTGATGCCCATGTCCATGATCCGCCGCTTTACCGGCCCATCGCCGTGGAGCTTTGCCACAGTGACATTGTCGCCTACCTTTGCGTCTTTCAGTGTTTTCATTTTCCATCCTCCTCAAGATATCATGATTCTATTGGCCATAGTTTTGTCCAGGGCAATCCGGCTATCTTTCACTTGCATAATAAGGCTGCCGCCCATTTCATTAACCACCGTCACCGTACTGTCCACCACAAAACCCAGCTCCGCCAAATGGCGGCGTATTTCATCTTTGCCGGTAATTTTACGAATTGTTACGCTTTCACCGGTTTTTGCCATCGTTAAAGGCATCATGGCTTCCTCCTCGCTTAAATAAGCTATTGGGATACAGGTTTTTCTTTATTACAATATTAGCCATTGCTAACACCTTACATAAGTAGTTTACCATGACTAACTTCCATTGTAAACTATATTTTTTTAGGTTTCTAAAATTCTTAAAACGACAAATAACCGGGCAGCTCTGGGAGCCTAATCCCGGTTAGACGTTTGCGCTTTTCAGCTTTTAAGCAAGATTTTTAAATTCTGTTGGGGGCCAAGACGGTACCGATAATACTGCCCAGAATTCCGGCCAAAAGAGCGATGCCGGATTTAATAAGCAAATGGCTGCCGATAACCCCCGGCAACCGCAGCAGCAGGCCCAGCAGGGTCAAGATGCCCAGCACAATGAAGCAGATGGCCAAGCCATGAAAAAGACCACGGCTTTCAGCGATCCGGGAGGCTGTTACGGAGCCCAAAAGGAAGGAGACGAAAAGCAGCCAATAGCTGAATCTGGCCAGGCTGGCCGTGGCTACCGGCGCCAGCAGATAAAAAATGCTGCCTAAGAACGTAAGCAAGAGTATGCTGAGAAAGGTCACGACGAGACCTTTTATCAAAGGACGGATCTGCATAAAATCAACCCCTTTTTAATATCCTGTTGCAATTTATGCTGGATGAAGGTAAATTAGACGAAGAATACTAAAACAAAGCATCAATGTCTTGGGCAAAAGGAGAAAAACATGGACGAACAAAAAATTAAAGAAGCTGTTACGATGTTTTTAACAGCTATCGGTGAAGATCCGAAGCGGCCTGGTTTGGCGGAAACTCCCGACCGGGTGGCCAGAATGGTGCAGGAGGTGTTCGCCGGTATTGGCAGCGATCCCAAAGAGCATTTGGCCAGGATATTTGAGGAAGACCACGAGGAATTGGTTCTCGTCAGCAATATACCAATGTATTCTTTTTGTGAGCATCATTTGCTGCCCTTTTTCGGCAAAGCTCATGTGGCATATATCCCTCATAAAGGCAAGGTTACCGGTATATCCAAGCTGGCCAGAGTTGTGGAGGGTTACAGCCGGCGGCCTCAGATTCAGGAGCGCCTGACAGGCCAGGTAGCCGATGCCATTATGGAAATGCTCAATCCTTATGGCGTTATGGTAGTTATTGAGGCAGAGCATATGTGCATGACCATCCGGGGCGTCAACAAGCCCGGAGCCAAGACCACCACCTCCGCCACCAGAGGTATATTCCGCAAGGACGCCGCCAGCAGGGCGGAGGCTTTAGCATTAATTAAGAAGGAGTCGTCGCAGACATGAATATTTTATTATCCAATGATGACGGTATCGATTCGGCGGGGGTGCGTACCCTGGCAAAATTTTTGGCTCCTTGGGCCAATGTTTGGGCTTGCGTGCCCAAAGTCCAGCAAAGCGGTACCGGCCACGGCATTACCGTTCGGGATAGCCTCCGGGTGAGAGAGGAAGAGATGGCCGGAGCAAAAAAGGCCTGGAGCGTAGAGGGCAAGCCGGCGGATTGTGTAAAAATGGCTTTGTTAACCTTGGTGCCTGAGACAGTGGATCTGGTGATTTCCGGCATCAACGAGGGGGCTAATTTAGGTACCGATACCCTTTATTCCGCGACGGTGGCTGCCGCTATGGAAGGGGCCTTCAACGGCATTCCCGCTATGGCTGTTTCTCTGGCCGTAGGCGAAAAGCCTTGGGACTTTGAGCCGGCGGCTCAAATAGCCGCCACGCTGTACCGGCGCTGGGAGGCAGGAGTGCTTCCTATCCCTCCAATGTCCATTCTCAACGTGAATGTGCCCAACCTGCCTCTTGATCAGATAAAAGGCTACAAAGCGGCCCGTTTGGGAATCCAGCATTACAGCGATTCTTATGACCTTCTGGAGGAAGCGGAGGATTACCGGAAATTCTGCCTTCTGGGGGAAAGAATTCCCTGCCGGGAGATGGATTTAACCTTAGATACGGCGGCTATCCGTCACGGCTATGTGGCTTTGACGCCTATATCCGTGGACCGGACGGACTATGCTTTATTGAAAGAAATCGAAAAATATTTTGAGTGAGTTATGATGGAGAACGGAGCGTTACCAATAGGTAAAGCAACGTTCTTCATTTTTATTGTCTTAATGGTTAAGCCTAATTATCCCTGATCACCCCTGCACTTTGTAGATGCCTGTGCGGCAGCTGTCCAGGCCGGCTTTAATCCAGCCGGCGCTATGGCGGCGGATTAAAATGAGATTCAGCAGGGCATTGGTGACGAAGGATAAAACATAAGCTGCGCAAACGCCGGCAGAATAATCGGCAAAGCTCACCGTAAAGTACCAGAGGCAAGCCAGCCGCAGGCTGCAACTGACCAGGGTATTGATACTGCCCTGGACCACCAGGCCCATCCCTTGAAGAATGCCGGAGGATAGCTGAGAAAGCCAGAGAAACAGCCCGGCAGGGGCCAGCCATTGAATCAGAGGCCCGGCTTCTTCCACATGAAAGAGCACGGAAGCCAGCTTAGGGCCGAAATAGAATAGAAAAACGGAAATAGGGATACCAATCAGCAAAGTCAGGCCCAAGGCCTGAATGATCCGGCGGGTCATCAGGTGATAGTCCCGGCGGGCTTGGGCTTCGGCAATGGTAGGGATAATGGCGGTGGAGACAGAGGAGGTAAGGATAGCGGGAATATTCAGCAGCGGAAAGACTACGCCGGTGATCTGGCCGTAGAAGGCGGCGGACTGGGAGGCGTTAAGGCCCAGGGACAGCAACCGGGCCGGCAGTACCATGGCTTCGGCGGCGCCGGAAGCGGAAAGCAGCAGCCGGGTTACGGTCAAGGGCAGGCCGAAGCGGTAAATGGCTTTGGAAACTTCTTTTGAAGGCCGTCTTAGCAGGCTGCGTTCCCGGGTTTGGCGGCTAAAACGCCACCAGAGATAAAGGAAGCCGGCAAACTCGCTGCACAATACCCCGGCGGCCATTGCGATCAGCATCCAATGCAGGCCATAGGGGGCTGCCAGCCAAGCCAGGCCCAGGCCGGTGACCACCCGGGTAATTTGTTCAATAAGCTGGGCGCCCGCCGTGGGCCTCATATCTCTGTTGCCTTGAAAATAAGCCCGGATGGCAGAAGAAACTGCGATCAACAAAAGACTGGGCAATAGCAGCAGAAAAGGGGGAATTACCCGGGGGTCCTGGTAAAGGTAACGCATAAGAGCGGGGCTGATCAGGATCAGAAGCCCTGTTACCACAGAGGTGGAGAGGGTCAGCAGGGTTTCGGCCATCCGCAGCAGGCCGCGGCTGTCGCCGGCTGTGTCCAGTTCACGGTATTCCGGCGCCAGGCGTACGATAGCGGCGGGAATGCCGGCGCAGGTCAATACCATGGCCATGGTATAGAGAGGATAGACCATGTTGAATATGCCGATACCCTCCGTACCGACGATCCGCACGATGACGATCTGATAAAAAAATCCTAAAGCTTTTACAATAACGCCTGCGCTCATTAAAGTAAAAGCGCCGCTGATAAAATTTTGCTCCGTCATAATTCCGCCCTCATTTCCTTCGCCAATAGCCGTTAATAAACAATATGAAGGAAATTTAGCGTCCATGACCCCGTAAAAATAAAAAAATCTAGTCTTTTTGACTGGTACAAGAAGGATTTTCTGCTTTCGTGGTTAATTTACAATCTTATGAGCTTTTATCTGTATTATCACAGATTTTGCTGACTGCTATTTCATTTCAATTGAGGAGGGTTTGGTTTTGAGAGTCTACACGAGTAAACAACTGCGGAACGTTGCTATTTTATCCCACGGTGGAGCCGGAAAGACCTCTTTGGTAGAGGCTATGCTATTTGATGCAGGCCATACCAACCGTTTGGGCAAGACGGATGACGGTACCACGGTCACCGACTATTTGCCGGAGGAAATCAAACGCAAGGTTACTGTAAGTACTACCCTTGCCCCGGTGGAATGGAAGGACTGCAAGATAAATGTTTTGGATTCCCCCGGCTATGCCGACTTTATCGGTGAAGTAAAAAGCGCCATGCGGGCCTGCGACAGCATGGTCATGGTAGTGGACGCCGTAGGCGGCATCGAAGTCATGACTGAAGTCCATTGGGAAGCTGCCGACGAGGTCAGCCTGCCCCGTTTTGTTTTCTTAAATAAGCTTGACCGTGAAAACGCTAATTTCTACAAAGTGGTGGAAAGCCTGCGGGAGCGTTTCGGCAATAGAGTTGTGCCGCTGACCCTGCCTATCGGCGCCGAAGATAAATTAAGCGGTGTAGTGCATATTTTGCAAAACAAGGCTTACAAATACGAAAACAATAAGGCTGTGGAGATCCCTGTGCCTGACGACCTTAGCGCCGATATCGAAAAGTATCGGGACGCCATGATGGAGGCCGCTGCCGAGGGCGACGACGAGCTGATGATGAAATATCTGGACGGCGAGCTGCTGAGTGACGAGGAAATTATTATCGGTCTGCAAGCCGGCGTCAAAAACGCTAAGGTAATCCCCGTATACTGCGGCTCCGCCACCAAGAATATCGGTGTGCAGCAGTTGATGGACGCTATTACCTGTCTGATGCCTTCCCCTATCGACGTCTATGGTGAGGAAATCACCAAAGGGCCTTTGACGGCCATCGTTTTCAAAACCTTAGCCGACCCCTTTGTAGGCAAACTCAGCTATCTGCGGGTGATTAAAGGCACTTTGAAAGCTGACTCCACCATCCACAATATGACGAAAGAAAAAGACGAGCGCTACGGCGCCTTGCTGGTACCCCGGGGCAAAGCCCAGGACAACGTGACGGAAGCTCAGGCCGGCGATATCGTGGCCATAGCCAAGTTCCTGGATGTATCCATCGGCGATACCTTGGGCGAAAAGGGCAAAACAGAAATCCAGCCCGGCGTGGAGTTCCCGGAACCCACCTTCTCCGTAGCCGTCAGCGCCAAATCCAGAAATGACGAGGATAAGATGGCCGGCGCCATCAACAAGATGGTAGACGAAGATCCTACCCTGAAATTCATCAAAAATCCCGAAACGAAAGAAAGCGTACTCACCGGTATGGGCGAGACCCATCTGGACATCGTTATTGACCGCTTAAAGACAAAGTACGGTGTGGAGGTCACCACCAAGACTCCCAGAGTACCTTACCGGGAAACTATCCGGGGCACCGGTGAAAATGAATACAAGCATAAAAAGCAATCCGGCGGCCACGGCCAATACGGTCATGTTAAGCTGCGCTTTTATCCTTTGGCCGAAGGAGACTTCGAGTTTACGGAAACGATTTTTGGCGGTTCTGTGCCGAAAAACTATCATCCTGCCGTAGAAAAGGGCGTCCGGGAAGTCATGACTGAAGGCGTTTTGGCCGGTTACCCCATGACTCAGATTAAAGTAGAGCTTTTTGACGGCTCTTACCATGATGTGGACTCTTCGGAAATGTCCTTCAAGATTGCGGCTTCCCAGTGCTTTAAGAAGGGCGTCGAGAAATGCAAACCCGTACTGATGGAGCCTATCCAGTACGTAGAGGTTCATGTGCCGGATCAATACATGGGCGATATCATCAGTGACTTAAACGGCAAACGGGGCCGCATTCTGGGCATGGAGCCCCATGGCAAATGGCAGGTGGTCAAGGCCATGGCTCCCCTCAGCGAAATGTACCGCTACGCCATCGATTTGAAATCCATCACCCAGGGCCGGGGCTATTTCTCCATGAAGTTCGATCATTATGAGGACGTTCCCGGCATGGTGGCTCAGGGCATTATCGCCGCATACCAGAAAACGAAGGAAGATAAAGAATAAGTCCGGTGGTATACTAATACAGTGCAGCCAGAAAAATAAAACCGCCGTCAGGCTTATCCGTAGACCCTTACGGAACCGGCGGCGGTTTTATCTTAAGCCCTGGTGATATACTATGGGCAAATGTATTTTAATGGAATGTTATATGATGTAATGGAATGGAGGCGGTGGAGATGATGGAAAATAACATAAGCAGCGTTTCCGCCGGCAAGGGGGAGCGCCTGACCTACCTGGATATGATGCGGATATTTGCCACATTTACGGTAATTGTCCTGCATGCTTCCGCCGAGCATTGGCTGGAGGTGCCGGTTAGCAGTTATCAGTGGCAGGTTTTTAATATCTATAACAGCTTTGTCCGGTTTAATGTGCAGCTTTTCGTCCTGATAAGCGGAGCTTTGTTTTTGGATAAAGCCGTCAGTATCAAGAAGCTATACACAAAAAATATTTTGCGGCTATTAACGGCATATATAGTCTGGTCCTCCATCTATGCTTTAGTGTATGCCTATTTCGGCGGCAGCCTCCCAGGCAATAGCCTGCGCGCTATTGTTGTGCATTTAGTAAAAGCTCTCATCAACAGCCATTACCATTTGTGGTTTGTTCCGATGATCATCGGCGTTTATATGATGGTCCCTATACTGAAACCGATTACCGGGCATAAAGACTGTAAGAATATTTGCCGCTATTTTTTAATTCTGTTTTTGCTTTTTGGTATTCTTAAACCCAGTGTTTTTGCTTTTCAATTTCCGTATAAAGAGACATTGTCCAACCTTGCCAATGTCATCAATGTCGGGGCGGCGGCAGGCTGGCTGGGTTATTTAGTCTTAGGCTATTATTTAAAGCAATACGACATGAGCCGCAGTCATAGAAATCTGCTATATTTGTCAGCGGCGGCAGGATATATTTTCACTGCCGCTGCCAGCAGCTATTTATCGCTGCAAACCGGCAATGCTACGTCGTTCTTTACTTTTTCCTTTTCGTTGAGCAGCTTCCTCAGCACCGCTGCCTGCTTTGTTTTTTTTAAATATGAAGTGGCAAAAATACAGCTTAGTGATAAGCTTATCGCAATCATCGGCAGGATGTCGAAAAATATGTTCGGCTTATATCTTATTCATGCTATGGTTTTAAGGGTACTGCTAGCCCTGGGCTTAAGCGGCCTGACATTTAATGCGGCAATATCCGTGCCTTTCGTTTCCCTGGTGACCTTTATTGTCAGTTATGTCTTGGTAGAATTGATCGCCAAGATCCCCTTGCTGAATAAATACATTATTTAAGACTGAGGAGGGGAGCATCATCGAAGAAGAGAGGGCGGGACAAAACAACCTGAAAATCATTACCGCCAATGGTCTGAAAGCCATTGCTATGGTCACCATGCTTATTGATCATATGGCGGTAGCTTTGCCTATGCCCTATTTTCTTTATGGCCTGCTGCGTTTTACCGGCAGGATCGCGGCGCCGATCCTGTTTTTCTTTATTGCCGAGGGGTACCACCATACCGGCAATAAAAACAAATATATGATGCGCTTAGCCGCTTTTGCCGCCGTCAGCTATATCCCTTTCGTCTGGTTCATGAAGGGCAATTTGCCAAACGGCAATAATTGGCTGACCCTTAATGTGATTTACACCTTGCTTATAGGCTTTTTGGCTCTGCGGGCCAAGAGGGAAATAGAGCAGCCATGGCTGAAAACTACAGTTATTTTGGTGCTGCTTTGGCTTTCCTTACCCGGCGATTGGTCCTATTTAGCGGTTCTCTATATTTTGGCTTTTGACCATTTTAGGGGGGATTTTAAAAAGCAAGCCTATGCCTATTGCGCTATTACGCTGATCAGTATGATACCGGAGCTATCCTATCCTATTGTTTGCTTACTTAACAGCCAGCCTATGATTAAACAAAACCTGGCTATCGGCATTATTAACCTGGGCCGTTTTTTGCCTATAGGCTTGCTTTACCTATATAACGGTCAAAAAGGCGGCGGCGGCAAATGGGCCCAATGGGGGTTTTATGTTTTTTATCCTTTTCATTTAATTATTTTATGTATAATCAGGAGTTTGCTGAATGGTTAATAGACATGGAAGTAAAAATACGGGAGGTTTAATCTTTATATGGGTGACAACACTTTGTTTTACGTTTTTTTGATAACTATTTTAGTGGCTTTTTCTGCCTATTTCTCAGCCACGGAAACGGCCTTTTCTTCTTTAAATAAGATAAGGATTAAAAATATGGCGGAAAGCGGCTCGAAAAAAGCCGCTCTCGTACTCAGGCTCTCGGAAAACTATGATGAGCTGCTATCAACGATACTCGTCGGCAACAATATCGTAAATATTGGTACGGCATCAATAGCCACCGTTTTATTCTTAAATTATTTCCATAATGCAGGAGCAACCATTTCAACGATAGTGACAACGGTCGTTATTCTTATTTTTGGTGAAATATCTCCTAAAAGCTTGGCGAAAGAGTCTCCTGAAAAATTTGCCATGGCTTCGGCCCCTGTTCTTCGCCTGTTGATTATTCTCCTTACTCCCATAAATGCTTTCTTTTTTTTGTGGAAGAAGCTGCTTTCTAAATTATTTAAAACTGCCGATAACCGAAAAATTACGGAAGAAGAGCTTCTTACTTTTGTGGAAGAAGCCGAGCAGGAGGGGGCTATCGGTGAGGAGGATAAAAAGCTGATTCATAGCGTAATCGAATTTAACGATAGTAAGGCCATTGATATCTTAACGCCCCGGGTAGATGTGTATGGTGAATATGCCGGGTAAAAAGGTGCAGGTTGACCGGAAGAATGGTGCAGGTTGACCGGAGAAATGGTGCATTGTCACCGTAACACATGGTGCATGGCCATAGAACTTCCGTATAATGAG